>NZ_JBHZPD010000002.1:0-1007737 GCF_042787955.1 Peribacillus sp. YIM B13477
GGACTTGAGGAAAACAGCATGGTCTTGAAATCCGTTAATGATGCTAACAAGATTTACAAACATATCGAAGATCGCATCCGCGAATATTCTCAAACGAATAATGAAGCGGACGCAACCATCGTGATCGGCGGCGGCGGATTGACGGGCGTTGAGTTAATCGGTGAAATCGTGGATCATTTCCCTAAAATCTCCAAAAAGTTCGGAGTGGACTTCAAGGACTTGAAAATCAAGCTTGTGGAAGCTGGTCCAAAAATCCTTCCGGTCCTGCCTGATCACTTAATCGAACGTGCCATGACAAGCCTGGAAGCACGCGGCGTTGAATTCCTGACAGGTCTGCCTGTAACGGGTGTTAAAGGAAATCAAATCGAATTGAAAGACGGACAAACGATAACGGCCAATACGCTTGTTTGGACAGGCGGAGTTGCGGCTCTTCCTATCGTAGGCGAATCAGGCCTTGAAGTGGATCGCGGCAAAGCAACCGTCAATGAGTATTTGCAATCCAAATCCCATAAAGACGTATTCGTTGTCGGCGACAGTGCCGTTGCGTTCCCTCCAGAAGGCGGCCGTCCATACGCTCCTACTGCACAAAATGCTTGGCAAATGGGTGAGCTCGTTGGATACAACCTATATGCAGCATTTGAAGGCAAGAAACTTGAAGAATTCTCACCTGTAAACTCAGGTACACTTGCGAGCCTTGGCCGTAAGGATGCAGTGGCAACCGTCGGGGCCAATAACACGTCCCTTAAAGGCCTTCCGGCTACATTGATGAAAGAAGCAAGTAATGTTCGTTACCTATCACACATCAAAGCCCTATTCAGCCTGGCTTATTAATTTTAACAATAAAAGAGGACCATTCATCTTTTGATGAATGGTCCTCTTTTGAAATCAAATCTTTACTTGGTTAATGCTGAATCTAAGGGAAAATCCCTCAGGTAATTTTGCCTTTGTCAAAATCCTGGTTTCTTTCAAGCGTTTATCATTATAAGAGGAAACCTCCATCAATTCTTCATCCATATAAGCAGGATGGGTCATTATCTCCACACTCGCCCCATCCATTACTCTCCCTTTCAAGTTTTGAAAGTAATCTTCAACCACCATTTCTCCATAAAAATCATCCAGGAAAACATCTGTAACGGTTTGAATCCCTGCAAGGTGGCTTCCGGCATTACGGACTGGCAATCCATATTTATCTGACAGCTTTTTAATAACCGGTAGAAATGCTTTGATCCCGTGTACATGATGGTGGCTATCGAAATGAGTCGGGAATAGGCCAAATTCCAAAAATCTTTCGATTTGTGCTGACCACTCCCTCTCCAATTCGCTCAAGGAAATGCCGGCAGGATCCCCATATACCGTACCTTGCTTCTTAAAGAAACCAGATTCGTCAACCAAACTCGGAACATCACTCAACAAAGGTTTACCCCATGTCAGGACTAAGTGAATACCTACCTTCAACGATGGTGTTTTCTTGGCGATTTCAATCGCATGCTCCGTTGCTTTCGCATTCATCATGATCGTTGCCGAATTGACAATTCCATATTTATGGCTATCCAAAATCCCATAATTCACCGCTTTAGTTAACCCGAAATCATCTGCATTTACAAGGACTTCAATCATGATAAATTATCCTGCAACTCCTTTTTTTCAAAAAACTGCGGCAAATAATCTTTATGTGCCTCCAGCATTTCGTCCAAGATAAGTTTTGCAACCCGGTCGCTTGGAACAAGTGGATTGATCGTCATAGCAAGCAAAGCAGTATCATAGTCCCCCGAAATTGCAGCTTCGATGGCTACCCTTTCAAAGGATTTGATTTGCTGAATTAATCCGCGGACAGCGACAGGAAGCTCTCCAACATTGATTGGTTTAGGACCATCCTTAGTTATCACGCAACTGGTTTCAATCGCCGATCCGTATGGGATGCCTTCAATCGCACCATGGTTGACCGTATTCACCGCTTGAATATCTCGCTTATCCGTATGCATCGAGCAAATCAACCGCACAGCCGCATCACTGTAGTACGCACCTCCGCGCTCTTCAAGCTGCGGCGGCTTGATAGCCAAATCTTGGTCTTTGTATAGTTCGAATAAGCCTGTTTCAAGTCTTTGAACGACCTCTGCACGTGTTTCCCCTTTTTCCGCATCCTTCAATTCTTGGGCCAGCACATCACCCGTTTTATAATAGTAGTTGTGGTAAGGGCATGGAAACAGGTTCAACGCTCTAAGAAATTCCGGCTCCCAGCCCATTGCATGGATATTCTTCATCGTGACGGCTTTAGCTGGATCCGTAATCAAATGGATGATTTGATCTTTGACACTCTCGCCATCAACGAATACATCCAAGCCGTAAACCATATGGTTCAAGCCGGCAAAGTCGATCCGGACCCTTGATGGCTCTACATCCATCAAATCCGCAACACCCCGTTCCATCCCAATCGGTACATTGCAGAGTCCGATGATTTTGGAAATATTACTGTGACGAAGAACTGCTTCCGTTACCATTCCTGCAGGATTCGTGAAGTTAATCAGCCATGCTTCCGGACATAATTCCTCCATCTCATGAGCAATATCCAGAATGACGGGAATCGTTCTAAAGGCCTTGAAAAGCCCGCCTGGTCCATTCGTCTCCTGCCCGATCACTCCGTGTTTCAATGGAATCTTTTCATCAAGAGCCCTGGCTGCGAGTTGCCCCACCCGAAGCTGGGTCGTTACATAATCAGCACCCTTAAGCGCTTTCTTTCTATCCAGCGTGAGATGGACTTCAATATTCACACCAGCCTTTTTAATCATTCTTTTTGCCAAATTTCCGACAATTTCAAGCTTTTCCTTTCCCGCTTCGATGTCCACGAGCCAAATTTCACTCACAGGAAGTTCTTCATGATATTTGATGAAACCTTCGATCAGTTCAGGCGTATAGCTCGAACCTCCGCCAATCGTGACGATCTTCAACCCCTTGCTCATTCAGCAGTCCTCTCCTTCACAGCATCTGCATGTAAGAATTCTTCGCGTAGATCGATCATTTCAATTGCAAGATCCTTCATAGTCATCGCTGTCATTAAATGATCTTGTGCATGCACCAGGATAATGGGAAGATCAAAAGAGTCCCCGCCTGCCTCAGCATGGATTAATTGGGTTTGGTATTTATGGGCTTGCAGTAATTCCGTTTCCGCCTCGGCGATTTTCACGCGGGCAGAATCAAAATCCTTCTTCTTTGCCTCCTGCAACGCTTCCATTGCAAAGCTTCTCGCATTCCCGCTATATAAAATCAATTGAAAGGATAGCTGGTATAATTCTTCTTTTTCCATTTTTCATCACTACTTTCTTAAAGGCTTAGCGTTTCTGAATCTTTTGTAAGCTTTGTTTCATTTTTGGTGTCTATCTTCACTTGAGCATAAACGAATGGTAAATAGATAGCTGTTGAAATGACTAGATTGATTGCAGCCAAAACCGCTCCAGATACATGTCCGCCTGTGGCAAGGAATCCACCGACAATCGGCGGGGTAACCCATGGAATCTTAGCGACGATCGGGAAAACCATTCCGCTGCTTACCGCGATATAAGAGATCACCGTTGTAATTACCGGGCCGAGAACAAATGGGATGAACCACATTGGATTCAGAACGATAGGCAATCCGAAAAGAATGGGTTCGTTAATCTGGAACACTCCTGGTGCCCCTCCGAGTGCAATCATCTGTTTATACCGTTTCCGGCCGGCAATGATCATTGCAATGATGAGGCCCAGTGTTGCACCAGATCCGCCTAAATAAACAAATGCATCCAGGAAAGAACCCGCCAATACCCCGTATTGGTCCATGTCTTTGACGCCTTTTGCATATAAATCGATATTTTTCACTCCTGAACTTTCAAAAAGCGGTGTCGTTATACCACCAAGGATATTGGGTCCATGCAAACCGATCATCCATAATAAATGAACAAGAAATACTAGTAAAATAGCGAATGGCAATGAATCTACTGCACTTTGTAATGGAGATACGATCACTTTACTCAACCAGTCATTCAATACCTGCCCATCCGTAGCTTTACGGAACAGCAGTCCGAATATACCAGCGATAAAGATCGTTGCCATACCCGGCACTAACTTTGCAAATGAACGGGCAACCGCAGGAGGAACCCCATCAGGAAGCTTGATGACTAAATACTTCACGCGGGACAGTCTCACAAATATTTCAGTGGCTATCAAGGCAACGACAATTCCTGTAAAGAGGGCTGTAGCATTAAAATAGTTTACGCTTACAAAACCCCAGGCCCCGCCAGTAACATCCTTATCATCGATGGTTAAAGTTACATTTCCGATTTGAGGCAATAGTAAGAAGAAACAGGCTGCGGATACCAGCATCGCTTCAAAACCATCGTCACCGTATGATCGTGCCAATTTATAAGAAATGCCGAATACAGCGAATACCGTCATGAATGCAAAGGTTCCAAACCAAATATCACCGCCGAGCGTATTCCATGCTGGACCGAAGATGGCCTCCATCATTCTTCCGTATGGCTTGATGACTTGCCCTAGATTATTAAACAGGACGGCGAATGACCCGATCATTGTAATCGCTATCATTCCAATCAATGCGTCACGAATTGCAAGCAAATGCCGGTTATTTCCTACCTTTACCGCCCCAGGCATAATATACTTATCAATAAAAGTCATCATATCCTTATTCTCCTTTTATTAAAGTAGTGGCTTGTTTTAGCACTTCTTCACCATTACATAGTCCATAGAACATCGGATTGATGGTTGCGACAGGTATTCCCTTTTCTTTCCCCGCTTCCTGTAGCTTGGAAAGAAGATATCTAACCTGTGGACCTAATAAAATAACATCGGCCTTATCTATTTCATTGTTAACTTCTGTAGAACCAACTGCCCATATATGACACTCTACCCCTTGTTTTTTAGCACTTTCCTCCATCTTGGTAACTAATAAACTAGTAGACATCCCTGCAGAACAACATAATAAGATATTCATTGAAATTACCCCCCTTTTTAATGATTGATTATTCAGTATTTTCAAGTGAGTTGAAACCGTTTTCTTATAAATAACCGATGTTACTTTTTTATCACTTCCCTTGGATGAAATGGGTATTATTGCCTCCATACATACATTGTAGTTACAAATCGAAAAAATATCAACACAAATTTAAATTTGTTACTACAAATTTGTGAATTAAAGTTGATTATTGTACTTATCCGAGATAATCTATATGTATATATTGGGAATGAGCATAGGAGGAATCACTGTGGAGACCATGAATAAAGAAGCGGCATTGCATTCCATAGTTAAGGAATCGATTATCGATCTCATAAAAAATGGCGAATATCAAACAAATACAAAATTACCGACTGAGGCTGAATTTTGTAAAATATACGGAGTAAGCAGGACAACTGTTCGCACGGCCTTACAGCAATTGAACGTCGAAGGCTATATTTACCGTGTCCAAGGCAAAGGTACTTTCGTTTCGGAGAATAAAGTGAAGCAATTTCTTACAAGCACGGTTGAAAAATTCTCTGAGCAAGTCACGATGCAAGGTAAAAACCCTTCAACAAAGGTCATTAGCTTAAAGGTGATTGAAGCAAATGCTACACTTGCCAAGCTTTTCAAACAAAATATTGGAGACCCCGTAAATAAACTGGAACGGATACGTTACGTGAACGGCATCCCGCTTCAATATGAAATTGCCTTTCTCCCTTGGTATAAAACACCCGGGCTAAATATTGAAGCCTGTGAAAAATCACTCTTTAAAGTACTTGAAACACAATTCGATTTAAAAGTAAAAAAGACGGTCGAGCACTTGGAGTTTTCACTTGCCGACGATTCCATTTCTGATAAATTGGAAGTTCCGAACGGTTCACCTTGTTTTTCATTGGAAACATACACATATGAGAATGATGGATCGGTTATTGAATTCTCTAAAACTCTCTTTAGAGGCGATCGTGCCCACTTTATCATCGAGCGGAACTATTGAAATAAGACGGATGCCTTATTAATTACGGCATCATAGTCTGTAGACAAACTCGATTTTTTTAAGTGTTTGTAAGATTGAAACGTTGAATTCCCTCCAGGCACCCCCTCCAATCAACTGGAACCTTTTTTAATAAAAACTGCATGCAAACTTATTTTTCTTCTAGAGGCAATCATAATGATTGTCTCTTTTTGTTGTTTTTCTGATACATATTTACATAATTACAAATACATTCATTTTATGAGCAAAATTGACAAATATATCATAATCACCTAATCTAGAAGACTAGGAGATTCCATTCTATTTACATTGGCATTCAACTTTGTACCTATTTTTTGAAAATATTAATAAAAGTTATTGGGAAATCTCTTACTATTAATTAATTAGGCAGGTGGATTTTATGTGCGGTTTTGTTGGATGTATTCACGAATATCCGAAAGCCATAAATTCAAATATGAAAGAAACGATTCAGAAGATGAACACGATCATTACCCATAGGGGTCCGGATGATGAAGGATATTTCTTTGATGAATTTGTGAATTTTGGATTTAGGAGATTAAGCATAATCGATATAGATAATGGAAACCAACCCCTTTCATATGAAAATGAAAGATATTGGATCATTTTCAATGGCGAAATCTATAATTATATTGAACTAAGAAAAGAACTCATTGATGAAGGATATGAGTTTACGACAGATTCTGATACGGAAGTGATATTGGCCCTCTTTAGTAGCCAAAAAGAGCAAACTGTCCAGAAATTGCGAGGCATGTTCTCTTTTGTCATTTGGGATAAAATCGAGCTAAAGCTTTTTGGTGCAAGGGACCACTTTGGAATCAAGCCTTTTTTCTATTGTGAGCAAGATGATGTTACTTATTTTGCATCAGAAAAAAAGAGTATTTTGACAGCCATGAATGACGAGCTGGATGTGAATTCATTACAGCATTTTCTCAGTTTTCAATATGTTCCCGAACCATCGACCCTATCCAAGAATATTGAAAAGTTATTACCTGGACATTACTTCACTAAAGAACCAGGAAAGAAAATGGATATAAAAAGGTTCTGGAAACCTATTTTTCACCCTTCCAATATAGACGATTCAAAGGTCCTAAAAGAAATACAAGACACTCTGATGGATTCCGTAAACGTCCATATGAGAAGTGATGTTCCAGTTGGATCTTTTTTATCGGGCGGGATTGATTCATCATTTATCTGCTCCATCGCAAAAGAGATTAACCCTAAGATCAAAACTTTTTCTGTTGGGTTCGAAAGAGATGGATATAGTGAAATAAACGTTGCACAGGAAACAGCAGCCGCACTGAATGTAGAAAATATAAGTTATATCATTAGTCCTGAAGAATTCTTGGCGGAACTGCCGAAGATCATCTGGCATATGGATGACCCTTTAGCGGACCCCGCTGCCGTCCCACTATATTTTGTCGCCCGGGAAGCTAAAAAACACGTCAAAGTCGCTTTGTCCGGTGAGGGGGCAGATGAGTTATTCGGCGGATATAATATATACCGGGAGCCCCATTCCCTGCGCATGTTTTCCTATTTTCCAACACCATTGAACAAAGTGTTGAAGGCGATTTCCTCTCTTTTGCCAGAAGGTGTTAGAGGAAAGAGTTTTATAGAGCGTGGAGTGACACCTTTAGAAAACCGATATATCGGGAACGCAAACATATTCGGCGAGAAAGAGAAAAAACGACTACTTGTGAATTATCTCAACGGACTAGAAAATGAGAAAGTGACAAATCCCATCTATTCAAGTTCTTTAGGGTATGATCCTATAACCCAAATGCAAAACATTGATATTCAAACTTGGCTAAAAGGTGATATTTTATTGAAGGCAGATAAAATGTCCATGGCGAATTCTTTAGAGGTGAGAGTTCCATTTTTGGATAAATGCGTTTTCAATACGGCTTCAAAACTTAATATGGATCAAAAAGTGAGAAATGGAACGACCAAATACATGCTCCGAAAAGCTGCCCGCGGGATAGTGCCGGAACATGTATGGAGCAGAAAAAAGCTAGGCTTTCCTGTTCCGATACGACATTGGCTGAAGGATGAGTTACACGATTGGGCTGTAAGGTTAATCCAGGAAAGCCCGACTGACTACCTTTTTAATAAAGCGCAAATTATAGAATTACTTGAAAACCATGTAAATAATAAAGCGGACAACAGCCGGAAGCTCTGGACCATTTTGACGTTTATGACTTGGCATAAAATTTATATAGAAAAACGATATGAGCCCCAAAAGAATTTACAATCTGCTTTATATTAAACACCTTTATTGGCTTCACTCTTTGCACCCAAGCACCCATGAAAGATTGCTTGGGTTTTTTCAATATTTACTTTTTTATCATCAGTTTTTCGATGCAATCCCGATTATTAAGGGTGATTCAGGAAAAAGAGATTAGGAGAATGACATATCTAAGATTATCCCAATTAACCTACTCATTATTTCTGCGACGAAAAATATTGAAGAACAAACGAAAGGACAAACGTTCAGAAATGATTTATATTAGCTAAAATTTGCTGAACCCCTCCATTCCGTCTCTAAGTCAAAGAAGCGAGGGCATACCTCTCTTTATCCATCATTACATAAAAACGAAAAATCGATAAAAGAGGAGCAATAATCTCTGATGGGTAGGCTAAAAAGGGCGAGTGGGAATTCTCCATCCTCTCTGTAATACGTTAACTTTAAGAATAGTTCGTTGAATAGTTCTCGATTCCCGAATTGATGAAAATTCACTATAATTCCTCGTACACACAGCAGTAAAGGCTGAATGATCTATGGCACCACTAATTGCAAAAGTACAAGGAACATAAAAATAGACAAACTCGATTTTCATCGAGTTTGTCTACAGTCTGAAATCTCTTCTTATATAGTTGGCTTGCAATCAAAAACAAGTTTATAATTTATAGATTATATTTTTATTAAAGATTAGATTAAATAAAACTGCATTAGAGTAGCTGTTTCTCTCTTCGGTTATCTCGGTTTAATTTCGAATATTTCTTCTACCTTTACCGATATCTCATTCGTTTTCTCTAGAGAAGTGGATGGCGGCAACTGAATGGACGTCGTCACCGTTTTGGTACCTTCATTCGGAATAAATGTAAAGCCAAATGACGGAATGGCGAATGATTCAACAAGAATTACGGCTGAACTGATTAAAATATAAATTAGTGATTCAATATTTAACCATCAAATGCCATACCCTCTATGAATTGCCCTTTCACTTTCTTCTGGCGTCTCTCTTTAGAATGCAAATTTGGCTAAAACCGGAACAATTGTAATCGCGACCAAAAGTGAGAAAAAAATAATTAGGGCAAACGGTAAATAGAACTTTTCAGTAATGCCACCCACAAACCAATTGGAAGGAACACAACAACTGTTGTAATCGTTGATGAAATTTACTTATTCCCCATTCTGTTCAAGCCATTTTTTTGTGACAGCTATCATTTCCTCTTGTTGTTTCTTAGCTGAGATAGTCGCTTCATTATCTCCCTTTTGCTTTCCGTATACACCAAATTGACCGTGGTTCCCCCCCGCTATCTTATGCATGTTTGCCTCTTTAGATAGTAAGTGCTTTGTCTTCATAATCTTCTCTACTGTAGATAGCCCATCATATTTTGCATATAACGATAGCATAGGAACTTTCATTTTTGAAAAGTCATTCGAGTCACTGGGATATGAACCGAGGAGGATAATCCCTTCCACCTCTTTTGGATTTTCATAAGCATATGCGGTGGCGGCCACTCCTCCTAACGAATGACCAGCAACGTACCATTTCTCCACTGCTGGATATGCATCTTTAGCTTCCGTCGCTTTATTTTTATCAAACATAGCGAAATTGAACCTTACATCTGGGATAACGACTGTATATCCCTCTTTCGCTAATTCTTTTGCATAATAACCGTATGCTTCGGGCTCAACCTTAGCACCTGGATACAGGACAATGCCCACTTTCTTGTTTTTTGTTGGTTCGAATGTGACAAACCCATTTTCCTTTTTTATATCCCCCTTTCCAACTAACGCATACAATTCATCTGATGGTTTGTATGTTTGTTCTGACCATATATAAAAGCCGCCGAAAGCGATAATCATTAATAGAATTATACTAATGAGAATATATTTCATAACTTTCTTCATTTTATACCCCACTATCCCTAAAATTTATTTCTAAGTACTTTTTCTAACGCACATAGATACTGGTATTGCTCTTCATTTTCTTTTGGGCTATATAAAACGAACATTCCATCTAACTTCCTTCTCTTTTGAATATTTTTTGTCATTTTCCTCATGTAGACGGATAAGTCATCTCTACTTAATCTAAAAAAGAAACAAGGCGCGAAAGAAGCTGGTTACCACGTATTTCAATAGTTGCTTAACAGTAATATCGCTATTTATGGGTTTGACAATGCTTCCATCCTTGTTTAAATATAAAGTTTCTTATGTAGACCTTTGATCCTTTATAAAAACCACATATAAAGCCTACCTATTATATTCTCCGAATAGGTATTTCCAATCTTTCCTGAATATGAATTTCACAATAAACTAAAATTATATTTAAAAGGGCACTTTTATGTTTTGTTCTATTATAGTACGGAAAAAACAATATAGGGGGTGATGTAGTTGGATACTATTTTATATTTTTGTTATTCAATCGTTTATATGATCCTTTTTATCATGGGAATGGCGTTACTTCGACAGGACCGCAAACTCTTCTCGTATTCAAGCTTTCTTCTTCTAGTTACTTTCGGGCTTATCGTGGATAACTTAATTATTGCCTCGGGAAAGTTCATTGGTGATGGCCCTTTGTTAAACTCATTAAATGCATTACGTTTCTGGAGTCATGGATTTATCACTCCCACATTGATCTTGTTTGGATGGGGAATGGCAAAAAGGATACATATTCCTTTTACAAAAAAAACGATAGCACCCTACTTTTTCCTTTTCCTTACAGCTGGGCTTATCATCTATGAATTTATTGAAAATATGCATAAGACATTTGTACCAATCTACGAGTATGGAGTTTTAAGATATGTTAGTGAGGAATCTTCGGGCCCACCTTTAATGGTGCTTATTGTCACCTTTATATTATTGGTGATTAGCATCTACACATTTATAAGAACACGTTGGATTTGGATGCTTTTAGGGGTTATAGTCATGATAGTTGGAAGTGCCATTCCTATTCCCATAGAAAGTTCGGCTGTTACCAATGCATTTGAATTAATTTTTTTATGTTCACTATGGCTTACAAACTATAAACTGGAAACTCGCTCTTCATAGACAAAGTGATTCATCCTTAGAAATAAAAGGGCATAAAATTTAAAGATAAAAAATGGAATAGGAGCATGCAAAAAGAAAAAAGTAATAAGGATTTTACAATCCGCTTTAAATTAAGCGCCTTTATTGGCTTCACTCTTTGCACCCAAGCATCCATGAAAGATTGCTTGGGTGTTTTTATCACCGAAAAACGAATATCCATTCAATATAACAAATGGTATATGACGAATTTCTCAAAAGGATTAGATTCAGTCAAGCCAGGTAACATCACTTCGTTTTTCAGCTCGAAGGCAGTTTGATTTTCGAGGAAAAAAATATAATCCTGTGAAGCATAATATAATATCAGTTCGATTTGGCGCGGTTCTTTTTCAAAGGAAAGCAAAATGTTATTGATGATTTTCATGAAAATCTGTACCGAGAACGGATTAAAGAAATAAAAATGATTGTCTTGCGTATCAATATCATATTCTTCTGCCAAGCAACAGTGGAATTCTATATCGTTATTGTCGTTTTTCCTTTTTTTCATGTAGCCATTCAGATTCTCGATCGCTTCTTTATAGAAATTTTCATTCATTTCCACGCCAACCACAGATGATTGATAGAAGTGATGGATCAAAAAATTCAAGCGTCCTTTACCGCATCCAAAATCCACAATGCGATCATTTCTTTTCAATGGATATTCTTTGAATAACTGTTCTAATGCGCTGTATGGGGTAGGTTCATATCGATGATAATGCAAAGAATCATTGAATTTTTTTTGTTCACCTTCCGTCCTGATGTTCAGCATTTCATCATAATTTTTTACTTCCATTGTTATATGCACCTGCTTCATGTTTTTTAATAAAGGGCGTGGATTTTGCTCTCGTTACATAATCATTAAATTCGGAGATGCTTGAGGTTAACTATATAATGACCGCCTTCCACTTGGATCGTCTGACCTGTAATGAATTTGGACTCTTCAGTTGCAAGGAATGGTACGGTTTAACCGATATCATCCGCTTCACCATGATATGGCAATGCATTGAATTTGCCAAAAATATCGAGTACGGCCTGAGGCATATTATTTTTCGCTGCAGGAGTTAATATGAGACCTGGTGCCATTCCATTACAACGAATATGATCTTTACCATACTGTGCAGCGGTATAACGAGTCAAATTCACTACCCCCGCTTTGGACGCACCATATGCGGATCGTACGAGTCACCTGTAAATCCGGCCATTGAGTCCGTATTGATAATCGAACCTCCTCCAGCTTTAATCATGTGAGGAATCGCAAACCTGCTTCCTAATAGCACACTTTTTAAATTCACGTCCATAAGTCGATCCCATTCTTCCAAATCTAAGTTCACGACATCCAGATCACTATGCAGGTTAGTTAAACTCACATTATTAACGAGTACCGTATCCGTTCCATATTGTTCAATGGTAAAGTCGACTGCTGCCTGGATGGAGTCTGCTTGTCCAGCATCCAAAAATACTCCAGCTGCTTCCCCACCTTGTTTTTTAATGTTATCGGCCGCTTCTTTTGCTCCTGCTTATTAAAATCAGCAATCACGACTTTTGCGCTTTCTTTAGCCATTAGTGTCGATATGGATAACCCAATGCCTGAAGCTCCACCTGTCACTAATGCTACTTTACCTTGTACTCTTCCCATGATAAACCACCTGCGCTTCAAAATGTGAATAGTTTTGCTTTATTTATCATGACTAACAGTACAAGAATACAACGTATATAAAGTTATTACAAATAATTATACCTATAGTATAATTCCATAAAATGCAATGTGGTAAATTTTGTACCAATACAGAAAAAAGCTGAAGCACCCAGAAGTGCTTCAGCTTTTTTTCATTTTTCTTCTTCATCATCCCATATGATCCAATCATGAACCTCTAGAATTTCCAGGAATTTCATCAACCTGGGTAAGGCTGGTTCCGCTTCCTCACCAAAATGTTCACTCATCGCATCAGAGATCTGATTTACATTCCTTTGGAACTCCATCTGTTTAATGGCATATGCTCCAAACTTATCAAGCTTGATTTTACGGACTGATGGCTGTTTAAAGAAACGAATGGTCATTCGTTCCACAAAATTGGTCCTTTGAATGACCAAAAAAGTTGCTTCCGAAGATTCTTGCACCATAGTGACGCGTCTTTCCAAAAGGGGAACCATGGTTAACAGGTTCCTCTTTTTTGATTGGCGTTTACGAAGCATCTTCTTTTTTCCCTTTGCTGGATACGAACCAAAGCAATCCAGCTAGAGCAAGGAATAATAAGAATGGCAGCAAATTGCTGGCTAATTTAGCTGCAGCCGGAACTTGGACACCTGCCGCGATCAATATGGCAATAAGAACACCAATCAATGATTCACCCGCTATTAAACCAGAGGCAAATAATACACCTCTGTCAACCCTTGCTTTAAGCGTTTCTTTTGTTTTCGAGAAGAACTCAACGAAGAATCGAATAAATCCACCGATCATGATTGGCGTACTAGTATGAACCGGTAAGTATATGCCGACAGCAACAACAAGTGAATTCAAACCGAAAAACTCTAATGTAATGGAAATAGCCGCACCGATAAAGATCAGAGTCCAAGGTAAATCTCCCCCTAGAACACCTTCGGCAAGTATTTTCATAAGTGCCGCTTTAGGTGCAGGCAGTTCTGCAGAACCCATCGTATATGCGTTATCCATAAGAACCAGGATAAAACCAATGACAGAAGCGGACGCTACAACACCGATCATCATGGCAACTTGTTGTTTCCATGGTGTTCCGCCGACGATATATCCTGTTTTTAGATCCTGAGAAACATCACCTGAAACAGCAAGTGCTGTACAAATGATTGCAGCGACGGTTAAAGCTGCTACCATTCCAGTCGTACCAGTAAAACCAGTTGCCTTATAGACAATCGCAACAATCAATAGAGTGGCGATCGTCATTCCTGAAACAGGGGAAGACGAACTTCCGACGATTCCAACAACCCTTGAAGCCACTGTCACGAATAAAAATCCAAAAATCGCGATTGCAATCGCACCGATGATTCCTACATCTGTTATAGGTGTGAAAGCAATGACTAAAATTAAGATGATCGTACCCAACCAAACGTATTTAGCCGGTATGTCTTGTTCTGTACGGATAGAACCAGATTTTAGTTGTCCTTTATTGGCTTTTACGCCTTTAAGAGTATCAATAACTGAACTGAAAAGTATTGGTAATGTTTTGATCAAAGTGATCAATCCGCCCGTTGCAACGGCACCAGCACCAATATAGCGAATATAATTATCCCAAATTCCCCATGCATCCAATTCACCGATCGGTACATCAGAAGGGAAAATGGCTGTCCCATTGTTTCCGCCAAAAAAGCTGATGGCCGGTATTAAAACGACCCAGGCTAATAAACCCCCACCTAGCATTTGTCCTGCAACCCGCGGTCCAATAATGTACCCTACACCCAAAAGGGAAGGAAAGGCATCAAGACCAACCACTGCATTTTTAAAATTCGTGATCCCTGTTTCAACCTCAGTCTTGAAAAGCTTAAATCCATCACCAAACCCTTTAACAACACCGCCAATAACCAAACCGGCTCCGATTAGCTTGGCGCTTGTACCGCCCTTTTCTCCTGACTTCAGAACCTCGGCACATGCCGTACCTTCTGGATAAGGTAATGTTTCATGCTCCCTTACAATCAAAAGCTGGCGAAGGGGAACCATCATGAAGACCCCTAAAAATCCCCCAGTTAATACTACGAAAATGATGAATGCTTGACTCACGTCCATGTCCCACATGAATAATGCCGGAATGGTAAATACAGCACCGGCACCAATAGCCTCACCTGCCGTGGTCATCGTTTGCACAATATTGTTTTCTAATATTGAATCCCTGCGAAAAACCCCTCTTAATATGGCCATTGAAATTACCGCCGCGGGTATAGAAGCAGAGACAGTTAAACCAATAAGTAGGCCTAAGTATGCATTTGCCGCCCCGAATACGATTGCAAGAATGATCCCTAGAATGATTGCAGTTGCAGTCAATTCCGGTAGAGATTTAGATGCAGAAACGTACGGGACGAATTTACTCTCTTTTGAATTGTTCGACAATTTAGCCACTTCCTATGTTAAACTTTAAAATCACAGAGAACATTATATCACTGTAATTTAAAGTCGCGCAATGGGAAAATTCTGCTTATTAAAAGTTTGATTATATCCAATAATCAGATTAGTAGTTTCGGTTATAAAATAATATCGATATAATAATCATAACTAATACGTTACCCGAAGTCACTGTCTATCATTCATTCAATGACAGTATCATCAGCAACCCTTATCACCTCGATAGGCACATAACCACTGGGTTAGTGCACATTAGAATGAGATTTAACATACCCTGAAAAATCAAGTCTTAAAAAAGGAATGATAAATTCATGGTCTCCTATATGGACTATACTTCACCATCCACACAATTCTTTTTCGATGTCAATAAAAGCAATTTCATGAAAAAAGACAATCAAAACTATATTAATGCATTAGGTGTTAAACAATTAAATACCCTCGAAAATGTTTCATTATTAGATATTTACCTTAGTACAGACAATGTCGTAGAACCGCATTATCACCAAAATGCAGCGGAGCTAGTGTATTGCATTTCTGGAGCGGCAACCGTTTCCTTACTGAATCCATTTACAAAGCAAATTCAAAATTACCCCATTAAACCCGGTCAAGTAGCCAACGTCCCACAAGGTTGGTGGCATTATGAAGTGGCTAATGCTGATAATACCCACTTGCTCGCCATTTTTAATGCACCAACACCTGAGGTGATCCTCGGTTCAGATATCTTGAAATTGACGCCTGCAAATATTATGGCTCATACTTATTGCATGGATGAAAACCAATGGAAAAAAGCAATTGCAACAGTTCAGCCATCAACATTCATCGGTCCGCCAGCCAACTGCCATCGAGCGGCCGAAGAAGACATGCAGCAGTATCCTCAATATACTAATCACTATGATAACCAAATGTATACTGCCCCGGCTTACAACTATCAATATCAGCCCAATCCCCCGTATTATTATTTTTGAAGGATAAGTGCAGGGAACTCAATCCCCCCTGTTCGAGGTCCTATACAACTAATAAATCGGAATCAAAAAAGCAATGGAGAACCCTATTACATAAGGGTTCTCCATTGCCTTTAATTACATGATCCGTTTTTCACGCCACATCTTACATTATGGTGGTCACCTAATGTGGTTTATGAGCATTAAAAATCCAGGGTACGCTTGGATACAATCAGTTATACCTCTCTTTATATTCTACCGAGTTTCTTCTTATAATATAAGAGGTTCTCAAATTGCCCCCCATCTATAACAACAGATGATTCATTTCAATTTTGCGGTTGGCTCAGAGCTTTTCTTCTATAAAGGTACCTACCCTATTGTCTTATTCTTTGTATCTTTCTGAAATTTATTTTAAAAGTGCATGGACCAATAAATGTGGTCATTTTGTGGTCATTTAACTAAAAAAGCAATGGAGAACCCCATTACATAAGGGTTCTCCATTGCTTTTAATTACATGATCCGTTTGAACATTTTTTCCATTTCATATATGGAATATGAGATGATGATAGGTCTTCCATGAGGGCATGTGAAGGGATCTGTTGTCCGCCTCAGTTCATCCAGTAGTGCTTGGATTTCATCATTGCGCAGATGACGGTTTGCCTTTATGGAGGCTTTACAGCTCATCATGATGGCTGCTTCTTCGCGCAATTTTTTGATGTCGACCTTTTTCATCGATAGCAATTGTTCTATCATTTCCTCAAGGATTTCCTGTTCAATTCCTTTAGGGAACCATTGTGGATGCGATCGGACAATATAGGCATTATAGCCAAACTCCTCTAAAAAGACGCCGACTTTTTCCAACTCATTCCGATATTCATTTATCCGGATACATTGGTCCGTTGAAAATTCAAGGGTGATGGGGACCAGCATATCCTGTAGCTCGTTTTCAACTCGACCGACTTTTTCTTTAAAGTATTCGTATTTGATCCGTTCCTGGGCAGCATGCTGGTCTATGATATACAAGCCCTTTTCGTTTTGGGCGAAAATATATGTTCCATGCATTTGCCCAATCGGGTACATCGGAGGGATGCGGCTTTCCGGTTCATTCGCCTCGATTTCCTCCTCTTGTTCGACTGTGTAGGTTGTAAACTTTTCAGCTGACTCGAAATATGATTTGCTTTCATCATCTTGTAAGACCGGTACATAGACATCTTCCATTTGCTGCTGTTCAGTGCTATAGATTATTTCCTTTATTGGTTCAAGATTGAAATCTTCATTATGATCCACGTAATTCTTATGTTCCTGCTTTTCCCGTATCAAGGTATCCTTCAAGAGGGAAGCCTCTTTCTTGGCTTCTTCCAGGACCCGCTTGCCGCTTTCCACAACATGGTCCAATTCCAGAGTGGTTTGCTCACTTTTCACCTGTTCCGGCTTTGCTGCTGGTGTATATCCACTTGGTATTAGAGACATCTTTTTAAACGAAGATTTAATCGTTTCCGATACAAGACTGTACAATTCCTGTTCCTTGCTGAGCCTTACCTCCATTTTGGATGGATGTACATTGACATCGACAAGAATCGGATCCATTTCGATATTCAGCAAAGCGATTGGAAAACGTCCAATTGGAAGAAGTGTATGATACCCATCCAGGATTGCTTTCACGAGCGCATAGTTTTTAATGAAGCGTCCGTTTATCATGGTTGAAATGTAATTCCTTGAAGCCCGGGTGATCTCGGGCATGACGATATATCCGGATAATTTGAAATCCAAGGAGCTTGCCTGAACCGGAATCATCTTTTTGGCAATATTCGTACCATAGATTGCCGCCAGCACCTGCCTGACATCACCGTTACCATTTGTATGGAGGATACGCTTCTCATTGTGTGTTAACCGTATAGAAACATCCGGATGTGAAAGTGCGAGCCTGTTAGCGACATCCGTGATATTTCCTAGCTCGGTATGAATGGTTTTCATATATTTCAACCGTGCAGGGGTATTAAAAAACAAGTCGGAAACCAGGATATCCGTTCCTTTACGGCTGGATGAAGCCTCAAGTTCCTTAACCAAGCCTCCTTCAAGAAGTATGCGCGTTCCTACCCCTTCGCCAGTGCTGCTTTTCATTTCAAAACGGGAAACTGAAGCAATACTGGGCATGGCTTCACCGCGGAAGCCAAGTGTTCGGATTCGGAAGAGATCATTTTCATCTTTAATTTTACTGGTGGCGTGACGTTTAAATGCCGCTTCTATGTCATCAGGTAAAATCCCATCGCCATTATCCACGATCCGAATGGAACCAAGTCCAGCCTCCACCAATTCAATCTCTATAATGGTACTGTTTGCATCTATTGCGTTTTCCACAAGTTCCTTAACGACTGAGGCTGGGCGTTCAACAACTTCGCCAGCTGCGATTTTATTAGATAAAGCCTCATCAAGCTGTATGATTTTTCCCATTTTTATCGCCTCGCTTTAATTCTCATTTAAGTTTCTTTTGTAATTTATAAAGGGTATTCATTGCCTCAAGCGGCGTCATTTCAAGGATATCCAGTGATTTTATGTCATCCAGCACCTTTTTTTCCTTTGGTGAAGAATTCACCCTTCCTTTAGGAGCTTCTTCTCCAAAGAAGGAAAGCTGTGCCTCATTGACGGATGTCACAGGGGCAGCTTCGGCAATAGATGCTTTTTCAGCAGCAGGCTGTTCAGGAATCGCCTTTGCCTGTCCATTTTCATTCTCTAGCTGGGCTAAAATAGCAGCCGCCCGATCTATTAACTGCTCCGGTAAATCAGCAAGCTTAGCCACATGAATTCCATAGCTTTTATCTGCTGGCCCTTCTTTAATTTTATGAAGGAAAACGACATTTCCATTTTGCTCAATGGCACTTACATGGATATTTTTCAATTTTGGGAGTTCCGTTGCCAATACAGTCAATTCGTGATAATGAGTCGAAAAGAGTGTCTTTGCCCCAATTTCCTCATGAATAAATTCAATGATGGCCTGAGCAAGCGCCATCCCATCATAAGTTGATGTTCCCCGGCCTATTTCATCAAATAATATCAAACTGTTTTCTGTGGCATTCATGATGGCATTTCTTGCTTCAAGCATCTCGACCATGAATGTACTTTGACCGGAAATCAAATCATCTGCCGCGCCAATCCTGGTAAATACCTTATCAAAAATAGGTAATTCAGCTATACTTGCAGATACGAAGCATCCAATTTGCGCTAAAATCGATGTTAGCGCTATTTGACGCATATACGTACTTTTACCCGACATATTGGGCCCTGTGATCAAGAGTAACTCCCGATCTCCATCCATAAAGCAGTCATTGGGGACATATTCCTGTGATTGAAGGACTTTCTCGACCACTGGATGCCTGCCTTCCTTCAGTACGATTCTTCGATCATCGGAAAAGACAGGCTTCACATAATGGCGTTCTTCACTTATCGTCGCAAAGCACTGCAGGACATCCAGTTCACTGACGCCTTTCGCCAAATCCTGTAAGCGAGGGATATAGCTTTTGACCTCTTCACGAAGATTGAGGAATAAGTCATACTCCAAACTGATGCTTTTTTCTTCTGCTTGTAAAATCAAAGCTTCCTTTTCTTTCAATTCAGGTGTGATATAACGTTCGGCATTCGTTAAAGTCTGCTTCCGTTCATAACGGCCTTCTTCAAGCAGATGCAAATTTGCTCGTGTGACTTCAATGTAATAGCCAAATACACGATTATATCCGATTTTCAAGGATTTGATCCCGGTGCGTTCCCGCTCTTCGCGTTCAAGCTGTGCAATCCAAGTTTTCCCGTTTCTGCTGGCATCCCTGTATGTATCCAGCTCCTTATGGAAACCATCCTGAATGATATTCCCTTCCTTCACGGACAATGGGGGGGTTTCTACAAGCGCCGTTTCAAGTAAATCCGTCACTTCTTCACAAGGATCCAATTTATCGGCAAGGATTGAAATATCCTGATTGGAAGCCATTGACTTCACGATTTCACGAATGACCGGTACCTGTTGCAAGGAACGTTTCAGTTGAATCAAGTCCCGAGCGTTTACATTCCCGAAGGCCACCCTTCCGGCAAGCCGCTCCAAGTCGTACACTTCCTTCAGGCGTTCACGTAAGTCTTGTCGTTCGAAGTATTGATTTTTCAGGGTTTCAACAAGGCTTTGTCTCCGCTCGATCTGTTTTTTATTAATGAGCGGTCTATCAATCCATTGCTTCAACATCCTTCCGCCCATGGCTGTTTTTGTTTCATCAAGCAGCCATAGTAATGAGCCTTTTTTACCTTTGGAACGAATGGTTTCAGTTAATTCCAAATTACGTTTGCTATAATAATCAATTTTCATATATTGTGATGTTTCATATGCAAGCACTGGCTGTAAATGATCCAGGCTGCGTTTTTGGGTACGGTATAGATAATTCAATAAACGTGAGGTCGTTGTCGCCAGTTTCTGGTCTTTTAACAAATGAAGCAATGGAGCGAATGACTCGCTTTGGACCAAATTACTCTCTAGGGATAGAGCGGCTGCGCCCCGTTCTTGAAGCATTTTTTTCCATTCTTCATTGAAATCCTCGGCAATGACCACTTCACTCGCACCCAGGATGGCAAATTCATTCAGAACTTCCTCGAAACTCTCAATCAATGTAACCTTATTTTCCCCTGTCGATAAATCATTGTATCCAAAGCCAAACTGACCATCCGTAAAATAAGTGATGGTGGCAATATAATTATTTTCCTTTTCACGAAGACCCTTACTATCCATTTTCGTTCCCGGGGTAATCAGCTGGACAACTTCCCTGCGTACCACACCTTTGGCTTGCTTAGGATCTTCGGTTTGTTCACAAATAGCTACTTTAAAACCTTTTTCTATCAATATATCAATATAATTAGCAGCCGAGTGATACGGAATGCCGCACATCGGAATTCGCTCTTCACTACCGCCTTCTCGGCTCGTTAATGTGATTTCGAGCTCTTGTGATGCATTCAGTGCATCGTCAAAAAACATTTCATAAAAATCGCCTAAACGAAAAAATAAAAAGGCATCCTGATACTCTGCCTTAATTTTTAAATATTGCTGTATCATCGGAGTATATCCAGCCATTCCTTCAAAACCTTTCCAAACTAAAATCTATTACACATTTATGTCCTTCATTATAACATACGAAAATGCAACATGGCCTGTATTCGAAATTGCATGGTAAATCAATTATCCTTATACATTGTAAGCTAGCTGTATCTGCAAAGCCATAGGGACTTGTCCCGCTTTAAATTAAATAAAACCGGATGAAGGGAATGTCATCCGGTATTAATTTCTATATTCTATTCGTCTTCGAATTCATCAAGGAAATCCGGATCTAAATCTTCGAAATCCTCATCATCGAAATCAGAGCCCCAGTCATCCTCACAGCGGCCATCTGGACTTACAGCGACACAAATTTTCGTTTCGCCGACGACTTCCACAAAGAATTCCCTTTCCACATGGACAATGATTTTTTGTCCACATGGGGAGATGCATGCTTCTAAACAATTCGGCTGTTGGACAGCTTTTGCAACGATTTCATGGTCATCAAGACAATCGGGATCACGGTATTTCAGCGAAATAACGTCGGTATATTGCACTTTTTCAGTTACAACTTCCGTCTTTGAATTTTGGTTATAAGAATACCAGACGTTGATTTCGTAGCTGCCGTGAATTTCTACCTTTTTGCCGACTTTCTTTGCATCGTATTTATGGTTGATGATCCAACAACCTAGAATGCTAGAAGGATGATGAGCCGGGCAAATGGTGTGAGAGGACTTAGTGAATTTACGTCCTTTTGCCACCACCGCTTTAGTAATTATCTCTCTATATTGTGACATGCTAGCGAACCCTCCTCATACAGTTTCCATTCATCCTATGCGTGGTAAAAGTCTAGTGTGCGTAGAATTTTAATTGTTTGAAAACTGCTGTAATGTTTTAAACCTAGGTTATTTTATGCTCATGTTTTGGGATATGTGTCACGAATGGGCACTGTATAAGGATTTCCGCATATTAAAAAAGCCCTTCTGAAACCAGAAGGGCTTTTTTAATATTCATGAACAGCTTCCGCCGCCTGCTTGTACCTGTGAACCCGTCTCACCTCGAAGGACATCGCCTTCGGTCGATTCAATAATCAGGTCCGTCACCTTATTCGATACTTGTGATGAGACCATTTGTAAAAGATCATTTACATCCACTTGGGATTGTTTGAATTCTTGCACGATCGGAAGTTCATCCAATTGTTTTTCCAGTGCATCAATTTTGGCCTGCACTTGACTGTATGCTTTCTCTTTGCCGTAATGTTGGAAGTTTACAGCCTGTTTTTGCAAACTCTTGATGCTGGCGATCATTTCACGGATTTTTTGATTTTCATTGATGTGAGCTTCTGCCCGTTTAAAGAAATCGACTTCTTCCGTGCTGGCGATCATTTCAGCAAGCTCGGCCGCTTTATTCAGAATGTCATCTTTAGTATATTTAGTCATATTACTCCACCTCAATCGCCGTTGCTTCTTCAACCATATCCCCATTTAATGACCATGTTTTCGTTCCGGTGATTTTCACTTTTACGATTTTGCCAATAGCGGATTTTGGTCCTTTGAAGTTCACGAGCTTATTTTTCGTTGTATAACCTGCTAATACTTCCGCATTCTTCTTGCTTTCGCCTTCAACGAGCACTTCAACAATTTGTCCATCATACTCTTTCATTTTCAATGCGCACGTTTCATTTACAAGGGCATTCAAGCGTTGCAGACGTTCCTTTTTCACTTCCATCGGTACATTATCCTGCATTTTCGCAGCCGGTGTTCCCTCACGTGGTGAATAGATGTAAGTATATGCTGCATCAAAACCAACTTCACGGTATAATGACATCGTTTCTTCAAAGTGCTCTTCCGTTTCATTCGGATAGCCTACAATGATGTCCGTGGTTAGCGATGCACTTGGGATAGCTTCCTTGATTTTTTTTACTAGCTCTAAATATTGTTCGCGTGTATACTTACGGGCCATGATTTTAAGTGTTTCCGTACTTCCCGATTGAACTGGAAGATGGATATGGTCAACGAGATTTCCGCCTTTAGCCAGTACTTCAATCAAATGATCATCAAAATCACGGGGATGGCTTGTCGTAAAACGAATACGCGGAATGTCGATTTTGCGGATTTCATCCATCAAATCGCCGAAACGATAATCGATATCCGTAAAATCTTTACCGTAAGCATTCACATTCTGTCCAAGCAGGGTTATTTCCTTGTAACCCTGTGCCGCTAAATGACGGACTTCCTGGATGATATCTCCAGGCCTGCGGCTTCTTTCTTTCCCTCTCGTATACGGTACGATGCAGTATGTACAAAACTTATCGCAGCCATACATGATATTGACCCATGCCTTGGTTTTTCCTTTACGCACTTTCGGAAGGTTCTCGATTACATCACCTTCTTTAGACCAAACCTCAATGACCATTTCCTTGGAAAGATAAGCTTCATTAAGAATTTGCGGCAGGCGGTGGATGTTATGCGTTCCGAAAATCATATCTACAAAATGGTGCTTCTCTAGAATCCGCTTTACAACTGTCTCCTCTTGTGACATACAGCCGCAAACCCCAAGCAGTAGATCCGGCTTTTCCAATTTCAATGATTTCAAATGCCCCAATTCACCGAACACTTTATTCTCTGCGCCTTCCCGAATCGCACAAGTGTTAAGTAAAATGACGTTAGCATCATCCACCGAGTCTGTCGCCTGATAACCAAGTGCCATAAATATGCCCGCCATGACTTCTGTATCATGTTCGTTCATTTGACAGCCAAAAGTGCGAATGTAAAACTTTTTACCTTCTCCCATTCCGCGGAAACCTTCAGGGATGGCAAAGTCATCATGATATTCTACTTCTTCTTTTCCCCGCTTTTTCGCATCCTTTAAGGAAGGTGGAATATAAACGGCTTGAAAGTACTTACTGAAGTCCTTTTCGGATTTTTTGTCCGCTGGATTCTCAGCCTGTACTTGTTGTGATTCTAATCGTTGTTTCTCGTTCATAGTTAATCTCCTTTCAAAATAGTTAGTTTATTTCTTTCACCAACTATTCCAAGACCTATCATCAAATGGATTTATACGGATTCCTTTTTAAGAATTTCCAGTAAATATTAGCTATTAAGTGTGATATATCCACATTATCATAGTATAAAGCTTTTAACAGCAAGAAACAATCATTCTGTCGTGGCTTCTTCAATTGTAAGAAATTTTTCACAAATATTGAAAATAAGAACATGAAAGAAGAGGCTAGGACGAATTTAGCCTCTTCTTATCATTTTCGGATGACGCTTTCCCCTTTCAAGATTTTTCAAATGCAGACCATGCAATTTCCACCTTTTTAGGTGTTCAAGGTATAAGGAGAACCTTACCACACTGGCCTTTGATCATCAGTTCAAATCCCTTTTCAAAATCACTGAGTGAGAACCGATGGGTAATCATTGGTTTTACATCAACCTTGCCACTTTCAAGCAGACTTGAAACCTGTTGCCAGGTTGAAAACATCTTCCTTCCAGTTATCCCTTGGACAGTAAGACCCTTGAATACGATATCCTCTGTTATATTAATCGTGACGGGCTTAGAAGGCAGACTTAGAATGGATATTCTTCCACCATTGGTCGCCATCTTGAACCCTTGTTGGATAGCTGCTGGATTACCGCTCATTTCACAAACAACATCCACCCCGTCCCCACTTGTAATGCTTTTCGTGATTTCCACTGGACCCTGATTCATTGAATGAATGAGGTGTGTGGCACCCATCTTTTTGGCTAGCTGAAGTCGATAATCATTAATATCAAGAGCGATTACTTTATCAGCACCTGCGGCCTTTGCTACAGCAATCGCCATAAGCCCAATTGGACCACAACCGATTATTGCCACCGTTTTACCCAGCACCTCGCCAGCCAGCACTGAATGGACGGCATTCCCCATCGGTTCTTGGATGGTAGCTATATCGAGTGGCATATCACTTGGATTTTTCCATAAATTCTTGGCTGGCAGAGCTATGTACTCTGCAAAGCACCCTTGTTTATCCACACCGATAATGTTTGTTTTTTTACAGATATGGAATTGTCCGGTTAAGCATTGCCTGCATGTACCGCAAACTATATGTGTTTCGGCAGATACACAATCACCAACTGAAACATTACTGACACTTGCTCCTATCTCGATTACTTCCCCTGCAAATTCGTGCCCAAATACGTATGGCGGGCTCACCCTTCCTTGTGACCATTCATCCCAGGTGAAAATATGAATATCCGTTCCGCAGATCGAGGTCATCTTCACTCGAATCAAGACCTCGTCATCACGAATGTCCGGTATATCGACAACTTGTAATTGTGCCCCATAACCTCGGTGGTGTTTGACGACCGCTTTCATTTTACCTCTCAACATGTACATTCCCCCTGAAATAGGGCTGTGCTTTTTCATCTACCTTAATATGTAAAGATATGAAAAATCAATCACAAAAATACCATAATCACTTTTGTACCGGCCTTTTCACATTAATAATGATGATTTTTAGGCATTCGTACATTTTTGTTAAATGGGTCATGTTTCTATAGCATCTTGTCCGCTCTCGAATAAGATATCTTGTACAACAAAAAACAAAAACAATGAAGGAGTGACTTATATGTCATGTGGATGCAATAATCATGATCGGGATCGGGATCGCGATCGGGATAGAGATAACGACAGAATCGCAGACGATTTTTGTCGTGCTGTGAGGGGCTGTAATAGGCGCGACAACGATCGGGATCGGGATCGGGACCGCGATCGGGACAGAGATCGGGACAGAGATAACGATAGAATCGCAGACAATTTTTGTCGTGCTGTGAGGGGCTGTAATAGGCGCGACAACGATCGGGACCGTGACCGGGACCGCGACCGCGACCGCGACCGTGACCGCGACCACCATTGTCGTAGAAGGAATCGTTGCAATTTCTTCGGATTCTAATTTAGAGAGTATAGTACTCTCTCTACTTGAGCTTTCCAATTAGTCATAAAAAAAGGTTCACCCCATCTTAAGGGGTGAACCTTTTAACTTTTACATAAATTCAGCAACAAGCTTATCAAAGTGCGCTTGATCCAGTGTCAAATCTGATTTGTTTAGCGCTTTTTCAGCATACCCTGGCACTAATTCCTGGTACGAAGGGCGTGAAGAGTCTTGATAAATGATCCCTGTCACAAGGCTGTCATGCTGCATCAAAGTCTGCATGGCCTGTTCTTTATTTGATGAATCATAGCCTTCAATCGTGTTCAATTTAGTTAAGTTTTGTTTAAACCAATCATACGTATTGATCTTATTATATGTTACGCAAGGAGAGAAAACATTGATAAAGGAGAACCCTTTATGGTTTATCCCTGCTTCAATGATCGCCGTCAGGTCTTTCAAGTCAGTGGAAAAGCTTTGGGCCACAAACGTTGCGCCAGCTGACAATGCTAATTCCATAGGTGAAACAGCCTGTTCTATTGATCCTTCTGGAGTGGATTTCGTTTTAAATCCAGCAGCGGATCTAGGAGAAGTCTGGCCTTTTGTCAATCCATAAATTTGGTTATCCATGACAATATACGTAATGTCGATATTACGGCGGATCGCATGGATGGTGTGTCCCATCCCGATTGCAAAACCATCTCCGTCACCGCCTGAAGCTATAACGGTCAATTCACGGTTGGCCATTTTTACTCCTTGGGCAATTGGCAGTGAGCGGCCATGGATGCCGTGGAAACCATAGGACTTGATGTAACCGGATATACGCCCTGAACAGCCGATACCGGAAACAACGGCCAAATTCTCCGGCTCCAATCCCACATTGGCTGCCGCACGCTGCATGGCAGCCTGAACGGAGAAATCTCCGCAGCCAGGACACCAGTTGGGTTTTACATCATTCCGAAACTCTTTAAACGTTGCCATATTCGAACATCTCCTTGCATTGTGTGTGAATTTCATGCGGGAGGAATGGGTTGCCATCATATTTTAGGATGCTTTTTATTTTATTAACATGTCCGACATTCATCTTGATAATATTAGCCAATTGTCCAGTCGCATTATTTTCAATAACTACTACTTTCTTAGCACTTTGCACCAATGAAAGGACTTCATCAGCTGGGAAAGGATGAATCAAGCGGATTTGCGCATGATTCACTTTCATTCCGTCCGTTTCTAAACGGCCGATCGCTTCATCAATCGTCCCGCGTGTTGAGTTAAAACCAAGAATTAATAAATCCGCTTCTTCATGCGGTGTGTTTTTGTATACTGGTGTTTGGAATGTGTTAGTTAAATTATTCAGCTTACGCATCCGTTTATCCATTTGCACTTTGCGATTCAAGGCCGTCTCGGAAGGTCTGCCCGTTTCATCATGTTCAACACCCGTAACATGGTGAATTCCATTTTTCATACCAGGCACTACCCGTGGTGAGACTCCGTCTTCCGTTACTTCATAACGCTTGAAGTAAGATTTGTTTTCTGGCTCTTCAATTTCAAAGTCAACCAATTTTCCGCGTCTTATCTCCACTTTGCCGTAATCAAGCGGCTGAACCGTCTGTTTACCTAATGATAGCTGTAAGTCGGATAAAACGATAACCGGACATTGATATTCCTCTGCAAGGTTGAATGCTTCTGCCGTATCATAAAAAGCTTCCTCAACAGTACTCGGAGCCATGACGATTTTAGGTATTTCACCATGTGTACCATAAATCATGGCCATTAAATCGGATTGCTCCTGTTTTGTAGGAAGTCCCGTAGATGGACCGCCACGTTGAGTATCGACGATGACAATTGGCGTTTCGGTAATGCCCGCTAAACCAATCGCCTCCATTTTCAAGGAAAGCCCAGGTCCAGCTGAAGCTGTGATGGCACGTACACCGCCATAGTTCGCACCGATTGCCATTGTGGCTGCCGCGATTTCATCTTCAGTCTGTATGACCGTCCCGCCAAATTGAGGAAGTTTCTTAATTAAGTATTCCATGATTTCCGAAGCCGGAGTAATCGGGTAAGCTGCCATGAAGCGGCAACCTCCTGCAACTGCGCCTAAAGCGATAGCATCGTTTCCGATCATGAACATACGTTTTTGGCCGTCTGCCTTTTCCAGCTCCATCGCGCCCAGTTTTTCTCCAAGCAGCACTTCCATTGCCTTATAGCCGGCAGTAATGGCATCCATATTCTTCTTAACGATTTCTTCACCTTTACGGCCGAATATTTCATCAACCACATCGTTGAATACGGAAATTTCCATTCCGAGAACAGCACATGTTGCACCGATGGCAACCATATTTTTCATTAATGATGTTCCTAATTCGGCTGCTATTTCCGTAAAAGGAACAATATATAATTCTGCCTTTGTATCTTCTGGGCAGACAGGTTTGAATTTTGCATCTGCAATTATGATGCCACCCTCATGTAATTCTTTATAATTGACGTCAATTGTTTCTTGGTCAAAAGCAACTAAGATGTCTAAATCATCAGAGATAGCACGAGTTTCCGTAGTACTTACACGAATTTTGTTATTCGTGTGTCCACCCTTGATTCGGGATGAGAAATGACGGTAGCCATACAAGTAATAACCTAAGCGATTGAGGGCAATACAGAATATTTCTCCTGTACTTTCAATACCTTCACCTTGTTGTCCGCCAACTTTCCATGAAAGTTGATTGATCATGTCTTACACTCCTTTAGGACGTTCGTATATAAATGCATTTAACCGCACCTCTCTTAGAACATTCAATTATGTATAATTATCGTTCTAATTTAGGAAAGGTGTACTAAACGCTTTCAATTCTATCGGTTAAATCATCAAATTGCAACCTTTTTGCTTTTATTTTTTATATTTTCAGAATATTTATTCATATCTATATAGTAAGAATTGAAAATCACCTAAGATATTTCCTTTTCAAGCGGAAAATTACGAGTGAAATTATCAAAAAGGAGACCTTTTACAAACTCACTGGTATAAAGCCTGTTCAATTCATTTATTAAGTTATGATAATCCTTATATGACGTTAACTTCTCTACCATATGATCGATTCCATCGAAGTCGGACCCTAATCCAATTTGTCTTTCCCCGCCCAAACTGCATATATGCTCTATATGTTTCAAGATATCCTTTATCGTAACCGGGCCATTTGCTAGAAATTGCGGGACAAAGGTTACGCCGATCACCCCATTTTTCTGTAAAAGGGCTTTTATCTGCCCGTCCTTTAAATTTCGCGGATGCGGACAAAGGTGATAAGCATTCGAATGGGAGGCGATCGGGAATTTCGCCAACTTTAGGGTGTCCCAAAATCCAGCTTCAGATAAATGGGATAAATCACACCAAATTGACTTCTCATTCAGTAGCGCGACCACTTCCGTTCCAAATCCTGTCAAGCCTCCCCCTCTTGTTTCCAATGCCCCATCCGCTACCAAGTTAGCGTGATTCCAAGTCAGACCTACAGAGGATACTCCAAGATGAATAAGGGTTTTCAGTTTCAACAAATCATTCCCAATGCAATCGCACCCCTCCAAAGTTAGCATTGCACCGATTTCCTTTTCTTTTAAAGATTCGATGTCTGCCTTGGTCTTTATGAATTTCAATTCCGGCTCCGACAAAATCTTTTCATGAAAAATATCCACCATCGCCAAAGCCGCTTGAAATCTCATATCAGGGTGGACTTTTTCAGGAATATATATGGCAAAACATTGGACTTTTCCCCCTTCATCCAATAAACCCCGCTTTGTTATATGTAATTTATCACTATTTGTAAAAGAAATATCCGGATCGATGAACATCTTCATCAGCACATCACAATGTGCATCAAAAATCTCCAATGTAATCCCCCTTCCTGTACTTTTTTATGATTATATATACCATTATAAAGCGATAAGGATCTTTCGTCATTGGGAAGTCACGACAAAAAAGTGCCTGCTCGCCATCCGACAAACAGGACACCCAAACATGCAATTATCTTGGTTCAATGATTAGTTTTATTGCCGTTCTTTCTTCGCCATCAATAAGTATATCTGTAAAGGCAGGAATACAAATCAAGTCAACTCCACTAGGTGCGACAAACCCTCTTGCGATTGCTACTGCCTTGACGGCTTGATTTAACGCACCTGCACCGATTGCTTGAATTTCGGCTGCCCCTCTTTCCCTGAGCACTCCCGCTAGTGCGCCTGCTACAGAATTAGGATTAGATTTTGCTGAAACTTTTAATATTTCCATTCCTAGTCCTCCTTGTTTTCCCTGCCGATTCTAACTTGGCTCAATAGTTATAACACTTTCCACTGCTACTATATTCATCAAGTAAAACTTGTATGACAAAGAAAACCGGGATTGTACACCATTTATTAAAGAATGGAAAAACGGATGGCAGTTTGACTGTCCATCCGTTCTTAATCAATGGTAAAAGGGATGATCTTCGTTAATCAGGATCCTTTCTATCTTCTTTGCCTTGCCAGTTTTCTCATCAATTTCAAGGAGAACCCCACTTAATAGGGTCCGTCCCTCTTTTGGGACTTCGAAACGAACTGGAAGGCTGGTCAGGAACCGATGGATGACTGCCTCTCTTCCCATACCAAGGATGGCATCATATGGTCCTGTCATGCCTACATCTGATATGTAAGCGGTGCCTGCAGGTAATATACGGTTATCGGCTGTCTGGACGTGTGTGTGTGTACCAACGACGGCTGTAACCTTACCATCCAAGAACCACCCCATGGCTTGCTTTTCACTTGTCGCTTCACCATGAAAATCGACAAAGATGATCGGTGTCTTTTTTCGAGCCTCCGCCACTAGTTCTTCCGCCTTTTTGAACGGACAGTCCAAATCCGGCATGAACGTTCTCGCTTGCAAATTGATGACCGCTATTTCATGCTGGTTCAATTTTAAAAATTTCATACCTTCTCCGGGTACCCCGTCTGGAAAGTTTGCTGGACGGACAAGATATTTCGCTTCATCAATAAAATTGAAAATATCACGATTATCCCATGTATGGTTTCCCATGGTCACTGCCTGCGCTCCCCACTCTAAAAAACTGCGGTAAATCTTTTCTGTAATCCCCCGGCCACTTGCTGCATTCTCGCCATTGATGACCGTGATATGCGGACGATACTTTTCTTTTAACTTAGGTAGGTATTCTTGGATCATGTCACGACCTGGAGAACCCACTACATCCCCTATAAATAGCAATTTCATTGTAAAACCCTTTCTGGATTCACCTGATTATATGAATTATTCAAGTATGTATTGTAACATAATTGGGGGTAATTATAAGAATACGCTTAACGATTCATATCGGAAAAAGAAAAAACGAAGTGGTTTGCACCACTTCGTCTTTCACTAACAATTATTTGGCATATTCGACTGCTCTTGTTTCACGGATGACCGTGACTTTTATATGACCTGGGTAATCGAGCTCTTCTTCAATCCTTTTCCGGATATCACGTGCGAGTCGATGTGCCGAAAGGTCATCGATTTGTTCTGGTTTCACTAGAATTCGCACTTCTCGTCCGGCTTGAATCGCAAAAGATTTCTCCACTCCATCATAGGACTCGGAAATTTCCTCAAGTTTTTCAAGTCTTCTAATGTAATTTTCAAGCGTTTCACTTCTTGCTCCCGGTCTTGCAGCTGATAATGCATCAGCGGCAGCCACAAGCACTGAAATGATGGAAGTTGGTTCCGTATCGCCATGATGTGAAGCGATGCTGTTAATGACAGTTGGATGCTCTTTATATTTGGTTGCTAATTCAACGCCAATTTCAACGTGACTGCCTTCCACTTCATGATCGATCGCTTTCCCAATATCATGCAATAAACCTGCACGGCGGGCAAGAACTTCATCCTCACCGAGCTCAGCGGCCAGTAAACCTGAAAGCTGGGCCACTTCAATTGAATGTTTAAGTACGTTTTGCCCATAACTGGTACGGAATTTCAAACGTCCTAGTATTTTGATGAGATCTGGATGGAGACCGTGAACTCCAACTTCAAAAGTAGTCTGTTCACCAATTTCACGAATATGTTCATCTACCTCACGTCTTGCTTTGTCAACCATTTCTTCAATGCGAGCCGGATGGATCCGTCCGTCCTGAACAAGTTTCTCAAGAGCCAAGCGTGCCGTTTCCCGTCTAATTGGATCGAATCCAGATAAAATGACAGCTTCAGGAGTATCATCAATAATAAGGTCAATACCTGTTAGCGTTTCTAACGTCCGGATATTTCGTCCTTCACGTCCGATTATCCGTCCTTTCATTTCATCGTTTGGAAGATTTACTACAGAAACGGTGGTCTCTGCAACATGATCAGCCGCACAACGCTGAATGGCAAGAGAAAGGACTTCTTTTGCTTTTTTATCAGCTTCTTCTTTGGCACGGGTATCACTTTCTTTAATCATAAGCGCTACATCGTGAGCAAGCTCGTTTTCCATTCGGTCTATAATGATTGCTTTAGCCTCTTCACGAGTTAAACCGGAAACACGTTCAAGCTCTGTTTGCTGCTTACGAACCATCTCTTCCACTTTGCTTTCCATCTCTTCAATATGCTGTTGTCTTTGGTTTAGAGAATCTTCTTTTTTCTCCAAAAGGCTTTCACGTTTGTCTAACGTTTCATCCTTACGGTCCAGATTCTCTTCTCTTTGCAATAACCGATTTTCTTGTTTTTGTAATTCGTTCCTTCTTTCACGGGCTTCCCGATCCGAATCGGCACGAACTTTATGAATTTCATCTTTTGCTTCCAACAAGGCTTCTTTCTTAAGTGCTTCCGCTTCACGTTTTGCATCCTCAAGGATGTGTTCTGCAGAGCCCTTTGCCCCTGCTATTCTACTCTCAAATTTTGATTTGTGAATAAAATAACCAACAACTGCACCGACGATTAGGCCAAGCAAAGTGAAGATGATTGTCATGGGTTCCATCGTTTCACCTCCCCTTGCTATGAACTTTTTACATAAAATGTTGAACTGTCGGCAAGTACATTGCACATAAATTCAATATACAGCACTTAATTTTCAAAATTTTAGTTTGAAAAATTGTAAAATATACATATTAATTGTATAGTTGAGAATTTTTATTGTCAAGCGTTTGTCCCTTATGTATCAATGATTATTCAAGTTTTCTTAATATCAACCATCATAATGTACAGCATTCATTATGGAAGCAGTCTGTAAATCTTATTACAATGCCATTTAATCCGCTGAAAATTTCGCATTTTTCTTAAAATATACATAAAAGGCCTAAGCGAATAAGCTTAGGCCTTTTCCAATATCATTAATCAAGCAATTCAAAATGCTCTTCTGTTTCATTTTCTTCTGGTGGTAATTCATGCTCTCCATCAAGATTATAGTGATCTCTGATTTTCTGAGAAATTTCCTGAGCGATATCCTGATTTTCTTTCAGGAACAGCTTCGCATTTTCACGGCCTTGTCCGACACGCTCTTCATTGTATGAATACCATGAGCCGCTTTTAAGGACGATATCCAGGTCTGCACCCATATCGATGATTTCACCTTCCTGCGAAATCCCTTGACCATACATGATGTCAACTTCAGCTTGGCGGAATGGTGGAGCAACCTTGTTTTTTACAACTTTGATTTTAGTTTTATTACCGACGATTTCATTACCTTGTTTTAATTGTTCCGCACGGCGCACTTCCAGACGAACAGTTGAATAGAACTTCAATGCCCGGCCTCCCGGAGTCGTTTCTGGATTCCCAAACATAACACCGATTTTTTCACGGACTTGGTTAATGAAAATGGCAATGGTATTTGATTTATTAATGGAACCAGACAGTTTTCTAAGTGCCTGAGACATCATCCTGGCTTGAAGACCCATATGGGAATCTCCCATTTCGCCTTCAATTTCAGCTTTAGGAACAAGTGCTGCCACCGAGTCAATAACAATGATATCTACTGCTCCGCTTCGAACTAACGCTTCAGCGATCTCTAAGGCTTGTTCACCCGTATCAGGCTGTGAAAGGAGTAACTCATCGATATTCACACCAAGTTTTTCTGAATATGCTGGATCTAAAGCATGCTCGGCATCAATGAATGCAGCCGTCCCACCAGTCTTTTGTACCTCTGCAATGGCATGTAATGCTACAGTCGTTTTACCTGAGCTTTCAGGTCCATATATCTCAATGACCCGGCCTCTTGGATATCCGCCCACTCCCAACGCTACGTCCAATGCTAAAGAACCGCTTGAGATCGTTGAAATCCTACGATCAGTCTGTTCCCCAAGTTTCATAATCGAACCTTTACCAAATTGTTTCTCAATTTGTTTTAACGCCATATCTAAAGCCGCTTGACGATCACTCACTTAATTTCCTCCTCTATATTCAACTAATCGGCTGTCCGATTAAAGGTGTACTTACGTTAGCAATTATTCGAGTTCAAGGTTTGTACCCTGTCTCAAAACCTATCTTTACTATATACTCTTTTTACTATTTTGCCAAGCAAAAAGTCGAACATTCATTCGTTTTTTTCTTTCGGGATATTCTTTGTAAAAAAGCGTTTTAGCTTAAGGAAATTTCCATTTCGCTTCACTTACTCCCTAAAAAATACATTTTCATTGAATTAACTTTTTTCTTTTTTCCCTATTTTGCAAGAAACAAACTTCTAAAACCAAATAAAAAGCAGAGCTGTAAAAAAGCTCTGCTTATGGCGTTTATAAATCCCTTAATAGGTAATGACAGCCGTACTTCACACTCCGAATACGGTTTTGCGCCCTGCTACCGGAAAGATTCAACTCCTTGAAATGAGTGTTTCCATCCCGATAGGAAATGCCAATAAATACTGTACCAACAGGCTTGCCTTCTTGTTCATCCGGCCCTGCAACACCCGTAAAGCTTATGCCTACATCCGCATCGAGCTTACTCCGGACATTAGAGGCCATTTCCATTGCACACTCACCGCTGACCACCCCATACTCAGATATGGTATCATCACTGACGCCGAGGACATTGGACTTCGCATCATTCGTATAGCAGACCATTCCGCCCTTAAAGACTTTACCGGCGCCCGGGATGGTTGTCAGCTGTTCTTGGAACATCCCCCCGGTCAAGCTTTCAGCTGCCGCGATTGAAAGCTTGCGGACCGTTAATTCTTTTACAAGTTCCTTTATTAGCGAAGTATTATCACTTCCATAATGGAACTTGCCGACCCTGCTAAGAATTTCTTTTTCCGTTTCTAAAATAAGTTCTTCGCATTTTTCTTTGGAAGGGCCTTTGGCGGTGATCCTTAACGTCACTTCCCCTTCGGCTGCCAGCGGAGCGATTGTCGGATTCGTTTGATTGACAAGGAGATCTTCAATCACCGTTTCCAGTTCGGCTTCACCTATACCGTAGAACCGTAGAACCTTGGAATCGATCCGTTCATGCTTTTCCAATTTATTCATGATCTTTTCATAACCATAACTTAAAAACATCGGCTCCATTTCACTTGGTGGACCAGGCAGGAGCATATATGTAATCCCGGATTTGGACAAAACCATTCCCGGGGCCATGCCATGATCGTTTGCCAACACTTCACTGCCTTCTAAGACAAGGGCCTGCTTTTTGTTGTTTTCCGTCATCGGCCGTTCCCGTTTTTGGAAGTAAGCTTCAATGGATTGCAAAGCTTCATCATTAAAAACGAGCTTTTTCCCGATATGGCGAGCAATCGTTTCTTTCGTTAAGTCGTCTTTGGTAGGACCAAGTCCACCGGTAAAAACAATCAAGTTCGCCCTCGATTCAGCGATTTCTATAGCTTGTTGTAATCGGCGGTCGTTATCCCCGACCACAGTATGGTAAAAAACGTTGATCCCCATTTCCGCAAACTGCTGCGATAAGAATCTTCCATTAGTGTTATTGATTTGACCTAAAAGAAGCTCTGAGCCCACTGCAATGATTTCTGCATCCATCTTTTCAAAACCACCATTCGTTTTACTTTGAATTAACAAATACTTCTTTGTTTTTTATAAAATAATCCAAACCTGACCAGATTGTAAAGATTAATGCAATCCATAATGCGATATTGGCAAATGGAAGTGAAATGAGGGCAAATGGAAGATTATGCAGCAATAAAGCCGAAATAGAAACAATTTGTGCCCATGTTTTAATTTTACCTAGCTGGTTCGCTGCAACCACTTCACCTGTACCCGCTAACACCAAACGCAATCCAGTTACTGCAAACTCGCGACTTATGATCACGATGGCAATCCAAGATTGACCGTACATTAAATCTAGATCAACCAAAACGATTAAGGCAGCCGAAACAAGAAGTTTATCTGCCAATGGATCTAAAAATTTTCCTAAATCAGTAATCATATTATACTTTCTGGCAAAATGGCCATCGATCCAATCCGTAGTGGAAGCGATTATAAAGAGGATGGCTCCGGCCAGGTGTGCCACTGGCAAACTGTATTCTCCCCAAGTCAGTGTCCCCCATGAAAAAGGAACGAGCATGATGATTAAAAATACTGGTATTAAACAGATTCTTGCTACTGTAATCTTATTAGGCAGATTCAAAACTTTTACCTCCAAAATTTACGCCTGCCATTCGGGCCTGCGTCTTAGATCTAAAATAATGCTTATATGTATAATTTAACTCAAAATCCAATCTTATATGCCGAATGGACCATTTCCCGCGCCTTACCATTAAATAGAGCAAAAATAGTCATCTATAAGATGACTATTCGGCTTTCGTAAATTGTATCGTAACCAATTGCGTATTCACTTCAGTCGGTGAAATGGAATACTCCAGCTTCTCATCATTCACATAAATCTCTGTTTCATATGCTCTGCCTATATTGATGACAGCTTCTTTTTCATTGGTGAAATCAATTTCCTGGCTTTTGTCCTTTTCGATAGTGCCTTGGAAAAGTAATTTACCTTCACCATTTTTTATGCCGACCCATGGTGAGCCTTTGGAGGTCACCTTTAATTTAAAAGTATCGGTATTTTTTAATTCATACGTACTATTTTTACCGCTGGAACTTGTGACGGCAAGATTTTGCTCTTTCTCTTCATCTTTGACTGCTGTATCAACTTCATTCTTCTTTTCAGATGAATCTGATTTTTCTTCATTCTGTTTTTGGTCTGCATTCTCTTCTTCTTTGTTAAACTCTTCACTTTTATTGTAATCCACGGCATCGCTCTGTTTCGCGTCCTTTTTGTCCTCGTTATCCGGATTACTCATATAGTTCAATACCAGAACCCAAATCAATACGGCCGCACCAATGACTAAAACGGCAGCCAAGATCTTCGGTAACAATTCCACAACCTTTGAATCTCCTGCCGGAATGGTTTTCCGGGATTGGACCCGTGAAAGCTGTTCTGGCAATTCCTCACTATAGACCGATGGTATTTCACTCTTATATTGTTCGAAAATCTCTTCTGAATCCAGTCCGACCGCTTCACAATATTGCTTTATGAATGCCCGTACATAGAACTTTCCTGGCATCATGCTGTAATTTCCTTCTTCAATGCCAATGAGGTAACGCTTTTGGATCTTCGTTAATTCCTGCAAATCTTCTAGGCTAAGACCTTTTGCTTCCCTAGCTTCCTTTAATCGATTACCCAACTCAGTCAAATAAAACACCTGCCATTTTAAAAGTCAAAGGAACCAAAATCGGACCCTGAAAACTGGTCTTTTTGGTCGACAACTTCATATGTTATTTCTTCTTCAGGATTGTTTCGCAATTCAATAATATAATCAAAGTCTTCGAGGGTATACTCCGTATTTTGGACAAAAACATCCGGATGTTCGATTACTTTGACAGCATCAAGCCTCATTATTTCACGAATCAACTGCCAATGACGCTCATTTGCACGGCGAGTGGAAACAATTCCATCTAAAATGAACAAATTATCATTATTATATTCATCCTCAATAAGCTGGCTGCGGATAGTCTGCTTTAAAAGGGTCGATGACACAAACAACCATCTCTTATTAGCACAAACACTCGATGCCACGATAGATTCAGTTTTTCCGACACGGGGCATCCCTCGAATCCCGATCAATTTATGACCTTCCTGTTTAAATAGCTCGGCCAGGAAATCGACAAGCAAGCCTAGTTCATCACGAACAAACCTAAATGTGTTTTTCTCATCGGCATCGCGCTGAATATAGCGTCCATGCCTGACTGCGAGGCGATCACGTAATTTAGGTTCCCTAAGCTTAATGACCTTTATCGTATCCATCGTACGGAGAATTGACTCGAATCTTTCTATATTACGGCTGTCTTTGGCCAACAAAAGTAACCCACGCCTGCCTTCATCGACCCCGTTAATGGTGATGATATTAATGGAAAGCATACCCAGAAGGGATGAAATATCCCCTAATAATCCAGGACGGTTGACTTGAATTTCATATTCAAAATACCATTCTTTATTATCCACGATAACACTCCTTAAGCCTAAAAGCTTTTACCCTAATCATGGGCAAAAAACTTATCCATCGTAAATTTCAAGGTCTGAACACTTTAATATTAATTGTCTAGCTTCTATAATATAGCATTTCGTGATAAGTTAAAAGGAAAAACCCTATAAAAGTATTCATTTTTATATAAGAGGACAAATAGTCATCCCCCTCGAATCCAAAAGGCCCTGTTAATTAATAACAGGGCCTTTTGGATTGATATTTTACTTCGTTCCATTGTTCTCGACTAACTTGACCATGACACTTGCCATGGCATGTTTTTCTTGATCGCTTGCCACTGACCAAAGATCAGCAAGCACTTTCTCTTGATCATTCTGGGGCTCAACCTGATTAGCTAGGTAATCACCGATTTCGTAAGCCAAGTTGTTAACAGCGCCTTCTGACAAGCCTTGTTGTTCACCTTGATGTAATCTGTCGCCTAAGAAGTTTTTCCATTGATCCCAATTGTCCAGTACAGACATGAATGGTCACCCTTTCCTTCAAAATAGTACAAAGATATTTTGTGAAGAAATTGAGGGAATTATTCATGTCTTTTAAAAAAAATCATGTGTACCATCCGCCATTTACGCCTAAAATCTGCCCGGTTATATAGGACGACTTGTCGGAAAGCAAATAGTATACGGCCTCCGCGACTTCTTTGGAATGCCCCATCCTGCCCATCGGGATATCGCCTTTGATGATTTCCAGATCTTCTGCACTGAAAGATTCGAGCATGGAAGTGGAAATCGCACCGGGGGCAACGGCATTCACCCGGATTCCATTAAGCGATACTTCTTTGCTAAGCGCCTTGATAAAAGCATTTTGGCTGCCTTTGACCATTGAATATAATACTTCACAAGATGCACCTGTCTGCCCCCAAATTGATGTGACGGCAACGATGGCAGCCTGTTCTTGGTACATAAGCTTTGGAAGCAGTTCCTTTGTTAATTGGAAAGGGCTCGTTACATGCAGCTGAACCATTTCAGTAACGATAGTCTCATCCATATCAGATATAAGCCCATAATAGCTATTGCCACTATTAAGGACGATTGCATGAAGGGCAAAAATATTTTCCGCCAATTTCTTATAGCCGTCCGGTGCAGCCAAATCCGCTTGTATCGGAATAATTTCGACTTGATGAGGCTTCAGTTCTTCAATAAGGGCAAGTATCGCTTCTTCATTGCTGTTATAATGTAAATAAAGTGAGTAATTCTCCTCGGCGAGCTTTATAGCGATTTCCCTGCCGATTCCTCCACTGGCTCCTGTAATAAGGGCAAAACGTTTCCCCACTTTCACGCCCCCTTTATATTATTTCGGAAGTACCTGACAGACTGTCATCCGTTCATCGGATATTAAGTACTTGGCGACCTCCCTGATATCTTCGATAGTTAGTTTTTCCAATACCGATACAACATCGAACAAGTTCATATCATTGAATGCATATCTGGTGAATTGATTCGCTATATATTCCGGCGAATTCAAGGAACGAAGGAAAGATCCGATTTTTTTCTTGATAGTCCTTTGCAGGCTTTCTTCATTCAGGCCGGTTCCGGCTTTTGATTTTTGCAGGATACCGAATAAAGACTCCATCAACTCATCAGGTTTGGCACTGTCCCCGCCAATTAACGCAAATCCAAAACCTTGTTCCTGTGTGTAATCATATGAGAAGCTTTGATCGATCAGCCCTTCCTCATACAGCTCCTCATGCAAAGGCGAACTTTTGCCAAACAGCATTTCCAAATAAATATTGGTCGCCAATTCCCTTTTCAAAAGCTGTAAACCGGATTGGTTTACATTGATGGCCTTGATGCCCAGCATCACTTTTGGTGTCTGGACATTCATCCTTAAGACTTCCTTATCCTTGGCAACGGTTTCCGGCTCTTCGTCAAATTTACGTTCCACTGCTGGTTGTTCGTTGTATCCTTTACCATTTTGGTTATCCCGAATCAGTTTCATGGTACTTTCGACATCTACCGGTCCTACAACGAATAGGAGCATGTTGCTAGGATGGTAAAACGTATTATAACATTCATAAAGCATATCTTTCGTAATACCTGCAATCGATTCCACAGTACCGGCAATATCGATTTTCACTGGATGCTGATGATACATATTGGCAATCGTCCCAAAATATAACCGCCAGTCTGAATTATCATCATACATGTTGATTTCCTGCCCAATGATTCCTTTTTCCTTTTCTACCGTCTTTTCCGAAAAGTAAGGATCCTGGACAAAGTCAATTAAGGTAGTAAGATTCCTCTCGAAATCAGACGTGCTGGAAAATAAATAAGCTGTACGGGTGAAAGAGGTAAAGGCATTTGCAGATGCTCCCTGCTTTGAAAATTGCTGAAAAACATCACCATCTTCCTTTTCAAATAGCTTATGTTCAAGAAAATGGGCAATCCCATCTGGTACTTTAGAGAATTCCGTTTCATTCAATGGTTTGAAATGGTTGTCGATTGAACCATAATTCGTCGTGAAAGTCGCAAATGATTTATTGAACCCGCTTTTCGGAAGAATATATACTTCGAGACCATTATCCATTTTTTCATGGAAAAGCTCTTCTTTCAATTGAGTGAATGCTATTTTTTCCATTACCCTTGCACCTCCGCTTCCGTTAGGAAATAAATCGTATCAAGCTGGATCTTTTGACCAACTGCAATGATTTCTTCCTTTGTCGTCCGCTCTGTTTTTGTAAACCACTCGTCGAGTGATATATCCTGCCCGGAAATCACATTATGATATAAAATTTCCACAAGCCCTCTCGAAACGTCAATGGTTTCAAGGAGCTGGTTCTTAACGACCGCCTTTGTCTGTGCAAGTTCTTCATCGGAAAAGTTACCTTGCTTCATTTCCTTCATTTGTGCATGAATGATATCCAATGCCTGCTTGTAGTTGGCATTTTCAATGCCGGCCATGACCATCAATAGTCCTTTATGACTTTCAAGCCTTGAAGCTGCATAATAAGCAAGGCTGGCTTTCTCCCTGACATTAATGAAAAGTTTTGAATGTGAAAAACCACCAAAAATCCCATTGAAAAGCTGAAGAGCATAATAATCCGGATCACCGTATGCAACTTGGGTTCGATAACCGATATTCAATTTCCCTTGTTTCACATCCGATTTCTCGATGATTTCCTTTTCCTTCTCCACTGCCTTGCCCGTATTCCTCGGCAGTCTAACAGGCTCACGTTCTTGCAACGACACATACTTGTCAGCCAGTGCCTCCACTTCCGATCCATCGATGTCGCCGATTACATATAAATCGATTTCATCTTCCGACAGCATTTTTTTATAGTAGGCGAATAGGGACTCTGGAGTTATCGTTTCCAAGTCTTGAAGATTACCGCTCGCTTCTAAAGCATATGGTTCGTTTTTGCACATTTCCTCTACTAGACGTGTAGCTGAATATCGCATTTTGTCATCGGAAATGGATTGAATCCGCTGTTTTAAGGAACGGATTTCATTGGAAACCGTTTTAGGGTCAAAGGCTTCGCCGTTTTTCTTCGGATTGAAGATCACCTCTGATAATAACCCAAAAGCCTTTTCGAGAAGCGGGGTTGAATCACTAAGGAATTTTTCATTGACGATATCAATCGTAAAACTTATGATTTGATATTCTCCTTTTTTAGCTACATCGACATAAAACCCTGCTCCATATAAATCATCAAGATAAGATCGAAGCTCGGGTGTTGTAGGATATTTACTTGTATTACTTTGTAACACATATGGCAGCAATGCACGATATGTAACGTCCTCTTTTGTCAAAGCGGCCTTCATCTTCAGCACGAGAGTATTCGTTTTATATTTATCCGTCCGGACCACATGAAGCTTGTAGCCGCTTTTTTCCGTAATTGTATCGGAAGCAATAGACATGAATAATCCTCCTCATTATATAAATCACCTTTATTAGCTTATTGTTTGTAGTTTGGAACCCTTTTAAACATCTACTTAAAATATACATGTGAAAGGAAAAATCATGCAAGTTACAGCTACTTTTTTTGGTTTTTCACCAGCTTACCATCACTTATGGCTCAATCTCTAAAGAAAAAACCGGCCAGCACAGTTTGCTGACCGGTTAGACACTTATCTTTTCCCTTTGATGTATGGCTGTCCGGATGCTTTTGGAGCATCAGCACGTCCAATGAAACCAGTTAGCGCAATGATCGTCAGAACATATGGAGCGATCAAGAGATAAACTGATGGAATATCCTTGAAGAAGGGAAGGCTCGAGCCAACGATACTTAAACTTTGAGCCAAACCAAAGAATAAAGCTGCTCCCATTGCCCCGATCGGGTGCCACTTACCAAAAATCATGGCGGCAATGGCCATGAAACCTTGACCATTAATTGTCGCATGATTGAATTCATTTGAAAAGATGGTGGCATAAATCGCTCCGCCGATACCTCCAAAAGCACCTGATAATAAAACGGCGGCATATCGGATTTTCGTAACATTGACACCCATCGTATCAGCAGCCATGGGATGTTCTCCCACTGCACGAATCCTTAACCCGAATGGTGTTTTATAAAGAACATACCAAACGACAAAAGATATGAGAATCGCTATATATACGATGTAATAACCATTTGCGAAAAAGATGGGTCCAATAAATGGAATATCACTTAATAATGGAACATCAATCCTTGGGAATGTTTCTGTGATTCTATCAGTTTGACCTTTGTCAAAAATCAGCTTCACCAAAAACATGGTCAGACCTACTGCCAACAAGTTGATGGCAACCCCACTAACCGTTTGGTCCGCCCTGAACGTAATGCATGCCACAGCGTGCAGAATGGAAAACAGCAAGCCGGCAATCATTGCCGCTAAGACTGCAAGCCAAGGAGTCCATTCCCCAAATACATCAGCAAACATTAAGTTAAAAACAATCCCTGTAAAGGCACCAATGACCATCAAACCTTCTAAACCGATGTTTATGACACCAGCCCGTTCAGAAAACACTCCTCCGAGTGAAGTAAAAATAAGTGGAGCAGCTAGAGCTATCATAGATGGAATAATAATTTGTAATACTTGGAAAAAATCCACTTATTTCACCCCTTTCTTAAATCGAGCGGCAATCCAACGTATAAAATAACTGGATGCTACGAAGAAAATGATCAATGCTATGACAATATCCACAATTTCACTAGGTATTCCGGTTTCTAGCGGCATATTCAATGCCCCGGCTTTCAGTCCCCCAAATAATAAGGCTGCAAGCACAACACCAATAGCCGTATTCGCCCCTAATAAGGCTACTGCAATCCCATCAAAGCCCATACCTGTGAACCCGCCTTTGACCGCTGCATAACCGAAAGTTCCAAGGCCTTCCATCGCACCCGCAAGTCCTGCAAAAGCACCTGAAATAACCATGGAAAGTATGATGTTCTTATTGACACTCATCCCTGCATACTCGGACGCGTGCTGATTGAAACCTACCGCTTTCAGTTCAAAGCCGGTTTTGGTCCTTTCAAGCAGGAACCACATGATGATTACGCAAATAATCGCTACCACTATTCCCCAATGCATCCGGGAAAAATCCGTAATGCTTTCAAAAAAAGGAGACCGCAGTGATGCTGTATCAGCAATTCTTTCTGTTTTATCCAGCTTGTCAGTCATTACATTCCTAATTAAATAATTCGTCACATATAAAGCTGTATAATTCAACATGATGGAAACGATTACTTCATGTACACGGAACTTAGCTTTTAAATAACCAGGGATAAAAGCCCACAATGCCCCAGCAGCTGCACCAGCTAATATGGCCAATGGCAAATGGATGATTCTCGGAAGATCAAAAGCGATTCCGACCCAAACTGCCGCCAGCCAGCCTACAATTAATTGCCCTTCTACACCGATATTGAAAAGGCCCGTGCGAAAAGCAAAAGCCACTGCCAAACCGGCAAGGATATAAGGGATGATTGTCCTGACGGATTCCCCTACATAATAGGAATCCCCAATAATTCCATTTACCATGGAGCCATAGCCGGCAACTGGGTCATAGCCGCTTACCAACATGATTATGGCCCCAACGACTAAGCCGAGGATAACTGCTATTAACGGACTCGTTAATTTAGATAAATACTTAGACATTTTGTTTTCCACCTGCTTCCGTCCGTTTACTGCCAGCCATTAGAAGGCCAAGCTCCTGTTCAGTCGTTTCTTTCGGATCGACAATTGCGACGATTTCCCCTTCGTATATAACGGCAATCCTATCGCTCACATTCATGATTTCTTCCAATTCAAATGAAATGAGAAGTACCGCTTTTCCTGCATCACGCTGTTCAATGAGCCGTTTATGGATAAACTCGATCGCTCCTACATCAAGCCCGCGTGTTGGCTGTGCGGCAATCAATAAATCCGGGTTCCTATCAACTTCCCGGCCGATGATCGCTTTTTGCTGATTCCCGCCAGAAAGAGCCCTTGCCGGGGTATATTCACTCGGAGTCCGAACATCATAGCTTTTGATCAATGAACGGGCTTTTTCAAATATTTTCTTTGAGTTCAAGATACCGGCTTTTGAAAAAGGCTTTTGATAGTAGGTTTGCAAGACAATATTTTCCCCAATGCTGTAATCGAGAACCAAGCCATGCTTATGCCTGTCTTCTGGAATATGGCCGACACCTGCTTCAGTGATTTTACGCGGCTTCAGATTCCTGATTTCTTTTCCATTTAGCATTATCGAACCAGCTGTTGTCTTCCTTAGGCCAGCCAATGCCTCAATCAGTTCGGATTGACCGTTTCCATCTACACCGGCAATACCGACAATTTCTCCTGCACGGACTGTTAAATCCAAGTTCCGAACAGCTGAAACGCCCCGGGAATCCTTGACTTCCAGTTCCTGAACCTCGAGAACTACATCCGAAGGAGTAGCGGCCGTTTTTTCCGTCTTGAATAGAACTTCCCTACCGACCATCAAGCTCGCCAATTCGTTAGGATTCGTTTCGTTGACGTTCACTGTACCAATTCCTTGCCCTTTGCGGATAACCGTTACCCGGTCACAAACCTCCATGATTTCCTTAAGTTTGTGTGTGATTAAAATGATAGATTTACCCTCTTTGATAAGGGCTTTCATAATATAAATCAATTCCTTGATTTCTTGAGGAGTCAATACAGCGGTCGGTTCATCAAAAATCAATATTTCCGCACCACGGTAAAGCGTCTTAAGAATCTCGACACGCTGCTGCATCCCTATTGAAATATCGGCAATTTTCGCATAGGGGTCAACACGAAGCTGATATTGTTCTGATAGTTTCCTAACTTCCTCGCTCGCTTCTTTTAAATCGATCTTACCCGCTTTGGATGGTTCTTTTCCTAAAATGATATTTTCCGTTACTGTAAAAGGGTCAACGAGCATAAAATGCTGATGGACCATCCCAATTCCTAAATCATTGGCAATGTTGGGACTGGTAATCTTGACTGGCTTGCCATTCACACGGATTTCTCCCTGCTCAGGCTGGTATAAGCCGAATAAAACATTCATCAAAGTGGATTTACCCGCGCCATTTTCACCTAATAATGCGTGAATCTCCCCTTTTTTAACCTGAAGTGTAACGTTATCATTTGCGACGATGCCGGGGAATTCCTTACGGATATTAAGCATCTCAATTACATATTCCACGTATTATCAACTCCTAAAATGAGTGTAAATATTCTTAAATCATTTAATTGCTTTTACTAGCTTATTGATTTTTTAAAAAAAACCAAATGAAAAACTACGATTCTTTCATAGTTTTTCATTCGATATTTTTTCAGTTGCAAAGCGTGATTGGGAAAAGAAAGAATAGAGGGCAATTCTGCCTCTCTATTCTTTCTGGCATTACAGCTTATAAATCAAGTTTTTCGAATTCTTCATCCGTACCCGGAACGACGAATTCACCTGATTTAATTTTTTCTGTCCATTCTTCGACCGCTTTTAAAGATTCTTCTGTTACGTTATCTTTTGTTTCGGAAATGCCTACACCATTTTCTTCGATACCGTACTCAATTACTTTTCCGCCTGGGAAGTTTCCTTCTTTCGCTTTCTCGGAAAGGTCTTTAACTGCCACGTCAACACGTTTTAGCATGGAAGTCAGAGTAATGTTGTCGTCTGTTCCAGGAACTGCCCCCAATTTAGCTTGGTCGCTATCTACACCGATAACATAGATTTCTCTCTTAGGATCTTTTTGCTTTTGCTCTACTGCTTCAGTGAATACACCTTTTCCAGTTCCGCCAGCAGCATGATAAATGATATCGATACCTGAAGAATACATGGAGCCTGCAGTTGATTTACCGATGTCAGCTTTATTGAAATCCCCGGCATATTTAACTTCAACTTTTGCATCCGGATTTACAGATAAAACCCCAGCCTTAAAGCCAACTTCGAATTTCTTGATTAACTCAGATTCAACTCCGCCGATAAAACCGACTTTGTTTGTTTTCGTTTGCATTCCGGCAATTACACCTACTAGGAAAGAACCTTGCTGCTCTTTAAAATTAATGCTGGCTACATTCTTTTTGTCTACAACTGTATCCACGATGGCAAAGTGTGAATCCGGACGTTGGTCAGCCACTTCACCAACAGCTTCCGCTAAAAGAAAACCGATACCATAGATTAGTTGGTAATCTTCACGTACAAGCGTATTCAGGTTCTTAGCGTAATCGGCATCAGATTTAGATTGCAGGTAGTTGTAGCCATCTTTACCTTTTTCCAGACCATTATCCTTACCGAATTCCTGAATGCCCTTCCAAGCGGATTGGTTGAACGACTCGTCATCCACGCCGCCAGTATCAGTTACCATCGCAACAGTGAAGTTATCTTTGTTTTTCCCATTTGAAGATTCTTTATCATCATTCTCTGAATTACCACATGCTCCCAGTAGCGTACCGGCTGCAAGAACAAGTGAAAGAGCTAGTCCTAATTTGCGCTTTTTCAAATTTTTATCCCCCTAATTTACATAGTTTTTTGAGCAGGAATGTTCTGAAAAGTCATTTATGTTTGCGTTTTCACTTCTCGTTAATTTTTTTTGCATACGTTTTGATCGACTTTTTTTGGAATCGAAACAATCGCTTGCATTCATCCGTATGCAGAGTCAAGGCCTACACACGTTTACGAAGAACATGAAAGCTGAACATATTGGCTTTAAAGTAGTTAACAGAATACAGGATAGGCTGGTCCCAATCATCCAGATGCATCTGCTTTAAAACGAGTAGCGCGGCTTCTGGCGAGCATTTAAGGATAGGAGAAACTTTCTCATGATATCCAATGGGCTCAATCTCCGCTACGGCATGCGTAATTTTCCGATGCGCATCTCTTTCCAAAATATCAAAAAGAGACTCATCATTACGGTCAAAATTTTCTGAAAGAATAGATTCAGGAATTTTGTCAATACAGTAGACGACTGGCTCCCCATTCGCTGTCCTTACTCGTTCGATGCTGACGATGCGTTCGTCTGTTGAACAAGAAAACCTGCGTATATCCTCTTCTGTAGGTTCTTGGGCCGTCGAGCTTAAGAAAATCGTACCCGGCTTCATCCCTGCCTCTTCAATCATGTTCGTGACACTTTTTAATTGCTCGATACCTGAAGTGAACCGAGGTTTCGGATTGACGAAAGTCCCAACTCCATGGCGGCGAATGATAATGTTTTCTTCTTCCAAAATTCGCAGCGCTTCTCGAAGTGTCGCCCTACTAACTCCCAATTTTTTCGCAAGATCGAATTCTGAAGGGAATTTTTCATTTTCCTGATAGACTCCAGCTTCAATATCCTGCTTCAGGTAATCAATGACCTGCAAATATAAATGTCGACTATCTGATTTTATTGACATACAGTTTCCCCCAGCTAATTTCTTAAGACATCAGACCTCTGATGTTGAATCATTCCTACTAATCGAAAATAATATAACATTTTTTTTAATATAAATAAATAGTGTTTTACTATTTACTTTAAAAGAATTTAGGAGAAATTACCCTTCCCTGTGTCTTTCAATCTAGATGTGGCCACGGAATTTGTACGATTATTCTCCTAAATCAGATAAATTTTAAAAAAAATGCAAGATGCATGCAGCTATGTTCAAGATGCTTTTTTCCTGTATAATAGGATTTATCTTCTTTGAAGGGATGTACACAAGATGTTAAAGATTACAGAATACACAATCGAAAAATTGAATGATCCATTTGGTATTTTGTCCGGGGAACGTTACGAGTTGTTCTTGGATATTGAAGTGCCTGAAGAGGATGAGCTCTTTTCAGAAAATGGTTTATATATCCGGGTGCTTTTTGCAGTGGAAGAACAAAAAGGCAAATTGATTAAATATGATATTTTTGAAAAAGGGAACGAAGGCGCACTCGAATTCGATTTAGAAGAAGATGAAGAAGCGTTGATTACCGACTTCTGCCTTAAACATTTAGACGAGGCGATGAATAATTAAAAAACCGGGCAGCTGCCCGGTTTTTTCTTTACTATGATGAATGCGCTTCATCTTGTTCATCTTTTGTAACCAATACATTTCGTGGTTTACTTCCTTCATATGGACCGACAATTCCCCTAGCTTCCATTTCATCAATCAATCTGGCTGCCCGGGTATAGCCAATCCGGAAACGGCGCTGCAGCATGGAAACGGATGCAGTCTGCATTTCTACGATCAAGGATACCGCATCCCCATATAAATCATCTTCAACTTCACCATTTGAGGTTTCTGCAATTTCATCGGGTATCATTTCTTCGTTGTATTGTGCTTTTTGCTGTGAAATGACATATGTGACAACTTCCTCGACTTCATTGTCGGATAAAAAGGCCCCTTGGACGCGGACCGGTTTTGAAGCTCCTGAAGGCAGGAAGAGCATGTCACCCCGGCCTAACAGTTTTTCGGCCCCGCCCATGTCGAGGATCGTTCTCGAATCGGTCATTGATGAGACACTAAAGGCAATCCTAGATGGGATGTTCGCTTTAATGACCCCTGTAATTACATCTACGGATGGCCGCTGAGTGGCAATTATCAAGTGGATGCCAGCAGCACGTGCCATTTGTGCAAGCCTTGTGATGGCATCCTCTACATCGTTAGAAGCGACCATCATCAAATCTGCCAGCTCATCGACAATGACTACGATATAAGGCAAGAGCGGCTGTTTGGCGTCTTCTTCTATGTTATACCGGTTAATGTAATCATTGTAGCCTTCAATATTTCGCGTACCGGAATGAGAAAATAGCTCATAGCGCCTTTCCATTTCACTGACCACTTTTTGCAGAGCCTGTGCAGCTTTCTTTGGATTGGTCACTACAGGTGCGAGTAAGTGGGGAATTCCATTATAGACATTCAACTCGACCATTTTTGGATCAATCATCATCATTTTCACTTCATGCGGTTTTGCCCGCATCAGAATACTCGTGATAATCCCATTGATACAAACGGATTTCCCGCTGCCCGTAGCACCAGCCACTAGTAAATGCGGCATTTTATTGAGCTCCGCCTTAACCGCTTCACCGGAAATATTCCGCCCTAAGCCTATTTGCAGTTTTGCGTCAGGCTTGTCAACTTCTTTGGCCTCTAAAACTTCCCTTAATGACACCATCGCCACTTCGGAGTTAGGCACTTCTATTCCGATTGCCGATTTTCCGGGAATCGGCGCTTCGATCCTAATATCCTTTGCGGCAAGTGCAAGGGCCAAGTCATCGGATAGGCTGACAATTTTACTTACCTTCACCCCTACATCCGGATGTACTTCGTATTTGGTTACGGCAGGGCCTAAATGAACTTGAGTGACCCTCGCTTTCACTCCAAAGCTATGAAAGGTGCGCTCAAGTTTTGCCGCATTTTCATGAATCAATTGGTACTCTCCGCTTTGGTCGGTTTTTTTAGGCTGCAATAACAAAGAAAGAGGCGGTAAAAGATATTCTTTATTCTCCACTTCCGTAAAATTCATAGGCGGAACGGCATCATCCTGGTCCACTGCATTTTCAGGTGCGGTTTCCGGAATAGCGGGAATTATTTCGTTTTCGTCGCTATAGGCTTTATCAGCAAAGCTGGAAATGATCCGTTCCGTCGCCATTTCCTGTGTTTCCTCTTCTTGAGGGAGCTGATCCGTTTCTTCCACCGGTTCGTTTTGCCGTTTCTTCTTTTTCACGGGATTCTTTTTCTTTTCTTTTTTGTCTTCATTCCACGTTTTCACATCATCTCTGAATGCGGACCATTGCTTTTTGAAAAAGCCTCCAAGACCCCTGAAAAACTTCCCGAGGGTTTCACCTAACGTTTTCCCGGTCATTAGGACGGCACCTACAATGATAAAGAGGAATGAAACGATTTTCGATCCAGCTTCGTCGAATAAAAAGTATGAAGCTGCAAATAATATCGCTCCAATCATACCGCCCCCAAGGTCCTTCGAGCTGGCCTTGCCGGTCACTTCCATCCAGAATAGTTCCCATGTATTCGAAATGACGCTGGGCTTCGTAAATGGTCCCCCATCTGCAAGCATGTTAAACAGGGTAACATGACTTAGCAGGAGCATGCTCGCAACAAGGAAGTACATCCCGACCAATTGCCGTTTCAACAGGTACGGGACCTCTCTCTTTATCATCAAATAGAACCCAGCTGCAATTGCTCCCAACAAAAAGAGGATATACCATTCCCCCATGAAGAAGCGGATTAAAAAGACCGTCCCGTTTCCCACTGCTCCAAGCTTGGCAATGGCAATGATGGCCAAACCTATTATGGTGAGGCCAATCAATTCATATTTAAGCGTTAGTTTTAACTTCTCTGTACTATTCTTTTTTCTGCGTTTCTTCTTTGCCATAATATCACCTGATTCTTCATGAAACTATTCTAACTTTCCTATTCAACATCACTACTTGATTTCCCTTCACGAAACAAACGTTCGCTACTGATTATACCAAATAAATATGACCCTGTCCTTGATATATATACCATTCATTCTTTAGGCGGACATTTTTCCCATATAATGAATAAAGCAGCCAAGCGGCTGCTGATTTTCATTCCAGTATATCATAATTTACCTCAGTTAGTCGTATTTACTAATGGTTCATATGTTCGAACACATTTATGACAGCTCCCGGCTGAATGTGTACATTCATATAATCTTCAGGATCGGTGCTGACGATTCGATCAATGCGAAACGTACGGCCACCGTCATGTTCAACCATCACATGTACACCATTGTAGATCATTTCTATTAAATTTGCCGTCTTCTCATGGTGATGAGGGAAAATTATTTCTTCAGGAACGATCGTATAAAGCGTCATTGCAGAAGCCCCTCCTCTTCCCCGGCAATTTTTGGCCTTCTTTCTTCCATGAAGCTATTTAGTTTTCTCATGGCCTGGCCCACTCCTCCTACATCATCGATCATACCGATTTCAACTGCCTCGGCCCCGATAACATTCGTACCGATATCACGTGTCAAGTTTCCTTTGGCAAACATTAAATCCTTAAAACTTTCTTCCGTAACGTTGGAGTGGCGCGTAACAAATTTAATGACTCTTTCCTGCATTTTATCCAAGTATTCAAAGGTTTGAGGCACGCCAATGACTAGCCCTGTCAAACGAATTGGATGAATCGTCATCGTTGCTGTTTCTGCTATATAGCTATGGTCACACGAAACCGCAATCGGCACACCGATCGAGTGCCCTCCCCCAAGTACAATCGAGACGGATGGCTTTGATAGGGAAGCCAGCATTTCTGCGATTGCCAGTCCCGCTTCGACATCTCCTCCGACTGTATTTAATATGACAAGCAGCCCCTCTATATTGGGATTTTGTTCAATTGCCACAATTTGCGGAATAACATGTTCATATTTGGTCGTTTTATTTTGAGGCGGCAGCTGCATATGTCCTTCAATTTGTCCAATGATCGTCAAACAATGGATTTTTGAGTCTTGAGATAGTTGCGGAACATTAGTAGCCCCCAGCTGCTGTATCTTTTCGATTAAAGTTGAATTCTTACCTTCCTGCTTGCCTTCATTTTCGTTTGGTAATGGTGCATTATCCACTATGCCAACCCCTTTCTCTTTTAGCCTATAGCTTTATTATGTCTCGAGCCTCGGACTTCATTCTTCAAGATATAAGAGTCAGAAAAAAGAACCCCTGACTGTTCAAATCAGGGGTTCCTTACTTAATATTCCATTATGATCGGTAAAATCATTGGGCGGCGTTTCGTTTTTTCATAGAAGAATTGGTTTAAGGCATCACGCATTTCCTGCTTCAGCGTAGACCAATCAAAAGGCTGGCGCGACCCATTTTTCTTTACGATTTCACTTACTATTTCAGTTGCTTCCGCAATCATTTTTTCTGATTCGCGAACATATACGAAGCCCCTTGAAATGATTTCTGGGCCTGCTGCAATGCTTTTATCCTGACGGTTCAACGTGACAACTACAATCAAAATGCCATCTTGGGATAACAAGCGCCGATCACGAAGAACGATATTACCCACATCTCCAACACCGCTGCCATCTATCAAGATATTTCCTGCAGAGACTTTGCCGGAAAGCCCCATTTTATTGCCCTTAAGTTCGATGACATCCCCTTTTTCGGCAATTATGATGTTTTCACGCTTAATTCCCGCAGCAACCCCAACTTTTTGATGGGCATATAAATGGCGGTATTCCCCATGTACAGGGATTAAAAATTTGGGATTCATCAAATTGATCATCATTTTAAGCTCTTCCTGGCTGCCATGTCCTGTTACGTGCACTTTATATTTATTGGCAGATACCACTTCAGCCCCTACCCTGTATAGCAAATCGACCGTTTTGGATAAAATAAGTTCACCGCCCTGCAGGGGTGATGCACTGATCAAAACGGTGTCTCCCTTTTTGATCGTTACCTGCTTGTGGGTCTGCTTTGCCATTTTTTGAAGTGCTGCAATGGGTTCGCCCTGATGACCTGTCGATAACACGACGATTTCACGGTCTTCATACTGGCCAATTTCATTAATCGGGATTATCAGCTCTTCTTCGACCTTTAAGTAGCCAAGATTCAAGGCTGTTTCATAAACTCGTTGCAGGCTTTTTCCTACAACTGCCACTTTTCTGCGACTTGCTACCGCTGCATTGAAAACATGTTGAATCCGGTTGATGTTCGAAGCGAAGCACGCAACGATGATCCTTCCGGAGGCAGCATGGAAAGCCTCTGTAATATCTTTGGCCACAACTGCTTCTGAAGTCGTATAACCTGGCCTCTCGGCACCGGTACTATCCGAAAGCAGGCATAGGACACCTTCTTCACCGATACTGGCCATCTTACCGATTTCCGGTTTATATAGATCCGTTGCTGCCTGGTCGAATTTGAAATCCCCTGTATAAACGATTGCACCTTCACGAGTGTGGATCACGACTCCGACGGAATCGGGAATACTATGGTTAGTCCGGAAAAAGGACACGGCTGCTTGAGGGAAACTTAAAAGGGAATCCGAATCGATTTCAGTGAAAGTTGCCCTGCCGTTAAAGCCATCTTCCTTTAATTTCGTTTTGATTAAAGCAAGTGTAAGCTTAGTTCCATAAACAGGAGCCGGTAAATATTTCAAGACATAAGCAAGCGCTCCCATATGGTCTTCATGGCCATGGGTAATGAATATCCCCTGCACCCGTTCCTTATTATCCATCAAATAAGAAATATCTGGGATAACCGCATCGATTCCGAGCATTTCGTCTTCCGGCAGCATTAATCCTGCATCAAGAAGATAGATGTCCTCGTTCACCTCAACGACGTACATATTTTTACCAAGCTCCCCTTGTCCTCCAAGAGAAATCACTTTTATTCCATTATTTTTATCTTTACCCAATCGAATATCCTCCTTAAAAAATCCCGTTCATAATTTCCCAATGATTTCATTATAACCGATGTTCAAAAAACATGAAAACACTTACCATTTTCAGAGGGACTTTTTCATATAATTCAAAAAAAAACAACCTATTATGTAAGAGATCTTTTGTACTTTTACCAGTTTCGATTGATCATAAAAAATTCCAATACTATCATCCCGAAATCGGAAAGTATATCCCGTTCATATACATCATTATGTAAAAACAAGCCAATCTTCAACGATCAGCTTGTTCCGTGTCTTTTTATTTTTTTAATACCTTGGTTAATGCCAGGCGTTCCTGCTCCGTCAATGGCACGATTGGAAGTCTCACCGATCCAACGTCAATTCCATATAACTGAAGCGCTGTTTTGACAGGTGCAGGGCTTGGCGCTGCAAACAAACCTTTTATAAGCGGTAACAGTTCCTGATGCAGCCGGGCTGCCTCTTTCAAGTTCCCACTGATGAAGGCCTCCACTATTTTCTGCAGCTCCTTACCAGCAATATGTGAAGCAACCGATACTACACCCACACCACCAATCGCCAATACCGGTAGTGTTAAAGCATCGTCCCCGCTATATAATGCAAAATCTTCATCCGTGCCGGCTATGATTTGGGTCATAGCGTTTAAATCCCCGCTCGCTTCCTTAACGGCTACGATATTAGGAATTTTCGAAAGGCGGATGATCGTTTCCGGTTCAATGTTAACTGAAGCCCTCCCAGGGATATTATATACCATAACAGGGAGCGTCGTACTAGCTGCAATAGCCTTAAAATGCTGGTACAGCCCTTCTTGATTCGTTTTACTATAATATGGGGCAACCAGCATTATCGCATCGGCGCCATTTTGTTCCGCCTTTTTTGTCAACTCGATGGAAGCATACGTATTGTTGCTTCCTGTACCCATGATGATGGGCACACGTTTTTCAACAACCTTAGAAACATGACGCAATAACGCGATTTTCTCCTCCGAAGATAAAGTTGGAGATTCCCCTGTCGTTCCCGACAGCACAAGCGAATCGGTTCCATTCGTTAATAAGTAATTAACCAATGAAGTCGTCTTTTGAAAATCAATATTTCCCTTGCTATCGAAAGGGGTGACCATCGCGGTTGATACTCTACCAAATATCATCATCTAACACCTCTTTAATTTTTAAAACATTACTTAATAAAAAACCTGATTATTGGACTTCCCCTTCATGCAATTGAAATGCATAGTGCAGGGAATTAACGGCTTCTATTAAATCTTCTTCTTTTACGAGTACCCAAATTGTCGTATGGCTATCCGCTGACTGGAGAATGGCAATTTCCTTTTCGGAAAGCGCTGTGACAATCTTCGCTGCCACACCAGGTACTCCATTGATGCCTGCACCGACTACCGATACCTTGGCACAATTCCTTTCAATGACCGGTTCATGACCAAGCTCGGCCAAAATCGAGAGGGCAAGTTCTGTCATCTCTTCCGATACGGTATAAACTACACCACTTGGATATATATTTATAAAGTCAACTGAAATGGAGGCATTTGCCATCGCTTTGAAAACTTCAGCCTGTAGATTATATTGATCTTTTTTCGCACGGACCTTGATTTGAGTGATCTTTGGTACATGGGCAATCCCGGTCACAAGCCTTTCACGTATGTCACTGCCCTGGCTTCCCTTGTTCACGCCTGTAACAAGGGTTCCCAAACCTTCGCTGTATGTTGACCTTATCCGAATCGGGACTTTCGCCTGCATCGCAATTTCAACAGCTCTAGGATGAATGACCTTCGCCCCTTGATATGCCATGTTGCAAACTTCCGTATATGAAACGATTGATAATGGACGAGCTTGATCGGCAATCCGCGGATCTGCTGTCATGATTCCTTCCACATCCGTAAAAATATCGACCCGTTCAGCTTGCAATGCGGCACCTAATGCAGCTGCTGAAGTATCACTTCCACCACGGCCGATGGTCGTGATGTCACCATTTTTAGCAGCTCCCTGGAAACCTGCTACAACGACAACATCCTTCACCTCAAGTTCTTTCATGAGGCGATCGCATTTCATTTCGATTATTTTCGCACTGGAATAGTCGGTATTCGTCATGAATCCTGCTTGAGCTCCAGTATAAGCAACCGCATCAATACCATGTTCCAAGAGCATGTTAGTAAATACTACAGAAGATATCGTTTCTCCGACAGACATAAGTAAATCCTGTTCTCGCTTTGAAAGGCTGGCTTTGGCTCCATTTACAAGGGAAAGTAAGGTATCCGTTGCATAAGGATCCCCTTTTCTTCCCATTGCTGAAACCACAACCACCACTTTATATCCTTCTTTAATCGCTTTTTCGATATGCCCCTTGGCAAATGAACGGCTTTCCTCATCACGAACGGATGTCCCACCGTATTTCTGGACGATAATTTTCATAATATGCACCCCAAATATAAGCCAGCTCCCCGATCCGGGAAGCTGACAAAAACTCTCTATCCTATTGGAATTTATTTTTCTGTCGAGTTCATTAAGAATAAATTATTACTTAACGGTAACCAAACCTAATTTCAAAAGGCTTTCAGCAATTTGAACGGAATTCCAAGCTGCACCTTTTAATAGATTATCGGAAACCACCCATAAATGGAAGCCTTTATCTTCATCCAAATCTTTGCGAATTCGACCGACGAATACATCATTCTTGCCGACGGATGAAGCAGGTGTTGGGTAAACTTGTTGTTCCGGTTCGTCTTCCAACACTATTCCAGGTGCCGTTCTCATTAAATCCTTGATTTGAGAAGCCGCTATGCCTTCTTTTTCAACTTCAATGTATACAGATTCCGAATGACCTGTTACAACAGGAAGCCTCACGCAAGTTGCAGCCACTGGTAGGTCTTGCATATGCATGATTTTCTTTGTTTCATTAATCATTTTCATCTCTTCGAATGTGTACCCATTATCTTGGAATTTATCGATTTGGGGAATGACGTTAAATGCGATTTGATAATGCTTTTCGTCCCCTTTTACCGGTAATATTTTCGGATCGATCTCTTTATCATCAAGCAAGTCGCGAGCCTGTTCCTTTAATTCATTTATCGCAGCTGCACCTGCACCAGAAACAGCCTGGTAGGTAGAAACGACAATTTTTGATAAGCCATATGTCTGGCGGATAGGCTCTAATGCCACAACCATTTGGATAGTTGAACAATTCGGGTTTGCAATGATCCCATTATGCTGCTTCAAGTCTTCTTCATTTACTTCAGGAACGACTAGCGGCACATTTTCATCCATGCGGAAAGCGCTCGTATTATCCACCACTATCGCACCGCGTTTCACTGCTTCTGGAGCCAATTCCTTAGACACGCTTCCTCCAGCACTGAATAAAGCGATATCGATGCCTTCAAAGCTTTCAGGTTTTGCTTCCTGCACTTCGATTTCTTCGCCCTTAAACGTAAGTTTGATGCCTGCGGAACGAGCCGATGATAAAAAGATGATTTTCTTAATCGGTAAGTCCCTTTGTTCGAGTGTTGAAATCATTTGTTGTCCTACTGCTCCAGTTGCTCCCACAACTGCAATACGCAATCCCTGTGTCTCAGTCATTTATACATACTCCTTTTCTATCTCTTAAATTAGTTATTTGTTGGAATTATTACTTCTTGTTCAGAATATCATTTATTTTATCACATTAACATTCCAAAGGGTCGGACTTTAACAAAATATTCTGGTAGCGGAGTGGTTTTTTATAACTTCAACCTACAAATTTATGCATATATGTCAGTCGTTGAAAGCTAGATCCGTGGCAAAAACTTATTCAGGCTAAATCATCCTTGAACCTTTCGACGATGACAGGTTGAATCTGTTCCCTCTCCAGTGCCGATATGATCGTATCCCTTATCATGCTCATCCTTGCAACCATGGAACTTGGTTTGCCTGTGGGATTATCCTGGCCATATGGAACAAAATAAATATCTTTTGCTGCCATCAGCCTCATTAGATTGACACCATTTAACCCAAGTGCATCATTTGTTGATATCGCGACCACGACTGGACGATGATTCCTCATCGTCGCTTTTGCAGCCATAAGTACAGGCGAATCGGTAAGAGCATTTGCCATTTTACTCATTGAGTTACCCGTTAAAGGAGCGATCACCATACAATCGAGTGGCAATTTAGGTCCTAAAGGCTCCGCTTTGACGATTGTATCAACGACGTGATTCCCCGTCAATTTTTCTATTCTTTCGACCCAGTCTTCGCCCTTTCCAAAACGGGTTTCCGTGTTTTGAACAGTCGATGTTACGATTGGGATGACTTCCGCCCCTTCATTTACAAGTTTTTCTATTTCCGGAAACACTTCATCATATGTGCAATGTGATCCTGTTAATCCGAAACCAATCCGTTTACCTTTGAGACTCATATCATTTTCCCCTTCCTTTTCAAGAACTCGCCTTGAATCAATAGTCCCAGTGCATTCGCTAATATCTGACCAGCTGTTTTCGGGGCGACTATCCCCGGTAGGCTCGGTGCCAACAGCGCCTTAATTCCCCTTTTTTCAGCGTAACGAAAATCCGTCCCCCCCGGTTTTGAAGCAAGGTCGATGATTAATGTATGAACGGGCATATTAGCGATGACTTTTGCGGTAATTATAGGAAAAGGGATCGTATTGATACATATATCAACATTTTTCATTTCTGCAGCAAGATCATTTAAATGAAAAGGGGCTAATGCCATTTCACTGATCCTCGCTATATCTTCGCTTTTTCTTGCCCCCACCTTTACTTTTGCTCCAAGTGCCTGGAATGACCGGGCTACACTCATACCGACCCTTCCCAGTCCTAGTACGGCTACATTCGACCCATGGATAGTAAAATCCGTATGTTGAATGGCCATCATGATCGCACCCTCAACAGTGGGAATCGAATTATAAATAGCGACATCATCACGTTCGAACAATAGAACAAGTTTGCGATCCACCTTCTTGAATATCTCATCGAGGTAATCGTTACTGATTCCTGCATAAAAAGTGCAATGTTCCGGGGTATTTTTTATCATTTCTTCAGTCAAAACAACCTCTTCACTGGAAAAGATCGTTTCTACTTTCCCATCTGAATCCGTACCCCGGACAGGTAAAATAACTGAATCCAATTCCTTGAAGTTTATATCATCCATTTTTTCCTTAACCGCTCCGGTAAAAGCATGGTCGAGCTGTTCAAAACCTACCAATAATAGCTTTGCATCAAGCTCCGTCAGTTTACGGACAACTTCAAGCTGACGCGCATCTCCACCAATTACAGCGATTTGCATGCCTGTAAGCATTAAAACCGTCACCTTCTTTATATAAAAGATCCTAAACATTCCTTGCCCCATGATACAATTCATTCAGGAAGCAATTCGGTTTTTGCTACATTCTCTAGTTACCCTGCCATCTTATGTTTTTACTTAAAAAACGGTGATAAGAAAAGAAAAAACGCCATAGCTATTGCCAGCTAAGGCGTTTTCGAGAGTGTATTTCGAAAAGTTCCAAGGAGTATGAAGCGAGCGTCATTATCCGTCCATATGCTCTCCGTCTTTAAGTGAAAGTCCTTCCTGAAAATCAATGATGACCATATCCGCACCGATTTTTTTTATATGTTCCCATGGTACTCTTATTTCACTGCCATTCCTTAAAAGGCCGAACCATTTGACAGATGGAATGATCAACGAGGTAATTTGTCCAGTTTCATCTATTTCCAAATCCGTCTGACCAAGGATCCCTAATCTTTCCGCCCTATTCACATCGACTATTTCCTTACCGCTCAGTTCGCTTAACCTCAATTTTGGTTCCCCCTTTTTCGTCTTCTATTCAATCTATATCCGAAAAAGGTAAACTTAGAAGGCATTTAACCAAATATTGTCCATAACTCTGGACCCTCCCGCACTCAAAGAAAAAAAGCCTGACCTCCCAATGAAGGAAGGTTCAGACTTGTTCGTTGTTATTTGTCCCAATTTTCCAGCGGGCTCACTAATGACAAGGAATGTTCCGTAAAGATCTGATTTGCCAATTCATTGACGGTATCCTCAGTCACTTCGTCAATCTTGATGATGATATCATCAAGGGAACGGTGCTCACCCAACATAAGCTCATTTTTCCCGTTCCGGCTCATGCGGCTATTCGTGCTTTCAAGGCTGAGCATCAAGCTTCCTTTAAGTTGCTCTTTGCTATTCCTTAATTCCTTTTCCGTAATGCCATCCCTTTTTAAAGTATCCAATGTTTCCTGAATGGTTTCATACAGGCTGTCAAGCTGATTTGTGCCTGTCCCCCCATATACTGTCACCATACCGCTATCTTGATAGCTGGAATGATAAGAGTAAACGGAATAGGCAAGGCCGCGTTGCTCCCTGACGTCCTGGAATAGACGGCTGCTCATGCTTCCCCCAAGGATATTATTCAAGGTAATCAGGCTGTATGTTTTATCATTGCCGATTTCCAATCCGTTGTAACCAAGGCATAAGTGGGCTTGTTCCGTATCTTTTTTACGAGTGATCCTATTTTCGTGGAAGGAAGGTTTGACCAATTCAAGACGTTCTTCCCCTCCTTGATACGAGCCAAAGTAGCTTTCGACTTCATTGATCAATTTTTCATCCACATTCCCAGCAATGGACACGACTACCTTATCGGGTGTATACATGTCATGGACGTATTTTTTTAATGTATCACTATTGAAGGTTTCAAGCGTATTTTCCGTCCCTAGTATTGGATAACCAAGGGGGTGATTTTCATATACCGCCTTGCTTAAGAGGTCATGGACAATGTCATCAGGTGTGTCTTCGTACATTTTGATTTCTTCATAGACGACATTTTTTTCTTTTTTCAATTCTTCCCCATCAAATGTTGAGTTGAAGAACATATCAGCCAGGATTTCAAGCGCATAGCTTGCATGGTTATCCATTACTTTAGCATAATAGCATGTATATTCTTTTGAAGTGAATGCATTCACCTGTCCACCGATACTATCGAACGATTCGGCAATTTCACGCGCATTTCTCTTAGTTGTCCCTTTAAAGAACATATGCTCCAGAAAATGTGAAACCCCATTCAATTCTGGCGTTTCATTCCTTGAACCTGTTTTGATCCATACTCCAATTGCCGCTGAACGTACAGTTGGAATATTTTCCAATACAATTCTAACTCCATTTTGACACGTGTATTTCTTAATCAACTAACATTCCTCCCAATCATTCTATGCTGCCATCGTTACCAATACATTATGGATTCGATCGCTCTTCATCTACAGCTTCCGAAACGGTAACAACATCTAAATCTTTCTTTTTTATTTCAATTATTAACGTTTCCAATGATTTTGCAGTAGATTCAGTCGGATGCATCAATATAAATGCTCCAGGGTGTACCTTAGAAAGCACTCTTTGTTGAAGGACTTCAGGGCTTGGCTTTTGCCAGTCGATCGTATCCACACTCCACATGGCGGTCTCCATACCGAAAGAATCCGCGATTTTCACCGTTTCATCCCGGTAGCTTCCACTTGGTGGTGCGAACCATTTCATTTTCAAACCTGTCACAGCTTCAATGACTTCATTCGTTTTTCGAATTTCCTCACGTGTAGCTTGTGCGGATATGTTTTTCATATCTGGATGTGAATAAGAATGATTTCCAATTTCGTGCCCGCCACCCTTAATCATCTTGGCCAATTCTGGATTTTTCTTGGTCCAATTACCTTCAAGGAAAAATGTGGCCTTGACATTATTCTTTTTTAACACGGCCAACATATCTTGTAGGTATTCATTCCCCCAGGCCACATTGATTAAAAATGATACCACTGGCTTTTCAGGATGGGCCCGGTAAATGGGAGCCGGCTCCAGATCCTCCATATGTATCTTTGCAGGGACCTGCTGAAATACCAGCTTATTCTTATCGAACACGCCCTCCTTCTTCATGGCTTTATACGAATCATCAATATTTACCTTCAGGCCGTTATATGCAGGAACGGTTTTCCAAACAGAATCTATTCGTGCATCCTGTGGTGCAATCTCATATTTTTTTGTTGATTCTTTTATTTGTAAAAGAAGCTCGTCTTCTTGCTTCATAGAAGCAACTGAATCATCGGTTAATTGGGTCAAATAAATTTGTGTATATGGATTTTGCACTAATAACCATGATATACCTGCAATGGCACTTATCGCAACTATCTGCTTCCATTTATTATTCATTTTTTACGCCCCCTTCATACCAAAATGTATGAAGAAAACGGACAAGGTAGAACATGACATCCTTTTGACGCCCTTTCCCCTATGGATATTCCAATACCTTTAAACAAAAAAAGCATGCAGATTCACAAGGAATCGCATGCCGGATTTCTATTTTTCATTACGATTGAGAAGGGTTGGCTGCCTCTTTTTGCTCTTTCAAGACTGCTTTTCGGGAAAGGTTAACCCTTCCTTGCTTATCAATCTCAGTGACCTTGACCAATAATTCATCGCCAAGTGAAACGACATCTTCCACTTTTCCGACTCTTTCTTCAGCCAGTTCAGAAATATGTACCAAACCGTCTTTACCATTGAAGATTTCAACGAAGGCACCGAACTTTTCGATACGTTTAACTTTACCTAAGTATAGTTCGCCCACTACGACTTCACGTACGATATCTTCAATGATTTTCTTCGCTTTTTGAATCATTGGTTCATCAGTAGAAGATATGAATACCGTTCCATCTTGTTCGATGTCGATTTTCACGCCAGTTTCTTCAATGATTTTGTTGATATGTTTTCCGCTCGGTCCAATGACATCACGGATCTTATCCGGATTTATGGACATTGTAACGATTTTTGGTGCATATTTGGATAACTGCTCACGCGGTTGATTGATCGTTGACATCATTGATTCCAAAATGTGCATCCGGCCATGTTTGGCTTGAAGTAAAGCTTCTTCAAGAATCTCTCTTGAAAGTCCTTCAATCTTAATATCCATTTGTAGGGCAGTAACACCTTTTGAAGTCCCTGCGACTTTAAAGTCCATGTCTCCCAGATGATCTTCCATACCTTGAATATCCGTTAAGATTGTATAATGCTCACCTGATTTGACTAGGCCCATGGCAATACCGGCAACTGGAGCTTTCAATGGAACTCCGGCATCCATCATTGCCAAAGTGCTTGCACAGATACTTGCTTGTGATGTTGATCCGTTCGATTCAAGGACTTCAGATACAAGTCTGATTGTATATGGGAAGTCTTTATCGTTTGGAATGACAGGCTCCAATGCTCTTTCACCAAGTGCACCGTGACCGATTTCACGGCGTCCTGCCCCACGGATAGGACCAGTTTCACCTACACTGAAATGCGGGAAATTATAGTGATGCATAAAACGTTTTGACTCTTCGGTCCCAAGTCCGTCCAGAATCTGCACATCACCAAGTGCACCTAATGTACAGATGGATAGTGCTTGGGTTTGTCCGCGTGTGAACAATCCGGAACCATGTGTACGGGGCAGAATGGTGACTTCAGATGATAATGGTCTGATTTCGTCAGGATTACGGCCATCCGGGCGCACTTTTTCTTCCGTGATCAAACGGCGGACTTCGGATTTAACCAATTTATTAAGGATTTCTTTAATTTGCTTTAATTTTTCTTCATCAGTTTCTTCTTCATAATGAACCAATACACGATCTTTTACTGCTTTGATCGCGTCTTCACGAGCATGTTTTTCCTGAACTTGTACAGCTTTGTTCAAGTCTGCTTCACATAGGCCTTTCACTTCTGCTTCCAGTTCAGCATCCACTTGGTATAAAGTGACCTGCATTTTTTCCTTGCCGATTTCAGCAACGATTTTCTCTTGGAATGCAATGATCTTCTTGATTTCATCATGTCCGAACATGATTGCTTCAAGCATCGTTTCCTCTGGTACTTCATTCGCTCCGGCTTCAACCATGTTGATGGCATCTTTAGTGCCGGCAACCGTCAGATTGATGTCACTTTTAGCTAGTTGGTCAACAGTAGGGTTAATAATGAATTCATTATTGATTCTCCCCACTACAACTCCAGCAATCGGACCTTCGAACGGAATATCGGAAACTGAAAGTGCAAGGGAAGAACCTAGCATGGCTGCCATTTCCGTAGAGCAATCTTGATCGACACTCATGACCATGCTGATGATCTGAACATCGTTCCTGAAGCCATCGGCGAAAAGCGGACGGATTGGACGATCGATTAAACGGCTTGCAAGAATTGCCCTTTCACTCGGTCGTCCTTCACGTTTGATGAAGCCTCCCGGAATTTTACCGACTGCATAAAGTCTTTCTTCGTAGTTGACTGTCAAAGGGAAGAAGTCAACATTTCTAGGTTCCTTCGAAGCTGTCGCAGTACTTAATACAGCAGTTTCTCCATAACGGACTAAAACTGCCCCGTTCGCTTGTTTGGCTAATTGCCCTATCTCTACCGTTACATTACGGCCGGCCCAGTCAAATGAATACGTATGTTTTTCCTGTCCCATTTATTAAACCCCTCTCTGAATCTTCACTTAGAGGCTTAGTTTACCTAAACCTGTATTGGATTAAATCATTTATATGTGAAAGTAACTAAACTCGAGTTAAAACCAAACTATTCCTATTATGCACGAAAAAAACAAGCATTAACAGTAAAATGAATAAAAATTTCATTCATTTGATTATGTATATCCTGATCATTTATAAATGGAAAAGGACCCGGCTCCTGCCGAGTCCCAAGGACGAAGGCCCAGCCTTAAGTAGAACACGTCCAAATCATTTGATTAACACCAAAAAAGCGGGAAATTTCCCGCCTTCCTGAAAAAATTATCTACGTAGACCTAATTTGTTAATTAGTGTACGGTAACGAGTAACGTCTTTGTTACGTAGGTAAGTTAAAAGATTACGACGTTTACCTACCATTTTTAGAAGACCGCGACGTGAATGGTGGTCTTTTTTGTGTGTGCGTAAGTGATCGTTCAAGTTGTTGATTTCTTCTGTTAATACTGCGATTTGAACTTCTGGAGATCCAGTGTCAGTATCGTGAGTTCTGAATTCTGCGATAAGTTCGTTTTTGCGTACTTGTGTAATTGCCATGTTATTATTCCTCCTAAAATTCTGTAAAATCACCAATTACCGAGCCAGCGTCGGAGTCTCGACTAGCCAAGCAATGGTTATTTTCATACATACAATAGAATACATGTTTTTCATCAAAATTGCAAGTCTTGTCTTTTATGCTTCAAGCTTTGCAAAATAGGCTATTGCATTTTGCTTATCCGTTTCGATCTGTGCGACCAATGCTTCAAGTCCGGAAAATTTCTGCTCACTACGAAGTCTTGTATGCCATTCAACCGAAACCTGGTTGCCATAAATATCTCCCGAGAACTCCAAGGCATGGACCTCTACAGTGGGATATTTAGGTTTTTCCTCGTGGAACGTAGGTTTGTATCCGACATTGCAAACCCCGTTATACCATTTACCGCTTATTTTGATCCTGACGGCATACACGCCTGCAGCAGGAAAGATATAATCGTCACTTACTTCAATATTAGCGGTGGGGAAACCCAACTTCCTGCCCCGCTTTTCACCGTGAACGACATGACCTTTCGTTAAATAGCGTCGTCCAGCCAAATGATAAAAGTCGGAGAAGTTGCCATTACCGAGAGTTTCCCTGATTCTCGTCGAGCTAACCTTTTCATCTTCAAGTGTCTGTTTTGCAACGACTGTCTGCGAAAATCTGCCCTGTGCGTAAACCGGCAAATCTTCCATCGACCCTTGACCATAGCGACCGTATGAATAATCAAAGCCTGCAACTACATGACGGACATTCAGCCCGGCAATGTATTCGTCAACGAACCGTTCCGGCAGTACTGAAGCAAATTCCTTGCTGAAATGGACAATGAATAAATAATCGATCCCCATCGACTCTATGATATCGACCTTATCTTCAAGTGGAGTGATATAGCGGATATTTTCCGTTTTCCTACCCAGTACTGCAGAAGGATGCGGGTCAAATGTCATGACTGCTGACTTAAGATTCATTTCATCGGCTTTTTGCTTGGCGGTTTGAATGACAATTTGATGGCCTTTATGTATACCATCAAAAAATCCAAGCGCCATTACAAGCTCGGGAAAATCATCCGTATTAAATTGATGAGGATGCTCTATTGCGATCACTTTCACCTTTCAATCTCCTCTTTCCGGCGGTAAAACGGTCTATATTTCTTGTGCCAATACTTTTACAGGTTTAATTAATCCCTCTTTTGTCGGATGTATTTGATAAATGGCAATGGCCTTATTTGCTGGATCGACCATCACAAATGGCATTCCTTTTTCAACAGCAACATCCTTTGGTTGTTCCAATACCGCGCCGTTAAGTACTTTCTTTGCTACTTTATCACTAATCTGAAATTTGGGCAAATGAAATAATCCCCGCTCCAAAGGCAACAGAAATTCATCCGTTTGACCATTTTCCATGAACTCTTCCACTTCAGAAAATGTGAAACAGTCCTCCTGCTTAAAACCTGCTGATTCAATACGCGTCAAGTCTGACATATGAGCAGGAAAACCCAGTTCTTCACCCATCATGACTGCAAGTGTCCGAATATACGTTCCTTTGCTGCAATTTACGCGAAAACGAAAAGATATGGTTTCCCCTTTAAATTCGGAACGATCATCGAGAAGGGTAATATCATAGATGGTGACCTCCCTTGTCGGCCTCTCCACATCTATCCCTGCACGGGCATATTCATATAATTTCTTCCCGTTCACCTTTACCGCTGAAAACATCGGCGGCGTCTGTTCAATTTTTCCAGTCAATGATTCAAGCACTTCCAGAATCCGTTTACGCTGAATCACTTGATCAATCTTTTTCTCTACGACTTTTTCTCCGCTTGCGTCTTCAGTTGTCGTTGAAAAACCAAGGGTCACTTCTCCTTCATAAGCTTTACCGGCTTCTGTCAGATATTCGGCTATCTTTGTTGCCCTGCCAATACAAATAGGTAAAACCCCTGTTACATCAGGATCTAAAGTACCTGTGTGACCAACCTTTTTTGTCTTTAAAATCTTTCTTAATTTAAAAACACAATCATGGGATGTCAATCCCTTGGGTTTCCATAATGGAAGAATACCGTTCACGCTTTCACCTCATCTTTTATATAACACCTTAAACGATTATGACCCCCGCTAAAGGTGTTTTTCCTTTTTTCAATTCGGTTTCAAAAAAAAGAGACCGACTTCAAGAAGTGCAAAGCACTTATTGAGTCGGCCTCCTTTTACTGCTTGCTTATTCCTCGTCTTTTTCAGCCGGTTTATCCTCTGAATTGATTTGGGAAATCAACGACTCGATACGATTACCATAATCGACCGATTCATCAAATTCAAAAAACAGCTCAGGGGTTTTGCGCAGGCGGATTCGCTGCCCAATTTCTGAACGCATGAATCCTTTTGCCTTAGCTAGACCTTGCAGGGTTTTCTCCCTTTGTTCCTGGTCACCCAAAACGGAAATATAAACTGTTGCCTGTTGTAAATCGCCTGTAACCGCGACATCCGTCACGGTAACAAATCCGATTCTTGGATCTTTAATTTTTCGGCCGATAATTTCACTCAGCTCTTTTTTCATTTGTTCGCCAACACGATTTGAACGAAGGCTCATAATATCACCTCGATAGCCTAAAGCCAGTCTATATCTGTTATTGTTCGCTCTAGTTCCGGAAAAGAATCTAGAAATTTAAGGGCATTTTGAAGTTCCCGTTCAGTAGCCTTCCTTGAGGATGTTACGGTTACGATTGAAATCTTTGTCCGCTGCCATAAATCCTGAAAATCGGTCTCTGCTACAGAAATATTGAACTTCTGCTTAAGCCGTGTCATGACACGCTGAAGCACGGCCCTTTTTTCTTTTAAAGAATGGGTGTCATGGATGATGCATTCACATTGGACGGAGCCAACGATCATTTACGTTCGATCTCTTCCATTACATACGCTTCAATTACATCGCCTTCTTTAAGGTCGTTGTAATTTTTAATCGTAATACCGCACTCATAGTTCGTTGCCACTTCTTTAACATCATCTTTAAAACGTTTCAATGCATCAATTTCACCTTCGTAAATGACGACACCTTCACGAATTAAGCGAATTCCGCTATCACGTGTAATTTTACCTTCTGTTACGTAAGAACCGGCAATAGTTCCTACCTTGGATACTTTGAAAGTCGTACGAACCTCAGCCTGACCGATAATTTTTTCTTCGAATTCAGGGTCAAGCATCCCTTTCATAGCAGACTCGATCTCTTCGATCGCTTTATAGATGATGCGGTGTAGGCGGACATCAACATTTTCTGATTCAGCTGCACGCTTCGCATTCACGTCAGGACGGACGTTAAAACCGATGACGATTGCATTCGAAGCTGTAGCAAGGATGATGTCAGACTCTGTAATGGCACCAACGCCTATGTGAATGATTTTCACTTTAGCGCCTTCCACTTCTATTTTATTCAGGGAAGCGGCTACTGCTTCCGCAGAACCTTGAACATCAGCTTTTAGAATGATGTTCAATTCTTTAATTTCCCCTTCTTTCATTTGTTCGAACAAAGTATCTAGGGTTACACGGGATTTCTCGTTGCGTTGTGAAGCAAGTTGTCTCTGTGCACGCACTTCCCCAACTTGACGTGCCGTTTTCTCATCTTCAAAGACGATGAAACGATCGCCGGCTTGCGGCACTTCGTTCAATCCAGTGATTTCAACCGGTGTTGAAGGACCTGCATCCTTAACACGGCGTCCAAGATCGTTGACCATCGCACGAACACGTCCGAATGTATTACCGATAACAATCGGATCCCCGATTTTCAACGTTCCGTTTTGAACAAGCAATGTGGCAACCGATCCGCGCCCTTTATCCAAACGTGCTTCGATAACCGTTCCATTTGCTTTACGAGTTGGATTCGCTTTATACTCCTCCACTTCACTGACAAGAAGAATCATTTCAAGCAAGCTATCGATACCCTCACCGTTCTTAGCTGAAATTGGTACGAAAATTGTGTCTCCGCCCCACGCTTCAGAAACTAAACCATGTTCTGTCAATTCTTGCATGACACGATCCGGATTGGCAGCTTCTTTATCCATCTTATTGACAGCGACGATAATTGGAACTTCTGCCGCTTTAGCATGGTTGATCGCTTCAATCGTTTGAGGCATGACGCCATCATCCGCAGCGACGACAAGAATGGTGATATCGGTAACTTGTGCACCGCGGGCACGCATTGTTGTAAACGCAGCATGACCTGGTGTATCAAGGAATGTGATTTTCTTATCGTTAACTTTAACTTGATAAGCACCGATATGCTGAGTGATTCCGCCCGCTTCGCCTTCAGTGACTTTTGTATGGCGTATAGAATCAAGCAATGTCGTTTTACCATGGTCAACGTGACCCATGATCGTCACGACAGCCGGACGTTCAATCAAATCTTCAGAAGCATCCTCAGTGACAAGTGATTCAAGGTCTGTTAGATCGACACGAATCTCTTCTTCGGCCACTACACCGTATTCCGCACAAATCAATTCAATTGCATCTTTATCCAAAGTTTGGTTGATTGTTGCCATAACACCAAGCATAAAGAGCTTTTTAATGATTTCAGAAGGTTCACGGTGAAGTTTTTTTCCAAGTTCCATAACCGTCAAAGACTCATAAAACGTAATTTTCTCTGGAAGTTCTCTTTCTTTACGTTTAGTAACAGGTGCCTGAGGCGCTTGTTGTCTTTGTTTATTATTTTTATTCTTGTTATTGCGACCCTTGTTGAACTGGCCGCCAGTTGGTTTTTTCGTCCCTACAGGTTTAACTGGTGGTTTCTTCTTCAGTTTTTCTTTATTGACAGTGCTCTTTTCATCCGCTTCGGCTTCGTACTTCGCAACCGTAGCGTTAGCTTTTGGCTCTTGGCTTTTATCTTCGCTTTTAGGTTTGATTGAATCGTTTAATTTATTTACAGTTGAATCGTCTAATGCTGTCATATGGTTTGTTACCTCTATATTCATTTCTTTAAGTTTATTTATTACATCCTTGCTTGAAACGTTCTTTTGTTTTGCATATTCATATACACGCAATTTTGTCATACGTTCACCCCCGTAAAATTTAATCGAGCAGCGTTCGGAGTTTTTGTGCAAAACCTTCATCCAGAACTGCGACGGCAACTCTAGCATCCTTACCTATCGCATGGCCGAGCAATGACCTGCTTTCGACTCTTTTTAAAGGAACCTGATAAAATGCGCACTTATCAGATATTTTTTTTTCAGTGTTTTTTGAAGCGTCCGCGGATAAAATAACAACTTTGGCATTACCGCTTCTAATCTCTTTAACCACTAATTCTTCACCCGAAATTAGCTTGCGTGCTCGATTGGCCAAACCTAATAGAGACATCCATTGTTGTTGTTGGGTCATGGTGTTAGTTTTTCTCCTTATTCACTAATTCGAGCAATTGTTCATAAAGGGAAGAATCGATTTGGGTACTAAGGTGATTAGCCAGCACATTTTTCTTTTTGGCCAGCTCGATAACATCCCGATCAAGAGTCAAATAAGCTCCCCTTCCAGATTTCTTACCGGTCGGATCCAGGCTGACTTCCCCTTCTTTAGATCGAACGATGCGAATGAGTTCTTTCTTCGGCTTCATTTCGCCTGTCGCCACACATTTACGCATCGGGATTTTTTTTCGGTTATTCATCTTTTTTCACCTCGAATTACTCGTTATCCTCTTCGAAATCTGTTTCCTCTTCAGTAACATAACTATCTCTGCTCAAAAGGAATTCCTGTTCTTCCACAGGATATATACCAGCTTCGCGGGCTTCCGTTTCACTCTTGATATCAATTTTCCAGCCTGTAAGCTTGGCAGCTAAACGGGCATTTTGCCCACGCTTACCAATTGCCAGGGAGAGTTGATAATCCGGTACGATTACAGTCGTCGCCTTTTCCTCTTCTTTAACAATGACCTCAAGTACTTTTGAAGGGCTTAAAGCATTCGCAACGAAAATGACCGGATTCTCCGACCATTTGACGATATCGATCTTTTCACCTTTCAATTCGTTGACGATGGCCTGAACACGCTGGCCTTTTTGGCCTACACAGGAACCGACAGGATCGACTTCTTCATTATCGGAGTGCACGGAGATTTTTGAACGGTCGCCTGCTTCGCGGGCAACTGACTTGATCTCGACTGTTCCGTCGAAAATTTCAGGCACTTCGATTTCGAATAAACGTTTTAAAAGGCCAGGATGTGAACGGGATACAAAAATTTGCGGACCCTTGGAAGTCTTTTCAACTTTAGTGATGAAAACTTTAATGCGGTCATGCGGTTTATATTGTTCATTCGGCATTTGCTCATTCACCGGGAGCAAAGCCTCGATTTTACCTAAGCTCACATAAATGAATCGGGAATCCTGGCGTTGAACGATACCAGTCATGATATCCTCTTCACGATCGATGAATTCGGCATAAATGATGCCCCGTTCCGCTTCACGCACCCTTTGAGTGACGACTTGTTTTGCTGTTTGTGCAGCAATACGGCCGAAATCCTTAGGTGTTACTTCCATTTCGACAACATCCTCTAACTGATAGTTGGGATCAATTGCTCTTGCTTCTTCAACAGAAATTTCCAGACGCGAATCGAACACTTCGTCAACTACGTCTTTTCTGGCAAATACACGCATTGTTCCTTTACCAAGATTCAAGTCGATACGTACATTTTGTGCTTGGTTAAAGTTACGGCGATATGCCGATATAAGGGCAGATTCAATCGCGTCGATCAAAACCTCCCTGGAAATTCCTTTTTCGTTTTCTAAAATATAGAGAGCATCCAATAACTCATTGCCCATGGTGATCCCCCTTACGGATATTTAAATTAATGATTTGCTTGACTTAAGCGAAGGTAATCGCCAATCTTGCTTTGGCTACCTTTTCGAATGGTATGACGATCGTTTTCTTTCTTGTCTTGATTCTGACTTCGATTGTCACTTCTTCACCATCGAAACTGGTTAAGGTTCCTTCGAATTCTTTTTCATCTAAAATGGGCTCGTATGTTTTTATGTAAACATTTTTACCGATAGCATTAAGGAAATCCTTCTCTTTTTTCAGAGGCCTTTCAGCTCCGGGTGATGAAACTTCGAGAAAATAATTTTGTGGAATCGGATCAACCTCATCAAGCTTTTCACTGAGTTTTTCACTCACATTTCCGCAATCATCAATATCTACGCCTGTTTCTTTATCAATGTACACTCGAAGGAACCAGCTTTTACCTTCCTTCACATACTCCACTTCGACTAATTCAAGCTGCAATTCTTCAAGAATTGGTAATGCTAATTCCTCTACGACTTCCGTTACCTTTTTACTCATTTGTTTCCTCCATACGTGCGTTGTATGCGCTTGGTTTCGGATTCAAAATAAATGGTCATTACAACACGAAAGAGTGGGTTTCCCCACTCTTGCCATTGGTTCCTCTTAGTATTTCCAATAAAAATATACCATAATCAAGATATTTATGCAAATATCATGTCTGTTTCTTCCTTTTTGAAATCCGTTTCCTCTTTTAAAATAAAGATAACTGATTTTGTTCAGGCAATGACTCCAGGCAGCCTTGTTTATCAAGGTATTCAAGGATGGTCTTCGAAACCTTACCCCGCTGTTGAAGGTCTTCTTTGGAGAGGAATTCACCATTTCCCCGTGCGTTGACAATATTGATCGCTGCATTCGTTCCAAGACCAGGTATCGAATTGAATGGCGGAATCAAAGTATTTCCTTCAATTAGGAATTGATCTGCACTGGATTTGTACAAGTCCACTTTAGCGAATGAATATCCTCGTTCACACATTTCCAAAGCTAGTTCAAGAACCGTCAATGTATTCTTTTCCTTTGTGGATGCATCCAATCCCTTTACCATGATTTCTTCCATTTTTGCTTTGATCGCTTGCGATCCCCGTGTCATGGCGTCGATTTCAAAATCATCGGCACGTACTGTGAAATAAGCCGCATAGTATAATAAGGGCAGATGCACTTTAAAATAGGCAATCCGGACAGCCATTAAGACGTAAGCTGCAGCATGGGCTTTCGGGAACATGTATTTAATCTTCTTACATGAATCGATATACCATTCCGGCACCTCATTTTTCCTCATTTCCTCTTCGAATTCCTCCGAGAGCCCTTTCCCTTTACGTACAGATTCCATGATTTTAAACGCCAGGGAAGGATCGAGACCTTGATAGATCAGATAGACCATAATATCATCCCGGCAGCCTATAACCTCACTTAGTGTGCAGATCCGGTTGTGGATCAGTTCCTGTGCATTGCTCAGCCATACATCCGTACCGTGGGAAAGACCTGAAATCTGAACAAGCTCGGAAAAAGTCGTAGGTTTCGTATCTTCAAGCATCTGCCGGACAAAACGCGTACCAAATTCCGGGATGCCAAGCGTACCCGTTTTACACATGATCTGTTCTTCGGTAACTCCTAAAGATTCAGTACTGCTGAATATTTTCATTACTTCCGGATCATCGGTAGGAACGGTCTTTGGATCGATGCCACTTAAATCTTGAAGCATCCGGATTACTGTCGGATCATCGTGTCCAAGTATATCAAGTTTCAAAATATTATCGTGAATGGAATGGAAATCAAAGTGAGTTGTTTTCCACTCTGAATTCCGGTCATCCGCAGGGAACTGAATTGGTGTGAAATCATAGATATCCATATAATCCGGAACGACGATGATTCCGCCCGGGTGCTGTCCAGTCGTCCTTTTCACACCAGTACAACCGGCAACAAGGCGATCGGTCTCGGCTCCGCGCATATGGATGTTATTATCAGAGGAATACCCTTTTACATATCCATAAGCCGTTTTTTCAGCGACCGTACCAATCGTTCCGGCACGATATACATATTCTTCACCGAATAAGACCTTCGTATAGTTATGGGCCTTCGGCTGATATTCACCGGAGAAGTTCAAGTCGATATCCGGAACCTTATCCCCTTTAAATCCAAGGAAAGTTTCAAACGGGATATCATGCCCGTCTTTTGTATAAGCGATGCCACAATCCGGGCAGTCTTTATCGGGCAGGTCAAACCCTGAACCTACAGAACCGTCATTGAAGAATTCGGATTTCTTGCACTCAGGACATACATAATGCGGCGGAAGAGGGTTCACCTCTGTAATTTCAGTCATGGTGGCAACAAAAGATGATCCAACCGATCCCCTTGAGCCAACTAGATAACCATCATTCAATGATTTTTTAACAAGCTTGTGGGAAATTAAATAAATAACGGCAAAACCGTGGCCGATGATGCTTTTCAATTCTTTCTCAAGGCGGGCTTCTACGATTTCCGGCAGGTTTTCCCCATAAATCTTCCTTGCCATGCCATAACTCATTTCACGCATCTCTTCATCTGCACCTTCAATTTTAGGTGTGTATAACTCATCCTTGATTGGCTTGATTTCTTCAATCATATCAGCGATTTTATTCGTGTTGGTTACCACGACCTCTTTGGCTTTCTCGGAACCGAGGAAGGAGAATTCCCGAAGCATTTCATCTGTTGTCCGAAAATGTACGTCAGGAAGCTTATGACGATTCAACGGGTTCGCGCCGCCTTGTGAATTCACAAGGATTTTACGGTAAATTTTATCATTCGGATCCAAATAATGCACATTTCCCGTGGCTACGACTGGCTTGTCCAGCTTTTCACCAAGCTTGACGATATTGGAGATGATCGTTTCTAATGATTTATCATCCCGGACATATTCAAGCTCAATCAAATGCTGATACACTTCCTTCGGATGGATTTCAAGATAATCGTAGAATTCGGCGATATCGACCACTTCCTCAAAACCCTTCTGCATCATCCCTTCAAAAACTTCCCCTTTATCACATCCCGATCCGACCAGGATTCCTTCACGATACTTTTTAAGTTGTGAGCGCGGTAATCGGGGCACACGATAGAAATAATCGATGTGTGATATTGAAATTAATTTAAAAAGGTTTTTTAACCCCGCCTGTGTTTGCGCGATCAACGTACAATGGGACGGCCGGGAACGCTGGTAAGCATTTCCTTTACCCATATTGTCATTAAGTTGATCATGATGGGTAATCTCCTTTTCCATTGCATCCTTCAGCATCTTCAGCATAAGGTAACCTGTAGCTTCGGCATCATAAATGGCCCTATGATGCTGGGTCAAATCAATATCGAACTTTTTACATAGTGTATTTAACCGGTGATTTTTAAACTCCGGATATAAGAAACGGGCAAGTTCCAATGTATCAAGCACAGGATTGGAAGCTTTAGGATAACCCAAGTTTTTATAACCTATATTCAAAAACCCCATATCGAAGGCTGCGTTGTGGGCAACCAGGATCGCATCGCCCGCCCATTCCTTGAACTTTTCCAGCACTTCCGAGACTTCTGGAGCATTTTCTACAAGATCATCAGTGATTCCAGTCAATTCTATCGTCGTATTGGATAGTGGGTGATGCGGATTAGCAAATGACTCGAATCGATCTATGATGTCACCGTCACGGATTTTCACTGCAGCAAATTCAATGATCGTATCATAAACGGCTGACAGACCCGTCGTCTCTACGTCAAACACAACATAGGTTGCATCTGCCAAAGCGATATGCGCCTCATTATAAACGATGGGTACACCATCATTTACAAGATTCACTTCGACGCCATAAAGGATTTTGATACCATTCTTTTTCCCGGCACTATAAGCTTCTGGGAATGATTGTGCTCCCGCATGATCTGTAATGGCAACTGCCTTATGCCCCCACTTTGCAGCTTGGGCAACAAGCGCTGAAGTAGGTGTCACTGCATCCATCGAGCTCATTGGGGTATGCATATGCAGTTCTACACGCTTTTCTCCTTCTGGGGCCTTATCCTGTCGTCCTTGTTTAGAAATTTCATTTATATCATTTGCGATCATTACAAGGTCACGTACGAATGTATCATTTTGGATGCTTCCTTGGGCACGTACCCACATCCCTTTTTTCACTCGGGCAAGTATGGCAGCATCTTCTTTATCACGCGAAAACATTTTGACCAATATCGAGCTCGTATAATCCGTGACTTTAAATGTCAACAGGCTTCGGCCGCTTCGCAACTCACGCACTTCTGCATCAAATACGAAGCCTTCGATAGCAATCCTGCGCTCTTCATCGATAATTTGTTCGATTCTGCGGAAATCCGCATCTTCTTTAATCGTATAGCCAATTTTAACCGGTCCTTCGTAGACGCCATCGTCGCCGCCTTTTTCCGATTCTTTCTTCTGCATTTCCACTAGCGCAGCAAGACCTTTTTCCGCGTCTTCCTTTTGTTTCTCTTCCAAAAACTTTTGGTAATCAGGATTCGACACCGTTTCCTTCACTTCCGCTTCAAGTGTCAACGGAGGAAAACCGAATGTTTGGTAGATATTCGAAATGATGCCGGAGTATTTTCGTTTCAGCTGACCAGCTTCCGTGTCATTTCGGGCACTTACGATAAGCTTATATCCATTTACCGTTGGCACTTGTTCATTCAGGAGCGATAACAGTGCTGGAGACATGCCTTCAAGCTCGCCAATGCAGTTTTTCCAATACTCTTTTACCAATTGTTCGGTCACTTGCGGATTGGCCACGTTCAAGTTGAATGTGACCTTTGCAATATGGGAAAACGTACTTGCTAGATGAGTAGCAAGTCTTGTATGAACACTGCAAGGAATCAATGCAGGTATATTAAAGGCAAAATGCCATGTTTTAGACTCCCTCTCGATTGAGAGTTTATCAATTTCGGCACCTATGAAATAATTCACAAAGGCATCCTCGGTCAAGTCCATTTGCTGGAGCAAGAGTTGAAATCTCTCTCTACCGCTATTTGGATTTTGATCCATTCCCTCTCTCCCCTATCTACTATCTCTTTAGATATTATTCACTATCATTTTCGTTTTGATATCAGAGGCTATTATAACATATCATGAATGTTTCACTAGTATCCAAATCATGAAAAGGAAAGGCATCATCCAATTGAATGATGCCTAGTTCCCCATTTTTAAATTATCCCAGTATTTCGTGAAGCTTTTGAGTTAGTTCAGCTCTTTCAAGTTCAAGAACCTCACCCGTTTTGCGGATTTTCACTTCGACAATTCCGTCGGATGCCTTTTTACCAACAGTCACCCTGACAGGAAGACCAATCAAGTCGGAGTCTGCGAATTTTACGCCGGCACGTTCTTGACGATCATCCATTAGAACTTCCATGCCTTGTCCCTTTAAATCTTTATATAATTCTTCTGCCATGGCAGCCTGAGCCTCATCTTTCATATTGATTGGAATCAAATGGACTTGGTATGGCGCTAAATTCTTTGGCCAGACCAATCCTTTTTCATCGTTGAATTGTTCAGCGACAGCTGCAAGTGTACGGGAAACCCCAATACCATAACATCCCATGATCATTGGCTGCGACCGCCCATTCTCATCCAGGAATGTCGCGTTCATAGCTTCGGAATATTTTGTTCCTAGCTTGAATACGTGGCCTACCTCAATTCCTTTGGCAAATTTAATTTTTCCGTTTCCGTCGGGCGATGGGTCACCCTCTTGGATGAAACGAAGATCTATATAATTGGCCACGTTAAAATCACGAGCGGGATTAACGTTCACATAATGGTGGTCTTCCTCATTTGCACCACAGACTCCATTAACCATGGCTTCGACGGCAAGATCCGCAATCACTTCCACATCAGAAGTGACATTTATTGGTCCAAGAGATCCAATTGCACATCCCAAGACTTCCTTCGTCTCATTTGGATCGACCAAATCAACGATTGAAGCGTTATAGAAGTTCTTCAGCTTGATATCATTGACTTCATGATCTCCTCGTACCAAAACTAGCACATACTTTTCATCCACTTTAAACAATAATGATTTTATTAGTTTCGCTGCATCGGTATTCAGGAATGCAACAACTTCTTCTATCGATTTTTGACCTGGTGTATGAATTTTTTCAAGTGCAATTTGTTCTTCGCTGCTTTTTTCATATTTTACATTCACAGGTGCCATTTCAATATTGGCTGCATAATCGGAAGTATCCGAATAAGCGATGGTATCCTCCCCTATTTCAGACAGGACCATGAATTCATGTGTATCCTTACCACCCATTGCCCCAGAATCGGCAATGACCGCACGGAAGTTCAACCCACAACGGCTAAATATATTCGAATATGCCGCAAATAAATTTTTATATACAGCATCCAGGCTTTCTTGATTAGCATGGAAAGAATAAGCATCCTTCATGATGAACTCACGTCCACGCAACAATCCGAAACGCGGTCTTTTTTCATCACGGAATTTGGTCTGGATTTGGTAAACCGTCAATGGAAGACGCTTATAGGATTTCACCTCATCGCGAACTAAACTGGTTATCACTTCTTCATGCGTGGCACCAAGCGCAAATTCACGGTTGTTACGATCCTTAAGCCGCATCAACTCTGGACCATAAGTATACCAGCGTCCAGATTCCTGCCAGAATTCGGCTTGTTGTAAAGCCGGCATCAACAGTTCCACCGCACCAGCATTTTCCAGCTCTTCCCGAACGATCGCCTCAACCTTTTGAAGCACCTTTTTTCCAAGCGGCATAAAACTATAAACCCCGCTGGAATTTTGTCTCATAAATCCTGCACGCAATAGCAGCTGATGACTTTTGATTTCAGCATCTGCAGGCACTTCCCTCAATGTAGGGATCAACGTCATACTTTGTTTCATATTTGCACCTCTTCAATATTTCCTTTAAATTACTTGCAGCTTCGGTAAATTTGATACCGCAACATTTTAATACGGTCATTTCATACAAAAAAGACTTTCCGGTCATTCAGAAAAGCTAATTTAATATACTCATTCTCGATTATACTTACGATTTCCCTAGAAAACAAACAATTTCCCCAAAACGATTAAAAAACTAGGAAATCCCTTCAGATAAGAAAACGGCCAACAGATAATTCTGCTGGCCTGTTTTTGCATTATCCAAACATGTCTTACAGGAAGAATCGCTGGATGTCATTCCAGGTAACGACAATCATCAATAACATCAGCAAAGCAAAGCCGATGAAGTGGACCATCCCTTCTTTTTGACGGTCAATTGGTTTCCCTCTTAAGAATTCGACCACAAAGAATAACAGTCTTCCTCCATCCAATGCCGGCAGCGGAAGCAGGTTCATGATTCCCAGGTTAATGCTTAGCAGCCCTGCCCATTTCATTAACGTGAATAAACCTTGTTTCGCCACTTCCTCAGTTGATTTATATATGCCTACAGGACCAGATAAACTGTCGATCGTAAATCCGCCCGTTACAAGATCACCAAGGATGATGAAGATTTGTTTTGTCCAAAAATACGTTTCTGTAAAACCATATTGTATAGCTTTAATCGGTGCTTTTTCAACCGGAGGGTAAACACCGATAATCCCGATTTTCTTCCCTTCCCTTTCCACTTCTTGTGGAACAACCGGTACTTCTAGTGTTTTCCCGTCCCTGTCAACGACAAACTCGATCTCTTGCCCAGGGTTCTTTTGAATGCTTTCCTGAACATCTCCCCAAGTGGAGACTTCCGTCCCTTCTATGGATTGAATGACATCTCCCGATTTTAAACCGGCATTTACAGCCGAACCATCCGGAGTCAACTCACCTAGTTTCGCTTCATCCACCACGACACCTTGAAACAGGCCGATCAGCACAAAAATGACAAAAGCCAAAACGAAATTCATTGCCGGACCAGCTACAATCGTCAGAAAACGATGCCCAAGCGACTTTGAGGCAAATTGCCGGTCATAAGGAGCAATCTGGTTCTCTACACCATTTTCAACGATCACAGCCTCTTTATGGATGGCAAACGTTTTTAGTGTATCTTCCTCTCCCTCTTCATAACCAGTAAGGATCAGTTTATGATCAAGGTCGATCACTTCAACTTCCACAAGTCGAATATCAGGATATTTATCTTTATTGTTCAAAATGATCTTTGTAACATTCTCATCATTATCGAACATTAACCCCACCCGATAGCCGGGTTTCAATTCTATATTTTCTGCGTCTTCACCGGCCATACGCACGTAACCGCCAAGAGGAAGCAATCGGATGGTATAAACGGTTTCCTTCTTTTTATATGTGAATACTTTTGGCCCGAAACCGATTGCGAACTCACGGCATAAGATTCCTGCTCGCTTTGCAAACACTAAGTGCCCAAGCTCATGGAAAAAAACTAGAGCTCCAAAAATGATGATGAACGCTATAATCGTTTCTAAAGTCTGCATGTTCCGGTCACCTATCTTTCACTAAAGATTCTATATACTGCCTTGTCATATTATCGACTTCCTGAATCGTTTCTAAATCTGGAAGGGCTATGACGGAATGCTGATTCAGCGCTTTTTCAATTAACGTCTCAATTTCAAGGAAGGTTACCTTTCCTGATAAGAATGCAGAGACTGCGGCTTCATTGGCGGCATTCAACACAGTAGTCATCGTTCCGCCCATTTTACCTGCTTTATAAGCGAATTGCAAACAAGGATATCTGGTGAAATCCATATCCCTAAAATGCAGTTTGCCTGCTTCAGCAAGGTTCAATCGTTTGCGGCCTGCCAGCGGAATACGGTCTGGATAAGTAAGTGCATATTGTATCGGCACCCGCATATCCGGTGTCCCCAGTTGTGCTATCACGCTGGAGTCATGAAACTCAACCATGGAATGGATGATGCTCTCCTTATGTAGCAATACATCAATTTTATCGTAGGGAAGATCGAATAGCCAATGGGCCTCGATCACTTCCAAACCTTTATTCATCATTGATGCTGAATCGATCGTGATTTTAGCTCCCATTGACCAGTTCGGGTGGTTCAGTGCTTCTTCCACCGTTACATCCTTCAATTCTTCCCTGGTCCGATCTCGAAAACTGCCTCCTGAAGCAGTAATGACAAGACGTTCTATATTTTTTTCCTTTTCACCTTGCAGTGCCTGAAAAATAGCGGAATGCTCACTGTCAACCGGCAGCAATCTGACCCCCGCTTTTTTTGCTTCACTCATGACCAAATGACCTGCCGTCACCAACGTCTCCTTGTTGGCGATAGCAATATCCTTTTTTGCCTTTATTGCTTGAAGTGTCGGATAAAGACCCACGCTTCCGATGACGGCATTGACCAATATCGTCGCCTGACCATAAACAGCAACAGCAGTCAATCCCTCATCCCCATACATGAACTCGATATCTTTGCGATTGGAGAATTCACTTTTCAAAACATGATAATCTTCTTCCGTCTGGACTGAAACCAGTTTCGGTTCAAACTCTTGTATATAAGTCCTGACCAATTCTATATTCTTTCCAGCAGAAAGCGCCACGATCTTGAATTGATCTGGATGGGACCTAACTACATCCGCTGTTTGTTGACCAATCGATCCTGTCGCGCCCAAAAGGCTGATATTTTTCAAATTGTTCATCTCCTAATTCATATAACGCTTGCCTATATTTATATTATAAAACATGCAATAAATGCAAAATCGGTAAAATGAAGATCACACTATCAAGCCTGTCCAAAATCCCACCATGTCCCGGGAGAAGATTCCCTGAATCCTTAACGCCATAATGACGTTTATACGCGGATTGGACGAGATCACCCAATTGGCCGAATACCCCAATGATTAATGAAATCAATAATAATTGTAATAACGTGTAATCAAGGCTGGAGAAGGCGTAAAATAGAACACCCACCACCATCGCGGATATTAACCCGCCGATAAATCCTTCCACCGTCTTGTTTGGACTTATTTCTGGCCATAGCTTTCTTTTACCAAGCGATTTACCAATGAAGTAGGCTCCGGAATCAGTTGCCCAGATCGTAAATAGGGTAAGCAGGATATAGATCAGCCCCAACCCCAAAGAGTCACGTGTTTCAAATAGGAAGTAGAAACCTATCCCCAAGTATAGGATTGAAATCACTAGAAAGCCTGCGTCATCAAAGGTAAAACGGTTTTTTGAAACGACTGTATAAAGTAACAGCAGCAAAACCCCTATCAAGAATACTTGAACTTTATCATAATTAATTTCTGCCAAAAAAGCGGTATGCTCATTAGGCAATAAAAGCACCCACAATAATATGTGAGAAAGAAATGCTTCAAAAGAAAGTACACGTAACTTTTTCATTTTCATCAGTTCGTACAAACCAATTGAACCTAACAGATAAACCGTCAGTAAAAAGGGAGTGCCCCCTAAAATGACTAGTGGAATGAAGATAGCGGCAACTACGACCGCCGTAATAATTCGTTGTTTCATTATTCCATTTTCCTCGCCTTCTACATTAAACGCCACCGAATCTTCGTGAACGCTTTTGATACTCCTCAACTGCCTGCAATAAATGCTCTTCACTAAAATCCGGCCACAGCACTTCAGTAAACCAAAGCTCCGTATAAGCAGACTGCCAAAGCATGAAATTACTTAAACGGATTTCACCGCTTGTACGGATCAGTAAATCGGGATCCGACAAATGTTTGGTCATCAGGTAACTGGATACCATTTCCTCCGTTACATTTTCCTTTATTATACCATTCTTAGCATCTTGAATGATGCTATTCACAGCCGATACAATCTCCCCACGGCTTCCATAGTTCAGGGCAAAATTCAGAATCATCCCATCATTGTCTTTCGTGTCTTCCATTGCCCGTTTAACGGCACTTTGAGTATGTGACGGAATGAGTGACAAGTCCCCAATCGTTTCAACTCTAACATTTTCCGAAATGAGCTCGGGCAAAAAAGTCCCAAGAAATTCCTGGGGCAGCTTCATCAAAAAGTCGACTTCACTTTTCGGGCGTTTCCAATTTTCAGTGGAAAACGCATAGACCGTCAAAGTTTTGACCCCTAATTTATTGGCAACTTTCGTAATTCTACGAACGGTTTTCATTCCTTCATGATGACCCGCCACACGTGGCAATGCACGCTTTTTGGCCCAACGGCCGTTCCCATCCATAATGATGGCGATATGCTGAGGAACATCAAACTGTTTAATATGCTGAATCCTATTTGTTACATCGGAAGAAGCATCTTTTTTAACGAAACGCTTCCAAAGTGAATACATATGTTAGTCCCCCATCAGGTTGTACTTATCTCTCTACAAAGGCAAAGTTTTTCGTGCACTATGTATATCAAGCTTTCTGCCGCTTAAAAAGAATCTATATTATAATATCAAAAAAAAACTCGTTCTCATATTATTATTATGAAAATTATTTCTTCATTAGAAGCTTGAAAGGGAGAAATCATTCCTTCTTTTTTTCTGAAACCGATTATGACTGCCATGAAAAATGCAAAAAAAGGACCACCTCCAACGTTTGCATGCAACATACTAACTCAAGGAGTAATCATTATCGGAGAAACCTTATTATAACAGTTTTCTCCTTTAAGCACACCTATATGTTAGCACCAAGACATGACCCAGTATGGATTCGGCCCTCTTTATTTAATCAATTCTTCAATGGAAATTATACTTCCAAAATTTCTTTTTCTTTATCTTTTGTAATTTCATCGATTTTCGTGATATTGCCATCTGTCATCTTTTGGATGTCATCAGCATAGCCACGTAAATCATCTTCAGTGATTTCACCACTTTTTTCAAGCTTTTTCAAATCATCATTAGCATCGCGACGCACATTACGGACAGCTATTTTTGCCTCTTCCGCTTCTTTTTTCACAACTTTCACAAGCTCTTTTCTGCGCTCTTCAGTTAACGCCGGGATGGCTATCCTGATGATCGATCCGTCATTAGAAGGATTTAAGCCTAAGTCTGATTTCAAAATCGCCTTTTCGATTTCACCCAATACCGTTTTATCATATGGTTGAATGACTAATAGTCTAGCTTCCGGGACAGAAATACCAGCCACCTGATTAACTGGTGTCGGCGAACCATAATAATCAATCGAGATTCTATCAAGCAATGAGGCATTTGCCCTTCCGGCACGGATGCTTGCTAATTCACGTGTGTACGCTCCAATGGCTTTTTCCATTTTCGTTTTCGCATTCGAAATAACTTGTTTCGGCATCTTTTATTTCCCCCTTACAATAGTTCCAAGCGTTTCGCCTAAAACGGCCCGTTTAATATTGCCTTTTTCCATGATCGAGAAGACGATCAATGGAATATCATTGTCCATGCATAGTGAGGACGCAGTTGAATCCATTACTTCTAACCCTTCTTTAATCACATCAAGATAGGAAAGTTTATCATACTTCACTGCATTTTTGTCTTTAACCGGATCTGCATTGTATACGCCATCCACATTATTCTTCGCCATCAAGATGACATCAGCTTCAATTTCTGCAGCACGCAGGGCGGCAGTGGTATCCGTTGAGAAGTATGGATTACCTGTACCAGCTGCAAAAATCACCACTCTCTTTTTCTCTAGATGCCTGATTGCACGGCGTCTAATGTATGGTTCTGCTACTTGTCTCATCTCAATGGAAGTTTGCACGCGTGTTTCAATTCCAAGCTGATCAAGGCTGTCTTGTAATGCCAATGAGTTCATGACTGTAGCCAACATCCCCATATAATCGGCATTAGCACGATCCATGCCCATTTCACTGCCTATTTTCCCGCGCCAGATGTTTCCGCCACCGACAACAACAGCTACTTCCACATCAAGCTCAGCCACTTCCTTGACTTGTTCAGCAATGGATTTAATTACTGCAGGGTTAATTCCAAATCCTTCTTCACCGGCTAATGCTTCACCACTTAGTTTTAGAACGACACGTTTATATTTAGCGTTACTCATGAGAACCTCCAACTATGTAATCTTTTCATTCGTTCATCATGCTTTCTTGCAATACTGCCAAAAAATCATGACATTTCAAAAAATAGGGAACACAAGAGTGTTCCCCATTATTAATTATCTGACAATTAGTCTTTTTTAACTTGGTTCATTACTTCTTCAGCAAAGTTTTCTTGACGTTTTTCAAGACCTTCCCCTACTTCATAACGAACGAATGATTGGATTTTTCCGCCTTTTGATTCAACGAATTGTCCCACTTTTTGATCAGGGTTCTTAACGAAAGCTTGTTCGTTAACACAGATTTCTTCGTAGAATTTATTGATACGTCCTTCAACCATTTTCGCAACGATTTTTTCAGGTTTTCCTTCATTAAGAGCTTGCTGCGTAAGAACTTCGCGTTCACGTTCTAATTCGCTAGCATCGACTTGGTCGCGAGAGATATATTTAGGGTTAATTGCAGCAATATGCATTGAAACGCTTTTAGCTGCCTCTTCGTCAGTTGTACCTTCAAGAACTGATAGTACGCTGATGCGTCCACCCATGTGAAGGTATGCACCAAATGCGTCGTTATCTGTTTTATAAACGACTTGGAAACGGCGAAGAGTTAATTTTTCCCCAATTTTAGCAACAGCAGCATTGATATGATCTGCAACTTTTGCTCCATTTTCCATTGTTTGCTCAAGAGCAGCTTCAACGCTTTCAGGTTTGTTCGCAAGAAGGAACCCAGCCAATTCCTTAACAAGAATTTGGAAGCCTTCGTTTTTAGCAACGAAATCAGTTTCAGAGTTCACTTCAAGAATAACCGCTTGGTTTCCTTCAACAACGATTGAAGTTAAACCTTCAGCAGCGATACGGTCGCCTTTATTAGCAGCTTTTGCAATTCCTTTTTCCCGTAGGAAATCGATTGCCTTTTCCATATCGCCTTCTGTTTGTACAAGTGCCTTTTTACAGTCCATCATACCGGCACCAGTTTTTTCACGCAATTCTTTAACTAATTGTGCAGTGATTGCCATAATATATATCCTCCTCAAATTAAATGCAGTTTATTCAATCTTTACCCATTATTGCCAAAAAATACTTGTTATCATCAAAGAAAATAACGAGCTTTGACAATTTTTCCGAAAAACATCCACTTTTTCAGTCAATATGACGGAACTAAACCAGCTGATGATTTTCATCCCTTAAAAATCGCCCATACCTTTTAAAAAAGACATTCCGTACAGTGATTTTATGTATGTTTATTTAGTGCAAAAAAAAGGGATAAAAGGCATTATCCTCTTATCACCTTTTTTCTTACTGAATAAGCAACCTTTTTTTCTTATTAAGCAGTAGTTGTTTCAGTTGCTGTTTCTTCGCCTTGTTTAGCTTCTAAGATAGCATCTGCCATTTTACCTGTTAATAATTTAACAGCACGGATTGCATCGTCATTCGCAGGAATAACTACATCGATTTCATCCGGATCACAGTTTGTATCAACGATACCAACAAGTGGAATGTGTAATTTGTGTGCTTCCGCAACAGCAATACGCTCTTTGCGTGGGTCGATAACGAAGATCGCATCTGGAAGAGTCTTCATATCTTTAATACCGCCTAAGAATTTCTCTAAGCGATCCCATTCTTTTTTAAGTTGGATAACTTCTTTTTTAGGAAGAACTTCGAAAGTTCCGTTTTCTTCCATTTTTTCGATATCTTTAAGACGAGCGATACGTTTTTGGATTGTTTCAAAGTTTGTTAAAGTTCCGCCTAACCAACGTTGGTTTACATAGTACATACCAGAACGGATAGCTTCTTCTTTAACAGATTCTTGAGCTTGTTTTTTAGTTCCGACGAATAGAACAGTACCGCCGTTAGCAGCTAGTTCCTTCACGAAGTTATAAGCTTCTTCAACCTTTTTAACTGTTTTTTGAAGGTCGATGATGTAGATGCCGTTACGCTCAGTGAAGATATATTTCTTCATTTTTGGGTTCCAGCGACGTGTTTGGTGTCCGAAATGCACACCAGCTTCAAGCAATTGTTTCATAGAAATGACTGACATTTTAGTTCCTCCTAAATGGTTTTGTTTTTCCTCCGCACCGATCATTTTCATACAGAAACTGTCGTAACAGCACCATCTGCAAGAATCACGGGGCGTGTGTATTAACACCATTTCATAATATATCATAATGACTCTGCACAATCAAGTGATAAGTTTATCTATTCATGCGAAACTTTAGTAATAGCTCTATCTCCGTTCGACCGCGACCTAACTTTTTGGCGATTTCCTCTATTGAATGTCCTTGATCCGCTAACATATCCACTTTTTCATTTAATGACCGTTCATTTAACGAAGCCTGCAGCATGTCCGAAAATTCCTTGGCAGCCGGCTTCTCTTGATTTTGAGGGGAAGTGGCTGCCGATGCAAATTCCAATTTGTCCTAGACTTTTACGGGTAAAGCATTGGCCTCATTTTTTTCAGGCATTATTTTATAAGCGTTAATTGCCTGCCTTTTAGCGGCGGCACGACTTCCCGCTTTATACTCTAGCAGAATGTTTTGTTCTTGTTTTTCTTTCTTTGTTTCTTTGATTGAACTATGTTCTTGTCCTTTTTGTCCATGCTCGGGATTCATGGCCACCGAATTGTTGATTGCCTTTACCAGTGTCTCGTTATCCTCTTTCATCTCCATTAAATAACCAGACAAAAGTTGTTCCATTTCTCCAATGACGGCTTTTTGGTCTTTTTCCAACATGCTTAAACGATTTTGGCGAAGATATAAAACGATGATGGCAAAAATGGTGAATAGGATGGGGATCTTTTTTCACTGTTGTTTTTTCTTGATTACTTTCCCTATCCTCTTCTTGACAAAGTACAGTTCGAACATTCTGTGATTTCGAAACATTTATTGATGCAAGAATCCGTAAAAATTCTATCAAGTTGATTTACAGGGCTTTCTTCGTTCAATAGGAATCCCTTATGCCTTCCAGACTCCATAGCCCTCTTCAATGAAAGTATCTTCATTAAATCTTTTGATCTTGCATCGTGTTCCTTAATTTATAAATCGCTTTCGAGTGAATTTGGGATATCCGTGACGTAGATAGACTCATCACTTGTCCGATTTCGGTTAACGTCAGTTCTTCTTTATAAAAAAGCTGTAAAACCAACTGTTCTTTTTCATTTAGGGTTTCAATGACTTTGGCTAATTCCTCATACAGTTCGTCCCTTAACACATGTTCCTCAGGTAAATCCGCCTTTTCATCTTTAATATGAAAATTCGCGCTTTCTTTATCGTCCTCTTGGGGATTTTCATCCATCGATAGTACATTGGCAAAGAAGTTCTCATTTAATGCAGCATATACTTCATCTTCCGGAATATTCAATTCAGCGGCAATCTCAGTTGGCGAAAGGTTCCTCATGTATTGCTGCTCCAGCTTCTCTATTGCAGATTCAATTTTCTTGGCTTTATCTCTTGCACTCCGTGGAAGCCAATCCTCTTTTCTTAATCCATCTAAAATGGCACCACGAATTCTAAATGATGCATATGTGTCAAACTTGAGGTCACGCTTCGTATCAAAACGTTCCAGGGCATCGAATAACCCCATCATCCCTAAACTCCTTATATCATCCCGGCTCACATTTTTAGGAAGACTTACTGAAATACGTTGAACATGGTACGATACGAGAGGTATGTATTTCTTTACCAAAATGTCCCCGGCTAGCGGATCTCTGCAATCCACCCAATTTTTCCAACATAACTGCTCTTCTCCGATGGTCAGATGAGACATTGGACATCCTCCTAACATTGTTATACGATTTGTGATCAATACGGCCCTTAAAGCCATACATGCAATAATGATTCGGTTGCAAATGTACCTGTCATATTTTTGGCTTTTCAAAAGCCAAATCCGAGCCTATATGTTTTTAGTCCCTTTTGTAACGGTCCGTATATTTAGCAGACAATCATTTAAATTGAATTCAACCGTTCTTCCGCTATTCCCGCCAACATCTTCGGCAACGATTCTAATCCGCCGCAAGTCAGATAACTCTTTCCGGACAGCTTCCACATTCCGGGGTCCGATTCTCATTAAATCCCCTCCGGAGGCAAATTGAAACATTTGTGCTCCTCCAGCCAGCTTCGCTTTTTAGGAATGGCATTCTTGCGCCTTCTTTGACTAATACCTGCACTAATTCCTTTATCGCCGTATCTGCAAATTTGGCAACGTTGATCTGTCCCGATTTTGCGAGTGAAGAGTCTGGAAGCATGATATGGGCCAAACCTGCAATTTCTTTTTTTTCATCATAAATCACAACACCGACACACGACAGTTGTTACCATAGTTATCATACATTGCTGATCGAATTGCTCTCCTTCCAAAAGTTCGACGGGTGGGTGTGACTTGATTACTTCACCTAACTTTTCAAGCACTTCGAAAACCATAAACACCCTGGCCGCTTTTAAAAGACAGTCCTCACGCAACCCTATCGAAATTTCGAAGCTGTTGAAACCTTGATCTTTGGACTGTTGAATTACTGTTCATTCAAAATTCATCGTACTCTCCCGCAATCATTTCCTTCTTTTCTAGGACGGCAGAAGCTGCTGCAATCTCTGCAATGGTGGAAGAAAAGGGCGACTCCCCTTTTTCAATCATTTCCAGCTGATGGACAACATCCTTCACATTTCTTTTTCCATCTCCACCTTCAGCAATGGACATGACCATTGCTTCTAAATCATCAACCGCTAAAAATATCACATCAAACAATTCAGGAGAAAGGGCGATTTGACTGTTTCGGATCGCATCCAGCACATTCTCCATTTTATGAGTTAAATTGGCTAGATCCTCATATCCCATAGTTGCTGACATCCCTTTTAAGGTATGGGCGGAACGAAAGATTTCGTTTACGATCGAGAGGTCTTCCGGGTTCTTTTCGAGTACCAGCAACTGTTCGCTGCACGTTTGAAGATGTTCTTTACTTTCTTCTATAAATACCTCTAAATATTGATTCATTTCCATACAATCTCACACCTCCACGTGTTAACAATAGCTTAATATCGCTTTAGCTATTTTTTCTACATCCTCTACGCTATCTATTAACTCGGTATTGATTACCGCCTTAGGCATACCAAAAACGATTGATGTCTCCTGTGATTCGGCTATCGCTTTTAAAGGACCCTTTTGTTTAAGATTGGTAAGCCCACTCGACCCGTCCCCCCATCCCGGTCATGATAACGGCTATTTTCGCAGAATCATTCATTTCACTTACCCGATTCAAAAAGCACATCAACCGACGGGCGATGTCCCTGACGCACTTCGGATTAATCCAAAAGGATTGCCCAACTCATCCCGACCTTCCTCACTTTCAAGTGAAAACCTCCAGGTGCGATGTGAGCGACACCTTTTTGAATCAGTTCTCCCTCTTCAGCTTCCTTCACTTTAATCTTGCATAATGAATTCAGGCGTGTTGCCAAAGTTTCGTGAAACCGGGGGGCATATGCTGGACAATGAGTATGGGAGTATCAATGTCTTCTGGGAGTCCTGTCAAGACAGTCTGCAGAGCTCTCGGGCCTCCTTTTGATGTACCGATGACTATTATTTTTTGTATCCATAGGCCCACTACCTTCGATTTTTTTCGTTTATTGACGATAACATTGAATCTATTTTACTATATTTTCCCCAAACGGATGGGCTTCTTTCAATATTTCTCGCATTTTTTTCTAGTTTGTGAACATTTGCCCTGCTGGCAGCCATAACTTTTTCATGGAGTTCTTTCTTGATTTTATGTAAGTCCAATGAAATGGCTCCCGAAGGTTTAGCCACAAAATCAAAGGCTCCGCTGTTCATGGCGGCAAATGTATTTTCCGTTCCTTTTTTTGTTGTGCTTGATAACATGACTACAGCGGTTGGACATTCATTCATGATTCGGTTTAATGCTTCCAACCCGTCCATAATCGGCATTTCCACATCCAATGTCCCGACATTGGTTTTAAAGCCTTTATTTTGTCAGTGACATCTCTTCCATTCCTGGCAGTCTCGATGACTTCCATCCTGCTATCTTCTGCTAAAAACTCTGAGATTAACTTTCTCATAAATGCAGAATCGTCCACTATCAGCACTCTTACTTTACCCATAAAAAGGAGGCCTACTTTCCAAAAAAATATCTCTTCTTGGAGAAAATGGCTTTTTTGCAAAGTCAATTCTACCCCAAATGAATGATTTGCATATCTAGAAGCAATGTCCACAATGGCTTTGGATACATCGGCTTCAGAATCGAAAAGGAGAAAGGCATTTGGCATTTTCTAGTGATTGAAAAGTATTTGAAAATAATTCCACATCGATCACCTCTTTCTGTAATTAACAAATAATTACTTTACAAGTAAATTAACCCAGTGAATTTACGTTTTAATATTAAAGAAACATTATAACTATGTCCATAAACAATACATGAACTTTAGACCTATTATCGTCAAAATTCGTCACGAATTTCTCAATTTTGTCTTTTTTTTAGTATCATTATAGGGTTAATATTACATAATATTACATTTTAATGTGATATTCTACATATTAACCAAATTTTAATTCTATTAACTTTTATATCATATCGAAAAACACACCTATATACCTGATACTTTAGAACTAATTTTCACATTTACTTGCAAATAATTATTTTTTTTTAGTTGATTTCACCCTTTAAAATAAGGATTTATAAGAAAACAACGGATTACTGCATTTTTTCTTTTTTGAAAAAAACCGTTTTTATCAAAGTGTTGAACCATTCGACAAATTTCCCTAATGGCTAAAACCGTTATCAATAGTCTTTTAAGAATCAAAAAGTTATCCTATCGTTCATTTACACCATTTCGACAGTTATAATAATATAATTACCCTTTATAAGAAATATTTAACTATACTCCGCTACTAATGGAAAACATGCCTATATTCACCATTTCAATTTTAACCGAATTACCTCTTTTTCCTTTCTCCCCCTGCCCTTCACCGCATTTGTCTGCTTGTCCCGGACAAGTAACACATCCAAATATCAAAAAAAAAGGCAGCCCTTTTTCAAGGACTGCCTTTCTATATGTTAATTATTTTTAAGCTTCTCTAATTCAAGAAGGAATTTATCGTTCAATACCTTGATATAAGTACCTTTCATTCCAAGAGAGCGTGATTCAATGACCCCTGCACTTTCCAGTTTCCTTAGGGCATTTACGATAACGGAACGGGTAATGCCGACACGGTCCGCAATTTTTGATGCTACAAGCAGACCTTCATTACCTTTAAGTTCCTCAAAGATGTGCTCTATTGCTTCCAATTCACTGTAAGATAACGAGGAAATCGCCATTTGAACGACAGCTTTACTACGAGCTTCCTCTTCTATCTCTTCTGATTTTTCACGAAGGATTTCCATACCGACTACAGTCGCACCATATTCAGCTAAAATTAAATCATCATCGTGAAATTTTTCCTGTAAACGGGCAAGAACCAATGTTCCTAAACGTTCTCCACCACCCATAATCGGTACGATCGTTGTTAATCCAGTTGAGAAAAGTTCCTTGTTTTCGACTGGGAAAGCAGTATATTCGCTTTCGATATCAAGGTTCGAAGAGGTTTCAGGAATATTGAACAGGTTTTTTGTGTACTCTTCAGGGAATTGTTTATCTTCCAACATTTTGTACATGCGTTCGTTTTCAATTTGCTGACTTACCGCGATGCCAAGTAATTTCCCGCGGCGGCTGACGACGAATACATTTGCTTCGATAACTTCACTTAAACTCTCAGCCATTTCCTTGAAGTTAACTGCTTTACCTGCTGCTTTTTGGAGCATTGCATTGATTTTTCTTGTTTTTGCTAATAAGTTCATTTGATTTGTTCCTCCTAAAAATACCATGGTTCACAATAACTATGAAGTTGTATTTCCGTAATTTTATGTTCATTGCGTAGGCAAATTATTGCCAAAATTGTTTCTAATTAAAGGATAAACTGGCTTAAATCTTTGTTCCGCGCGATAGAACCAAGCTTACCTTCGACATATTGGGGTGTAATTGTAATCTTCTCCATCGTTATTTCCGGAGCTTCAAAAGATAAGTCTTCAAGCAACCGTTCCAAAATGGTATGAAGTCTTCTAGCACCAATATTGTCTGTGTTTTGATTTACTTCGAAGGCCACTTCTGCTATCTTACGAACAGCATCGTCAGAAAATTCAATTTCTATACCTTCAGTTTCCAATAAAGCAACATATTGTTTTAACAAGGCATTATCCGGTTCATGCAGAATCCGTACAAAGTCGTCTACAGTCAGCTTGTTCAATTCTACACGAATTGGGAATCTACCTTGTAATTCCGGGATTAGGTCGGATGGCTTAGCCATATGAAAGGCCCCTGCAGCAATGAATAGGACATGATCCGTTTTAACTGAACCATATTTAGTCACTACTGTAGAACCTTCAACTATTGGCAGGATATCCCTTTGGACACCCTCTCTTGATACATCCGCTGATGAACTTCCAGATTGCTTACTCGCAATTTTGTCTATTTCATCTATGAAGATGATCCCATTTTGCTCAGCCCCGTATACTGCATCTGAAGTTACTTCATCCATATCAATCAATTTTGCCGCTTCTTCATTTGTTAAAACGGTTCTCGCTTCACTTACTTTCAATTTGCGCTTCTTGCTTTTTTTCGGCATCAAGCTTCCTAAAGCATCCTGCATGTTCATCCCCATTTGTTCCATTCCCGAACCTTGGAGCATATCAAACATCGAAGCAGTCTGTTCTTCCACTTCGACCGTTATCATTTCACTTTCCAGCTCACCATTAGCCAGCTTTTCAGCGACGATTTTTCTTTTTTCCTGCAAACTTAAATCTTCGGAATTTTCTTCCGGGTCCTGTTCGTCTTGATTGTTATTGCCTCCAAAAAAGACTTCAAGAGGATTCTTGAAATTACTCTGTTTTTTTGTTGATGGCACTAATAACTCTATTAGGCGGCGATTTGCATTTTCTTCTGCCCGTTCCTTTACGCTGGCCATCTTTTCTTCCTTCACGAGGCGGACGGAAGTCTCAACCAAATCACGAACCATGGACTCTACATCACGGCCGACATACCCGACTTCCGTAAATTTTGTTGCTTCAACTTTTACAAAAGGAGCACCTACCAATTTAGCCATTCTCCGAGCTATTTCTGTTTTCCCAACACCTGTCGGTCCAATCATTAATATATTCTTCGGAACGACTTCATCACGAAGTTGATCCGAGAGAAGGGAACGTCGGTAGCGATTCCGAAGAGCCACTGCCACTGCCCGTTTTGCTTCACGCTGCCCAACGATATACTGATCCAGTTTTTCAACGATTTGCCTCGGTGTTAAATTAGCTTTTTTTGACATTTGCGCTCCTCCTTACAACTCTTCCACGATTATATTCGTATTCGTAAATACACAAATTTCCGCTGCAATTTGTAAAGATGATTGAGCGATTTCCTTTGCCGATAAATGGTCACTGGAAAACCGCATCAATGCCCTGCCGGCAGCCAGTGCATAATTCCCTCCCGATCCTATGGCGAGAATCCCGTCATCCGGTTCAATTACTTCCCCGGTACCAGAGACGAGAAGCAAATGGTTCTTATCCATGACGACTAACATTGCTTCCAGCTTTCTCAAAACATTGTCACTTCTCCATTGCTTTGCCATTTCGACGGCAGCACGCTGAAGATTGCCATTATACTCTTCTAGTTTGGCTTCGAACATCTCAAATAAAGTGAATGCATCTGCAACGGAACCAGCAAAACCTGCAAGAACATTACCATTAAAGATTTTTCTCACTTTCCTCGCTGTATGCTTCATCACTACTGAATTTCCTAAAGTAACCTGCCCATCACCGGACATGGCACATTCACCTTTATGATGCACTGCGAATATCGTTGTCATAAAGTGTCCCCTTTCAACATTTAAGACCGCGGATGTGATGCATTGTAGACTTTTTTCAATTGGTCTTTTGTAACATGCGTATACACTTGCGTTGATGAAATTTTAGAATGACCAAGCAATTCCTGAACCGTGCGAATGTCCGCCCCATTATTCAATAGGTGTGTAGCAAACGAATGCCTTAGCATGTGGGGATGAAGACTTCCATCTGCGGCTGACTTTTTAATCAATTCATTCAATATATAGCGAACTCCCCTAGGTGTCAGAGGGTCTCCACGAAAATTAACAAATAAATAAACATGCGCCTTGGCGTCAGACGAAGTCAATTCCATCCTGGCTGTACGTATGTATAAATCTATCGCTTCCTGTGCATATCTACCAACCGGAACGTAGCGATCCTTTTTTCCTTTTCCATGGATCAGTACCGTCCCTAAGGAAAGATCGATATCCTGCAGTTTAATATCACAACATTCACTTACGCGAATGCCTGTAGCATACAATAATTCCAGTAAGGCATTGTTCCTTATTCCTATCGGTGAATCTTTCTTTAAAGAAGAAAACAACTGATCCATTTCCTTCTCATAAAGAAACCGTGGCAGTCTTTGATCCTTTTTAGGTAAAGAAGCAAGGGAAAAAGGGTTATCCTTCACATCACCTTCACGCAGTAAAAATTTATAAAGGCTCCGCAAGCAAGAAGTTTTTCTTGCAACAGTGCGCTTAGAAAGTTTTTTCTCATATAAATTCGTTAAATATAACCGGACATCAAGATATTCAACGGACGTGATGTCCTGAATCCCCTGTTCATTAAGGAACAGAAAAAATTCGTGAATATCACGTTTGTAATTTTCAACGGTGTAATGCGAACTGTTCTTTTCAATTTGTAAATATTCGATGAAGGATGATAATGCCTTTTTTTGATTAATCATGGAAACACCTCGCAAAGGCTAATAAATAGTATCATACTTTAAAACAGCAGGCAAATATTTTACAAATTTTTCACAAAGTTCTGAATTGTGTCCAAAGCGCGTTTAGCATGTGTTTCGTTCCGCTCTTTTTTGGATTTGATTCTCACTTCAAGGTCTGGAAGCAATCCAAAGTTGGCATTCATCGGCTGGAAGCTCTTACCATTAGTCGACGTTATGTACCTTGCCATGCTGCCCATCGTCGTCTCCGCAGGGAAAATGATAGGCTCCAAACCTTCGACGATCCTTGCAGCATTGATACCTGCGACAAGTCCCGACGCAGCCGATTCAACATACCCTTCAACTCCAGTCATCTGACCGGCAAAGAATAAATCATCGCGATTCTTGAATTGGTACGTTGGCTTCAAAACATTAGGTGAGTTTATGAAAGTGTTTCTATGCATCACCCCATAACGTACAATTTCAGCATTTTCCAATCCAGGTATGAGCTGCAATACTTCTTTTTGCGGCCCCCATTTCAAATGTGTCTGAAAACCAACAATATTGTAAAGTGTTCCTGCCGCATCATCCTGACGCAATTGAACTACAGCAAAAGGGCGTTTTCCCGTTTTTGGATCTTCTAGGCCAACAGGCTTCAATGGACCAAATAACATCGTTTTCTTCCCACGTGATGCCATCACTTCAATCGGCATGCAGCCTTCAAAAAAGATTTCTTTTTCGAATTCTTTAAGCGGGACTGTTTCAGCCGCAATCAATGCATCATAAAAGCGGTCAAACTCTTCTTCCGTCATCGGACAGTTCAAATAAGCCGCTTCCCCTTTATCATAACGGGATTTCAAATATACTTTATCCATATTGATGCTGTCTTTTTCAAGAATTGGTGCGGCAGCATCGTAAAAGTACAAGTATTCTTCATCCATGATTTGCTTTAAGCTATCAGATAGTGACTGACTTGTAAGCGGACCGGTTGCAATGACGGTAGGACCTTCCGGAATTTCCGTCACTTCTTCATTAATGACCGTCACATTTGGATGATTTTTGACCCTTTCCGTAACAAGACCGGCAAATTCATGACGATCAACAGCTAATGCACCGCCAGCCGGTACAGCACAAGCATCCGCTGCGGACATGATGACCGAATCCAGTATACGCATTTCTTCTTTTAATACACCAACTGCATTTGTTAACGTATTTGCCCGAAGTGAATTGGAACAAACAAGTTCAGCGAATTTATCGGTATGATGGGCTGGCGTTTGTTTTACAGGGCGCATTTCGTATAGATCGACTTTAATTCCTCTTTTAGCTAACTGCCACGCCGCTTCACTTCCAGCAAGCCCAGCACCGATTACACTTACTTTTGTTTCTTTCATTTTTCGAACCTCCATGTATAGATATGATAAGACAGGATCATTTATCATTAAAACTGCTTTCCAGAAGTTTCATTTTTAACGATATCTATGTATTTATACCCGAAATACTCATTCCTGCTAACGATTATTTTATAGATATGCCATCCTTATTTACTAAAAGGGTAACGGACGCAAATAGGAATTATATCTTTAAAAGAATGTACTTGTCCACTGAATTTTACATCACATGGCTTAAATAAAAAAGTTTCAAGCTTTATCCATTTTCTTCTTGGAAGTAAATCCACATATCACCATGATATCATACTTCCCTGAACATAAAGAAACCCGGCAGATGCCGAGTCCATTTATATTTAGGGTTTTTCGATAGTTCACAAGGAAAGTAAACGATTTCACGGCCTTTTCTATGCTTGGGGCATTTCTTTAAAATCACAATCCATGCACTGGACCTGGACTCCTTTTTTGAGTTTTTTCTCAACAAGTGTACCTTCACATTTTGGACAACTCCGCGGCAGCGGTTTATCCCAAGATATGAAGTCACATCCAGGGTAGGTATCACATCCGTAAAATATGCGGCGTTTTTTACTTTTCCTTTCAATGATATTTCCTTCTTTACATTTTGGGCATTTGACCCCGATTTCCTTGACGATTGGTTTTGTGTTACGGCAATCCGGGAAATTACTGCATGCCATGAATTTTCCATAACGTCCCATCTTAAAGACCATCCCATGTCCGCACTCCACGCAATCTTCACCTGCAGGTTCATCTTTGATTTCAATTTTCTCCATCTCGACTTCGGCCTTGGCCAAATGAATGGCAAATTCTTTATAAAATTCATCGATGACCTTAATCCATTCAATATTGCCTTCCTCAACGCTGTCAAATTCCTGTTCCATCTTGGCAGTGAACTCTGCATCGAGAATATCCGGGAAGAATTCGCGTATCAATTCGAGAACGATCTCACCAAGCTCTGTCGGGATGAACCGTTTATTATCCAAGGTAACATAGCCCCGTTTTTGGATCGTATCCAAGGTAGGCGCATATGTAGACGGACGGCCTATTCCCAGTTCCTCTAGGGTCTTGACCAGACGGGCTTCAGTATATCGGGGCGGAGGCTGTGTAAAATGCTGCTTCGGCTCGATATCTTTTGAAAAGAATTGATCTCCTTTTTTCACATCCGGAAGTGCATTTTCCTTTTCTTCCACCGAGTCATCGGATCCTTCAACATATACCTTCATGAAACCCGGAAATTTAATTTTTGAACCATTTGCCCTGAAGATGACATCCCCGTTATGCAGGTCGATGCTCATCGTATCCATGACCGCCGAAGACATTTGACTGGAAACGAATCGTTCCCAAATCAATTTATAAAGACGGAATTGATCTCTGGATAAGAACTCCTTGACTACACCCGGTTCACGTAATGTGCTTGTTGGCCTGACCGCTTCATGCGCGTCCTGGGCATTAGTTTGTTTTTTCTCCTTGCGCTGCTCGACCTGAACATATTCTTTACCATAATTATTTTGAATGAACGTATGGACTTCCTCTTTGGCACTATCTGAAATACGGGTCGAATCGGTTCTCATATAAGTGATTAACCCGACTGTACCTTCCTTGCCAAGTTCGATTCCTTCATAAAGCTGCTGAGCAAGCATCATGGTTTTCTTCGCACGGAAATTCAATTTACGTGCCGCTTCCTGTTGCAGGGAAGAAGTTGTAAAAGGTGCTGCTGGATTGCGCCTTCTTTCCTTTTTAGCCACAGCTCCTATCGTAAATTCGCCGCCATTTAAAGAAGCGAGCACTTTTTTGACGTCCTCTTCGGTATTTAATTCCTTCTTCTCGCCGCCAAGGCTGAAGAAAGAACCTTCAAACTGTTCTTTCCCTTTTACAAAATCAGCCTTGATTGTCCAATACTCTTCCGGAATAAAATCTTTGATCTCCTTCTCCCGGTCAATGATCATTCGTACAGCAACCGATTGGACCCGTCCCGCGCTTAATCCTTTTTTCACCTTTTTCCACAATAACGGGCTTATATTGTATCCGACCAAACGGTCCAAGACCCTTCTTGCCTGCTGAGCATCAACCAATTTCATATTTATTGGCCTAGGCGATTTAAATGATTCCTTGATAGCCTCTTTCGTGATCTCGTTGAATACCACGCGGCAATCTGAGTTAACGTCAACATCAAGACTGTGAGCCAAATGCCAGGCAATCGCTTCCCCTTCCCTGTCGGGGTCAGCCGCGAGATAGATTTTTTTCGCTTTTTTTGCAGCGGTTTTCAATTCTTTTAAAACCGGGCCTTTGCCGCGGATAGTTATATATTTAGGTTCATATTCATGTTCAACATCGACACCCATTTGACTTTTAGGCAAATCGCGTACATGCCCCATGGAAGCCTTTACTTTATATTTTTTTCCCAAGTAACGTTCTATTGTTTTCGCCTTTGCGGGCGATTCCACAATCACTAAGTATTCTGACATCCAATAAATCCTCCTCAAAGAGGTAATATAAATCTTCACTATTATTAATCATTCAAAAATCATTTGTCAACACCTCTTTATTTTTCAAAGCATGCTGATTCATTTATTTCTAGTTTTTTTACAAGAGGTGCCATTTGCAAAACTTATAACAGTTTTACAATATTTTCAACCTTTTTGTCTAATAATTCAACCCACCCTTCAAAAAAAGCACCTATTTTTTCAATTTTCCCGTTTGATTCTCCGTCTATCTTCTATATTATATTGTTCAAAACTCTTCCTCGATCTGCCTGGAGCTAAAAACAAGTTTGGCACCATCATAAATCAATTGATTGGTACCCAGTGATTCAGGGCTCGTAACATTACCAGGAAGCGCAAATACTTCCCTGCCGTGTTCCAAAGCAGCTTGTGCCGTAATAAGGGAACCGCTTCTTTCTTTTGCCTCCACCACGAATACGCCCTGCGATAATCCACTGATGATTCGATTCCTAAGTGGAAACATCCATGGTTCCGCCTTCACTTCCGGTGGAGTCTCAGATATAAGCAGGCCTTTATTCATGATTTCTTCAGCAAGGGTAAAATTGGATTTCGGATATATTTGCTTAAGCCCTCCGCCTAAAACCCCGATCGTATCTCCGCCTTCCCTTAATGTGATCTTATGTGACTCTGCATCGATTCCAGCCGCCATTCCGCTTATGATCACGAACTTTTTCTTTACAAGCGGTAATAGAATCGTTTTTAAGGCCTCCAGCCCATACGAGGTTGGCTTGCGTGTTCCAACAACACCTAGGGTATTCTTCCTTGTTAAAAGCTTCTTATCACCTTTAAAATAAAGAACCCACGGAGGATCGAATATTTGCTTTAGCAAAAAAGGATATTCATCATCGAAGATCGTCAAACAATGGATTTGGCTATCTTCGTATTTTTTAAGTTTTTCGATGGAATGGAGTGAATGTAAATCTTTGAGAAAGAGGTTAAGCTTATTTGAAGGGATAGGGAGCATTTTTGCCCATTCAACGTAATTCGTCGTGAACAGGGAAGATAATGATGGGTCTTTGGACATGATTGCTTGGATTGTTTTCCATCCTGCTCCGCGGCAATGATGGAGATGGATTAACTTTTCTTTTTTATTCAATCGGAAACGCCCCTAATCGGATATTTTTAAAGGTAGGTTGATAGTGATGTACTTGGTCTCTCCCGAGGAAATTCGAGGAAATAAAGACCGACCCAAAAAAAGGTCGGCCCAGCTTAAATCAATGTGTTTTACAAGGTTCGTAAATATCTTTTTCTTTTAAAACGGAAATCAATGTTTCTCCCATTACGGATGGAGTTTCGGCAACTTTAATTCCACATTCGTTCATGACGCGGATTTTCTCGTCAGCCGTCCCTTTTCCTCCTGAGATAATGGCACCAGCATGTCCCATGCGTTTACCGGCAGGAGCCGTACGGCCACCAATGAAACCAACAACTGGCTTAGTCATATTTTCCTTCACCCAGATTGCCGCTTCTTCTTCTGCCGTTCCGCCGATTTCCCCGATCATGATCACCGCATGTGTTTCCGGATCTTCATTGAACGCTTTTAATACATCAATGAAATCCGTTCCGTTAACGGGATCTCCACCGATACCGACAGCCGAAGATTGCCCGATGCCTGCTTGTGATAATTGGTGAACAGCTTCATATGTCAAAGTTCCAGAACGGGAAACTACGCCTACATGGCCTTTTTTGTGGATATACCCTGGCATGATACCAATCTTACACTCTTCAGGAGTAATGACACCCGGGCAGTTCGGTCCGATCAAGCGAGTTTTTTTGCCTTCCATGTAGCGCTTCACCTTGACCATATCCAGTACAGGAATATGTTCCGTGATACAAATGGCAAGATCAAGTTCTGCGTCTACGGCTTCAAGAATTGCATCGGCAGCAAATGGTGCCGGTACATAGATAACAGATGCACTCGCGCCGGTTTCAGTGACAGCTTCGGAAACTGTATTGTATACAGGTACCCCTTCCACTTCTGTTCCACCTTTACCCGGAGTGACTCCCCCTACGATTTTCGTGCCGTATTCCAACATTTGTTTTGTATGAAATAATGCTGTTGCACCAGTGATTCCCTGAACGATCACTTTCGTATCTTTATTAATATAAACGCTCATTATGTTCCCCCCTGCCTATTATCCTACAAGTGATACTATTTTTTGTGCTCCATCTGCCATTGATTCAGCAGCCGTAATATTTAAACCTGACTCTTTTAGAATCTTTTTGCCAAGGTCCACATTCGTTCCTTCTAGACGAACAACAAGAGGGACATCCAGTCCAAGCTCTTTGGCAGCAGCCACGACGCCTGTAGCGATGATGTCACATTTCATGATTCCTCCGAAGATATTAACGAAGATGCCTTTAACATTTTGATCGGAAAGGATGATTTTGAAAGCCTCTTTTACTTTTTCCTCAGTGGCGCCGCCACCTACATCAAGGAAGTTAGCCGGATCCCCCATATAATGTTTAATGATGTCCATCGTCGCCATAGCAAGCCCGGCACCATTAACCATGCATCCGATATTTCCGTCAAGCGATATGTAACTTAGGCCATGTTTTGATGCTTCAATCTCTTTCGCATCCTCTTCATCCAAATCACGGTACTCCGCGATGTCCTTATGGCGGTAAATCGCATTATCATCGAAATTCAATTTAGCATCAAGCGCCATTACATTGCCGTCGCCCGTTACCACTAATGGGTTGATTTCTGCGATTGAGCAATCCTTATCAACGAAAGCTGTATATAGGTTAATCATCAGTTTAGAAGCTTTATTTATAAGTGAAGCCGGAATATTGATATTGAATGCAATCCTCCGTGCTTGGAAACCAGTCAGGCCGACAACCGGATCGATTACTTCTTTGAATATTTTCTCTGGTGTTTTTTCGGCCACTTCCTCAATTTCCGTACCGCCTTCTTCAGAAGCCATCAATACGACACTGTCCGTAGCACGGTCAAGGACAAGCCCGATATAATACTCTTTAGTAATGTCGCAGCCTTCTTCAATAAGTAAACGCTTAACTTCCTTGCCTTCAGGTCCCGTTTGATGGGTCACCAGTGTCTTGCCAAGAATCTCTTCTGCATATGTACGTGCTTCATCAAGATTCTTCGCTACCTTGACTCCGCCGGCTTTACCGCGGCCGCCCGCATGAATTTGAGCTTTGACGACAACAACTTCCGTACCTAACTCCTTCGCTGCTTCAACTGCTTCATCAACAGTAAAGGCAACCCGGCCATTTGGAACGGATACCCCGTATTGTCGCAATATCTCTTTCCCCTGATACTCATGGATATTCATTTCCCATCCTCCTTATCTACTAAAAAACAACTTTGGAATTTAATGCGTGTTTTCTCTATCATATTACAACAAAATTCTCCCTCGTGCATAATATTCTTTCACATAATTTTTGAAATATTATTATAATATACTTCCTTACCCTTTAATAAAATAGAAAAAACCTTCTGCGCCGTTGTGTTTTTTTCTTATTAATAGCATTTATTTCGGATCTGCAATTCTAGTACAAATAGAGTCATATTTCTATCATAAACACTTCCATGAAAGCCTTTTCAATCTTTTGATCCAAAGATACCCTCATGAAAAACCACTGTCAAAACCTGGTCTTGATTCAAAGGAAAAGCAAAAGGACAAAGCCATGGCCTTGTCCTTTAACAAATAGTTTAGTATTTTTTTAATATAATGAAAAATCGTCAGTGATTTCCCTAATATTCTACATAAACCAACAGAAACCCATTGGTGAAACCAAATGGGTGGTCTCCTACCGATTCATGTCCTTGTCAACTTTATAAATGAATGCAAATACCTCTGCAACAGCTCCATACATTTCTTCCGGAATCGTTTGATTTATATCCAATTGACCTAAAAGTGCAGCAAGCGATTCGTCCCTTTGGACCGGTATATCGTGTTTCATGGCCTTTTCCATAATAGTTTCAGCCGTTTTCCCTTTCCCCTTGGCCAATATGACGGGCGCTTTGGATGTCTTTTGATCATACTTTAAAGCAATGGCTTCTTTTCGTTTATCATTTATCATATTCGAATATCCACTCCACTATATGAACCCGCATCTGAAAAAGGAATCGGTTTCCCCCTAAGGTCCCGCTCTTTTCCATATACGGGATTTACAAACGAAACTCCTGATAATCTGTAATCCATTTTCCCAAGATTCTCTCTCAGGATGCCAAGATATTGACCGGCCGCCTCTTCAAGGGTTGTACCATGCCCATTGATGACCGTCACTTTTATGATTCGGTTTTGAACCTGCATGTCGATGACCGTCTCTTCAAGGCGCTCCAATTCTAAATAAAATAGGACTCGGCAGTAATCCGGGTCTATTTTGCCTTCTTTTGTCTTCCTTCCGCTCCATTGTAACGTCAGATCCGTTTGAGTGGACCCCAGATTGAGTGGAAGTGTAAGGAGTAAATTCTGAATCGGCCCGTTTTCCTGTGAAAGGATCTGTTGCGCAGTAATCCGATTCAGGATTTGTTCTGCCATCTCCTTGATAGCTGCCGGAATTTGCTCATTCAGCAATTTAAGCAGCAACGGTTTAAGTGTCTCTAAATCATTGGGGAAATCCGCCATATCATCTCCTGGAAGATTGATGAGTGCATGTTCCAGCTGGAGTCCAAGGATCTTGGTCATTTCTTTCAGTTGGTGTGCGACAGAAGGTCCATTGGTGAAATCGATTGATTGAAAATCAGCTGCCAATACATATGAAAGGACCAGCTTCTCATTAATCCTAGCATATTGGGCCTCAGGAGGCTCATTAAGCGACTTAAACAGTAACTCAGCCACTTTACCCTTCGACTCAGCTACTTGCTCTGTGTCCATATTCAAGTAGCCTATAAGGTCATTCACTTCTATTTTTCCGCCTACTGCATTTGTAGCTATCGCTTCTGCAAAAGCATTCTGGAGTAAATGAAAGGCAAGAGGGGTAAGTTTTTCTGCAGGAATGTTTTGTCTCTGCATCGAGTGGATATCAATCGGCAGTTTTGCCTTCTCGTGATCATGTCTATTCAATATGCGGTTAATAGCCATTTCGATTTCTTCAACATGTGCAAATGCTCCGCCTTTAGCCTCGGAAAGCAACTGCAATCCTTGGTGTAATTTATCAATCGCTGAATTTTTAATAATACCGGACCTAACCTCAGCTCCATCCACTAAACTTTCCAGAAAGACGGATTCCGTCATCCCCTTTGGAACGAAACCCGTCTTTTGAAGCAGGGAAAATGCCGCGGATTTCATTTCTGGCGTTGAATCGGAATTCAGCCAAGTGGTCACAAGTTTCTGTAAACCTATTTGTTGAAGCTGGTTCTGTTTGGCAACATGTAAAGAGTACAATACCTCCTTTAGTTTGGATGCAGTCCTCGTTACTGCCCCACCATCCTGCAGCTGCTGCCTGAAGCCACTGAGGAGTTTGTGGAAAGGTTCACCTTTGGACTGCGTAAATAATGCATCAAATACACCTTTTACAAAAGGCAGTTGCTGAATGAACATTGTTTTTATTACAGGAAGACCAACTTCTGCAGCATCAGCAGCTTTTAACCATTGCAAAGCGGATCGAAAAGTCTCCTTGGTTATCGGAAGGCGGTTTGTCAGCAGGTATTCGGCAAGCTTGGTTGCGGCCGGTTCAGGTTTTATGCCGAGGTGAGCGATCAATTGTGCAACTGTTCCCTTTAAGCCAGAAACGTTCAAATTGGGGGAATCTAAAGCTTTTAACACGACAGACCCCTCAATTGGTTGCTGCACTTGAAACCAATACTTCACTCCTGTACGAAGCGGGATATCAAGAGTGGCAACCATTTTTTGATGGACAAACTGTACCTCGGCCGTTTGGTTAAGAAAAACCTTATTTACCTTCCCGAAAAGGATTTGCCCGTTTTTCAAACTCGCAGTTCCTTTTATTTCAATGGGTGAAGCTACAGGTTGACCGCTTGCTATGGATTGCACCACTCATCCCCCCTTATTCCTTCGTTCGTGCAGCGATTTCCTTAACTGGCGCAAAACTTCTTCTATGCCAAGGTGTAAGCCCGTGTATGTCGAGCGCTTCTAAATGTTGGCTTGTCCCGTAACCCATGTGCTTTCCAAAACCATATTCCGGATATTTTTCACCATATTCCTTCATCATCCTATCACGAGTCACCTTGGCTATTATGGATGCCGCAGAGATGCTAATGCTTCTTGCGTCACCCTTAATGAGCGAAAGCTGGGGAATCGGCACATCCAGTTCCATCGCATCGATCAACAAATGATCCGGAAGTTCTGACAGATCGTTCACTGCAGCCACCATTGCCTTTTTCGTAGCTTGATATATATTGAATTCATCAATTACTTCGCTATGTACAACACCTACACCTACGGATATCGCTTCCTTAAAAATCATCTCATAAAACTGTTCCCTTTTTGACTCCGGAATCTTTTTAGAATCATTAAGCCCTGGCAAATAAAAAGAATCAGGCAAGATGACTGCACTTGTCACAACCGGTCCTGCCAGAGGTCCTCTTCCCACTTCATCGATGCCAGCGAGAATGGAAAACCCCTGTTTCCTTAATTGCCTTTCAAACTCTGTCATTTCCGTGAAAGCATCCCTTACCTGTTGTTCTTTTTCATAAGTTCTTTGCCATTTGTTTACTAAGTCGGTTACTCCCTTCCGACCGTCCTCCCGACATTTCTGTAAAAATAAATCTTCAGGCTCTTTTATCGTCTTTAACTTTAAGGAGATTTCCTTAATGCTCATTGCAGTTATCATCTTTTATCACCCATCATTTTAATTATCGGCAGTCTTGCTTCCTTTCTACAGTTCAAACAAAAATACGGAGCGGAAAAGAGACATCAAAAAGAAAAAATCTTTTCGACATCCAACTCCAGCTCCGTATTACAACACTCAAGTCAATGTTAATCTGATTCGGGGATATCATCCTTTTCATAATCCGAAGGAACCTCGAACGTAAGCGGGCCCATCTTTTCTGAACGGATTTCACGTACGACCAACTCTGCGGTTTTGTCATAATCGATGAAGCCCCCAGATGCTAAACAGCCCCTGAACTTTCCGACAGCATCAAACAATTCGAGCGTTTCCTGTGGAATTACATCCAGGTTATAACGGGATTTCAGTCTTTCCGGGTATTCTTTTTCCAAAAAGCGAAGGCCGTATAATGAGACTTCGTGCAAGTTTAAAATCGTATCCTTGATCGCACCTGTCAACGCAAGCTTCAAACCTACTTCTTGATCCTCGAATTTCGGCCAGAGAATCCCCGGCGTGTCGAGCAATTCCAATTCCTTACCCACTTTTATCCATTGCTGCGCTTTAGTGACTCCAGGTGTATTTCCTGTTTTGGCAATGTTCTTTTTGGCAAGTCGATTGATTAAAGTCGATTTCCCCACGTTCGGAATGCCGACTATCATGGCACGGATCGCTCTCGGCTTTATTCCTCTTGATTCCATCCGCTCATACTTTTCTTTTAAAAGATTTTTGGATGCAGCTGTAATCTGGTTTAAACCGTTTCCTGCCTGTGAGTTAATGGCAATCGCCGTTTTCCCCTGCGATTTATAATGTTCGAGCCACATATTCGTTTTTGCCGGATCGGCCATATCAGCTTTATTCAAAAGGATGACCCTCGGTTTATGCTGAATGATTTCGTCGATCATCGGATTTCGTGAAGATGCCGGAATCCGGGCATCCACAAGTTCAAAGATGATGTCGATCAGTTTTAATTTCTCTGTTACTTCCCGTCTTGCTTTGGCCATATGGCCAGGGAACCACTGTATTGTCAATGGAATCCACCTTCCTACTATTCCGCCAATCGAAAGTCTTCGATCGGCCAATAAACTAATTTAGTTTTTCCTAACACTTTATCGTAAGGAACGACACCTACACCAATATGGCGGCTATCCTTGCTGAAACGGCGATTATCCCCCAGGACAAATAGGTGGTCTTCAGGCACCGTTCCTTGTTCTATGACATCACTTAATGTAAAAGGTTCCGTCAAAGCCCCGCCATCAATCAATTGTTCTTTATATTCATCCAAGTATGGCTCATCATAAGCTTTTCCATTCACGTAAAGAGTATCATTTCTATATTCAACTTTTTCCCCTGGCAATCCGATGACCCGCTTTATGTAATCTTTGCCTTCTGGAGCTTCGAAAACGATAATGTCGAATCTTTTGGGTTCGCCAATCGAATAGGAGATTTTGTTAACGATCATGCGGTCCGTATCCTTTAATGTCGGCATCATGGAATTGCCGTCCACAACAATAGGAGCCAGGAGGAAATAACGAATCAGCGTCGCCGCTATAACCGCGATTATGACCGCCTTTGTCCATTCCCACAATTCATTTTTCTTTTTCGCCATCCTTATCCACCCTTTTTGAAGCATATCAACAATTATTTTAACATGTTGCGGACGCTATAGCGAGCAGGATTCTATATAGCTTTCACCCTATGTGCATTCATCGTTTCTTAAAGTGCAAAAAGGGAGCCTGATAAACAAGCTCCCTTTTTTTGCATGATACTGTTTGGTTATTCACCTTATGTGGATCATGGTAAACCCGCATGAAGATATTCGAAGAATTAACGACGAATTTCTTTAATACGTGCTTTTTTACCACGAAGTTCGCGTAGGTAATAAAGTTTCGCACGACGTACTTTACCGTGACGGATAACTTCTAGTTTCGCAATTTTTGGTGTGTGAACAGGGAAAGCACGTTCTACTCCAACTCCGTAAGAAATCTTACGTACTGTGAAAGTTTCACTAACTCCGCCGCCACGACGTTTGATTACAACGCCTTCAAACAACTGGATACGTTCGCGAGTTCCTTCAATAACCTTTACGTGTACACGTACTGTGTCACCAGGTCTGAATGATGGAAGATCTGAGCGAAGTTGTTCTTTTGTGATTTCGTTAATAAGATTTTGCATCGATTTCAACTCCTCCTGGACGCTCTTGCAAATACTTATTGTTTGCAGCGGAACATCGTTATAAGACTGAGCATTTTGCCCAAGTCACAAGGTATATCCTATCATACTCTAAGCGTCGATGCAATAGACATCAGTCTTCTTTTTTAATCTCGGACAATAATTTTTTTTCAACTTCAGATAGTTCATAACTATCGAGTAAATCCGGACGTCGAATCCAAGTTCTGCGCAGAGATTCCTTCATCCGCCATTCATCGATTTTTTTATGATTCCCGGATATTAGCGGATCGGGAACTTTCATCCCCCGGAAATCTGCAGGTCTAGTATAATGGGGATGCTCTAACAAACCAGAAGAATAGGAATCAAGGATCGGGGAGTCAACATTCCCCAAAACGCCCGGCAGCAAGCGAACAACGCTATCAATAATGACCATTGCGCCCAATTCCCCGCCTGTAAGCACAAAGTCACCTATAGATATTTCATCCGTTACGACATGCTCCCGGATGCGCTCATCATACCCTTCATAATGCCCGCAAATGAAAATGAGATGTTCTTCTTCAGCAAGCTCTTCGGCTTTTTTCTGCGTGTAACGCTCTCCCTGGGGACAAAGCAGGACTACCCTTGGGGTTAGCTCACCTTGCCCTTTAAGAGCTTCCACAGCATCAAAGATCGGCTGTGCCTTTAATACCATTCCGGCACCGCCTCCATAAGGATAATCATCTACCGTCGAATGCTTATTATCTGCATAATCTCGAAAATTGGTCACCTTATAGCTAACAGCCTGCTTTTCCGCAGCCTTTTTTAAGATTGACGAACCAAATACCCCTTCGAACATTTCTGGAAAAAGCGAAAGCACATCGATTTTCATCAGTCTAAAAGTCCTTCCATCGGTGTAATGATGACCTTTTTAGCGGAAATATCCACTTCTTTAACAATTTGTTCAATATACGGGATCAGGATGTCCTTACTGCCAGCTTTCTTAATGACCCAAACATCATTGGCACCAGGCGTAAGAACCTCAACGATTTCCCCAACTTCCATTCCTTCATCGGTAAATACCGAACAGCCGATGATTTCATGGAAGTAGAACTCACCTTCGTCCAATTTACCAAGCTGTGCTTCCTTCACTTTCAGGACCCCGTTTTTAAATGCCTCGACCTGTCCGACGTTATAATAGTTCTCGAACGTCAATAGGTTAAAGTTTTTATGGGTGCGATGCGACCTGATGATGAGGGGCAAGGGTTTTTTCTCCGTGTCCCTAAACAGATACAGAGTATTTCCCACTTTGTATCGTTTTTCCGGAAAGTCTGTTGAAGAAATTACACGGACTTCTCCTAAAAGACCATGTGTGTTGACAATTTTACCTACATTAAACCATTTTTCCATTCTTTCACCTCTAACGAATTTCCGAGACGATTCCATCTTTTATGACAATGGTCTTCGTTGCCATGATTTCGTCCCAATCTGCCCCAATTTCCACATCAATGATACTTTGAACTTCCCGTTCCTTCAATTCACTACCTGCGGGAAGGATCTCCAACTGCTCCATTTGAAATTCAAGCAGTTTAATTTTTTCTTGCCTCTGGTTTATTTCTTTTTCGAAATGAGCACGGAGACTAGCAGGTTGGAGAGTTCTTGTTTTTTCAAGTTTTTTCAGTTCAAAGCGAAGCTGTTCACTCTCTTTTTGAAGCTGAAGGCGTTTTGACTTGTATTTCTCGAGGAGCTGATTCTTGCTGGATTCCGTTAATACTTGGTTAACGATTACATTTTGGAGAATTTTCATTCCAGCACCTCCTATTATCTAAGATTTCTTATTTCCTTCAAAAAATATGTATGATGGGGTAATCTTTTTGAAATGGGGGTCATTCTCTTAAGTATAACGTAAATCGATAAAAGATGCGTCTTAAAAAGGCGTAAAGTTTAAAGTCCGGGTCTATTCAATTAGGATCCAAGTCGAAATTTCAAGTACAAAAAAAAAAGGAGGGGTATTAACCCTCCTTATTCGGAAATCTCCAAATAGATTTTCTTCTGCTGTGAAGATCCTGCTGCATATACCACAGTCCGAATCGCCTTAGCAACACGCCCTTGTTTACCGATAACCTTGCCCATATCCTCTTTATGAACGGAGAGGGTATAAACAATCCGGTCGGATTCTTCCTTGGAGGTCACAATGACCTCTTCCGGATAATCCACAAGTGCTGAAACAATCGTTTCAATAAGTGCTTTCATCAACTACCGTCGATTACTTGCTGTTTTTTGCAACATGGAATTTTTCCATGATGCCTTGTGTAGAGAATAAGTTACGAACTGTATCAGATGGTTTAGCTCCATCTTGTAACCATTTAAGAGCAAGCTCTTCGTTGATTTCAACTTTAGCTGGTTGAGCAACCGGGTTATAAGTTCCTACCACTTCAATGTAACGTCCGTCACGTGGTGAACGAGAATCTGCAACTACAATACGATAGAAAGGAGATTTTTTAGCTCCCATACGTTTTAAGCGAATTTTTACTGCCATTTTAAATAAGCACCTCCGAATAGTTTCACACAAGATAGTATAATATCAAATGTCTTGCATGTTTGTAAAGGTTTTTTTCTTAACAGGTAAAAAAAGTGTTGAAATACATGGCTTCGACCCGTATTTGCCTCAGTTTAAACCTGAAATAAACCTTACATGAACGGGAATTTGAATCCCTTTTTCTTTCCTTTTTGCATGTTCGTGACCTGTTTCATCATCTTTTTCATTTCTTCGAATTGCTTCAGTAGACGGTTCACTTCTTGAATCGATCTGCCGCTTCCTTTTGCAATCCGTTTCTTGCGGGATGCATTCATGGTTTCCGGATGTTCCTTTTCATGCGTTGTCATTGAACGGATGATAGCTTCAACATGACCGATCTGTTTCTCATCGATCTGAAGGTTGTCCATCCCTTTCATTTTATTCGCACCGGGAATCATTTTCAGAATATCATCAAGCGGTCCCATATTCCGCACCTGACCAAGCTGATCAAGGAAATCATCAAAGGTAAAAGTGGCGGTACGCATCTTTTTCTCTAATTCTTTCGCTTTTTCTTCATCTACATTGGCCTGTGCTTTTTCGATAAGGGTCAATACATCACCCATGCCGAGGATCCTTGACGCCATCCGTTCTGGATGGAACGCTTCAAGTGCATCCAATTTTTCACCCATACCGACGAATTTGATCGGCGTGTCGGTGACTGAACGAATTGAAAGTGCCGCACCACCACGTGTATCCCCATCAAGTTTCGTTAAAACGACTCCTGTCAGGCCTAGCTGTTCATTGAAGCTTTGGGCTACATTGACCGCATCCTGACCTGTCATTGCATCGACAACCAGGAAGATTTCATCAGGTTTTGTCAACTCTTTGATATCCTTCAGTTCGCCCATCAAGTTTTCATCCACATGAAGACGGCCTGCGGTATCAATCAACACATAGTCATGATGTTCTTCCTTAGCTTTTTCAATTGCCTGTTTGGCAATTTCAACAGGGCTGACCTGGTCCCCAAGGGAGAAAACAGGCATGCTTAATTGTTTGCCAAGTGTTTCGAGCTGCTTAATCGCCGCCGGACGGTAAATATCAGCCGCAACGAGCAATGGCTTGCGGTTGTATTTTTTTCTAAGAAGATTGGCAAGCTTTCCGGTGGTCGTCGTTTTACCAGCACCCTGAAGACCTACCATCATAATGACAGTCGGTGGTTTCGAGGCAACGGCAATCTTGCTCTGTTCGCCGCCCATCAGCTCAGTCAATTCTTCCTTAACTACTTTAATTACCTGTTGACCGGGGGTTAAGCTTTTCAGCACTTCCTGACCTACCGAACGTTCACTGACACGTTTTACAAAATCCTTCACGACTTTAAAGTTAACATCCGCTTCAAGCAGGGCCAATCGAACTTCACGCATCATTTCTTTAACGTCCGCTTCGTTGACCTTCCCTTTTCCACGGATCTTTTGCATCGTGCTCTGCAGTCGGTCGGCCAATCCTTCAAATGCCATATTGCCGCCTCCTAATCCAACTTCTCAAGCGTTGTGATTGCGTCTAGCAGCTTCTCTTTTGAAAAGGATTCCTTTTCTATGAGTCCCTTCATATTCGCAATCCACTGGTTACGCTCTTGAAATTTTTGAAATAACAATAGCTTTGCTTCATATTCCTCAAGCATCGCTTCTGTTCTTTTTATATTATCATAGACTGCCTGCCTACTGACTTCGTATTCATCGGCAATCTCGCCAAGAGAGTAATCATCCAGATAGTAGAGGGACATGTAGCTCTGCTGCTTCTCTGTTAACAACGATTGGTAAAAGTCATACAAATAATTAATCCGCGTTGTCTTTTCAAGCATCTTAGCAAGCCTCCCTGCTGTTAAGTGAAAACCCTTTACAAGTTTATATTGTAAAGCCTTGTTTATTTGATGTCAAGTTAAACTCCTTACCACGTGTTTGCAAAGCATTATTTTTTTCATTTTCCGCTTCTTTTTTGGGCATTTCTTCAATAGTTCCTCCAATTATCATGGTAAAAAACCAGAAGAGAATGGACTCTTCCGGCTTACAATTTTCCCTTAAACCTCTTCTTTATCGATGATATCAGCAAAAAGGCCATAAACATATTTCTCGGCATCGAATTCCTGTAGATCATCCATTTTTTCACCTAGCCCGACAAATTTAACGGGAATGGCCAATTCATTGCGAATCGCCAAAACAATTCCACCTTTTGCGGTGCCATCAAGCTTTGTTAAAACAATACCGGAAACATTTGTCGCTTCCTTGAATGTCTTGGCCTGGATAAGGGCATTTTGTCCAGTTGTAGCATCAAGGGCAAGCAGCACCTCGTGTGGTGCACCTGGTACTTCACGTTCAATTACACGTTTCACCTTTTCCAATTCCTTCATTAAATTCACTTTATTCTGCAAGCGACCGGCAGTGTCACAGATAAGGATATCCGCTTTTCGTGCCTTGGCGGCCTGAATGGCGTCGAACATGACAGCTGCTGGGTCAGAGCCTTCACCCTGTTTGATTACACTGACACCGACACGCTCACCCCAAACCTCAAGCTGTTCAATCGCACCGGCACGGAAGGTATCCCCTGCAGCCAATACGACAGATTTTCCTTCTGTTTTGAATTTGTGGGCAAGTTTACCAATGGTGGTCGTTTTACCTACCCCATTAACCCCTACAAACAAAATGACAGTCAAACCTTCTTCTTGTATATTCAGGCTTGAAGTCGCTTCATCATCACCTTGGTAGATTTCAACAAGCTTTTCGGAAATAACGGACTGCACTTCCCTCGTATCAGAGATATTGCGAAGCTTGACTTCCATTTTTAATTGATCAATCAGTTCCATCACAGTATCAAAGCCTACATCAGCCTGTATCAGGATTTCTTCAAGTTCTTCAAAGAAGTCCTCATCCACTTTCCGATAACGGGCAACAAGTTCATTAACCCTTCCAGTAAAGGAATTCCTCGTCTTTGTCAAACCTTGTTTGAATTTTTCCCCAATGGATACTTCTGCTTCAACTGATTTTTCTTTTTCTTTTTCTTTTTCTTCCTGAGTCGTAAATTTCTCTTTTAACTTTTTGAAAAAACTCATTGTCCCACTTCCTCTAATTCATGAATTTTAAACTTCCATAAAGTTTTCTGATTCTTCCATCCGGACGGAAACAAGTTTGGAGACACCTGATTCCTGCATCGTAATGCCATATAGGACATCTGCCTCTTCCATCGTGCCTTTGCGGTGAGTAATCACGATGAACTGCGTTTCCCTGCTGAACTTTCTTAAAAATTGGCTGAACCGGACGACATTCGCCTCATCTAGCGCTGCCTCGACTTCGTCAAGGATACAGAAAGGAACAGGACGCACTTTTAGAATGGAGAATAAAAGGGCTATGGCTGTCAATGCTCGTTCTCCGCCGGATAAGAGGCTCAAATTTTGCAGTTTTTTTCCGGGAGGCTGTGCAATGATATCCACACCTGTATTTAGCAAATCATCAGGATTCGTCAGTTTCAGCTCCGCCCTGCCTCCGCCAAATAAAGCTTTGAAGACTTGTTCGAATTCTTTACGGATCGAATAGAAAGTATCCGCAAAGCGGCGTTTCATTTCATCATCCATTTCATCGATGACTTGGAATAATGTATCTTTCGCCTGTTGAAGGTCTTCCTTTTGACTAAGAAGGAATTCATAGCGTTCAGCTACACGTGCGTATTCATCAATTGCACCTAAATTCACCGTCCCCAGTTCCTCGATAGCAAGCTTGATGAGCTTCACCCTTTTTTGAGCTTCGTCGTCAGGCATCATCAATGGATACTGTTCTTTAGCACCTTCAAAGGAAAGGGTATATTCTTCTCGCAAGTGGTCGAGGCGATTTTCCAGTTCGACATCCAGACGAGTTAATTTCACTTCTTCATCCTTTATCACTTCGACAATGCCTCTATAAAGTCGATTTTCTTCTTTCAAGGACAGTTCGAGCGTTTCAACTTCCATTAGAAGCTCGTTTTTTTCCTGTTTTTTTATGGTGATTCCTTCAATTGCTCCATTTTTATCGAGCAATTTCTGCTGAGCCATATCTTCCAGGGACTCTTCCCCGCTTGAACTGTCTGTCATTTCATTGGTCAGGAGCCCTAAATCATCTTTGTTTTCAGCAAGCCTGCTTGATTCCTTAGAAAGATCCGATTCAATGCGTTCCATCTTCTCTTTTTGGTTTTGCAGCTGGCCACGCTTGGAAGCCAGCATTACCCTCAGTTCATTCGTTTCTTCAGCAAGGCTCTCTTTTGAAGATTGTTGTGATTGCTTTTGTTCGGTCATTTCGGAAATCAGTCGGTCCAGACCTTCAATTTCCGATTTACATGATTCCAAAAGTTCTTCAAGCTCTTCAAGTCTTGCCGTTTTTTGCTGTTGTTCTTCTAAATATGAATTTTTATCCAAATCATAAAGGTGCAGCCGTTCATTCACATTTCTTTCCTGAAGCTCCACTTCACGGAGTTCCCCTTTAAGGGTTTGTTCTTGTAACCGAAGTCTCTCTCCAGTTTTTCTGGTTTGTTCAAGCGTTTGCTCTTGAACACCCACATCCACTTTGAGCTGTTTGACTTGCTTTTCAAGCTGATTCGTTTTGACTTCCATGGCAGCAAGTTTTTGTTGGAGCTCCTCCAATTCCGTTTTCCTTGAAAGCAGGGAGGTCGTTTTTTGCTTTAAGGCTCCACCAGTCATTGAACCACCTGGATTGACGATATCCCCTTCAAGTGTTACGAAGCGGAAACGGTGCTGCATCATTTTCGCCAGGTCATTTGCCCCTTTTAAATCTGTGGTGATAATCACTGTTCCTAATAGGTTTTCAGCAATCGCTGCATGCCTATCATCATATTGGATCAATGAGGAACCAGTCCCTACAAAAGCTGAATGGCTCTTCAGCATCGATAATTGGTTAGCTGATATCTCTCTTGCCTTTATGACTGATAAAGGCAAGAAAGTCGCACGCCCGTACCTATTTTTCTTCAAGAAGGAAATGGCTTCACGTGCATGCTCTTCGCGTTCCACGACAACATGCTGCATCGCTCCGCCCAAAGCCGTTTCAATGGCCGTTTCATACTCCTTTGGAACCTTTATCAATTCCGCAACTGCCCCTTCAATGCCTCGAAGGGTTTCTTTCGCTTTCAAAACCTCTTTTACACCCTGAAAGAAGCCAGCATAATCATCTTCCATTTCTTCAAGCAGTTCCTTACGCGATTTAGCCTGTTGAAGGAATTGATAGGCCTTATAAAGGGTGGTTTCTTGTTTTTGATACGTATCTTTTGCCGCATTCAATTTATTCTGCTGATTTCGGAAATAAGTGACATGCTCTTCAAGCTGCTTGGTCATATTATCCATCAGCTGTGAATATTCCATTTTTTTAGCAGTGATATCCATTCTTTCAGTTAAGAACTTTTCATTTTCCATATCAAGTTTTGCATTTTTATGTTCCTGCTGCGCAAGCTGCTGAAGCAGGTATTGTTTTTCGTTTTTGGCCGAGGCCTGCTTGTTCAACCACTCGATATAGTCACTTTTTTTCGCTTCAATCACCGCTTCGATATCACTATTGAATAGGCCTAGGCTTTTTTGTTTTTCATGTAAGGTTTCAGAAATCCCTTTCACTTCCAAGTTCAATGCATGCAGGATTTCCGTTTCCCTTTCCTTTTGCAAAGACAAACGCTCGACTGCAGCCTCACCTTCCACAATCGCTTTTTCCAGCTGTGACTTGTTTTGGGCGGCATTTTTTTTCCGTTCTTTCAAAACTTCTTTACGGCCTTCAAGCTTTTCAAGTTCTTCGCTGGCATTCAGGAGAATCTCCTGAAGGCCATTGATCGATGTCTCAAGCGTCGCAAGACTATCCCTTAGCTTTTTGAGATGCGCTTCCCTGTCCTGAAGCTGTCCTGCCATTTGCTGTTCCATTTCATTATGTTTTTCTAGTTCCTGTGATAGTTTTTCCCACTTTTCATAAAGCTCTTCAATTTCATAAACGGTTAAAGCCACTTCTATTTGCTCTAGCTCGTCTTTCTTCGCCAAAAATTCCTTGGCGAGGGAAGACTGAATTTTTAACGGCTCCACCTGCCCCTCCAATTCATGGAGGATATCATGGACACGGTTTAAGTTATCCTGTGTTTCCGTCAGCTTCGATTCCGCTTTTCGTTTTCTCGTTTTATACTTCAGGACACCGGCCGCTTCTTCAAAAATCACTCGTCTTTCTTCAGCCTTACTGCTAAGGATTTCTTCCACTTTCCCTTGGCTGATGATGGAAAACGCTTCTCTCCCAAGACCGGAATCCATGAAAAGGTCTATGATGTCTTTCAGACGGCACCCTTGATTATTAATGAAAAATTCACTTTCTCCCGATCGATATACACGTCTTGTCACACTGACTTCATGAAAGTCGATCGGCAGGGAATTGGTCTCGTTATCAAGGGTCAATGATACTTCCGCAAAATTCAACGCTTTCCTCGTGTCACTTCCCGAAAAGATGATATCTTCCATTTTTGCTCCACGCAGTGATTTCGCAGACTGCTCTCCAAGGACCCACCGGACTGCATCGGTCACATTACTTTTACCGCTTCCGTTTGGTCCAACCACTGCCGTGACACCAGGTACAAAATCTATCGAAATTTTCTCTGCGAAAGATTTAAATCCTACAACGTCCAAACGTTTGAGGAACATGACCTTTCCCCCTCTACTGTTCAACTATCTTGTTGATTTTTTTCTTTTAAAACGATCAATGCATGCTCGGCTGCATGCTGCTCCGCTTCTTTTTTGGACTTTCCTATTCCAGAGCCAAGTTCTTCCCCATTCAGTGAGACCGTCGAAACAAACTCCCGATTATGGGCCGGTCCTTTTTCCTGCAAGATCTTATATTGCAGGACACCGATGGCATCGCGCTGGATCAGCTCCTGAAGCTGGCTCTTATAATCCATCACATGAGAAAAAGCACCCTCGTCTATCTTCGGAAACACGACATTCGTCAAAAACTGCACAACTGGCTCTAATCCTTGATCAAGGTACAAAGCACCAATATAGGCTTCGAATACATCCGCAAGCATGGCAGGGCGTTCCCTTCCACCTGTCATTTCTTCCCCTTTTCCGAGTAATACATATTCCCCGTAAGAAAGGCTATTGGCAAAAGCAACAAGTGAAGGCTCACACACAATCGCTGCCCTTAGTTTGGTAAGTTCACCTTCGCTCATCATCGGATATTTTTGATATAAGTATTTAGAGATGGTCAGTTCAAGTACAGCGTCCCCCAAGAATTCAAGCCTTTCATTATCTTCATAAGGCTTACGGCGATGCTCATTCACATAAGATGAATGTGTAAAAGCTTGTTTCAATAAATTTTCATCTTTAAAATGAAAACCCAGATTTTCTTGCAACTGTTTGAATTTATTTTCCTTGATTGATGGTTTACGATTATTTCCGTTCCTACGCATCACACAAAACCCTCCACGGTTCAAAAAGCATATTTTTCCAATATATAAAAAGAAACCTGGCAGGAATTCCTGTCAAGCTTTCCTATGTAACATCATACATGATTATCCGCTTAAAGAAAACTAAAGGCAAAAGACACTGCATGCAGTCGGAGCATACCCGTGAACATGATCATTCCGTTATCTGCCGCTGAATCAAACTTCTTTAAGCAATAAGAGAAAGCCCCGTTAAAAAACGGAGCTTTTAGTCAAATGACAATTCATTACATAGTGCTTTGTATGTAATTCACAGCATCACCTACTGTGGCGATTTTTTCAGCGTCATCGTCCGAAATTTCCATATCAAACTCGTCTTCGAATTCCATGACTAGTTCAACTACATCAAGGGAATCGGCACCAAGATCTTCTTTGAAAGAAGCTTCAAGTTTTACCTCTGATTCTTCTACGTTCAAACGATCTACAACGATTTTAGTTACTCTTTCTAATACATCTGCCAATGTGTTCACCTCCCCTCAAGACATTATAAATTAATTTCGAAAAAAATCAAAGAAAACTTACATGACCATGCCGCCATCTACATGAAGAGTTTGCCCAGTCATATATTTGCTTGCATCGGAAGCAAGGAAAGACGCCACTGCAGCAATATCTTTAGGGTCACCGAAACGTGCAAGCGGAATTTGGTCCAGCATGGCTTTTTGGACATCCTCAGGCAATTCCCCAGTCATATCCGTTGAGATGAAACCTGGGGCAATCGCATTGACCGTAATGCCTCTTGATGCAAGTTCCTTTGCCGTCGTCTTAGTCAAACCGATGACACCTGCTTTAGCCGCTACATAATTAGCCTGCCCTGCATTTCCGCTTACGCCGACGATCGATGCCATATTGATGATTCTGCCGCTGCGCTGCTTCATCATTTGCCTTGTAACAGCTTTGGTGCATAGGAACACGCCTTTAAGATTCGTATTGATAACAGAATCCCATTCATCTTCTTTCATGCGCATCAATAGGTTATCACGTGTGATGCCGGCATTATTAACCAGGATATCCACTCTTTCAAATTGTTCGACGACCTCTTTGATCATGCTTGTCACCGATTCACTATTTGCAACATCGCATTGGATGGCGAATGCTTTTCGGCCCAATGCCTTGATTTCATCAACCACTTCATTCGCTTTAGCTTCACTGCCGGAATAGTTAATGGCAACGTCTGCCCCCTGCCGGGCAAGTTCCAATGCAACTTCCCTGCCAATACCTCGTGATGCTCCCGTTACAAGCGCTTTTTTACCTTCGAGGATCATGCTTGTACCCCCTTCAATGTTTCAATTGTTTTAGTTAGAGTGTCTATATCGGATACCGAATGAATTTGAACGGAACGATCAATTTTCTTTATCAATCCGCCCAACACTTTCCCTGGGCCAACCTCGATGAACGTATCCACGCCCAATTCAAGTAGATTTTTCACACTGTCCTCCCAAAGGACCGGTGAATACAGCTGTTCGATTAATTTTTCTTTTATTTCGGCAGGTGCTGTAATGGGCTTAGCCGTTACGTTTGAAATGACAGGAATTTCTGCCTGTTTGAAGCTTACTTCATCAAGGACACCCTGTAACTTTTCTGCTGCCGGTTTCATTAATTCAGAATGGAACGGTCCACTCACTTCAAGAGGAAGAGCCCGTTTAGCCCCATTTTCCTTGGCTTTTGCACTTGCAAGTTTAACCCCTTCGGAGGTGCCTGAAATGACGATTTGCCCTGGACAATTAATATTGGCCAATTGAACGGATTCACCTGTGGCCGTAATTTCAGAAGTGACTTCAGATAGAGCTTCACGGTCCATTCCCAAAATCGCAGCCATTGAGCCTTGACCATTCGGTACCGCAGCTTCCATGAATTCACCGCGTTTACGCACTGTATATACGGCATCTTCGAAAGAAATTGCACCAGATGCCACTAATGCCGTATATTCACCTAAACTGTGCCCGGCAGTATAATCGGGTTTGATTCCCGCTTCTTCCAACTCCTTGACAAAAGCATAACTCGTAGTCAATAAGGCTGGCTGTGCATTATAAGTCACAGTTAATTCTTGTTGTGTGCCATTAAAGATCAATTCCGTAAGCGGAAAATCAAGTTTTTCATCTGCTGATCGAAAAATTTGCTGAGCACGCTCTTTTTCCTGAAATAAGCCATGTCCCATTCCTATTGATTGTGATCCTTGTCCTGGAAAGACAAAAGCAATTTTACCCATCTGTTACTCCCCTGCCTCTATGATTTATTATTGTTTTTCTATTGTCTCCGCAATTGTCGATATGACGTCATTTCCAACCATATCGCGAGTCTGGCGTATAGCATTATAGACCGCATTCGCATCTGAAGAACCATGCGCCTTAATGACAGGGGCCTTCAAACCGAAGAGGCCAGCACCGCCATACTCCGAGTAATCCATTTTATTTTTTATGACTTTTAGTTCTGGCTTTACCATTGCTGCAGCCAACTTACTTTTGAGGTTGCTCATCAAGGCAGCTTTCACCATTTTGAATACGCCCATAGCAGTACCTTCAAGAGTCTTTAACACCATATTTCCCGTGAAGCCGTCCGTCACGACAACGTCCGCCGGCCCGTTTAGGAGGTCCCTTGCCTCTACGTTACCTATAAAGGATATCTCCGATGATTGCTGCAGTAATGTAAAGGCATGCTTAGTCAGTTCATTCCCTTTTTTTTCTTCTGTTCCGATATTAAGTAATCCGACACGGGGCTTTTCGATTCCCCGCACTTTTTGGGCATAAACAGACCCCATTATGGCGAATTGAAGGAGATGCTCCGGTTTCGCATCGGAGTTCGCGCCTACATCCAGTAATACAAAACCCTTGCCATCGATCGTCGGAAGGGTGGGAGCCAATGCCGGACGTTCAATGCCTTCTATCCTTCCGACCACAAACAAACCTGCAGCCATCAGCGCCCCCGTATTGCCTGAAGAAATGCATGCGTCCGCTTCTCCGTCAGCCACTTGCTGTGCAGCCAATACCATCGAAGCGCTTTTCTTGCGGCGAACCGCACGAACAGGTTCATCGGTACTTAATATTTTTTCATCAGTATGTATAACCCTTATTCGGCCATGCTTCGCTAAGTATTGGTTAATTTCGGATTCATTGCCTATCAAGGTAATTTCCACATCGGAAAAAGCCTCGACAGCTTTCATCGCTCCCAAAACCTGTGCCTTGGGAGCATTATCGCCACCCATTGCATCTATCGTTATCTTCATTTTTTTCATCCTTTACTAGCAAGTTAAGAGCGATACATTTCGAACTCGCCTTTAAAAACCAGTTCATTACCTACGTAGCTTCTAACCTCCACCACGGAACGATCGTTGGTGTGGTCCACGTTTTTAACCCTCGCTTTAGCCACCACTCTTTCATTTTCCTTTACAGAACGAGTGAATAAAATGGATGCTTTCGCAGTTAATGCCAATTCATCATTTATGACTGCCACAGCCAATGAGTTTGCTTGGGCAAAAAGGTGATGTCCCCTTGCGATTCCATTCCGCTTAAAGACATGCTCTTTATTTATATCCAAAATCGAAATTGCATTATCATCTAAATTAAGATCAATTACTTCCCCGATGATTTCATCCAAAGGCAATGCCCTGATTTCGTCACTGAATTTTTTCTCGGCCACGCTTTTAATCCGTTCACGCAGTTCCGGTATCGATAATTCAAGACGGTCAAGCCTAATGGTCTGGACGCTCACCGAATATTTTTCAGCCAGCTCCTCATCCGTTACAAAAGGATTCTGTTTAATCGTTTCGATTAATAATTGCTGGCGTTCCTTCTTATTTCTTCGCATTTGAAGGTCACCATCCGTAGTATTATGACTAGGTACTAATAGTAGTATATATATTTTAAAAACAGATTGCAAGATATTGCGTAAAATCTCACAATCTGCTATTGGTTTTTTATTCAGTTCAGTCCAGCTTTTCTCCTGTAAATACTCCCGTTCCCTCTAAATAGTCCCGCAAAGGTGCATACTCCGGGGAATGCCAAAAGCTTTGGGAGGCAATCAATTTTGCTGCATCCACCCTTGCCACTTCAAGGGTCCTGTAATCATGGACCATGTCGGCTACCTTGAATTCGGGAAGGCCGCTTTGTTTTTTACCGAAGAAGTCCCCAGGTCCACGGAGTTCCAAATCTTTTTCGGAAAGGGCAAAACCATCGTTTGTCTCAGTCATGATTTTCATCCGCTCTTTGCCGACTTCCGTTTTCGGATCAGCCAGCAGGATGCAAAAGGACTGATCGCTCCCCCGCCCAACCCTTCCGCGTAGCTGGTGCAACTGTGAAAGTCCAAAGCGCTCCGCATCATAAATGACCATTACCGTTGCATTTGGAACATTCACCCCAACCTCGACGACCGTCGTGGAAACAAGGATCTGCGCTTCATTGGCACTGAACTGCTGCATCACTTCTTCCTTTTCATCCGCAGGCAGCCGTCCATGCATAAGACCCACTTTGTACCTGTTCGCAAAGTATTGTGTCAGCATTGCATGAACATCAAGAACATTCTGTAAAGAATCGAGTTTCTCCGACTCCTCAATCAATGGACAGATGACGTAAGCCTGTCTCCCTTTCTTTAGTTCCTTTTCGACAAAGGATAAGATCCGATCAAGCATTTGGTGTTTCGCCCAATAGGTCTCTATCGCTTTACGCCCGGCAGGCATTTCATCGATCGTCGAGACGTCCATTTCCCCAAACACTGTAATTGCGAGAGTTCGCGGAATTGGTGTAGCCGTCATGAAAAGTACATCTGGATTGGTACCTTTTTCACGAAGGATGCGGCGCTGCTCCACTCCGAAACGATGTTGTTCATCCGTTATGACAAGACCTAAGTTCCGGAAATTCACTTCATCTTGAATTAATGCATGAGTTCCTATCAAAAGATCCAGCTCCCCGGATTCCAGCATTTTCAATAGTTCCTTGCGCTTTTTGCCTTTTACCGAACTTGTCAACAATGCGACCTTTACTCCACTCGGTTCCAACATGGCTTTCAGCGATTGTGTATGCTGCTCAGCCAAGATTTCCGTCGGGACCATAAGTGCACCTTGGAAACCTGCTGTAATCGTCGCCTTCAGGCATATGGCGGCAACCACCGTTTTCCCAGACCCGACATCTCCTTGAAGCAGACGGTTCATCCTGTAGGGAGACTTCATGTCATTCATTATTTCCTCGACGACCCTATTCTGAGCGTTCGTCAAAGGAAAAGGGAGGGTTTCAACAAAGGCTTCCAGCCGCTCCATGTCAAACTCCTGGCCTATTCCTTTTGACTGCTCCCGCTGTACTTTACGAAGTGCCTGCATTTTAAGTTGAAACAATAAAAATTCTTCATACACAAAACGGCGTCGGGCCTTCTTCACCTCATTGGCCGATTGAGGGAAATGCATGGTACGAAGAGCATCATTACGCGGCATCAGTTTGTATGCCGCCAATAATTGCGGGGGCAGATTTTCTTCTATCATTGTCCCATATTCAGAAAATGCATTGGAGATGAAGCGGCGGAGCCCTTTGACGGTAATGCTGCCCTTCACTGAGTACACCGGTTCGAACTCTTTCTCCCTGCTCTGATCACCAACATGGCATTCCGAGCCTGTAATGGTTTGACGATGACGATCCCACTTTCCCGTTACCGTTACGGTTTCGCCTATCGCAAGCTTCGGCTTCAGATAAGGCTGGTTAAAAAAAATGACATTTATTAAATATCTCCCAGTCAAAACTTTAATCGTGAGCCTGGACTTTTTCTTTCCGAAGTACCCTAACGTGGGTACCGTATGAACTTTGCCTTCTACAGTAACCCGTTCATCATGCTCGACCGTTTCTAAATCCCTCAACCGGTAATCTTCATAGCGATATGGGAGGTGCTCAAGGAGATCCGCGACGGTATGGATCTCCATTTCCCCCAAAGCTGCTGCCGTTTCGGCCCCAATGCCTTTTACTGCGGTAATGGGTTCGCGTAAAGTCGAGTTCACTTCTTATTTAGCGGTAAGCCAAAGATTTTCGCTTCCAACTCCCGCCCAGTCGGTGTAGCCGCTAAACCTCCTTGTGCAGTTTCCCTAAGAGCAGATGGCATCGTTTGCCCGATTTTATACATCGCATCAATTACTTCATCACACGGTATGCGGCTTGTGATGCCCGCTAAAGCCATATCTGCTGCAACCATGGCATTGGCTGCACCCATGGCATTACGCTTCACACAAGGCACCTCCACAAGCCCAGCAACAGGATCACACACAAGACCAAGCATGTTCTTTAATGTGATTGCCATCGCTTCTGCACTTTGTGCCGGTGTCCCTCCTGCCATTTCAACGATGGCTGCCGCTGCCATACCCGAAGCAGAACCGACCTCCGCCTGACAGCCCCCTGCGGCTCCAGAGATAGAAGCATTATTCGCTACTACAAAACCAAACGCCCCTGCTGTAAATAGGAACTCTATTTTCTGTTCGCGATTCGGTTTTAATTTATTTTGCAAAGCGAAAAGCGCACCAGGCACAACACCAGCAGATCCGGCAGTGGGTGTCGCACAAATCGTCCCCATGGCTGCGTTCACTTCGTTTGTTGCCACGGCTTTGCTTACCGCATCCAACAGCAGTTCACCGGATAAGGAGTTTCCGGATTTAATGTAATTCTGAAGAAGGACTGCATCCCCTCCCGTCAGGCCGGAAACGGACCGTACACCTTGAAGTCCTTTTTCAACTGCCTGTTCCATTACATCCAGGTTGACTCCCATCTGGCGGATGATTTCTTCACGGCTTTTTCCCGTTACTTCCATTTCCTGCTCTATCATCAGCGTTGAAATTTTTTTCTGCTTTGATTCAGCTAATTCTACTAATTCCGCTACATTTCGAAACATGATTTCTTCTCCTTCCTAAGTGGAAACGATTGCTCTATCAATCCACAATCCTTGCTACTTGAGTGATATTGGGGAGTGCTGTAATTTCAGCTATGACGTGATCCTCCAGGTTTTGGTCCACTTCAATCGTCATCAAGGCCATCTGCCCTTTCTCTTTTCGGGAGACTTCCATTTGGCCAATATTGATTTGATGCTTGGCTAATATGTTTGAAACATTGGCAATGGCACCAAATCGATCATCATGAACGACGAGTATGGCAGGGTTGTGCCCGGACAGCCTCAATTTAAATCCGTTCAATTCGACGATTTCGATCTTTCCCCCGCCTATCGATATTCCGACAAGTTCCAGTTCACCATCATCATCACCAACTGTTATTTTTGCTGTATTGGGATGTTCCGGTACTGCCTCTTCTTCTCGAAATGTAATTTTCATTTTCTTTTTGCGTGCTATTTCCAGCGATTCTTTGATTCTCTCATCAAATGTATCAAAATCAAGCAAGCCACCTACAATGGCTACATCCGTTCCATGGCCTTTATAGGTTTTGGCAAACGATCCGTAAAAAGAAATATGGGCCCATTTTGGTTCCCGGTCGAATAAATTCCTGGCAACCCTACCGATCCTTGCAGCTCCTGCTGTATGGGAGCTGGAGGGGCCGATCATAACAGGACCAATTATATCGAATACACTTCTAAATTTCATGATTAGCTCCTCCTTCTATTCACTTGGAGTCAGTTTAATAATAAAGCCTGATATATTGTAATTACAATTATGCTGTCCGTAATCCTTCTTTTCATAAAAATAAAGGCTCTTTTCGTAAAGATTGTTGTTTTTAAACGAAACTATTTAAGGTTGATTGGAGCGAAAGTGCGAGACTCCTGCGGGGAGCAGCGGGACAGGTGAGACCACACAGTCGTTTACGCCGAGGAGGTTCACCGCCCGCCCCGCGGAAAGCGAGCATCTGGAGGGGAAATCAACCACCCCTCACTACCTGGTAAATAGCAACAAAGTATGTGAAAACAGCCAAAATAAAACTGCATAGCCTAATGACATATGCAGTTTATTGCCTTTTATTTTTTTCGGGATCGTCCAAACATTATGACGGATAGGTTTCCCTTATTTTCATGTTCTCTACTTATTCAATTGAAAAAATGAAAGAATATAAAGGTTGTTTCCCATTATGGACTTCAACTTCAACGTCTTCGAAATTCTCATTACAAAACGCAACAAGACTTTCGACATCTTCAGCAGTGGCATCTTCACCATATAAAATGGTAAGGATTTCTGAATCTTCGTCAATCATATCGGAAAGAAGATCTTTTGCCGCTTGAGTCATGTCTTTATCCTTCACCTTGATGGTGCCTTCAGCAATTCCCATGAAGTCCCCGGTCTCGATTGCAAGACCGTCAATGTTGGTATCCCGGACAGCATAAGTAATCTGGCCCGTTTTCACATGCGAAAGGGCTTCGATCATCGCTTTTTTATTCTCTTCGGCATCAAGTGAAGGGTTGAAAGCCAACAATGCAGCCATTCCCTGTGGTACTGTTTTCGTTGGAATGACAGTCACATGATCCCCAAGTACATCTGCAGCCTGATTGGCGGCCATGATGATATTTTTATTGTTAGGCAAGATGATCACATGATCTGCATATGCCCCTTCGACAGCTTTAACGATATCTTCCGTACTAGGATTCATCGTTTGCCCGCCTTCGATGACGGACTTAGCGCCGATGCTTTTGAATAATTCGCTGATGCCAGCGCCCATCGCCACTGACACTACAGCGTACTTCTCTTTGGTGGGCGGTTTAGTTTGAAGCGGTGTATTCGTCTCACCTACAATCGCAGTATGCTGTTCACGCATATTATCGATTTTCATTTTTATTAAACTACCATATTGCTGTCCATAATTCAGACAGGTGCCAGGCTGTTCAGAGTGAATATGTACTTTGACGACTTCATCATCTGAGATGACTAGTAAAGAATCTCCGTATTCACTTAAATCATTTCTGAATTTTTCTTCATCAAATGATTGATTGGCAAGTTTTTCACTTTCCAATCGGACCATGAATTCCGTACAGTAGCCAAACACGATATCTTCCGTGTTCATATGTCCTTGTACATTCATGTGATGTTCGGCACTGATCATGTCATCCATGCTTGGACCATTAGCGGATCGGACTGGAAGGGCTTCACCTTTCAGCTCAGCAAGGAAACCTTCATATACGAACACCAACCCTTGCCCCCCGCTATCAACGACACCCACTTCTTTTAAGACTGGAAGAAGATCAGGTGTGCGTTTTAATGAAGCATTGGCCTCCGTAACGATTTCTTCCATTACCTGAATTAGGTCTATATGCTTTGCTGCTGATGAAACCGCTTGCTTGGCTGCATCTTTTGCAACCGTTAAAATGGTTCCTTCAACAGGTTTCATAACGGCTTTATAAGCTGTCTGAACCCCTGCTTCAAAAGCTTGTGCAAATTCTTCACTATTGATTTCCGATTTATGTTCAATCGCTTTAGCAAAACCGCGGAACAGTTGCGAAAGGATAACTCCCGAATTGCCGCGTGCGCCCATAAGCAAACCTCTTGAAAGCGACGCACCCACTTTTCCGATGTGTTCCTGGACGTTATTTTGCACTTCCTTCGCTCCCGAAGTCATCGATAAATTCATATTCGTTCCTGTATCTCCATCAGGAACAGGGAAAACATTCAACGCATCAACCATTTGGGCATTAGCCGCTAAATGGTTGGCACCTTGAATGATCATTTCTGCAAAGCGCTTTCCGTTCAAACTTGTAATTGACACAAAACTTTCCTCCTATACTTAAGGGTTCGTCACACGAACTCCCTGTACAAAAATGTTAACGGAATCAACAGCTAATCCTACAGTTTTGTCCAGAGTGTACTTTACCTTTGATTGCACATTATGTGCAACTTCCGAGATTTTCGTTCCATAACTTACGATAATATACATATCGATATGAACTTCTTCCTCTTCTTGACGGACAATTACACCTTTAGTAAAGTTTTCTTTTCTTAAAATTTCGGCAATGCCGTCTTTAAATTGTTTTTTGGAAGACATTCCTATAATTCCGTAGCAATCCACGGCTGCGCCGCCTGCTACAGTAGCGATAACCTCATTAGAGATATCAATTTGTCCATACTTCGTTTGTAATTCGATAGACATTTTCTTTTCCCTCCCAAAAATCAAATCAACTAAAGACATTTTACTATAATGTCTATGGTTTTAAAAGTAAATGTCTTACGGTACTCTATATAATTCAATTTTGAAGTATGTATGTCAAGGTTTTTTTCTTGAAAGTAATTAACTGAAGTATTGCATTCTAGCGGTAGGTATGATAAATTATTAAAGTATTTTACAAAGACTTAAGACGACTGCGAAAAACTTAAGCTTGTTGTAGTTAGGAGGGAATTTGACATGGCACGTAAATGTGTAATCACTGGAAGAAGAACTCGTTCTGGTAACAGCCGCTCTCACGCAATGAACGCTAGCAAGCGTACATGGGGCGCTAACCTTCAAAAAGTACGTATTTTAGTTGACGGTAAACCTAAACGTGTATACGTTTCTGCAAGAGCTCTTAAATCGGGCAAAGTAGAACGCGTATAATGTTACGGCATCCTCTTAGGATGCCTTTTTACTTGTAATGGCCGGTATTTAATGGGGATGGTTTCAAATCCTTGACCAGGTCCAGTCTGCATCAAGAAGGATGCCTTCACCCATTAATGGATGGCCGCCCTATTTTACTAAAAAATAACACCTCCCTTAATTTGAGAGGTGTCATGGAGATAAGTATCAGCCTTTTTTAAACGCTCCGAGCATAGCCCTTACCAAACTGCCCAGAACTTTTGGCAATTTAATCGTATAAAATTTCATCATGCCCCTCCTCTTTGCATCCCACAATTAAAGATGAAGTGGAATTTTTCTATTACAACATAAGCTTTTAAGCGGATATAGGATGATCGTAATTATATCCGAATCTGCTCTAAGCATGAATTTTAATCACTGCTTCTTATCACCATTAATATGCCTTTCTCAAATGAAACATTCCCAGATTCGGAAATTAGTTCATTGCTGATGCAAAGCGTCGAACCCATTTCCAAGCTTGCATCGTCCAGCGGATATTTGAAACCCGAAAGAGTAATGCCGGTGACTTCTGCGTTTACTGGGAGCAAGGACAAGTATTTCTTATCTTTCAAAGCGGTGACCTTATATGAACCTGCTGTCTTTACTGTGATTATATTTTGCCGATCGACTATGTATATATCCATATCACCATGATGAGGGAGGACACTTTCTTTTTGGAGCAGCTGGATATTCCCGAGAAAATGGTCCATTCTTCCCCCTGTTGCGCCCAGAATGTGAATTTCTCTTGGCTTTTGCCCCATTGCCCATTTAAATGCGATTTCTAAATCCGTTTCATCCTTTTCCGAGGAATATAGATTGATTTCTTCCAGCATTTGCTCAATCTTTTCGTATTCACCCTCCGAAACCGAATCAAAATCCCCAAAACCGTACTTAGGTTCGATACCTTTTTCAAGCAGAGACCATACTCCCCTGTCAACCCCGACCCAAAGATCTGTCTTCTCCTTATACCATGTCAAATCCGGCCAAAAACATTCCGGACCTCCAGCCATTATACTGATAATCATCGAAATCATCCTTTTCCATATAAAAATCATATCCAAGGTGCCTTAGTTTAATTGATAAAAAAAGCCGATCACCATCATATGAATATGATAGTGTCGGCTTATATCACTTTCCCCGAATCTTTTGAATCGCTGCGCGTCGATCTTCCTGATCATATATTGCCGAGCCGGCCACCAGGATTGTCGCCCCTTGTTCAATACATAGTTTAGCCGTTTCTTCATTTACTCCACCATCAATCTCTATCTCGAGATTTTGATTATACTTTCCTGCCATCGCCTTCACTTCGGCAATTTTCGGAAGAACGGATTTAATGAACTTTTGCCCCCCAAAACCCGGATTAACCGTCATCAACAATACCATGTCAATATCTTCGATTATAGGTTGTATCAAGGAAGCCGGAGTAGCTGGATTAAGCACCACGCCTGCCTTTACACCAAAAGATTTGATCAATTGAACCGTTCGATGCAAATGTGCGCAGGCCTCTACATGTACAGTTATATAATCAGCTCCCGCTTTCGCAAAGGACTCGATATAACGATCAGGTTGTTCGATCATTAAATGAACATCAAGCGGAAGCTTCGTTACTGGGCGGATAGCATCAACAATTAGTGAGCCTATCGTTATATTCGGCACGAAATGCCCATCCATGACATCCACATGGATCAAATCCGCTCCGCCCCTTTCCACATCAAGAATTTCTTCTCCCAATTTTGCAAAGTCAGCTGATAAAATGGATGGTGCGATTTTAACCATTTTAATACCTCGGCTTTCTATCTCTTATTTCTTCTAAGAATTGCATATAATGCTCGTATCGATAACGGGGAATTTCCCCGGAATCAACCGCTTCCTTCACTGCACATTTCGGTTCTTTATCGTGGAGACAGGCCCTGAATTTACAGTCTTCCCCATGCTTATGCATTTCCGGGAAGCAATAGGATAGCCGTTCAGCTTCCATTTCCATGAATTCAAGTGAACTGAACCCTGGAGTATCCGCGACAAGTCCAGAGCCGATATGGATCAATTCAACGTGCCGGGTCGTATGCTTCCCGCGTCCCAGGTGTGAAGAAATATCATCCGTCTTTAAAGCCAATTCCGGATTGATCGCATTCAGCAAAGACGATTTCCCAACACCGGACTGACCCGCAAATACACTGGTTTTTCCTTCTAAATACGGCACTAGTCCTTCAATCCCTCCGGCGGTAACGGAAGATGTCTCCAGTACAGTATAGCCAAGTTTCTGATAGTCCTTGATATACTGAGACAATTTCTTTTGATTTTCAGCTGTAACCAAGTCAAGTTTCGTCACGACGATAATCGGTTCGATTTCGTTATCTTCGATCAATACGAGAAATCGATCAAGCAAGGCTGGACTGAAATCAGGTTCCACTGCCGAAAAGACAAGGATTGCCTGGTCTACATTCGAGATTTGCGGACGTATCAATTCATTCTTTCGCGGTTTTATTTCGGTCACGGTCCCGTCCGTTTTATTTTCCGCTTCAAAAACAACATAATCACCAACGAGCGGGGTTACCTTATTCTTCCTGAACAGGCCCCTTCCACGGCATTGATAGACCTCTTCACCATCAAGGACATAATAAAATCCACTTAATGCTTTGATAATTTTTCCTTCGGGCATAACCACACTCCTAATTATTATATTTATTCTGGATATGAGACGGATTCGTCAATGATGACCTGATTGTCCCTCATGATTTTATATCCTGCTTTTTTATCCGGGGAAACCATTAATTCGATCGTTCTATTCGCATCTTGCAATATATAGAATGTTTCTTGAGGCTCCGTCATGCTATTGTCGATATCCTCGATGAAAATTTGTATTTTTTGTGTTTTGCCTGGCTCAACCGGATCATACTCGATTTTGACTTCCTCCGTTACACTCTTGGGCGGAATCTCTTCCTTCCCTTTTGAAATGACCACTTTCACAGTACTGCCCTTTTCCACCTTCGTAGCAGGTTCCGGTGATTGGGAAATGACAAGCCCCTCAGCTACGGAATCATCATAGATTTCTTCTTCGACATCGATCTTAATTCCGCTTTCACTGGAATAATCATCAAGGGCAGCTTTATTGAACCCCGTTAAGTTCTTCAAGCTCAACAGATCTGCCCCTTTACTGACCGTCAGCTCAAGCTCCGTTTCGGATGGTACGACCTCAGTGGCACCCGAGGGAGATTGAACTATGATCGTGCCGGGAGCACTGTCATCATATTTTTCAGTAACGCTTATGTTTTTGAATCCCATTTTTTCAAGCAGGGATTTAACATCAGAGTAATCTCGACCTTCATAGCTGGACAATGAAATCGTCTCTTTACCAACGCTTTGATAAATATCGATCACTGCACCTTCCTTGACCGTCTTACCTTCCTTAGGATTGGTTTTGATCACAAGACCAGCTTCAACCTCTTCATCTTCAATCTCGATCGTCTCTCCAATTTCCAAATCCATTTCAAGCAATTCAGTAATGGCGTCATCCAATTCTTCCCCTTTAAGGTCAGGGATCGTCACTTCCTTCGAGACAAGGAGGGGAGGTAAAACTGTGACAGATAAAACAGCAAGCAGTGCGAGAACTAAAAAGGTGGTCACCAAGATCGCAGGCATGTTCTTTAGCTTTTTACCTTTGTGTTCCGACTTGTTTTTTTGTTTTTTCTGTTTCTTTTGTTTCTTCTGTTTCTTTTTTGAATTACTCTCTGCTTCTGATTCACTTTCCTCATCGTCCGCATAAACTAACGTATTTTTTTCAGGACCCCTTATGATTGTCTCATCGATGCTTGAAAGCTGATCATCCGTTATGACGGGGATGGCTTTTGTTGCATCATGATCTTCGGGAATCGCAAAAGGAAGTTCATTTGAACGCTCCGGATTAAGCGACGTCCGTATATCATCCTCCATCGAGTCCACGCTCTCATAGCGGTAATATGAATCTTTGGCTGTTGCTTTCAAGATAATATTTTCCACACTCTGGGGTATTTCAGAATTCCAGCGTTTTGGTGAAGGAGTTTCCGATTGTAAATGTTTAAGAGCTATTGACACGGCTGATTCACCCGAAAAAGGCAATCTCCCCGTCAACAATTCAAACATGACGATGCCAAGTGAATAAATGTCCGATTTCTTATTGGCCATACCGCCTCTGGCCTGTTCCGGAGATAAATAATGAACCGAACCCAAGACTGCATTGGTCTGCGTTATGTTTGTTGCACTTAGGGCCAATGCAATGCCAAAGTCCGTAATCTTGACGGTTCCTTCTTTATCAATCAAAATGTTCTGTGGCTTGATGTCACGATGGATGATCCCATTATGATGGGCATGGGAAATCGCTGCCGTGATTTGCCTCATGATATCCAAGGCTTCATCAACTGGAATTGGATAATATTTTTGTATGTATTGCTTAAGTGTAAAACCGTCAACGTATTCCATTACAATATAATAGATGGAATCTTCTTCACCAACATCATAAATACTTACGATATTGGGATGGGCCAAACTGGTTGCCGATTGGGCTTCCCGATTGAAGCGCTTGATGAACTCTTCGTCATTATTAAAATCCATGCGAAGGATTTTCAATGCAACATCCCTATCTAAGATCATATCCCTAGCAAGGTAAACATTAGCCATACCGCCGCCGCCGACCATCTGGATCAGTTTATAACGGCCGTTGATCCTTCTGCCAATCAACATTCAATTCACCTGCTTTCACTTTCTTCAGTAAATTGAACAAGCACAAGGGTGATATTATCTTCCCCACCGTAGTGATTGGCCTTATCTATTAATGAATTCGCCTTTTCTTCAAGTGACTGTGCATTGGTTACCGTTTCTTCCAGTTCCAGTTCACTCACTTTATTCGTCAATCCGTCCGAACAAAGCAATAGTAAATCATTTTCTTCGAAGATGACCGTCATAATGTCCATTTCCACTTGCATTTCTGTCCCCAAGGCTCGTAATAAAACATTTTTCCGTGGATGGTTTTCGGCATCTTCTTTCGAAATCTGACCGGAACGGACCAATTCATTAACGAGTGAATGATCTTCCGTGACCTGCTTAAAACCACTCTCATTATACAAATAACACCGGCTGTCCCCGATGTTGGCAATGGTAGCAAACTTGTCGGTGCAAATGGCTGCAACAATGGTGGTCCCCATGCCCTTACATTCCGTATTCGCTTCTGCATGTTCAAAAAGCAACTGATTGACCGTGAAGATTTGCTGCTTAAGCCAATCTTCGGCATCATTTGCCGTTTCGATTCCGGTGGATACTTCCCAGCCCTTTTTCAGAAGGTCTATCGTCATTGCACTGGCTACATCCCCGGCACGGTGGCCGCCCATGCCATCTGCAACGATGGCAAGGCGAACGCCTTCCGAGTTCTTAAAGATTCCGCCATTATCTTCATTATGCTGGCGGACTTTTCCACGGTCTGTCTTAAATATTGCCCTCATAGGGTCACCTCGTCTCTTCTTTGCGCTCCTTGGCCCGAAGCTGGCCGCAGGCTGCGTCAATATCACTGCCTTGTTCCCTTCGGATCGTTACATTAATGCCGCGCTTCTTCAATGTTTTTTCAAACTCAAAAATCTGGTCCCGAGGTGTTCGTACATAGTTGCGTTCCGGTACATAGTTTACCGGTATTAAGTTAACATGGCATTTTATCCCTTTTATTAAAGCTGCTAATTCTTCAGCGTGCTCCACTGAATCATTTTCGCCACCGAATAGACCATATTCAAAACTTACACGGCGGCCTGTTTTTTCTGTATAGTATTTGATGGCCTCAATCAGGTCTGGAAGTTTGTAGGCCTTATTGATCGGCATCAATTTACTTCTTAATTCCGTATTCGGTGCATGAAGGGAAACAGCAAAGTTTATTTGCATGCTTTCTTCGGCAAACTTATAGATTTTAGGAATGATCCCACTTGTGGAAACGGTAATATGACGCGCCCCGATGTTCAAGCCCTTTTCATGGTTTATATTCTTCAAGAATGACATCATATTATCGTAGTTATCAAACGGTTCACCGATTCCCATGATAACGACGGAGCTAACACGCTCTTCCGACTCATCAAGTGCTTGCTGAACTTTAACGACCTGGGCAACAATTTCCCCTGATTCAAGATTCCGCTTTAAACCGCCTAGTGTCGAAGCACAGAATGTACAGCCAATTCTGCATCCTACCTGCGTTGTCACGCAAATGGAGTTTCCGTATTCATGACGCATCAGCACCGTTTCAATCGAATATCCATCTTGGAGTTCAAATAAAAACTTCATCGTTCCGTCATTGGACGTTTGCTGAATCAAAGTCTTCAAAGTTGTGAAGGTGAATTGCGACTCCAACTTATCCCGTAATGATTTCGAAAGGTTGGACATATCTTCAAAACTGGAGACACGCTTTTTATAAAGCCAGTCATATACTTGCTCGGCCCGGAATGCCTTCTCTCCATTTTGAAGAAGCCATTCTTTAATTTGGTGAAGCTCCAATGAGTAGATCGATGGTTTTTCTGGTGTCGTGTCTTTTCTTACTCTAGATGATTTAGTGATTTCTGCCATTACAGCACCTTCTTTCTAAAACTCGCAATAAAGAATCCGTCACTGCTAAAATATTGCGGAAAAACTTGCAGCGTATGACCCTCGATATATGGCTGAACGCTTTCAGGCATTCTTGTGGACAAGGTTGCATCGCTTTCAAAATCCGGATGGCTTTCCAAAAATGCTGCAGCGACTTTGTCATTTTCTTCTTTATCCACCGTACAGGTACTATATACTAACCGTCCTCCTTGCTTAACAAGCGGGGCAGCCGATTCCAATAATTGTTGTTGTATACTTGAGAGTTTCATTATATCATCTTTTGTTTTAGTATACTTTACATCAGGTTTCCGGCGCATGACTCCCAACCCGGAACATGGTGCATCGATCAGGACCCTGTCAAACCCTTCCTTATTAAAGTGCTCTTGCACTTTTCTGCTATCAAGGGCCATTGTCTTAATATTGTTTCTGAGTTTTAGGCGCTCCGCCTGCTCTTTAATTAGCTTGACCTTATGTTCATGAAGGTCTAGTGCATATACTTGTCCTGTGGTCAAGCCTTCTGCGATATGGGTCGTTTTCCCTCCAGGTGCAGCACAGCAATCGAGCACAGCATCATTTTCATTCGCACCCAATGCATGGGCAACTAGCATTGAACTCTCGTCCTGAATCGATAAATACCCCATTTTATAGCTTTCTGAATGAGCAAGATTCCCTTTATAGCTGACGATTGCTTCGGGAACGACTTCACTCGCTTCAACATCATATCCTTCTTCCGTTAATATGCTGATCAGTTCACGGCGTGAGATCTTTTTTAAATTAACACGTCCTGTCTGTAATGGCGCAGTTAAGTTGATTTCACACATTTCCTTGGTTTTTTCATAGCCAAATTGCTCTACCCAACGCTGGACCAGCCAAATAGGATGACTCACTTCTATGGAAAGCCGTTCCAGATCATTTTTAATTTCCTCTAAAGAAGGAACACCATTTCTTTGAATATTACGAAGCACACCATTGACCATCGAAGAGGTGCCCTTGTGTCCGCGCTTTTTGGAAATTTCTACGGCCTCGAAAATGATTGCATGATCGGGAACTTTATCTAAATAGACCATTTGGTAAACGGAAAGTCTAAGTAAATTGATGACCCAGCTTTGCGTTTTTTTAGGTTGTTTAATAAACGGGTTCAAAAAATAATCCAAAGTCATTTTCCTCTGGATGGTACCGTAGCTTATCTCTGTAAGCAAACCGCTGTCCACGGCGGATAACTGGTGCTTTTTAATCAAGTTGTTCAATAATAGGTTACTGTAGGATTGGTTTTTCTCTACAGATTCCAAAATATCGAGAGCGATTTCACGTACTCCCTTTTTAGTTTGCTTCATTCTGTTCTCCTAACTTCATGCCTGCTTTAATGAACGATCCGGCTCCGCGCAAGTAATCTTTCGCCGGCATTTTTTTCTTTCCTGAAGGCTGCAGTTCTGTTACTAGTATTGCCGTCTCATTGCCTGTCGAAACGATGAAACCATCATTTTGTACCTCAACGATCATGCCCGGCAAGGCTTGCTTGCCAGCTTTTAATTTCTTTACTTGCCATATTTTCATAATGGAACCGTCTAAGGTTGTATAAGCAACAGGCCAAGGATTCAAGCCGCGTACATGGTTATAGATGTCTTCCCCTGATTTCGACCAGTCGATTTTTTCCTCCGACCGTTTGATGTTAGGCGCAAAAGATGCTTTAGCATCATCTTGCTTGATTGCCTGTAACTCTTCATTTATAAGTTTTGGAAGTGTATCCGCAAGTAAATCCGACCCTACCTTGCTTAATTTATCATGCAGTGTACCAACATTGTCTTCTTCCTCTATAGTAACTTCCGCCTGAGTCAATATATCACCGGCATCCAATTTTTCTGCCATATACATGATGGTTATCCCTGTCTTTTCTTTCCCCTGTAAAATGGAATAATGAATTGGCGCCCCTCCACGCAGTTCAGGAAGCAGGGAGGCATGTACATTAATACAACCGTACTTAGGGGCATCCAACAATTCATTCGGAAGAATTTGACCGAATGCCGCCGTCACCACTAAATCAGCATTCAATGCAATGATTTTTTCAAGTTCTTCTTTTTCCCGGATTTTTTCAGGCTGATAAACGGGTATCCCATGCTTTTCGGCTTCGACTTTAACTGGCGGCGGCGTAAGCACCTTTTTGCGGCCCACTGGACGATCTGGCTGTGTGACAACAGCGATCACATCATACCCTTCATCAATGATTCTTTTCAATACCGGCACCGAAAAGTCCGGTGTACCCATAAAAATTATTTTTGTCATTCTTCTCCATACCTTTCTAACTCTTCTTCCGAAATATACCGGGAAACCTTACTTGTAAATAAGACTCCTTGCAGATGATCGATTTCGTGTAGAAGGGCCCTTGCAAGGAAATCCTCCGCTTCTATCTCGAAATAAGATCCTTTTCGGTCTTGTGCCCGGACTTTGACACGGTAAGGACGCACTACTTCACCATATAAACTCGGGAAGCTCAAGCATCCTTCAACACCTGTCTGTTCTCCTTCCAATTCCAGCACTTCCGGATTAATCAGTTCGATTGCACCTGATCCTTCCTCTATTTCAACGACGGCCACTTGCTTTTTCACGCCAACTTGAGGTGCTGCAAGTCCAACGCCATCCGCCTCCACCATCGTTTCATACATGTTATTTAACAGCTTTGCCAACTTTTTATCAAAACTTGTTACTTTATCGCATTTTTGTTGTAAAATTTTTTCAGGAAACAAAACAATCGGTAAAATAGCCAAAATTAAAGGTACCCTCCTAGATATGAAAAACAACACTTCATTATATAAAAACGCAAGCTGTTACAGCTCGCGGTAATCATCCATCTCTAAAATAATTACATCATGATCTGTGGATTTAAATCTATTGAAATCTGCAGATGATTCTGAGCGGTTTCTTTTTGGTAATGCTCTAAAAGTGTGCGTAAATGCTGATTCAGGTCCGGCTCTCGTTTGTATTTTATCAGACATTGATAGCGATATCTATTGTTGATTCGACTAATGGGCGAAGCAACCGGACCTAGCACGACAGAATCCCGATTCAATCGCGAGCCTAAATAATTGGTGATTTTCTCAGTAACACTTACCGTCTTCATTAAATCTTCATGTGAAACGGTTATAAGGACGACATAATAATATGGAGGGTAATGACTTTGCCTCCTTAGATACATCTCCCGTTCATAAAAAGCATCATAATCCTGCAGGGCAGAAAGCTCGATGCTGTAGTGCTCAGGCGTATAGGTTTGGATGACCACTTCTCCCGGAAGCTGATGACGTCCCGCCCTTCCGCTGACCTGCGTCAGCAGCTGAAATGTCTTTTCCGAAGAACGGAAATCAGGCAGATGTAGCATCGTATCGGCTGAAAGGACTCCAACAAGAGTGATATTAGGAAAATCAAGGCCCTTGGCTATCATTTGGGTGCCTAGCAATATATCCGCTTTTCCTTCACCAAAGGCATTCAGCAATCGCTCATGTGAACCCTTCTTACTCGTCGTGTCAACATCCATTCGTATGACCCTTGCTTCAGGCAGGATTTTTGCAAGCTCTTCTTCAACCTTTTGAGTTCCTGTACCAAAGAACCTTATATGTTCACTTTCACATTCAGGGCAAACAGAAGGCATTCCCTCTTCAAACCCACAATAATGGCATTTCATTATATCATTAAAGCGATGATATGTAAGTGAAATGTCACAATTAGGGCAGTTGATGACCAATCCGCAGCTTCGACACATCACAAAGGAAGAATGCCCCCTTTTATTTAGCATCAGGACAGTTTGCTCCCCCTTCTCAAGCCGGTCTTTCAGCTTGGTAAAGAGCAGCTCCGAAAACATGGAACGATTTCCCGTTCTTAGTTCTTCCCTCATATCTACAATATCCACTGCTGGCAAAGCATTTTTATTCATCCTCTGGCTAAGGGTCAATAATTTATAGACATTTTTCTTGGCTCGCGCAAAAGATTCAAGTGTAGGTGTGGCGCTGCCAAGAATAACCGGGCAACCATATGATTTTGCTCTTTCAATGGCAACATCCCTAGCATGGTACCTTGGCGTTTCTTCTTGCTTATAACTGGATTCATGCTCTTCGTCAATGATGACCAGCCCCAGGCTTTCAAAAGGAGCAAACACGGCAGAACGCGCCCCGACCACCACTTTTACTTCTTTGCGGTGAATTTTCCGCCATTCATCATATTTTTCACCTACGGATAAACCGCTATGCATGACAGCTACCTGCTCCCCAAATCGTTCCTTAAACCTCTTCACCGTCTGTGGCGTCAAGGAGATTTCAGGTACAAGCATGATGGCTTCCTTCCCTTTTTCAATGACAGAGGCAATTGCCTGTAGATACACTTCCGTCTTCCCGCTGCCGGTTACACCATATAAAAGGAAGACATCATGTTCATCATGATGTATTTTCTCTTGGATCGGCTTCAATGCAGCGGTTTGTTCAGCTGTCAGTGTAAAGGGAATGGATTTTTCGAACACACGGTTTTCATAAGGATCACGGTATACCTCTTGATCCATTTCAGCCAAGGCCCCTTTTGACACTAGGGATTTGACGGTACCGCTTGATGTGTTCATCAATTCAAGCAATTCCTTTAACGGGATGGGTTCTTGATGTTCAATAAAGTATTGAAGGAGTTCCTGTTGTTTTTTTGCATGGCTGGATATGGCTGATGCCATTTCTTTCAGTTCCATAGGGGAAAGCAAAGATTTAATGACTCGGACCGTCTTCTTGTTAAGTCGGTTTTTCACATTGTATTCGAGCTCAAGATTGCCATTTTGCATTTCCTTTTGGACCAGGGAGGCATTCTCCCCTTCAATCACGTCTTTCCAAGATAGTGAATCATTTTTCCCGAAAAGGTTTTGAATGGAGGGAGGGAGCTGGTCCTTTTTATCTTCAACGACTTTAATAACTTTTTCATACTTTGCTTTCATCGCTGCCGGAAGCATGGCCTGTAGCGCTGAAATTTTAAAACACATCGCCTCCTTGGTCAACCAGTCACCGAGCTGAAGCAATTCATCATTGATTATGGGCTCCAAATCCATTGGTTCCTTTATAAAGCGTAATTTCGCAAAGTCGCTTTTAGCTTTTAAGCCTGTGACGAACCCCTGCACCATTCTTGGACCGAATGGGACGATGACTCTCATTCCGGGCTTGATGACTTGGTTCCACTTTTCAGGGATGCGATAGTCGAATTCTCGATCCGTTTGTTTAGCAGGTACATCCACGATGACGGATGCTATATCCATAAGACATCATTCCTTTTGCTTGCGAGATACTTCTGCCAGGATGCTTTTAGCTATATCCGCTTTACTCATTTTTGGAAGTTCGGTCGCACTTCCATCTTTATCGTAAATGGTCACGATGTTCGTATCCGTTCCAAATCCTGCCCCTGCGACGGTAACATTATTGGCAACGATCATATCTGCATTCTTTTTGACCAATTTTCCTCTTGCGTATTCTTCAACGTTGTTCGTTTCAGCCGCAAAGCCCACCAAAATCTGATGCGTTTTATTTTCACCGAGTTCCTTTAGAATATCCTTTGTCCGTTCAAATTCAATCACATTTTCCCCTGGCTGCTTTTTCATCTTTCGAGCATGATAGACCTTCGGTTTATAATCCGCCACTGCAGCCGTCATGATTACGACATCACTGGCAGCGAACTGATCGAATACCGCATCATACATATCTGCTGCTGATTCCACTGGTATTACTCTGGCCTTGGGAGGTGGCGTCAAGTTCACTGGGCCGGTAATCAATGTCACCTCAGCGCCCATTTCAATTGCCGCTTCGGCTAGGGCATAGCCCATTTTGCCGCTGGAATGGTTCGTCACAAAACGAACCGGATCAATCGCTTCACGTGTCGGCCCTGCCGTAATTAAATATTTCTTTCCTTTAAGAGGCTGTTGCTGTAATTTGCGTTCATTGAAATATCGATTAAGATGTTCTACGATTGTTTCCGGTTCCTCCAATCGCCCTTTCCCTACATATCCGCAGGCCAAATACCCTTCACCCGGTTCAATGAATTGATATCCAAACGACCGAAGTGTCTCCATATTTTTCTGAACCGCTGGATGTGCGTACATGTGCACGTTCATTGCCGGCGCAACCCAAACAGGTGCTTCCGTTGCCAATAGGGTGGTCGTGATCATATCATCCGCGATTCCATTGGCTACTTTGCCAATGACATTGGCTGTAGCTGGAGCCAACAGGATGATATCAGCCCAATCAGCCAAGTCGATGTGGGCAATGACTGAAGAATCCTTCTCATCAAAAGTATCTGTGTACACATCATTTCTCGAAAGTGCTTGAAAGGTGAGCGGCGTCACGAACTTACGTGCCGATTCACTCATGATCACTTTAACATGCGCACCTTCCTGAGTTAATTTACTTGTCAGGGCAGCAGCCTTATATACAGCAATCCCGCCGGTGACACAAAGAAGTACTTTTTTATCGATAAGCATGCAAATTTCCCCTAACTATACATTCTATTCTTTCTAATTATGACGGAAAACCGAAGAAATTTCATTTGAAATGCGCAATAACCTATGGATTCCCCCAAACATTACTTTTAAAAAAATCAAAACAAACAGGCCTGACACCTTGGCCGCAGGAAGGAAGCACTTTCAAAATGTAACGCTCCTGTTTGCTTTAGGGTGTCAGGCCCGATAGGTCAAGCTCTGTGTTCTCTTAGTTTTCCTCGTAAGAATTATCGTAAGTCAATTTACCGGAATGAATTTCTTCAAGGGCACGGCCTACCGATTTATGGGAAACCGGTTTAATAAGGCAATTATCTTTAATTTGCATTTCCCTGGCGCGTTTAGCTGCCACCGATACAAGTGAGTATTTAGAATCAATTTTAAGTAATAGAGAATCAATTGATGGATATAACATGGTTTATTCCGCCTCCAACATTTTTTTATATAAAACTGCAACTCTTTCCCGACGGCAATGCTCGGCAATTACAATTGCATTAATTCTAGCACATGCTGCATCCACATGATCATTTTCAACAACATAATCGTACAGATCCATAAGTTCTATTTCTTCCTTGGCCACTTTCATCCGGCCTTTTATCGCTTCCTCCGTCTCGGTTCCGCGAGTAACGATGCGGCTTTCGAGTTCAGTCAAACTCGGAGGAGCAAGGAAAATGAAAAGTCCTTCAGGGAATTTCTCCCGGACCTGTTTAGCTCCTTGAACTTCTATTTCCAGAAATACATCTTTTCCGGAATCGATTGTTTCACGGACATAATCCACGGGCGTTCCATAATAATTACCGACGAACTCAGCATATTCCAGCAATTTGCCTTCTTCAATCAGTGCTTCGAATTCCTCGCGTTTTTTGAAGAAATAGTCCACTCCGTCCACTTCACCATGGCGAGGCAGCCTTGTCGTCATCGAAATTGAATATTCGAATGCCGTTCCTGGCTGAGAAAAAATCGCCTTCCTAACAGTTCCTTTACCAACACCGGATGGTCCGGACAAAACGATTAATAAACCTTTTTCTCTCATATTGTTTCAGTTACCCCTCTTCTACGCTGTCATCTCTATCTTGTAGCCGTGCAGCAACCGTTTCCGGTTGAACGGCAGATAAGATAACATGGTCGCTGTCTGTAATTATAACGGCCCTGGTTCTTCTGCCATATGTTGCATCTATTAAGGATCCGCGATCTCGGGCGTCTTGGATGATCCTTTTTATCGGAGCCGATTCAGGGCTCACGATGGATACGATCCGGTTCGCGGAAACGATATTCCCAAAACCAATATTAATGAGCTTAATTGACATTTTTGTCCCCCATTCATATCTATTGTCGCCTTGTTAGGTTCATCATAAACCGACTACTCGATATTTTGAACCTGTTCCTTTAATTTTTCAAGCAAACTTTTCATTTCCACCACTTCTTTCGTAATGGCCGAATCATTTGCCTTTGATCCAATCGTATTGACTTCCCTATTCATTTCCTGGACAAGGAAGTCAAGTTTCCTTCCAATTGGTTCACTATGGGTAAGGGTCCATGAAAATTGCTGTAAATGGCTATCGAGTCTGGTCAGTTCTTCATTTATATCACATTTATCAGCAAAAATGGCCGCTTCTGTCACAATACGGCTATCTTCAATCAATCCATCAGTCAACTCGGCCAGTTTGATTTCCAATCGGGCTTTATATTTTTCGACGACTGAAGGTGCATGCATTTTGACTCCTGCTACAATCTCACCAAACTTTTCAAGCTGGCGTTTCATGTCCGAGGCAAGTTCCTGACCTTCGAGATCCCGCATTTTTTTCAGATTTTCCAATGCCCCCGTGACGGCCTTCATTAAAAGGGATTCCAAATCGGCAGGAACCGCAGGTACTTCTTCCGTCATGAAAATCGATTCAAGTTGCAGCATATCCTGTAATGTAATTGAACTTTCCAGATTGTATTTTCCCTTGACTTCATCCATCAATCCCACATATTGATCAGCAAGATCCCAATCGATCTTCACCTTTTTGGAAACCAGGCTCTCACCTTCCACTGTAATGAAGAGTTCCACCCGTCCCCTTCTTATGTATTGATTCGCCTTCTTTTTCACCTTTTCTTCCAAAACCAAAAGCTGGCGCGGCATTCGAATCGTATATTCACAAAAACGATGGTTAACGGTCTTGATTTCAGCAAAAACCCTGACCTGTTCGTTTTCCGCTTCTTCTCTTCCATAGCCCGTCATACTGGTAACCATGGTTCCACATCCTATCAAAACATAATGTAGTAATTTGGCCTTTTGACATTCATTATATATTAGCTAAAGTACGGAAACATTAGCTTACAAATAAAATACCACAAAAATAAAAAGGCAATAGAGCAAGACTCTACCACCTTAAAGATTATACCATATATCACTGTGCTTTTCTTGCTAAAAAGGTTCCAGCCAGTAAAAAAGTTGGTATGGATGCCATTCCTATTACTAATAGCCAATCCCTTCCCGAAATCGGTACCGTATGAAAGATGGTTTGTAAAGGCTGCACATACATGACGGCTACCATCAATAATAGGGAGGATAGTACCGCCCCCACTAGATAAAGGTTACCGAATGGATTTCTCGAGAAGATCGAACGTTCACTTCGGCAATCGAATACATGTATAAGCTGAGCCAAGACCAAGGTAGCGAAAGCAATCGTTTGTGCATAAGCAAGATTATCCGGATTTGCACGATATACAACATAAAATGCAATCAATGTGGAAACCCCTATCAGAAAACCGCGTGAGATGATCTTCCAGCCAAGCCCCCTTCCAAACACACCTTCATTGGCATTTCTTGGATTTCTTTTCATTACATCTTCTTCTGCGGCATCCAGGCCCAATGCCATCGCGGGCAATCCGTCGGTTACAAGGTTCACGAATAAGATCTGGATTGGTATCAATGGTAAAGGCAAGGCACATAGCATCGCAAAAAACATGACCAAAATCTCCCCAACATTGGATGCAAGCAGGTAACGGATGAACTTCCTGATGTTTTCGTAAATATTCCTGCCTTCTTTAATGGCCGATTTTATTGTGGCAAAGTTATCGTCAACCAATATCAAGGAAGAAGCTTCTTTAGCAACATCAGTCCCCGTGATGCCCATGGAGATACCAATATCCGCTGATTTTATCGCAGGGGCATCATTGACACCATCCCCTGTCATCGCAACGACATGTCCTTTATTTTGCAAGGCTTTTACGATTTTCAACTTATGTTCCGGGGAAACTCGGGCAAATACCGAAACAGTTTCAACAACTTCCTCAAGTTCCCCGACTTCCATGTCCGCCAATTGCCGTCCTTCAAGTACACGGTCTTTTCCTTTTAAAATTCCAAGCTCTTTAGCAATTGCCTTTGCAGTTATCACATGGTCGCCTGTAATCATGACAGTTTTGATCCCGGCGTCCCTGCATTCCTTAACTGCCTGTTTCACCTCCGGACGCGGGGGATCGATCATGCCCTGAAGTCCCATAAAGGTCAAATTACGCTCAGCTTCGGTTTCATGCAGCAAAATCGTTCCTTTTGAAAGAGGTTTATAACCTACCGCAATCATTCTAAGTGCCTGCGAAGCAAGCCCATTCATGTCCTGTTGCACCCTTTCCTTGCTCTCCCGATTTAATATTTCCGACCTTCCTTCCCAAAGAATCGTGTCGGACTGGGCAATCAATACGTCCGGGGCACCTTTTACGATAACAAAATGATTATCTTTATCATCCTTCACTATGACACTCATCATTTTGCGGCTAGAGTCAAATGGAAACTCCTTTACTATCGTAAACCTCTTATTTAGGTGTTCCCTCGTCAATCCAGCTTTCATTGCCGCGACCAACATCGCCCCTTCTGTCGGATCACCGTCTAGAATATATTGTTTACCATTCTCCTTTAACTCAGCTTTATTACAGAGCATGCCGAATGTAATTATTTGAAGCAAGGCATTATGATTTTTCGGTGCAACTGAAACTCCATCTAAAGAAAATTCTCCGACCGGATTGTAACCAGTACCGCCGACATCCCAAGTTTTTCCTCCACTCCAAACCTTCGTCACCGTCATTTTGTTTTGTGTCAGTGTACCTGTTTTATCTGAGCAAATCACTGTTGCACAGCCAAGCGTTTCTACGGCAGGAAGCTTACGGACAATCGCTTTTTGTTTGATCATACGCTGAACACCTAAAGACAAGGCTACGGTCACAATGGCCGGCAAGCCTTCGGGAATCGCCGCAACAGCCAGAGATACCCCGGCCAAAAACATCGTATAGAGGTCATGTCCTTGAATGACACCAGTCAGGACTACGATTACAGTTAATATTAAGGCCGTGACGATCAAAATTTTGCCTAGCTGCTCCAACCTCCGTTGAAGCGGTGTTTCTTTTGTTTCCGCAGTCTGCAGGAGATCCGCAATCTTTCCCATCGCCGTATTCATTCCAGTGGCGATTACGATTCCGACTCCATTCCCTCTTGTCACCATCGTTCCCATAAACGCCATATTTTCCTGATCACCGATACCTTCAACCTCATTCATCAATGGATCAGAACATTTAACGGCCGGGAGTGACTCGCCGGTAAGTGCCGACTCTTCTATTTCAAGGCTTGAATGGTCGATGATCCGTAAATCGGCACCAATACGGTCACCGCTCGAAAACTTCAGGATATCCCCAACAACCACTTCTCTCGATGGGATTTTCATCCACTGGCCATCTCGAAGCACGTTAACTTGCGGTGCAGCCATTTCCTTTAAGGCATCCAAGGATTTTTCTGCCTTCCGTTCTTGGAAAAAACCAAGTAATCCATTCAAAAAAACAATCGCCATGATGGCAATCGCATCGATATATTCACCCAATATCCCGGAAACCAATGTCGCGGCAAGTAAAACTATGACCATGAAATCTTTGAATTGGGCGAAAAATAAAAGAATGGCTGACTGTTTTTCTCCTTCCTTCAATTCGTTAAAACCATTCTTTCGCAGCCTGTCCTTTACTACATCATCGTCCAAACCGTGTGTAACGTTTGTTTGAAGCGCTTTCTCCATTTCTTGATTATTCATTTCCCTGAACTCCATCAAGTATCACACATCCCTTTGAATAGAATGAAATAGGCTCCTGTATACATCTCAACAGGCGCTTTTTGCTTTACTCTTCCAACACCTGCCTGCTTACCGATACATAAAACAACCTGCTCTTCTTCCATGATTATTCAGACTCGTCCAAAATAATGCTATAATTAAACAGAATTGCGGAAAGAAGAACGATCCGGATAATTTTTTGAATGAACGAACTGTAATCATGATGAATGGACCAATTTTGTATTCACTATCAGGAAATAAAAATGCATCCATTCACTGTACCTGAACTGCTGCTTTCACCCAGTTGGCTAAAAAAATTGTGATTAACTAAAATGGGCAGCCATGATGCATTTATAACGCCCGGCAAAAATGAGTTCTTAGAAAATCTTATGTAAAGGAAGTAAAAATAGAATGTCATTTGATGGATTATTTACGAAAGCGATGACGGAAGAAATCGCTTCTTTATTAGAAGGTGGACGAATCAATAAGGTACATCAGCCTTATAAAAATGAAGTAATACTGGTTGTTCGTGCTGGAGGTAAGAACCATAAGCTCTTATTATCAGCCCATCCAAGCTATTCGAGGGTGCAATTGACCGAAGAAAGTTATGAAAATCCCAAAGAGGCACCCATGTTCTGCATGCTTCTTAGGAAGTACCTCGAAGGCTATACGATAGAAAACATTTATCAATATGAACTTGATAGGATGATCATTTTTGAAGTGAAGGGCCGTAATGAGCTTGGCGATGTCTCTCAAAAGCAGTTAATCATCGAAATCATGGGGCGACACAGCAACATTGTTTTAGTAGATAAAGAACGAAATATGATTTTGGACAGCATTAAGCATGTTTCACATGCCGTCAACAGTTATCGGGCGATATTGCCCGGCCAGGAATATAAGGCTCCACCCGCACAGGAAAAGAATGATCCCTTCAAGGCTACCGAGGACGATATCAGGAAGAATATTGACTTCAATGCAGGAAAGCTGGATCGACAGCTTGTTGCCCATTTTTCAGGAGTTTCACCATTAGTTGCAAAGGAAGCCGTCTACCGGGCCGGACTTGCCAACAGCACGACCCTTCCAACAGCCTTTTTAAAGATTATCCAGGAAATCTCGGAACAGAAATATGCTGCCACGATCAAACAAGATGGAAATAAAGAAGTTTTTTATATGCTTTCACTAGAGCATCTGTCTGGGAATCAACGTACGTTTTCTTCATTGAGCGAGATGCTCGACCGCTATTACTTCGGAAAGGCAGAAAGAGATCGGGTTAAGCAAAAGAGCCAGGATGTAGAACGTTTCATTACTAATGAAATCGAAAAGAACTCAAAAAAAATCGGCAAGCTCGAACGTACATTGAAAGATACGGAACGCGGTGAACAGTATCAGTTGTTCGGTGAGCTGCTTACAGCTAATCTATATCAAATGAAAAAAGGCATGAAGGAAATAGAAGTCGTCAATTATTATGATGAAGAACAAAGTATGGTCACCATCCCGCTTGACCCATTAAAAAATCCGTCAGATAATGCACAAAAGTACTTCTCAAGATACCAAAAGTCCAAAAATGCAGTCGGAGTCGTCCAAGAACAAATCGAAAAGACAAAATTGGAATTGGCCTACTTCGAAGCCTTGCATCAGCAGCTCCAATCAGCGTCACCCAGGGATATAGAGGAGATTCGGGAAGAACTTCAGGAAGAAGGTTACATTAGGCAAAAAAAGAAAAAAGGCATGAAAAAGCCTGCAAATGCAAAACCGCAGCTTGAAACATATTATGCTACGGATGGTGATCTCATTTTTGTCGGAAAGAATAATAAACAAAATGATTATTTAACGAATAAGTTTGCACGCCGTGATGAAATATGGCTTCATACCAAAGATATACCCGGCTCACATGTTGTGATTCGAAATGAATCGCCAAGTGAAAAAACGATAAAAGAGGCCGCCGTATTAGCAGCTTTCTTCAGTAAAGCAAAGCAATCGAGTTCAGTGCCCGTTGATTTCACACAGGTTCGCCATGTTAAGAAACCCAATGGTTCCAAGCCCGGGTTCGTAATCTATGACCAGCAGCAGACCGTTTATATTACACCGGATGCCGATACTGTCATACGCTTAAAGGAAGCGGTAAAGGAGTAAAAAAATAGAGGGGGCCCAGTCCTGAGTGATTGGGCCCCCTCTATTTTCATGCCGAAATCCAAGCTGTATCAGCCGGATTCTCCCGCCATTTTTTTAGCTTTTCCAATTCTTCTGCCGTGATGTACCCTTTATCATTAGCGACTTTTATCAAAGTAGAGTAGTCACTCAACGAATGGTTAATAATGCCCTCAGCTTCGAATTTTTCTTTTCCCTTTTCCAATTCGTAAGTAAAGATCGAAACGACTCCTAGAACATCACATCCAGCCTCTTTCAGCGCGTTAACAGCAGTAATCACACTTCCGCCGGTTGAAATCAAGTCTTCTACAACGACCACTTTTTGTCCTGGAACTGCGCGGCCTTCGATCTGATTGCCCTTACCGTGCTCCTTGGCTTTGGATCGAACATAGCACATCGGTGCATTTAATTTTTCACTCACCCAAGCTGCATGCGGAATGCCGGCAGTTGCTGTGCCTGCAATCAGTTCAGCATCAGGGAAATGCTGTTCAATCAAACCTTTCAATCCTTCCGCTATTTCATTGCGAACCTCTGGGTATGAAAGGGTCAAGCGATTATCACAATAAATGGGTGATTTAATTCCAGATGCCCAAGTAAAGGGGTCATTCGGCTGTAGGTACACTGCTTTTATTTCCAATAGATGTTCAGCTATCTTATTATTTAACATGATATTCCCTCCCAAGCTGCTTTCATATCCAAATACGCCCTTAATGGATCTGCCGCCCCCGTTATGGCTCTCCCTACAACGATGGCATCCGCTCCAAAATCCCTAGCTTGTTCAGGCGTGGCAATTCTCTTTTGATCATGCGTCGGTCCACCTGCACTTCGGATTCCAGGTGTGACGGTCAAGAATTCATGACCGATGCGTTCATGTATGTTCTTTACTTCATGGGTAGAACAGACGACGCCATCCAATCCTGCCTGTCTAGTAAGTTTTGCATAATGGAGGACCGAATCTTCCAGAGACCCGGCAATGTTTTGCTCAGCATTCATTTGTTCTTGTGACGTACTCGTCAGTTGGGTAACCCCAATGCATAATGGACGTTTTTTACCAGCGGACGTACCCTTATCCAGACCTTCCATGGCTGCTTCCATCATCTTTTGTCCACCTGCCGCATGTACATTGACCATGTCAGCGCCTAAAGCTGCCAATCCGGTCATGGCCATTTTAACGGTATTTGGAATATCATGAAGCTTCAAGTCCAAAAACACATCGTGGCCTTGCTCCTTTACGAAAGAAACGATTGATGGACCATTCTGATAAAATAATTCCATCCCCACTTTTACAGCCAGTTTTTCCGAATGGAACTGTTTTAGGAATGTCTCCGTTTGAAGGAGGTCAGGGAAATCAAGAGCGATTATTAGTGACTGTTTCATTTTGCTTCCAGCTCCTTCCGGTACATTCTGAAATATGGTCAAATCCCAGCTCATCCAACAATTTCGGTAATTCTTCGATGATGGTCGGGCATACAAAGGGATCCACGAAGTTCGCGGTTCCCACTGCAACAGCACTGGCACCCGCATAGAAAAATTCAATGACGTCTTCCGCCGTAGCGATGCCGCCCATTCCGATTATTGGAATAGAAACTTGCTGGCTAACCTCATAAATCATCCGGAGCGCTACAGGTTTTATTGCAGGACCAGATAATCCACCCGTTCTGTTAGAAAGGATCGGTTTGCCCGTTTTTAAATCCAATCGCATGCCGACTAATGTATTTATCATTGTCAACCCGTCGGCCCCGCCATCTTCAACTGCTTTGGCCATATCCACAATATTACTGACATTCGGTGAAAGCTTCACATAGACTGGGACGGAAGATACTTCCTTTACCGCCTTGGTTACCTCTTTGGCAACTTCCGGTACCGTACCGAAAGCTATGCCTCCTTCTTTTACATTCGGACAAGAGATATTCAATTCAAGTGCTTTCACATTCCCCGCCTTGCTTATTTCACTGGCAACTTTTACATAGTCATCTATTTGCGAACCTGCAACGTTGGCAATGATGGGAACATCATACCTACTTAGCCAGGCCAGCTCTTCACTGATGACCTTTTCCAAGCCTGGATTCTGAAGACCGATGGCGTTCAGCATTCCCGAAGAGGTTTCCGCAACACGCGGAGTCGGGTTGCCGAACCTCGGCTCAGGAGTGGTCGCTTTGATCATGATCGCCCCAAGAATATCCAAGTCGAAAAATTGACTGTATTCACGGCCGAATCCAAAGCACCCAGATGCTGGCATGACCGGGTTTTTCAAGTGTAATCCTGGTAATTCAACTGAAAGCCTGCTCATAATACCACCTCTCCTGCCCGGAATACGGGTCCATCGCTGCAAACCTTTTTATAACTGAAACCAGTTGGGTCATCCCCTGTATGACACACGCAAGCAAAGCATGCACCGATGCCGCATCCCATTCTTTCCTCAAGGGACAGGAAAAGCTTTTTCTCACGATAGCCCGATTCCAAAGCTCTTAACATTGGTGTAGGCCCGCATGAAAAGATCGTTGCAAACTCTTGCTCCAGATTGTCTATTACCGTCGTAACAAATCCTTTTGTCCCGTATGAACCATCCACCGTTGCAATATAGGTATCACCTAATTCACTGAATTCTTTTTCGTAAAAGATGGCTGACTTGGTCTGGAAGCCCAATACATGGATTACCGTAACACCTTTCGCAACCAACATTTGTGATAGTTGATACAGGGGCGGGACACCAATCCCGCCGCCAACCAATAATGCCGTTTCACCCTGTTTAGCCTCATGAACGGGAAATCCGTTGCCAAGGGGTCCAAGGATATCGACCGCTTCCGCCTCTTTACGCTGCGATAACAGTGTCGTTCCTTTACCTTCAGCCCGGTATATCATCGTGAACTGATTTTCACTCCTGTTGTAAGAAGAAATCGAAATCGGGCGTCTTAACAATGGCTCAGTGCCTTCTGTTGTCTTGACTTGGACAAACTGGCCTGGTTGATTCATCTCTGAAACCAATTCACCTTGCAGGGTAAGTTCAAAGATGGATGGTGCCAGTTCCTTATGATTTAACACCTTCATTCTTTCCTTCTTGATCATATATAGCTCACCTCACGACTTTTTTCCGTTTTTCCCATTGCTTCTGCCGAGAAGGTCATGGATTCTATCACTCTTAAAATGGCTTCTGCCGTATCAAGTGATGTTAGGCATGTCACTCCATTTTCAACCGATTCACGTCGGATTCTGAAACCATCCCGTGCCGGCTGCTTACCTTTTGTCAAAGTATTTATGACAAATTGCGCTTCCCCGTTCCGGATGACATCCAGCAGGTTTGTACCTTCTTCACCAATTTTTCCAACAATCGCAGTCGGGATTCCTGATTGCTCCAATAGGGCAGCAGTTCCGCTGGTGGCTATCAGCTTGAAGCCGATATTATGGAAACGCCTTGCTAAAAGCAGCGCTTCCTGCTTATCTTTATCCGATATCGTCAATAACACCGAACCATGCCCCTTGATCTTGAAACCGGAAGCGACCAGCCCTTTATATAAAGCTTTTTCAAGGGTGGTATCTTTCCCCATTACTTCACCAGTCGATTTCATTTCAGGTCCGAGTGAGATGTCCACACCTCTTAATTTCGCAAATGAGAAGACCGGCACTTTCACATAGACCCCCGTTTGTTCTGGCACTAACCCCGATTTGTAACCTTGGCTTTCAAGTGTGTGGCCCAAGATGACCTTCGTGGCTAAGTTAGCCATCGGCACATTCGTAATTTTACTTAAGAATGGAACGGTTCGGCTGGAACGTGGATTTACTTCAATCACATACACTTCTTCATTGCTGATGACATATTGAATGTTCAAGAGACCGATTATATTCAAGCCTTTTGCCAACCGGGTCGTATAATCAATGATTACTTCTTTTTGTTTTTCCGTTAAGTTTTGTGGCGGATAGACTGCAATCGAGTCACCTGAATGGACGCCGGCGCGCTCAATATGCTCCATGATCCCAGGGATAACGACCGTTTCGCCATCGGAAATACCATCCACTTCGATTTCCTTACCCGTTAAGTAGCGGTCTATCAGGACAGGATGATCCGGATTTATTTTCACGGCATTTTTCATGTAATGCAGCAATTCTTCTTGTTTATAGACGATTTCCATCGCTCTTCCTCCGAGGACATACGATGGCCTTACTAAAACCGGGTACCCGATATCTTCAGCGATGACGATCGCTTCATCAACCGATGTTGCAGTTTTACCCTTTGGCTGAGGAATGCCTAAATCCTGAAGTGCTTTTTCGAATTTATTGCGATTTTCCGCCCTATCCAGGTCTTCGAGTGAAGTACCTAGGATTTTCACTCCTCTTTCAACCAGACCATCTGCAAGGTTGATCGCTGTCTGTCCGCCAAACTGGACGATGACCCCTTCCGGTTTTTCCAAATCGATGACATGCATGACATCTTCAATAGTCAATGGTTCGAAATAAAGTTTGTCGGAGATACTGAAATCCGTCGAAACTGTTTCGGGATTGTTGTTGATGATGATCGCTTCATATCCCGCTTCCTTAATGGCCCATACCGAGTGTACGGTCGCATAATCAAACTCTACTCCTTGCCCGATCCGAATTGGGCCTGATCCCAGAACAATGACACTTTTCTTGTCAGTGACGATGGATTCATTCTCATCTTCGTATGTCCCATAAAAATACGGAGTTTCCGATTCGAATTCGGCAGCACATGTATCAACCATTTTGTAAACAGGGATGATTCCTTGCTGTTTCCGGTATTCATAGACATCAATTTCGGGAACTCCCCATATTTCCGCAATCGTTTTGTCAGAAAACCCTAGTTCTTTAGCCTTTTGCAATACTTCACAATCAAAAGAATGTTCTTTAAGCTGCTTTTCAAAGTCGATTATCTTTTTCAACTTATGCAAGAAGAATAAATCGATCTGGCTCCATTCGTGGATGGTTTCGATCGTTTTTCCCCTTCTTAACGCTTCGCCGATATAGAATAACCGTTCATCTCCGGCTTTTCTGATCCGTTTCTCTATCTTTCCATCCTCAAACTCGTCATTCAAATTAAGATGGAATATACCCGCTTCAAGGGAACGCACAGCTTTTAAGATCGATTCCTCGAATGTACGGCCGATTGCCATGACTTCTCCGGTCGCTTTCATTTGGGTACCGAGCCTACGGTTGGCGCTTTCGAACTTATCGAAAGGCCAGCGCGGAATTTTCGTAACGACATAGTCCAGTGCCGGTTCAAAGCTGGCATAGGTTTTGCCAGTGACAGGGTTCATCATTTCATCGAGCGTCAAACCAACGGCTATCTTTGCTGCTAGCTTTGCAATTGGATAACCAGTCGCTTTTGAAGCAAGTGCCGAAGAACGGCTGACCCTTGGGTTCACTTCAATGACATAATATTGATAGCTGTTTGGATCTAGCGCAAGCTGAACATTACATCCACCTTCAATTTTCAAGGCGCGGATAATCTTCAAAGACGTATTTCGAAGCATTTGATACTCTCTGTCACTTAATGTTTGGCTTGGTGCCGCAACGATTGAATCGCCTGTATGGACACCGACAGGATCGAAGTTTTCCATATTACAAACGACTATTGCATTATCATTGGAATCACGCATCACTTCATATTCCACTTCTTTGAAACCGGCAATGCTCTTCTCAAGCAGACATTGGTGAACCGGGCTGCTTTTCAGGCCACCTTCAACGATCTCGATAAGCTGCTCTTCGTTATCACAAATCCCACCGCCTGTTCCGCCAAGCGTGAAGGCAGGACGAACAATGACCGGGTAGCCGACTCGTTCAACGAATGTATAAGCTTCTTCCAGGTTATGAATAATGTCGCTGTCAGGCACTGGTTCCCCCAGATCGTTCATTAGCGTACGGAAAAGGTCACGGTCTTCCGCTTGTTGTATAGCCGAAAGTTTGGTCCCAAGAATTTGGACATTGCATTCTTCCAGAATTCCTGATTCGGCAAGCTCAACTGCCATGTTCAAGCCAGTCTGTCCGCCCAAGGTAGGTAACAGTGCATCCGGGCGCTCTTTACGAATGATTTTGCTGACAAATTCCAATGTGATCGGTTCGATATAAACCGCGTCAGCCATTTCAGTGTCTGTCATGATTGTCGCAGGGTTAGAGTTAATCAGGATCACTCGATAGCCTTCTTCTTTTAAGGCTATACACGCTTGGGTTCCTGCATAATCGAACTCGGCGGCCTGTCCGATGACGATCGGACCGGAACCAATTACTAGGATGCTTTTTATATCATTGCGTTTTGGCATGTTTCTTCCCCCTTGTTGGTTGCAGCTTCAATCATTTGTAAGAATTCATTGAATAAGTAGTTGGCATCTTCCGGACCTGGTGATGCTTCCGGATGATATTGTACGGTGAAAGCAGGATACTTTTTATGGCGCAGGCCTTCAATCGTATCGTCATTCAATGCTGTATGTGTCACAATAAGATCTGTACTTTCAATGGAAGTCTCTTCAACTGTATATCCATGATTTTGAGATGTGATGGATACCTTTCCGGTACGAAGGTCCCTAACCGGATGATTCGAACCTCGATGGCCGAATTTTAATTTTGCCGTATCCGCCCCGTTTGCAAGTGCGAATAATTGATGTCCTAAACAGATTCCGAATAACGGTACTTGCGTTTGGATTGTACGGATCATTTCGAGCGTCTCATGAACACTTTTCGGATCTCCAGGGCCGTTTGAAAGCATCACGCCATCCGGATGGTATTGCATCACTTCTTCGGCCGTGACGTTATAAGGTACAACCACGACATCACAGCCGCGCTTCGTCAACTCACGTAAAATCCCATGCTTCATGCCGTAGTCTACAAGAACAACCCGCGGGCCTCTGCCCGGGCTGGAATAAGGTGCTTTTGTTGAAACCTGTTTTACCTGATTAGAAGGAATCACCGTTGCCTTCAATTGGGAAACCACTTCATTTGCATCTTTATTGATATTGCAAAGCGCCCCTTTTAGTGCACCTGATTTCCTGATGATTCTTGTCAGCTTTCTCGTATCGATTCCGCTTATTCCAGGTATGTTCTTCATTTTCAGATATTCATCTAGTGATAATTGGTTTCGCCAGTTGGAAGGAAGTTCTGCTGTTTCCTTAACGACGAATCCTGCTATCGCTGGATTGATGGATTCAAAGTCATCGCGGTTTATCCCGTAGTTCCCGATTAATGGATACGTAAGTGTAACGATTTGACCGCAATACGATGGATCGGATAGAATCTCTTGGTAACCCGTCATTCCTGTGTTAAAAACGACTTCACCTATTTTTTCTACGTCCCCTCCGAATGCTTCCCCAAGGAATACTGTCCCATCTTCTAAAATTAGCTGTCTTTTCATCCTTGAACACGTCCTTTTTCCCAAGCTATTTTTCCTTCTGCAATCGTCATGACTGGCCAGCCATAACATTTCTTTTCATTAAAAGGTGTATTTTTCCCTTTTGAAGCAAACTCTTCAGCATTGATTTCTTTTTCCGTTTCCAAATCGATGAGTACGATATCCGCAATAGCACCTTCTTTTAGCTCTCCATAAGGAAGGGAGAAGCATTCAGATGGTTTGATTGTCATGAAATCGATCAATTGCTTTAATGTTATGATGCCCTTTTTAACCAATTCGGTGTAAAGCAGCGGGAAGGCCGTTTCCAATCCTACTATTCCGAAAGGAGCCAGCTGCATTCCCTGCGCCTTTTCCTCTGCCGCATGCGGGGCATGGTCTGTTGCTATAAAATCGATGGTTCCGTCAAGCAATCCTTCTATCAACGCATCCCGATCTTCACGGCCCCTTAATGGCGGGTTCATTTTATAATTCGTATCAAGTCCCGGTATATCATCTTCACACAATAATAAGTGATGCGGTGTAACTTCGGCGGTGACACGGATACCGGCGCGTTTGGCATCCCTTACCGTCCTTACCGATTCCTTCGTGGAAATATGGCAAACGTGATAATGGCAGTCCGCCGCTTCGGCAAGAAGGATATCCCGGGCGATATGTACAGCTTCACATACCGACGGAATCCCATTGATTCCCTGTTCTTTTGAGAATCTTCCTTCATGGACGGAGCCTTTATTGATTAAGCTATTGTCTTCACAATGAGCAACAATGGCCATATCTTGAGCTGCTGCCCGTTTCATCGCTTCCAGCATCATCCCGGCTTCTTGAATTCCTACGCCATCGTCCGTAAAGGCGAAAGCACCCGTCTGTTTTAGTGAAGAAAAGTCGGTCAGCTCCTTGCCAGCTTCCCTAATCGTGATGGATGCATATGGGAGTACCCTGACATGAGCCGTTTCTTCAATTTTCCTGTTAAGCGCTTCTAGGTTCTCCACTGTATCAGGAACTGGCCTAGTATTAGGCATCGCCGCTACCGTAGTGAAACCGCCTCTTGCCGCTGCAAGCGTCCCGCTTGCGATTGTTTCCTTATGTTCACCGCCCGGTTCGCGCAAATGGACATGCAGGTCAACAAGCCCAGGTGTAATCAGTAATCCTCCAGCGTCAACTACGTTACAATTTTCCGTCTCCAAGTTCTCGCCGATCTTTGTGATGACCTTGCCTTCTATCTCAATGTCCGCTTTTTTGAATGAGTTTTGATTATCTAGCAATACTCCATTTTTGATTACTGTTTTCATGGATGTTTCCCCCTTCGGTTTGTTCAAGCACATTTTTTAATACGGCCATTCTAATGAATACGCCATTTTTCATTTGTTTAAAAATTCTCGAGCGGCTGCATTCGACTAAATCACTGTCTATTTCAACACCGCGGTTTATTGGTGCAGGATGCATGATGATCGCATCCGGTTTCATATTTTTTTCACGTTGTTTAGTCAGGCCGAATCTTTCCAGGTAGTCTCCATTTGCCTGATCGTATTTATCAATATGCCTTTCATGCTGTATTCTGAGCAGCATGACCACATCCGATGTAGCTACTGCATGATCGATGTCTTCATACCTTCCTAAACTGTTTGATCTGTCAAACCATTCAGGCGGGCCCGAAAATACGACATTCGCTCCTAAACGAGTCAGTGCTTCTGCATTCGATTTCGCAACCCGACTATGCCTTACATCACCGATTATCGCAATCTTAAGACCTTTGAAACTTTTAAACTCTTGTTTAATCGTCAATAAGTCCAGTAATGATTGGGTTGGGTGATTTCCACAGCCATCCCCTGCATTGATTATTGGAATCCCGATCTTCTCATTCAATTCGTCAAAATAATTATCCTGTTCATGACGGATGATCAAGGCATTTACACCTATCGCTTCTAACGTTTTAACTGTGTCATATAAGGTTTCGCCTTTTAACACGGATGATGTACCCGCATCAAAAGGAATGACCTCAAGTCCCAATTTTCTTTCAGCCATTTCAAAGCTTGATTTTGTACGTGTACTTGGTTCAAAGAAGAGATTGGCAACTGTGGTCAGCTGCTTTGGAATCCAGCTGGTTCCGTTGGCAAAACACTCTGCCTCATGTAAAATCCTTTCAATTTCACTTATCGTCAATTCATTCATGGTCAATAATTTTTTCATCGATCCTGCTCCTCTCACATTTGTGATGCGGGGTATAAAAAACACCCCGCCATTAAGGACAGGGTGTAGGTCATAAAGATTGTGAGGACACGGATTGGTTTACACTTTTCCCCGTTCTCATTCATCTTTACAGCAACACCCTTTTAAGCCTCTCTGGACTTCTTTTAAAAGGTGATCTATTGTTTTGATGCAATATCTTATTTTCCAAATATATCTCCGGATATTTTTTCCCGGTCAGGAAGAATCAAGTTAAGAAGGATTCCGACGATGGCTGAAAGTGCCATTCCGGAAAGCGATACCGTTTCCGATAGTTGTACGAACGCTCCTCCGATTCCTAACACCAGGATGACTGAAGCTATCATCAAGTTTCTTTTTTTGTCAAAGTCGACCTTATTATCAATCAGCATCCTCAATCCACTTGAGGCGATGATACCGAAGAGCAAGATGGAAATGCCGCCCATCACAGCTGTAGGTATCGAGCTGATGACTGCTGAAATCTTACCGTTAAAGCCAAAGATGATTGCAGTCAATGCTGCCCCTCCGATGATATAGACACTGTACGCCTTCGTCATGGTCAGGACCCCAATATTTTCACCATACGAAGTCAGCGGCGGCCCACCGATGAAGGACCCAATCATGATTCCTGCGCCATCTCCTAAAATCGAGCGATGCAAGCCTGGCTTTTCCAAAAAGTTTCTGCCGACTACTTTGCTCAGTACCATCTGATGTCCGATATGTTCTGATAAAGTTACGATGGCAACCGGTACCATGATGGCAATGACTTCCCATGAGAAGGTAGGTGTATAGGTTACATACGGAAACATGAATTCAGGCATTTCCCACCATTTTGCTGCCTTAATCGGTTCATAATCTATTATTCCCGCTACAGCCGAACAGCCGTAGCCCACTATGATCCCCATTAAAATGGGAATCAAGTTGATGAATCCCTTAAAGAACACGTTGCAGATGATGGTTACCGCTAAAGTGATCAGCGCTATAATTATATAAGTGACGCTGTATTTATCTTGCGGATCATACATTGCCATGTCCACTGCCGTTCCGGCAAGGCTTAATCCGATTACGATAATCACCGGACCCACCACAACCGGAGGAAGTATATTCATTAACCAGCGCAAACCGACTTTCTGGATGATCAAAGCTACAATCCCATATATGAACCCTGCCGCAAAACAGCCGATCATGGCTGCTTCCGGACCTCCCAAAGCCTTAGCCGCGATGATTGGCGCAATGAAAGCGAAAGATGAACCGAGATAAGCTGGTATCTGACCTTTCGTTATCAGTAAGTATGAAAGTGTTCCCAACCCGCTTGAAACCAGTGCTACCGCCGGGCTTAAACCTACCAGGAATGGCACCAGCACCGTTGCACCGAACATGGCGAACAAATGCTGGATGCTTAACGTAATCCACTGTCCAGCCTTTGGCACGTCCTCGACATCCAGTACGATGTCCTTTTTCGTTTCTTCCATTTCCGTATCCCCCTCATGAAAATTCCATCAAAACTGTAAAAACCCTCTTTGCTATATACAAAGAGGGTTTCTCAGAAGGTAAATGCCTATACATAGGGCACAGCTCTTCCGATTGACTCCCCTTTGCCAGCCTCTCTGGACTGTCTTTAAAAGGGTAATATGAAATTTTCATGGTGTTTAGTTTTCTAATATAGTAACTTGATCTACTTGATCTACTTCTGTTAAAGTAACTGTAATTTTTTCAGATTGTGAAGTCGGAACGTTTTTACCGACGAAATCCGCGCGAATCGGCAATTCCCTATGTCCCCTATCCACTAATACGGCAAGCTGGATCTGCGAAGGTCTTCCCAAATCCACCAGAGCATCCATTGCCGCTCTAACGGTTCTGCCTGTGAAAAGAACATCATCCACTAAAATCACTTTCTTGTCAGTGATATTGACCGGAATGTCTGAGCCTTTTACGATGGGTTCCCCATCATTGCTCTTTTTCGAAAGGTCGTCGCGATAAAGCGTAATATCCAGTTCACCCAGCTCTATTTCCTTGCCTTCTATTTGATTGATGCGCTTTGCAAGTCGGTCAGCGAGGAAAATCCCGCGTGTACGTATCCCGATTAAGACGCAATCCTCAATCCCCTTATTTTTCTCAATGATTTCATGGGCAATCCTCGTCAAGGCTCTGCTAATGGCCTGCTCATCAAGTACTATGGCTTTCTCATTCAACACGTCGGCCACCCCGATTCTTTTTTCTGATAAGTCCATTTTAACAAAAAAATCCTCATGCCAAGAAGGCATGAGGATTTTATCGCCGTGGGCATAATTATCCCACTTTGCGTATCCGTTTCCTTCTCAGTCTCTCTGAACTGTGTTAAAGGTTCTTATTAAGTTGTTATTATAATATATCAAAAAAGTGAATTTGTCAATCCTTACTTCTACGTAATTGATTAATGAGATTTTCAAACTCCTCCGGAATCGGAGCTTCGAATTCCATATACTCATTAGTACGTGGATGAATGAAACCTAGAAGACCGGCGTGCAACGCTTGTCCATCCAATTTCAGGGTCTTTTTCGGACCATATTTCGGATCTCCCGCCAGTGGGAAGCCAATGTATTTCATATGAACACGGATTTGATGTGTCCTTCCCGTTTCAAGCTGGCATTCCACCAAAGTGAAATCTTTGAAGCGTTCGATGACACGGAAATGCGTGACGGCATTTTTGGCATTCGAATCTGTGACAGTCATGCTTTGGCGATCTTTTTTATCGCGGCCGATCGGTGCATCGATCGTTCCGAAATCATGAGGGATCACACCATGAACTACAGCTTGATACTTACGGGTAACCGTTTTGTCAACGAGCTGCTGTACCAGTTTCTCATGTGCCATATCATTTTTGGCAACCATTAATAGACCTGATGTATCTTTGTCGATCCGATGGACGATTCCAGGACGCATGACACCGTTGATTCCAGAAAGATCCTTGCAGTGAGCCATCAATCCATTTACAAGCGTGCCAGATACATGTCCCGGTGCCGGATGGACGACCATACCGCTCGGTTTATTAACTACGAGTACATCTGCATCTTCATAATAGATATCCAAATCCATTTCCTCTGCTACCGCATCCAATTCCTCAAGTTCTGGAATCGTCACTTCGATTGTATCGCCAGGAACAGCTTTGTAATTCGTCTTAATAACCGCGCCATTTACCAAAACATGATCTTCCTTGATCCATTGCTGGACCTGCGTGCGAGACCATTCCTCATTCAAAGTGGAAAGGGCCTTATCAATCCTAACTCCTTTTAGTGTTTCATCGATGCTGTATAACCTTTTATCCATTATCTTTCTCCTTAGCGTTTTTTTCTTCTAAAAACATATGAATCACGAGCAGTCCGACACCAATTGAAAGCGCAGCATCAGCAACATTAAATACCGGGAAACTGTAGCTGAAAATATAGGTATGAACGAAATCCACTACTTCCTGACGAGCAACACGATCGATGAAATTACCAATCGCACCGCCTAGCATGAGACCAAGTGCAACTCCAAGCAAAATGCTTTCCTTCGCCATTTTCTGAATATAATAGACAAGTCCAATAATGACAGCGATGGTGATGATGTAGAAAAACCACATTTGACCTTGTAGAATTCCCCATGCTGCCCCACGATTACGATGCGAGGTGATATATAGAAGGTTTTCAATAATTTCAATGCTTTCTCCGTACTCCATTTTTTTCACAATCATCCATTTTGTCAGCTGATCGAGAGCTATGACCAAAAGGGCAATCAAATAATAAAACACATTTTTTCCCCCAAACTAATCAAATCTTCACTTTTGAATTGTAGCATAAACTAGAAATAATGACTAATCCGAAAAACAGAAGTCCGCTAACTGCTCCTTAAGAATATCGGGAAGATTGGTAAAGGCAAAATTCCACGACTGGGGTTTTAGCTTTCATTCACACAAAAAAGCCGGCCCTTCATATAGGGACCGGCATTTTTGCAGGAATTATTGATTCACGTAATGTTCTTTCACAACTGTAGCACAACGCGGGCAAAGTGTTGGATGATCCTCCACTTGACCTACTTCCTTCGAAACATTCCAGCAACGTTCACACGTTTCACCTTCTGCTTTTGTAACAAGGATCGCTATATCCTCAAGTTTAACCGCTTCGGCTGGGGCACTTGCCACATCTCCAGCGATTTCAAATTCGGATACGATGAATAGCTGTTCAAAGCTTTCCTTGATGCCATCAAGCAGACTTTTCGTTTCTTCATTAACATATACCGTCACTTTAGCATTCAGTGATTTTCCGATGACCTTCTGGTTACGGGCTTCTTCCAATGCTTTCAGAACATTATCCCGGACATCCATGAACGTCGTCCATTTTGCTTCAATATCTTCAGCATCTTCAATGGAAATTTCTTCAGGCATCAATGTCAACTGTACGCTTTCTTCCGTTACACCCGGAATGAACGCCCATACTTCATCAGCTGTATGAGAGAGGATCGGTGATACCAATTTGGTCAAGCTGACCAATGATTCGTAAAGGACCGTTTGAATGGCCATACGCTCTTTCCCATTTGGTGCTTCACAATAAAGAATGTCTTTTGCATAATCAAGGTAGAACGAACTTAAATCCTGTGTACAGAAATTATTGACCATATTATAAATGGTGGCAAACTCATAATTTTCATAACTTAGCTTCGACTGTTTGATCAGTTTATTTAATTTAACCAGCATGTATCGATCGACTTCAGGCAATTCTTGAACAGCCACTTTATCGGTCTTAGGATTGAATCCATCCAGGTTCCCTAACAGGAAGCGGAATGTATTACGGATCTTGCGGTAAACTTCCGAAACTTGTTTTAAAATAGGATCGGAAACCCTGACATCCGATTGGTAATCCACCGAAGCTACCCAAAGGCGTAAGATATCTGCACCAAGTTGATTCATGACCTTCGATGGCAGTACTACGTTCCCAATCGACTTACTCATTTTACGGCCTTCGCCATCCAATGCGAACCCGTGGCTAAGTACACCTTTATATGGTGCTTTGCCTGTAACGGCAACGCTTGTTGAAAGTGATGAGTTAAACCAGCCGCGATATTGATCGGACCCTTCTAAATAAAGGTCAGCAGGGCGTTGCAAGTCGTCTCTTTCTTCAAGTACCGCTTGATGAGAAGAACCGGAATCGAACCATACGTCCATGATATCCGTTTCTTTCGTGAAGATACCATTCGGGCTGCCTTCATGTGTATAGCCTTCAGGCAGAAGATCTTTCGCTTCACGCTCAAACCAGATGTTTGAACCGTGTTCGCGGAATAGGTTTGAAATATGGTCGATGGTTTCATCCGTAATGATCGGCTCGCCATTTTCTGCATAAAACACTGGAATTGGCACGCCCCAAGCGCGTTGGCGGGAAATACACCAATCCCCACGGTCACGGACCATATTGAATAGACGCGTTTCGCCCCAAGCCGGTACCCATTTCGTTTCTTCAATCGCTTCCAGAAGTTCATTGCGGAAGTCCTTGATTGACGCGAACCATTGTGCTGTTGCACGGAAGATCGTTGGCTTCTTCGTCCGCCAGTCATGTGGATAAGAATGGGTGATGAACGTCAAGTTCAATAACGCGCCTGCTTCAGTTAATTTTTCGGTAATCGGTTTATTCGCTTGATCATAAAATAATCCGGCAAACTCCCCTGCTTCATCCGTCATGACCCCTTTTTCATCTACAGGACAAAGTACGTCCAAGCCATATTTTTGCCCAATGATAAAGTCGTCTTCACCATGGCCTGGCGCAGTATGAACACAACCCGTTCCAGCTTCAGTCGTTACGTGCTCACCTAACATCACTAAAGATTCACGGTCATAAAGAGGGTGTTTGGCAACAGCACGGTCCAACTCGCTCCCTTTTACTGTTTTTTGGATGGACGGGTTTTCCCAGCCTAATGTTTCCGTAACCGATTCAAGCAGTGCCTCAGCAATTAAGAATTTTTCATTTTCGACAGCCACTACTACATAATTTAATTGCGGATGCAATGAGATACCAAGATTAGCCGGAATCGTCCATGGAGTTGTCGTCCAGATGATGATCTTGACGCCTTCATCGATCACACCTTTGCCATCTGTGACTTCAAAAGCAACATAGATCGACGCAGAGCGTTTGTCTTGATATTCAATTTCAGCTTCGGCTAGCGCCGATTCACTTGAAGGGGACCAGTAAACAGGTTTTTTCCCTTTATAAATGTAGCCTTTTTTCGCCATTTCACCGAATACCTTGATTTGCTGTGCTTCATATTCAGGCTTCAATGTGATATAAGGATTTTCCCAATCACCACGGACCCCTATTCTCTTAAACTGCTCCCGTTGATTGTCAATCTGGCCATAAGCATACTCTTCACAAAGCTTTCTGAATTCGGCAACGCTCATTTCTTTCCGTTTCACGCCTTTTTTCGTCAATGCCGTTTCGATTGGAAGCCCATGTGTATCCCAGCCAGGTACATACGGTGCTTGAAAACCGCTCATCGATTTAAATCGGACAATGAAATCCTTTAAAACCTTATTCATTGCATGGCCCATGTGGATATCGCCGTTGGCATATGGAGGTCCATCATGCAAAATGAATAAAGGACGTCCTTCCGTTTGTTCTTGCACTTTTTTATAGATGTTCATTTCTTTCCATTTTTCTTGGATTTCCGGTTCACGCTTCGGCAAATTCCCCCGCATTGGAAATTCAGTTTTAGGCATCAATAAGGTATCTTTGTATTCCATCATAAAATCCTCCATCCGTCTTTTAAAAAAATTCATTCGAACCGATGACTTGATATCCGGCCAAAATAAAAAGCCCTCTCATCCCTAAAAAAGGGACGAGAAAGCTTTGCTTCCCGCGGTACCACCCTGGCTAGAAAGATTCACAAAAGTGAATCCAACCTCTCGAGCATTCGTAACGTGAATGAAACGCTTCATTTACTTACTGCAAAAGCAGGTTCAACTCAGAACTCAAGGGTGATCTTCAATATCTTCGCTTATTCCGGGCTTTCACCATCCCCGGTTCGCTAAAAATAAGTGTGTGAAGAATTTACTTTCCCTGTCATCGTCTAATTTCATAATGAATTGTATTGTTAAAAAATTATATGCGAAAAAAGTGTTCAAAGTCAAGGAATCGTTTAAATTTCCTCTTCCACTCTCTCATTTAATTCTATTTCAGTCGCATCCACTTCATAATCCAGAAGATGATCCCAATCGTCATTGTCCAGCAAATCCAGCTGTGCACCGACAAGCATTTTGAAACGTGTCCGGAATACTTTGGATTGCTTTTTCAAATCTTCAATATCCATCGCTATTTTCCTTGCTTTCACAAGTGACTCATTTACGATCCTGTCAGCATTTTTCTCTGCTTCCTTTATGATCAGTTTCGCTTCTTTTTGGGCATTGCGCCTTAATTCTTCGGCTGCTTCCTGTGCGACAATAATCGACTTGTTAAGTGTACCCTCAATTGTCGTAAAATGTCCCAAACGATCAAAAGTCTCGTTCAGTTTATCTTCAAGTTCCTTCTTCTCCCTCAAAATCAGTTCATAATCTTTAATGACCTGGTCGAGAAATTCATTTACTTCATCTTCATCATACCCTCGAAATACTTTGTTAAATTCCTTGTTATGTATATCTATCGGGGTTAAGGGCATTACGGCACCTCCAGAACGGTTTCTACTCTAGTATGTTAAAACTCTATATTCGACAATAAATTTATGATTCCTGCTTTTTCTTGAATTATTTTTGTCTGCCTAACGAGATTCTCCACTTATCCTTCTTGGTTTTCCCATCGATTGAAGCTATTTTACATCTGCCAAAACCTCTGATGGAAAGTGTGTCACCCTCACGGCATTCTTCCGAGACGTTTTCCGTTTGCTTGAAATTCACCTTTACTTTTCCTGACGTTATCAAGGACTGGGTTTTTTGACGGGACAAATTCAGGACGGCCGATAGTACACTGTCAAGCCTAAGAGAACTGACGGTGGTTACTTGCTCTTCCCATTTTTCCTTAACTTGAACGATATTCCCGATTGGAAGCCGTTTGATGGAAACGGAAGCATTACCTATTTTCTCCAGATTTCCAGTGAGATATGAATCCATCTCTTCGGCAGCTATAAATTGAATATCCTCTTCCGTCACTATTATATCACCAAATTTTTCACGTTTTACCCCTAGTGACATCAAGGTTCCAAGTATTTGCCTATGTTCAAGCGTTACAAATTTTTTTGGATAGGAGATATCGTATAAGGAGATATTGAAATCAGATGGTTCAGGAGAGTAATAATCAGGGTAAATGAGCACACGTTTTCGCTCTACGAAATCGCTCCCGCCATTGAATTGCAGTTTCGCTTCCGGATCATTCCCTATTAGGGAAGTAAGGATTTCCTGCTGACGCGGATCAAGAAAATCAGATAGTTTCGGAGCGTAGGAATGTTTAACCTGATCAATCCAATTCATGGCCTGGTCGATAAAATCTTTTTCCTCCGGCCTGAAATGCTGATAAATACTCATGATTGAATAAATGCTCCTTAGTTATCAAATTAATGGTCGATCATATGGAATTGATTGAACTCATTCTGCGTTGCAACTACACAGCGGAAAATGTTCCGACTGTGTAGTAATATGCATGTCAGGTTAATTGTTGATTAGCCAATTAATGTCTGTAAGTAATAAATTCCATAACCGCTGGCAAAATTAAGAACCAGCAAGGCCACAAGAGGTGAAAGATCAATCATGCCAAGTGGCGGAATGAACTTTCTGAACGGTTCCAAATAAGGTTCGCAAATTTTTTCCAAAAACTGACCGATTGATGTCTCCCTTGCATTGGGGAACCATGACATCAATATGTAAACGATTAATGCCATTGAATAAATTTCAATTAAATAATATAAACCCTGAAGCACTAGACCCATTAACCATTACCACCTCGCTTCTTCGTACTCCTCTTCGGCGGCGAAGCCGGTAATATTACCGGAAACATCGACGTTGTCCGGGGTACATAAGAATATATCTGTTCCGATTTTTTGGATATCCCCGCTGATTGCATAGACAGTCCCACTTAGAAAATCGATGATTCGCTTTCCTTGGTCATGCTGGATCCGTTGAAGGTTCACGACTACTGCGCGCCTGTTTTTCAAATGATCAGCTACCTCCTGGGCTTCTGCATAAGCACGCGGCTCCAATAATACTACTTTAGAAGATTTCTGTACGCTTTGCAAACTTACGATATTCTGATTGGTATTATTCCCTGCAGAAGCGGACTGCTGCTGTTTAGCTGACTTCACGACTTTTGGTTCAGCCTCCTCTTCTTCCACCACTTCTTCCCTGTACTCATACTCATCATCCAGCGCGAAATAAGATTTAAATTTTGATACGAACGACATCTATAGCGTACCTCCTTAAAATTATTCGCCTACAAGTGCTGTACCAATCCGGATCATTGTAGCGCCTTCCTCAATGGCAATCATGAAATCATTGGACATACCCATGGACAATTCAGTACAGGGGGCATGCTTCAACTCCAAAGCTTGTATTTCAGCCTGGATGCCTTTCAGTTTCCGGAAGCACTCCCGCAAAATCCGTTCATCATCGGTCAATGGAGCCATCGTCATCAATCCTGCAACATTCACCTTATCAAAAGCAGATAACCCTTTTATGAAATCAATAGTCGCCTCTGGATTCAGACCATGTTTTGATTCCTCACCAGATACATTCACCTGCACTAAACAGTTTATCGGATCATTAGCGCGTTTTTGAATTTCTTCTGCCAAAGAAATGCGATCCAATGAATGGATATAAGAAATTTTATCGATGACATTCTTAACTTTGCGTGTTTGCATGGAACCAATATAATGCCAGTTTGGCTTGTCCTTCAGCACTTCATATTTAGCCAATAGCCCTTCGTCACGGTTTTCGCCCAAATCAAGTATTCCCGCTTCCAATGCTTCATTCGCTCTCTCGACCGAAACATATTTCGTCACTGCGATCAACTTTATCGCTTCACGGTCCCTTCCGCTATTTTCACATGCTATATTTATTTTTCCTTCGATGTTTTTTAAATTTTCCACTACTTTCACTGTTACTCTAAATCCTCCTTCCAACCGATAAAACTCATCAATCTGCCTGTCTTCCCGTTATCACGGCGATGTGAAAAAAACAATTCATGATCACAGCTTGTACAGTATGATGTAACGTCGATCTGACTATTTGGAATTCCTGATTTTTGAAGAATCAATGCATTAAGTTGCTTAAGGTCTAACTGATATTGTCCTTCACTGATTAAATTATAGGGCTTTTCGTCATTATCTACCAGCAAATTCTGCACTAAATCCATGACATAATCATCAACTACATAGCATTTTGAACAAATCGAAGGTCCAATAACAGCAAATATCTCACTTGCTTTTATACCCTCATTCAGCCATGCCTCAACCATCTTTCGTGCAATCCCATTAACCGTGCCCTTCCAGCCAGCATGTGCCACCCCAATCATACCATGTGCCGGAGCAAGAAAGTATAAGGGCACGCAGTCTGCATAGCAAAGGGTCAATAGAACGTTTGGGTCCTTCGTATAGAATCCATCAGTCGCTTTAAAGGCTGAATCATAATCCGCAGCACCTCTCCCGCAATCGAGGCTGGTAACCTGATGGATATTCGTTTCATGTGTCTGCTCGGCCCCTATCCATTCATTAAGCGGATACATCAGCTTATCGGCTATAATCCTGCGGTTTCCCTGGACATCACCAAGTTTATCCCCGACATGAAAACCGGTATTCAATGTTTGAAAATCACCTGTACTGACTCCCCCATTTTTTGTGGTGAAGCCCGCCACGAGCTGGAGATTTTTTTGTCTCCAGCTGTCAATGAGCATATATTGGTCTTTTATTAAAACAAATGGCTCTTTCATGCTATAAACCTCTTTATTTTTAGTCTAGTGTATCATATATTTGCGCCATGCACCTTTAAAAACGTTCATCTTTCAGTTCTCCTTGAAATACTGTCTGATGTTCAACAAGTATGACATCCGCACCGATTTTTTTTATTTTGCGCCATGGAATCACAATGTCTTGTTCTCTTCCAAAAAAACCCATTAACCGGGTGCCATTTGAAACGACGATAGCCTCTATTTTCCCCGTGGCCGTATTTATTTCAAGGTCTGACATATTACCCAACTTCTTCCCATCCGCTATATTGACGATATCCTTTATTTGAAATTCTGAAATCCTGGTCACATCGCTCAGCTCCTCAAAAATTCATCATAGATGAAGGTCCTATTCCTATGTATATGACAAGATGCGCTCAAGGATGAAGATTACGATAAATAAACGTCCCCGATTCACGATCCCATCCGGAAGGGATTTTCAACAAAATAAAAAAGCCGCAATGGATAAGTAGCTATGAAGCGGGTATCGACATTTTTGCCCTGCCCGCTTCAGCTAACTTTTTCTCATGCTCAGCTTCTACTGTTGGATATTTTTATTCATTTGCTTGATTGCCGCTTTTTCCAAGCGGGAGACCTGTGCTTGTGAAATGCCGATTTCCTCGGCTACCTCCATTTGCGTCTTCCCTTGGAAAAACCGTTTGCGAAGGATCATTTTTTCCCGGTCATTCAACCGTCTCATGCCTTCATTTATGGCTATTTCATCAATCCAGGTACTATCTTTATTTTTTTCATCACTCAGTTGGTCGAGTACATAAATCGGATCCCCGCCATCATTATAAATCGGTTCAAAAAGTGAAACTGGATCTTGTATAGCATCTAGTGCAAAAACAATTTCTTCATGAGGTACTTCCAACACCTTGGCGATTTCTTCAGCTGTCGGCTCACGAAGGGTCTGGCTTATGAGCTTTTCTTTTACCTGCAAAGCTTTGTAAGCGATGTCTCTTAAAGAACGGGATACCCGAATCGGATTATTGTCACGAAGATATCTTCTGATTTCTCCAATAATCATCGGTACAGCATACGTTGAAAACTTAACATTTTGACCTAGGTCAAAGTTATCTATCGACTTCATCAACCCTATACAGCCTACCTGAAATAGATCATCTACATACTCTCCCCGATTGTTGAAGCGTTGAATGACGCTTAGAACGAGTCGAAGATTCCCGTTTACCAGTTTCTCTCTTGCTGAAATATCGCCATCTTGCAGTTCTTTAAAGAGTTTTCTCATTTCTTCATTCTTTAAAACCGGTAATTTTGATGTATCCACACCGCAGATTTCAACCTTATTACGAGACAAAATTATTCCCTCCTCACAGGAGCGCTGTACAAAAAACAGTATTTCCGCGGGAGGAAAAAATATGCACATGGCTAGAACAGAAAATCCCGATTATTTTTCAATATTACTACCGAAGTATTGATTTGATTGACATTTAAGCACTTTATTTTTTTACACCATTTTATTAAATTCTTTACGAAGCCTCTTAATAATCCGTTTTTCCAAACGCGAAATGTAAGATTGGGAAATCCCCAGCATGTCGGCAACGTCCTTTTGGGTTTTTTCTTCTCCTCCTGCAAGTCCAAAACGGAGTTCCATTATCTGTTTTTCACGTTCCGATAACTGTGTAAGTGCTTTTGTCAGCAACTTACGGTCAACGTTTGCCTCAAGGTCTTTCGTGATAATGTCATCATCCGTTCCAAGTACATCTGATAACAGTAGTTCATTTCCATCCCAATCAATATTCAGAGGTTCATCAAAAGAAACTTCAGAGCGGATTTTGTTATTTCTGCGTAAATACATCAATATTTCATTCTCGATGCATCTCGATGCATATGTAGCCAGTTTTATTTTCTTCTCAGGATTGAATGTATTCACAGCTTTGATCAAACCTATGGTGCCTATGCTGATTAAATCTTCAATGTTGATGCCTGTATTTTCGAATTTCCTGGCAATATAAACAACCAGCCTTAAATTACGTTCGATCAAGATCGAGCGTGCAGCTTCATCGCCATTTGGTAATTTATTGATCAGTATTGCCTCTTCTTCCTTTGAAAGGGGCGGCGGCAGTGCCTCACTCCCTCCTATATAAAATATTTCGTCCGTTTTCAATCCGAGCTTGAACAATAGTTTGTACCAAAAGTAAGTAAGCCGAAGAATGAATTTCTTCAAAATAATTCTCCCTTCTAATAAACGGATTATGGGTCAAATTTAAGAGTGAATCGATGGTTCAGGAGGCAGTTTGCACCGGTATGCCGGTTAACATCTTCGGGTGAACGATAGATTGATAGCTATTGTCGGGAGAGAGTTGTTGAAAGGTAAACGAAATGAGACCCTGCTTGACATGAAATTCTTTTTCTCCTTGAACGATTTTAATATAATCCGGTTTGATTGCGGTTAACAGCTGATGTTCATGACCTACGACTTTATAAGGGATGACACGCATTCTTCCCGTCCATGAATATTCGGGCTGCACTTCCTGACTAATCAGGGTATCGGGGTTTTTAAAGAGCTCTAGCATATCATTCGGAATTCCCGTTTCCTCGCCTGAAAGAGAAATGATCATTACTGGGGAACGTGTAATCGGGTCATATAGGTGATTGCCGCTATCCACCAATCCATGAAACGTTCCTTCAAAGTCAGAAATTTTAACCGAGACCGAAACCATTTGTTCATGTGTAAGCTTGGTCATTTCCATCCCTTCTAATGTTCGCTTGGAAAATTGCCATGCGAGCGGGAACCCGATCATGACGAATATCCAGCTGACAGGGTCGCCAAAACGATTGATTCCGGCATATTGACCAGGGTCCTTGGACACGATTTGGAATTCAAATAGGTAATGAAGTCCCAGAAGGATTCCTCCCGATAAAAATGTCACAAAATATAAAGTGGCCACCGATTTCACGAAAAGTTTTAGCCTATTAAACCCAAAGGTTGCCAGCACCATGACCATGGATACTAAAATCTTCATGTATACCCGGTCGGCAATTGCATAAAAAGGAGTGAATGCCAATACGATAATGAAGGAACCAATCAGTCCGCCGATGCACACCCGCCAAAGAGCTACCCTTCGTTTGAGAATGATTGCGGTCCAATATAAAAGGAGGCAGTCAAATAACCAATTCAATAACCAGATCACATCTAAATATAAAGTCAAACACCCTCCCCTCCTTATATGAACTAACCTTCCACTAGCAAAAAGTATAGCGTACCTGCCCTAAGAAAGTGTGTCACTTTTTGTACTGAAAACTTAAGAGTTTTTCAGTCATTTTTACCCTTTTTGTAGAAAATCAGCTATTGATATTTTCAATACTGTCTTAGAGACTATCCTGCTCCCTTTTACTTCTGTCGATTTATGTTATAAACGTTTAATAATTTCTCTCTCATCTTTTTACATTAATGAATGGAAGTGAGCAAAAGATGGAAGCTCCCTTCTGCCCAGGCAACATCCAGCACAATTCCGTCTAGGGATGCATTTTATTAACGACAAAAAACCGTCCCCAAATGGGAACGGCATATGACGTCGTTATTAACGGCGTCTATTACGGTTACGGAGGAAGGTTGGAATATCCAAAGCCTCATCGCCTTGATTGGCATTACGTGCAGGCTGTTCATTGACTTCTTCCCTCTTCACTTCACGCTTCACGTTAGACTGTGGCGTTTGTTGTGTCTGAGGTCTTGATTGCTGCTGCTGTCCGAGTGTTGGACGTCCAGTAGGCCGAATTGAAGCTTCAACCTCGTTAAAGCCTGTAGCAATTACCGTAACGACGATTTCATCTTTAAGGTTTTCATTGATAACAGAACCAAAAATCATGTTGACGTCTTGATCGGATGCTGTAGCCACGATATCGGCCGCTTCCTGGACTTCAAAAAGACTTAGGTTCGTACCACCGGTAATATTCATCAGTACACCTTGGGCGCCATCAATCGATGTTTCAAGCAACGGACTGGAAATGGCTTTTTTCGCCGCTTCCGCTGCACGGTTTTCCCCGGAGGAAATCCCGATTCCCATAAGAGCGGAACCTTTGTTGGACATGATCGTCTTCACATCGGCAAAGTCCAAGTTAATAAGACCTGGAACAGCAATTAAATCTGAAATCCCTTGTACACCCTGGCGAAGTACATTATCCGCTTCACGGAATGCTTCAAGCATTGGCGTGCTTTTATCGACGATTTCAAGGAGACGGTCATTCGGAATGACGATCAGTGTGTCAACCGATTCCTTCATGGATGAAATGCCGCCTTGTGCCTGTGTTGCCCGTTTTCGGCCTTCGAAAGTAAATGGACGGGTAACTACACCCACTGTAAGGGCCCCTAGATCTTTAGCAATGCCCGCTATGACAGGAGCTGCCCCCGTTCCCGTACCGCCGCCCATTCCAGCCGTTACGAATACCATATCGGCACCTTTAAGCGCTTCTTCAATCTGCTCTTTGCTTTCTTCAGCAGCTTTTTTTCCTACCTCTGGATTGGCACCTGCACCCAAACCGCGTGTAAGCTTCCCACCGATTTGCATTTTGATTTCTGCTTTTGATAGATTAAGAGCCTGTGCGTCAGTATTGACAGAAATAAACTCAACACCCTGTACACCATGCTCGATCATTCTGTTTACCGCATTGTTTCCGCCGCCGCCAACACCTATTACTTTTATCGTTGCTAATTGTTCTAGATTAGAATCAAACTCCAACATGACAATCCTCCTATTTTGACGAAATTCCCGATTCTTAATGATTGTTATTCAAAAAAGTAACCCAGGATTTTTTTGAATTTAGATTCACCTTTTTCACCTTGTTTTTTAGCCGTGTTCTCTTTATTTTTCTGAGAAACCTTCTGGCTGCGCTGGTCGTTATCTTCTTGAGCTTGTCCAGCTGCTACAGGAGTTTTATTAGCGGTGTTTTTTTGCATTCTCTCTTTCTTGCATGCGTGTTTAATCAAACCAACAGCCGTGGTGTATTGGGGTTCCCTAACACCGATGTAATTGGGTTCAGCTGTCCTTACTCGGTTTTGGAACACATATTGAGCTAGCTCCAGGACACCCGGCATCTTGACGACGCCCCCGGTCAACACGAAACCACCCGGTATATCCTGGAAGCCAAGTCTCTTCAAATCATCTTGAATCAACTCGAATATTTCGGTCACCCGCGCTTCAATGATATCCGAAAGCATTAACTGGTTGCAGGTCTGTTGCTGATCGCTGCCGATGATCGGTATTTGGAATACTTCATCTTCAGACGCGTCATCATAATAGGCATGTCCATGCTTTACTTTTATTTTCTCAGCTTCTTCCATAGTCGTCCTTAGAACGATGGAAAGGTCCTTCGTAAGTGTTTCCCCGCCTATAGGTATCACAGACGTATATTGTAAATAGCCTTGTTCGAAAATTGCCAGGGTCGTGGAACCTCCGCCAATATCGACAAGTGCCACACCAAGTTCTTTTTCATCCTTGGATAAAACAAGGGAACCTGCGGCTAAGGGCTGAAGGGCGATATCGGTTATTTCCAACCCTGCCCTTTCCACACAGCGCAGCGTATTATGTAAAATTGTCCGAAGACCTGTGATTAAAATCCCTCTCATTTCCAACCGGACACCTATCATGCCCCGTGGATCACTGATTTCATCAAGTTCATCAACTTTGTAGTGAATCGGCACCACGTCGATGATTTCCCTGTCGGATGGTATCGTTATTAACTCCGCTGCTTCCCTGACACGGAAAACGTCATGCTCGGTAATCTCTTTATTGTCACTGGATACCGCTACTACCCCATGACACGGCTGAAGCGTCACATGATTTCCACTTATGCCGACGATTACCTTTGTAATCTCCATCCCTATCATCCGTTCTGCTTGCTCTATAGCCTTTTGAATGGATTGGACGGTTTCATCTATACCGACGATCGAACCCTTTTTGAGCCCTTCTGATTTAACATTTCCTACACCGATTATATTTAATGTGTCATTGACCATTTCCCCAATGATAACTTTTACACTGGATGTACCGATGTCAAGACTTACGTATATTTCGTTGCTGTTCATTCCATGGCACCTCCTTCAGTTTTATACATGTATTAGTAGAATAACATTTTTATATCGAAGACTTATACATTATAGAATAACAGAACTGTTTACAACAACTGACGAATTTCATAGATAAGCGTTTCATTTTGTATTTCCCGAACAAAACTCGTACTTTATGAGGCATATTGTTCGCTTCTCTACGAGACTGATTTACTAAAAAAACTAGATACTGCCATAAACTATTCGTCATTTATAACTTAATTCCCTTTAAAATTATAGATTTTTTTTCTGCTTTTTCCGGGAGATGGACCATTTTTCAATCAGGATCCTTCTAATCAGGGCAATATTTTGAAAGAGCCTGACACCGAATACAAAGATTGCGGCTAAATATAAGTCTACACCAAGATGTACACCTAGAAAAGCCAAACCTGCGGCTAAAATAATATTAAAGAAGAATCCTGTTACAAATACAACTTCATCATAAAGGTTTTGCAAATGAGCCCGTATTCCCCCAAATAAGGTATCAAAAGCAGCAAGTACGGCTATGGAGAGATAATTTGAATATTCATGGGGAATATCAAAATCCACCAAAAAACCAAGGGTGATTCCAATCAACAGACCAAAAACTGAAAGCCACATCACGATTCCCCCCCATCCATAATGGGTTCCATATGTTCCACGTTAATAGCATTTTGGTAAGCCGGCAATGTCAACTTGCCGGAAGGCACCTTAATCTGCACTTCAAAATTGTCTATAAAGAAATCATCCATAAGTTCGGAACCTTCAATGCGCTGCTTCAGTTTCTTTGGATTAACGGTTATTGCCTGCATTTCGACCGGGTAATGAACCAGAGGATATCCGTCCATTTTCGGCTGCCCATTAATATCACGAATAACCGATGTTGATATATACCTTTGTCCTGAAATGGAAATTTCGTCAGCGCCATATCTATACATTTCATTAATGAGCCGAATGATCAATACTGGTGAAATATACTCGACCTTCTCACCAAGAAGGATATCAGCTTTGATAGGCTGTATAGATACGATTACCCCATTACCTCTTATTTCGGTCAAACCTGCGTCAGTCTTCAATTCGGTCAGGGTGTCACGCAAGACTTCTTCTTTACTCTCATTTTTCTTTGTTTCATAAGATGCTATTTTTCCCTCAAGCTTACTGATACCCTCTATTAATTCCGCCTGGGTCTGCTGTTCTTTCAATAAATCATTTTTCAGTTCCCACATATCCCTTGTATCGGATACGACAGGCTGATTCACCAAATTGAATTGAATAGCGAGCATGAAGCCAGCAATCAACGTAACCAAACTAAAAGAAAGCTTTTTTTTCATTTCCAGTTTCCCACCAATCTTTCATCGAATCCGGCGGTCACGATCACCCTCCAATAATTGGATCAAAAATGATATTCTTTTGCTTTTCCACTGTAAAGATAATATTCTCATTAACCAGCTGTTCCTTGATGCCACCCGGTAAATCCAGTGAAGCACCCAGGATTTCCGGGTCCCCTATCGCAGATATGATGAAGGGAGCAGGATGCTGATGGCCATCGATTGTAATCACAGGCCCATTACAGATTATGTATGAATCATGATTTAACCTTTGGCCGTTAATCGCAACAGCCTCTGCACCTGATATGTATAGTTCATTGACGACCTTGAAGACATGCTGTTCATGGACGAGGTAATTATTAACATTGGCTTCTGATTCCATATCTGTACCATCTTCAAGCGTTACCTGAAGGCCTGAGCCTTTCACTTTCACTTTTCCGAGAAACATTCGGTATTTTTCCGTTTCCTTTGCCAAATTGAAAAAAAGCTGCTTTTCCTGAGCTAGGTCTTTTTCTATTTGGGAAACATTTTCTTGCTTCTGGAGGAGTTCCTTCTGAAGTTCCCGGTTCTGCTTCTCTTGTTCGATCAGCCGCTGCCTGAGCTCATATTCCTGGTCCCAGGCTTTGTCCTTCCCTGCACCTTCACCTTCTTTGGTCAGATTGTAAGAGAAGGCAATCATGAATCCGAGAACCACGCAAACCAGGGGTAAAACCACCCGGTTGCCATTAATTTTCCTCATTGGTGTCTTCCTTTTGTTCAGCGTCTTCATATGCTTTAAAATAAGAACCCACTTCCAGATCGATGACTCCCTTTACATTTGGATCCAGCTGGCTGACTATCGATGGATAGTGAATCATTTTCTCGTATAAAGTCCGGCTTGTCGCACTTACTTCAAACCCATCGTTCATGAACATGACGATATGGTATTCATCGGTTTTTGTAGGAGCGTAATGAATTTCCGAAATGGCATTCTGAATCTCGACAGGAAGCTTGTCCAGCTCTTCTAAAAGCAACTTTAATGCTTTACCCTCTTTGAAACCAATTAAAACAGGGGCAAATACTGGAATTTCTCCTGTTGCTAACTCCTCTAAAACGGACCCGTTTTCCAAAATGGGTGCAAACTTCCCATTATTGGACAGATATGCCATCCTGTTATGTTCCGAAACCGTAATTTTAATGGAATTTGGAAATACCGGTGTCACCTTAACGCTTTTTATTTCTTGATTTTTTTTGATATTGGCTGCCGCTGTCCCTGTATCAACCTTCCAGATGCTTCGATCCTTCTTCACCTTACTCAATTTAATGATCTGATTGGAAGTAATATAACGATTCCCCTCTACCTGCACGGATTTCACATAGCTCAACGGGGATAGGAAATATAGCACACAAGCAACAAGAATGAAGAAAAGGGACAGCAAAAGAACAAGTCGCCTGTTTGCTTTGCTTTTTCTTAATTGTTTTAATTTCGGGATGCGGTCCTCAATGGAAACGATTTTTCCCTTTTCCATCCCCTTCACCTCTTCCTGAAAAAATGGATGGTTCTTGACAGTGCGAAATCAAGACAAACTCAATATTATGTTCTTAACAAACTTTAAAGGTAACACATTATATCACAATATTTGGATATAATGAATCCCGTTATTTTCTTCCGATAATTTCCACTTCTGTTTCCATTTCAACTTCAAATTTATCATATACAGTATCCTTCACATGCTGTATCAAGGCTTGAACATCCGCTGCACTTCCATTACCTGTGTTAACGATGAAGTTCCCGTGCATCGGAGAAATCTGAGCTCCGCCAATAGAATGTCCCTTCAGGCCTGCATTCTCGACCAATTTACCAGCATGGTGTGGAAGTGGATTCCTAAATATGCTCCCGGCACATGGAAGATTATATGGCTGGGTATCTTTACGATAATTCTTGTTATTTTGCATTCTTTCAACGATTTCGGTTTTATCCCCCTCTGTCAATTGAAAAATTGCTTCCAGTACGATACCAGGTCTTTTCTTCTGAAGCAGAGAAGTTCGATAAGAAAACTCCATTTCCTCTTTCGAAAGCCAAGCTAGAGTTCCATCTTCAAAAAGAACATGTGCCTGCTTGAGGATTTCACTCATATCGGAACCATGTGCACCAGCGTTCATATAGACCGCTCCGCCGACGGAACCAGGAATCCCACTGGCAAATTCCAATCCTGCATATCCTTTTTTACTGATTTGTACGGAGAGGCTGACAAGTGATACCCCAGCTCCTGCTTTGATCTCCGTCCCATTTATCTCGAGATGATCAAGTCCTCTACCCAATTTAAGCACGGCACCTTCAATTCCGCCATCACTGACCAGCAGGTTCGAGCCCCTGCCGATCACCCTCCACGGCATCCCATTTTCTTTGATGACCTGCAACGTTTTTTCTATATTTTCAATGGATGACGGCATGATGAATAAATCAGCCGGCCCCCCAATTTTCATAGTTGTATGATTTGCAAGCGGTTCCTGTTCAAGAACTTTGCCGATTTTCATTTCAGTTAATTGCTTTATCACATTATCCATGATAAACCTCCTTGTTGTTCCAAAATTCCAAGTTATAATTTTCATTTCCTCTTCCATGAGGTCACTTATATTACAAGATTAATAACGCCTTTTTAGCAGAAAAATGAACAGAAGCAAGCCCCAGTACGGCCTAACCCTCTTATACTATAGTCTAAACAAAGACGTATTGCCAATATTTATTGTGGATTCCCCAACATTCATACATGGTAATATTTAAGCGGCATTTCATTTATTTCTAAATTTCGGCAATCCCCCCCAAAAAATCGTTTTTCCTGGAAGGGTTTTCAACGAAAAAAAAAGGGGAGCCCTGCGTTTAACAGGACTTCCCTTTTGCCAAACCACATTTTTTACTTATTTCAGAACCTCGAATATCGACTAATATTCAGGAGCACCCCAATCGCCATCAGCATGAGCGTCAGCGATGAACCGCCATAACTTAAGAGGGGCAAGGTGATACCCGTAACCGGCATAAGTCCCGTTACCACTCCTATATTGATCATCACTTGAATGGCTACCATCGCAATGATTCCCACCGCTACAAGGCTCCCGTATAAATCAGGGGCACCAAGTGCGATACGAATGCCCCGCCAAAGCATTAGCGCAAATAATAAAATGACAAGAGATCCCCCGATGAAGCCAAGTTCCTCGGAAAGTATGGCAAAAATGAAATCAGTCTGCGGTTCGGGTAAATAGAAAAACTTTTGGCGGCTTTGCCCGAGCCCCAATCCGAACAATCCCCCTGGCCCGATTGCATAAAACGATTGAATCATCTGAAATCCACTGCCCAAAGGGTCTTCCCATGGATCCAGAAAAGACGTGATCCTTTTTATCCGGTAAGGCGCTGACAAAATCAGACCGATAAAACCTACTACCCCAATTAGCCCCAAGCCGACAAAATGACTGATTCTTGCCCCGGAAATAAAAATCATGACAATGCACGTTCCAACCATTACCGTTCCCGTTCCAAGGTCTGGCTGTAACATGATCAAACCAAATGCCAAAAACACTAAACCCAAGGATGGAAGCATCCCTTTTTTAAAGGAGGTGATCAGCTTTTGCCGTTCTGATAAAAACTTAGCTAAAAAAGCGATCATCGCCAGCTTCATGAACTCAGAGGGTTGGACCGAAAAAGCACCTACACCAATCCAGCTCCTCGAACCATTTCTCGCCATCCCTATACCTGGTACAAGCACAGCCAGTAACATAATGAAACAAATGATGATAAGGATTTTGGCCCATGTCCTCCACGTCCAGTAATCCACATTCATGATGAAAAACATGGCTATGACACCGACGCAGGCAAAAAGCAACTGCCTTTTAGCAAAATAAAACGAATCATCAAATTTATATGTTGCCCAAATGGCACTCGCGCTGTAAACCATGATTAATCCAACAGTCAAAAGACTTAAGGTGACGATAATGAGAATGAGATCAGGATTCGATTTTTTTAATGGCACGGACATCCACCTCTAGGAAGTTTTTAGCCTACGAATATAAACATCAGTGCTGATTGCTTGTTCAGCACTTTAGTCAAAAAAAAAGCGATAACGGCTCATTATCGCTTTTTTTCATGGTGTCAACGTAGAAGCAGGTTCACTTCTCTCTGCGAAAGCTCTTACTTAAGTTTATGCACGGCCTCCATAAACATGTCTCCTCTTTGCTCAAAAGTTTTATATTGATCCCAGCTTGCACAAGCCGGGGAGAGAAGAATACAGTCGCCTTCATTTGATAATTCAAATGCAGCCGGTACGGCCTTTTCTACATTATCGACACGTTTTATATTCGCTATTCCTATTTCTTTGGCTACCCGTTCAATTTTTTCCGCCGTTTCGCCAAAAGTTATCACGGCTTTGACATTTTTCATCGCCGGTTTCAACTCATCAAATTCATTTCCGCGATCCAGACCGCCTGCCAATAAGATGACCGGTTCCGTAAAGGATGTTAACGCTTTGGACGCTGCAAGAATGTTCGTCGCTTTCGAATCATTATAAAATTTACGGTTATCGATCGTTGCCACGAACTGCAGACGGTGCTCCACACCATAAAATGTTTTCAATACAGTCTGAATGGCTTCATTAGCTACACCCTTAAGCTTGGCCGCTGAGATGGCGGCGAGTACATTTTCCAAATTATGCTTCCCGGGAAGGGCTATCTCTGAAACTTCAATGATTTTTTCCCCTCGGAAACAGGCGGCACCATCTTCCACATAGGCTCCATTCTCATGTTTCACTTCAGCTGAAAATGGTACAAGTTGTGCCTTGGTCTCTTTCGCCATGGATAAAACAAGATCTTGATCTGCATTATAAATCATGAAATCTGATGCTATTTGATTTTTCGTGATGGCAGCTTTTGCTTCGACATATTCCTGTTTGGAACTGTGATAATCCAAATGTGCATCATATAAATTTGTCACGATTGAGATTTCAGGACGAAATTCGTCTATTCCCATTAACTGAAACGATGATAATTCTATGACGATCGAGTCATCTGGTTTTGCATGTTCAGCAACACCAGATGCCACTGTCCCGATATTACCGGCAATCAGCGGGGATTTTTCACCGGACTTCAACATTTCGTATATCAATGTTGTCGTGGTCGTTTTCCCATTTGTACCAGTGATTCCTATGAAAGGTGCTTCACTTATCTGGTAGGCCAGTTCAACTTCCGTGATAACAGGAATCCCTTTTTCCAATGCCCCTTTTACGATAGGGTTCCGATAGGGGATTCCCGGATTTTTCACGATCAGCTCGAACCCCTCATCCAGAAGCTCGATTGGATGACTGCCGCAGATGACTTTGATACCCTGTTCAAGAAGTCCTTGCGCCTCAGGATTTTCCGATAATGGCTTCATGTCATTAACCGTCACGAAAGCACCTAATTTATGTAGAAGCGAAGCTGCCATCACTCCGCTTTTTGCCAAACCCAATACTAATATCTTTTTCTCTGAATACTTTGCAGTCTCTTTCAATTATATCCACACCTCTAAATAGATTCCGAGTACCGCACACAGCAGCCCCACTGTCCAGAAAGTGACGACGACACGCCATTCCGACCAGCCGGAAAGCTCATAATGGTGGTGAAGCGGACTCATTTTAAATATACGTTTACCAGTCGTTTTAAAAGATCCTACCTGAAGGATGACCGAGAGCGTTTCAATGACGAAGACTCCGCCAATGATTACCAGGAGGATTTCAAGCTTCGTTAACAAGGCGATGGTTGCGATCGCTCCCCCAAGGGCCAAGGAACCCGTATCCCCCATGAAAACCTTTGCCGGGTGTGCATTGAATACCAAAAATCCGAGTACTGCACCGACAACCGCCACCGAAAAAATGGCGACATCATATTGTGACTGACTCCAGGCCAAAATGGCAAAAGCACCAAAGGCAATGGCTGATGTCCCTGAGACAAGTCCATCAAGCCCATCCGTCAAATTGACGGCATTCGAAAAGCCTACCAGCCAGAATATAACGATGAACAGATAAAACCAGCCAAAATCAAAAGCAAAGTCAGTGCCTGGAATCGTCAATTCAGGATTAAAACGGTCTGTCTGCTTGAATACGAAGTAAAAGATGACCGAAATCACAATTTGTCCAAGCAGTTTTTGCTTGGAAGTCAGTCCCAGGTTACGCTTCATGACCACTTTGATGAAATCATCAAGGAAACCTAATAAACCAAAACCTAAAGTAACGAATAATAATAAATACGTTTCGGTTGAAGGTGCCGAAAATTTCAAAGTCATGACTAGTGTAGCGATGGTAACAGATAATAATATGACCAAACCGCCCATGGTGGGTGTTCCCGTTTTTTTCAAATGCGATTGCGGGCCTTCTTCCCTAATACTTTGCCCGAATTTCAATCTTCTTAAAAACGGGATGAAAATCGGCGAAAGAAGAACGGTTACTAAAAACGCCACCAAAATCGTATAAAAAATCACTTGTTCCAACATTCCTTATTCCCTCATTCCTAACACAATTCAAATATTAAATTCTGCTTGATGTCTTTTCCTATTTTGTTGCAGGGCAATTTCAGCGTTGGTTCAAACTGAACCCAAACGACTTTGAATCGCCTTTTCCGCTTCCTCACGGTCATCGAAGTGAAGCACTTCGTCACCGACCAATTGATAGGTTTCATGTCCTTTTCCAGCAATTAATATAACGTCGCCCTCTTCCGCCTTGGAAACTGCGTAAGCTATCGCCTGCCTGCGGTCTTCAATAACCGTATATTCTTTGCCTGCTACACCAGCTTCCATATCCCGGAGAATCTGGGCAGCATTTTCACTGCGTGGATTATCCGAAGTGAAGATCGGGTCAGTCGCCAAGCTGCATGCAATTTGCGCCATGATTGGACGCTTTGTCTTGTCTCGGTCCCCGCCGCAGCCCACTATCACGTAAATTTTCTTTTTAGCAAACTCACCAACAGTCTTCAGAACATTTTCCAAACTGTCCGGAGTATGGGCATAGTCAACAATGACCGGGAAGTCCTGATTCGCTGAAATGAGCTCAAAACGGCCTGCAACACCTTTTATATCCTCGATGGATCTAATTGTCTCATCCAGATCGTTACCGGCACACAAAGCAGCAGAGATGGCAGAGAGTACATTATAAACACTGAATTTACCAATTAGCTTCAGCTGAATGTATCGCTCTTCTTTACCTGCTGTCAAGGTGAACGATGTGCCATTTGCATTAATTTTTATATCTTTGGCCCTGATATCCGCTTCATTGTCTATGCCGTATGTAACGACTGTAGCGGCAGTCGCCTTAATGAAATCGGCAGTTGCCTCATCATCAGCATTAAGCACAGCATATTTAGGGCGATTTTCTATGTAAGCATTGCCAAGCTGTGAGAAAAATAAGGATTTTGCCTGCCTGTATCTGTCCATGGTTTTATGAAAATCCAAATGATCCTGTGTGAGATTCGTAAAGACGGCAATATCATAATCACAGCCATGGACGCGCCCAAGCTCAAGTGCATGCGATGAAACCTCCATAATGGCCGTGGAGACGGATGCTTCGGCCATTTCATGAAAAGCCTTCTGCAGTGTAACGCTATCTGGCGTCGTATTCTTGGTTTCATATACCGTATCGGCGATTTTTGTATACATCGTGCCAATCAAGCCTGTTTTTTCATGTCGATCCTCGAAAATCTTTTCCAATAAGTGACTGGTCGTCGTCTTTCCATTCGTTCCTGTAATTCCGATCAAGCGCATCTTTTGAGTCGGATGGCCATAAAATGCATCGGCAAGAACCGCCATCGCCCTGCTCGAATCCCTGACTACGATCACGGGAACATCGAGGTCAAGCGGCCTTTCGGCAATGACTGCTGCAGCTCCATGCTCTACAGCAAGTTGGGCAAAATCATGACCATCGACTGTATAACCTTTTATACAAACAAATAAACTTCCGTCTATGACTTTACGGTTATCATTTTCAATGGAGGTGATTTCAGGATTTTCTCCTTCATACGTAAATAAGGAGTGTAAATAAGATAGTAATTTGTGAAGCTTCATTTTTCCATCCCTCTCAACTTAATTTGAGGATTCATTATATGTGATTAGCCTTGGCTTGTCGAGAAACCAATTTCAATTATACGGGGTTATCCCGACTCCGTAAACAAAGCGGCTGATGAATCTTCAGCCGCTTTAACTATTCATATATTATATTATACTTATTCTGTATTTTCGCCAAGATAAATTCTTATTGTAGAGCCTTGTTTTACTTTAACACCTGGATCTGGGGCTTGATTTATGACTTTATCCCCATTTCCGGCAATATCAAGCTTAAGGTCGATGAGCTGGGTTTGCAACTCTTTTTTGCTGAGACCCACGACGTCTGGTACCTCGACCATGACGGGATCCGTCCAGACCGTCTCCTTCTCAATCTGGTTTTTCCTTGGCTTGACGCCCATGGCCCTAAGTGAATCCTCCATGATATTCCCAACGATCGGTGCAGCAACGACCCCGCCGAATTGTACCGTTCCTTTCGGATTATCCACAGCTATATAAACGACGATTTGCGGATCATCCGCTGGAGCGACACCAATGAATGAGAGAATATAATTATTTTCAAGGTATCTGCCATTTTCAGCTTTTTGGGCTGTACCCGTTTTCCCGCCGACGCGGTACGACTCCACGAATGCTCCTTTGCCGCTTCCTTGGGCGACAACGGATTCAAGCGCTTCCCGGACTTTCTTCGAGGTTGCTTCTGAAATCACCTTTTTCTTCGCCTGAGGGGTCTTTCGCATCAGCACTTCCCCATTTTTTGGATTCACGAGTTCCTTCGCGATATATGGTGTATACAAAGTCCCGCCATTCACGGCTGCCGATACCGCTGTCACCTGCTGAATGGGCGTTACGGCTACACCTTGTCCAAACGCAGTAGTTGCCTGCTCTACCGGACCCACTCGATCCATGTTGAACATGATTCCTTTTCCTTCTCCGGTTAAATCAATTCCCGTCTTTTGCCCAAAACCGAAATCATTTATATATTTAAACAGCTTGTCTTTACCAAGCCGGTTCCCTAATTCTACAAAACCCGGGTTACATGAATTCTCGACCACTTCAAGAAAAGTTTGATCCCCATGCCCTCCGCTTTTCCAGCAATGCAGCGTTGATCCTGACACTTCCACATGTCCGGAATCATAAAAATGTTCCTTTTGTAAGTCGACCTTCCCTTCCTCAAGCGCCGCAGCAAGCGTGATGATCTTAAAAGTCGATCCTGGTTCATATATACTCCAAACTGGTAAATTACGATTATACACTTCCGAGGGGACATTTTGAAAATTGGCAGGGTCGAAGGTTGGCCTGCTGGACATTGCCAATATTTCCCCAGTGTTCGGGTCCATTGCAATGGCAATTATACCATCAGGATCATATGTCGCCTCCGCATTATCGAGCTCCCTCTCCACAATTGTCTGGATTTTGCTATCGATGGTCAGCTTCAAATTATCACCATCAACAGGGGGCTTATAGTCATCGGCCATATTCTCAAGCCTTTTCCCTTTCGCATCGGAGTAAAATTTAACGAATCCTTTTTCCCCGCTTAGTTCCTTATCATAAGACAATTCAATACCCATCAACCCTTGATTGTCAGAGCCTGTAAAGCCAAGAACATGTGAAAGGTATTCACCAAATGGGTAATGGCGCTTTGAATCTTCAGCGATGTATACGCCCTTTATCCCCAATGCTTTAATTTCCTTCGCCTTTTCGTGAGATATCTTTCTGCCTTCCGGAATTCTGACGCTCATCGCCTGTTTCGTTAACCATTGATAAGCCTTTTCCTTTGTCATATCCAATATTGAAGCAAGCTGTTCCGCCGTCTCCCCAGGATTCTCAATCTGTCTAGGTATGACATAGACTGTTGGCGCAGATATATTCGTTGCCAGCTCGACACCATTCCTATCAAGGATTTCTCCTCGTTTGGCTTCAAAAGGAATATTCCTGCTCCAGGAATCTTTAGCCAGCCCCGTCAACTTATCCCCTAGATAAAACTGTACAATTCCCAATCGGATATCAATGATAAAAAAAACAACGATACCGATCGCCAATGCGATTGCCAGCCGTTTTCGGACAGTAACATTCGAAACACGCAAAAACAGGCACCTCCATTTCATACATGCTTCAATATATGCTTGTCTACTCGATGCTAGACTAGAAACTTTGAAAGAAACAAAGAGGGAATCCATTTGGATCCCCTCTTTATCTTCACTCTGTTTTCTCTTTTGTCGGTATATCTTCACCAGCCCCATCAGGCTGGGATAATTCAATATTGAAGGTTTCCCCTTCATTTACCTTTTTACCGGCCTTAAGACTCTGTTTACTCACGTATCCAGTACCTTCGGTTTTCAGATCCAGTTTTGCAACCTTAGCCAATTTCATGACATCGCGCAAGGACCATCCCTTCATGTCAGGGACTTTCATTTCGCCTTCCGTCCTGAGGATTATCTTTTCACCTTGTAAGAGTACACTCCCCGCTTTCGGGGATTGGTCGAGCACTTTACGTCCACTTCCGATCATACTTACATCATAACCAAGTTCCTTCAGTTCTGAAACAGCTGAACTCTCGGTTTGATTCGTATAGTCTTTGATTTTATTTGCTTTTTGTTTTTTAACTTCAGAAGGTTTTATGTTTAGATATTGCAGGCTATTTTGCATGACAGGATTGAATATCTCTGACAATGGATCAGCCCCAACATAAGATACACCTAACTTGGGCTGCTTGACCGCCACATACATGACCAACTGCGGATCATCTTTTGGAGCCATCCCTAAAAAGGAGAACACATAGTTATTTTTCCCTTCTAAATATCTGCCTGTCGGACCCGCAATTTGTGCAGTACCGGTTTTCCCCGCTACTTGATATCCATCAATAGCATATTTTTTCCCAGTTCCTTTTTTCGCGGTAATTACCGTTTCCAAATAATCACGTACTTGTTTTGCAGTTTCTGCCGAAATCGGTTGCCCTGTCACTTTCGGCTTGGTCGTTTTCAAAATTTTTCCGGTATCCTGATCGGAAATGCTTTTTATCACGTACGGCCGCATCATTTTTCCGTCATTGGCTATTGCGGATGCAGCTTGGATTTGTTGAATCGGTGTAACGGTCGAACCCTGTCCAAAGGAGGTAGTCACTTTTTCAAGCTTATACTTGTATTGAATTTTTCCGGTTATCTCGTTTGGCAGGTCAATTCCCGTTTTTTTATCAAATCCGAACTTAGTCAAATACTCACGGAACGTATCGGCTCCTATTTTATCCATTGCAAGTGTGGCAAAAGCGACGTTCGAGGAACGTTGTACCCCTTCCAGAAAGGTCATGCTCTTTCCTCTTTCGATTCCGCTATGATCCCCGATTTTCCCCGATCCGGCTTTATAGGTTCCTGCAACAAAGCTTTCATTCGGATTAAAGACCCCTTCCTCAACAGCCGCGGCAAGGGTGAATGTTTTCATGGTTGAACCCGGTTCGAAGGTTTCTTCAATTGCCAGGTTACGCCATGTATCCGTTAGCCCGACTTTCGTTGTCGGATGGAAGGTAGGCCTTTGCCCCATCGCCACTATCTCCCCCGTTTTGGGATTGGAGACAATCGCTATGATTTGTTCGGGATCGTATTTTTCCTGCACTTTGCTCATCGAGTCTTCCAGGAACGTTTGTATTTTCTTGTCGATCGTAAGCATGACATCATTGCCATTATCCGGAGCAACAACCTTTTCCTCCGTATCCGGCAAGAGGAAGCCCCATCTATCACTGTCATATGTCAGCTCCCCGTTCGTTTCCTGCAATTCTTTATTGAGGTACTTTTCAATGCCGAACTTACCAGCCATTTCTTCCGTTTCTTCATCCTTTTCTACATAGCCAATCAGATGGGAGGCGAAAATTCCATTAGGATAAAAACGTTTATTCGTACTTCCGAATGTAATTCCCGGCAGTTCCAATTTTTCTATTTCCTGCTTGACGACCTGAGTCAAATCCTTGCCAGCACTGCCAAATTCCACCTGGTATGCCTTTTTTTTCGTAAGTCTTTCATAGATGTCCTGTTCATCCATGTCGATATATTTAGCAAGCTTTTTCGCGGTCATCTCCGGATCCTTAACATGCTCCGGCTCCTTTTCACTAAGTACAGCCCTTAAGATATAGGAGGGAGTATCCTCGGCGATGACTTCACCTTTTGTATCGAGTATGCTTCCCCTTTTTGCTTCTAGGACCTGTTTTTTTTCATATTTCTTGTCGATTTTCGAGGCCAATACCTCCCCGCCTGCTGTACCTGTCACCTGAATATACAAAAAGCGGCAGACTAAAACAAAAAAGAGCAGGCCGAATAAGAAGAATAATCCGGCTGCCCCATGCTTCATATTTTTTTGTTTCTGCATTATCACTGCACACCCTTCACATTATTCTCATTTAGCTTGAACCCAAGCGCTGCAGCTTTTTTCCAAATTCGTTCGTATGTACTTAGTTCAGCAACCTGCACTTCCAAATCATCATTCACTTTACCCTGCTTTTCAATCGTCGTTTCCACTAGCTGAATCTCTTTATTCGTTTCATAGATGGCAGCTTGATTTGAGACTATTTTCACTCCCATGAAGGTAACCATGATAGCAAGGGCACATAGTAAGAAAACTTCACCAATGGATATCTTCGCTTTACGGATGACCACTGTTTGCTGTGCCTGTTGCTGCTGTTGGTCTTCATATTGCTGTTCTTGTACTTTTTTGGCTATGGAACTCATTCATGTTCCCCCTCACTGATTTTTTTCTGTAATCATTGCTTTTCGGCGATTCTTAGCTTAGCCGACCGGGAACGATTATTCCCTTCCAATTCTTCTTCTGAAGGTAAAATCGGTTTTCTCGTAATTATTTTCATGGTTGGCTTGAATTCATCCGGGATAACTGGAAGTCCAGGCGGAAGATCCGGCATGCTACTGGCCTTTTTAAATACCGTTTTACAAATTCTATCTTCAAGCGAATGGAATGTAATGACAGATATTCTTCCCTCTTTATCCAAAAGCGATATGGCTTGCTCCAGGGAATCTTCAAAGACACCAAGTTCATCATTCACAGCGATCCTTATTGCTTGGAACACTCGTTTCGCAGGGTGTCCGCCTTTACGCCTTGCCGGGGCCGGTATCCCATCCTTAATTAATTCCACAAGTTCGAATGTCGTTTCAATCGGTTTTATTTCACGTGCCGCTTCAATTTTCCTGGCAATTTGTTTCGAAAACTTTTCTTCTCCATATTGGAAGAAAATTCTCAGCAAATCATGGAATGACCAAGTATTCACGACATCATAGGCAGAAATGGCAGCACTTTGGTCCATCCTCATATCCAAAGGTGCATCATGGTTATAGCTGAAACCACGCTCCGGTGTATCCAATTGCGGGGATGACACACCTAAATCATAAAGGATCCCGTCCACTTTCTCGATTCCCCGGGCATTCAACTCTTCTTTTAAGTATTTAAAATTATTAGGAACAAGAACAATACGTTCGCCATAGCTTTCCAATTTTTCCTTAGCATTCCGAATCGCCGTTTCGTCCTGATCAAAAGCATAAAGCCTGCCCTTGTCAGAGAGCTGTGAAAGTAAGTATTCGCTGTGACCGGCTCCTCCTAAAGTACAATCCACATAAATTCCATCAGGTTTGATGTTCAATCCATCAACCGTCTCTTTTAATAACACTGTTGTATGTTGAAACATGCTAGACATCCTTCCAATCGGTTATTGAGTGACTCTATTTCTGAGGGCAGCCTTAAATATCAAAGCCAATCATATTTTCTGCTATCTCAGCGAAAGAATCCTCCGAAGCTGAAAAATAGTTTTCCCAAAGGGATTTGCTCCAAATCTCAATACGATTGGTAACACCAAGAATTACACATTCTTTTTCCAATTGGCCATATGAAGTAAGCGGCGTGGGGATATTAATTCGCCCTTGTTTATCAATTTCGCATTCTGTAGCTGCAGAAAAGAAAAAACGGGTAAAGGCTCGGGCATCTTTTTTTGTTAAAGGCAGGGCTTTCAGCTTTTCTTCTAGCAGCTTCCACTCTTCCATAGGGTAACCAAATAAACATTGATCGAGTCCGCGGGTAAGGACAAATTGCTCCCCGAGATCTTCCCTGAATTTCACCGGGACTATCAAACGGCCCTTTATATCGATGTTATGATGGTACTCTCCCATGAACATACCCACTACCCCCACATTCTAATCTCAATGTACCACATTCCCCCACCTTTCTCCACTTGTTTTTACTTTCTCCTTCCAAGTAAAAATTACCTTCTTTTCTTATTAAGTTTATTTAGCCAAATTATTCAAAGAAACGTGCATTTCCCTCGAATGCACTCAAACTAAGACGCAGGCCCACCATTACTGTCGAAGCCCCGCCTGACAAGTACTCAGGAAACAGAAAAAAAGACAGGCTTTAGCACCTGTCTTTTTTCACATTTCAATCCCTCCATCAGGATTGGTTTGTGGCAACCGTATTCAATATGATCTATCCGCCACTTTCCCCCAAAACGGATGGTTTTTCTAAATGAAAATCAATTTATGCTGATTATTGAAGCGATAGTCCAGTTTCATCATATCCCTTACGAGCTCTGGCCCATATTGATTCAAGTAATAAAACACATTCCAAATCCTCTCCTGGGGTGATTCGAGAGGGTACAGCGAATTTGCTATCCGATCATATTTTTTCAAGATGACCGAATGTCGTTCCTTTGTACGGTCACCGATTTTGCCATACATGAAATTCAATTGCTTTTGAATGAATTCAATGTTCTTGTTCAACATCGGCTCGAGTCCCCTATCCAAAGAGACAGCGTGGACAAAAAGCTTTTCATGGTTCTCTTCAAGCTGTGATTTCAGCGTCCCGAACAGGGTGTCAATCGTTTCATCTTTAACGGAAGCAAGGTAACTTTCCACAGCATTAGCAGTTCCTTCAGTCAGAACAGTTTCCAAACTGAGTTCCATTTCTTCAAGGTCGCTTTGGATACTCCGCTCCACCAGCGTGATATTCAACCTAGGAATGATTGGCGGCATCTTCATGGAAAACAACTCAAACACCTTTTTTAATTCTGCCCAATAGGCTATTTCCCCTGGCCCAGAAACGAATGCCAATACAGGGAAAAGCATTTCCTGCATGAGCGGGCGTGTAATGACATTGTTGCTTAATCGTTCTGGATGATTTCTGGCTATCAGCAAGAGTTCATCCCCGGTAAATGATACCTCACCGTTTTTTCCGCTGAAACCGCCTTCTACACGTTCGAGTAAACATCGATCTTTTTTTTCTGGATCATAATAAAATAAATTAGCGGCGCGTTTATCCATTTCAATCATTTTTGCATACCCTTTCGCATGCATGAATGATTGCTGTTCCTCGACCACTTCAGCAATCCGTCCACTTTCAATGACCATCGATTCAAAGTATGCCTTCTCAATTCGCCTTAAATCCGGATCTCCGGCATCGACTAGTAAAAGGCCATATTCTTTGAACCATTCATGAATCAGCTCGGCGAAGAAATCGACGAAGGTATTCGATCTCTTAATGGTTTCCTTCATATCAATCAGGAGTTTGTTCGTAAATTCCGTTTCTCCATAAGTTTCAATGATTTCCTCAAGCCACTTCTCTGCCTTTTCCGTTTCCAGCTCCACATCAGAAACCATTGTTTTATATGGCTGGTAGGAAGGATAGGTTTTTTTATCGGGTTTTCCGTTTTTCATAACATAAACATGATTGACCTCAGCCAAATCATGATCTTCTCCAGCTATCCAAAAAACCGGAATGACTGGCTGCCCCAGTTTTTTTTCCTGTTCTTCCGCAAGCTTGATGATCGATATCACTTTATGAATGGTATACAGCGGCCCTGATAATAACCCTGCCTGCTGTCCTCCAATCACAACAACGGAATCATCCCTGCGCAGCCTTCCAATATTACCCTTAACTGCCTCACTGAATGAAAGACGAGACATGTATTGTTGTATGTAATCCGACAATTCATCACGTGAAAAAGAGCGGTTCATCAATTCTTCATATCTATTGTGATAAATGTCAGGCTTAGACAAGTCATAGTGAAAATAATCCTCCGTTTCAAGACGGTTTTGTAAATAGTCCGATGCAAAACGGTTTAAAGATGGTAACGCGAGATCTTTCATCTCCATTTCTGTTCTCCCTTTCTCTGCAACTACAATTCTTTTTAGAGTATAACATTCCGGTTTAAGAAAACAAAAGAAGTTGCCCAGCAGCAGAAAATTGATGCGATGTTCTATGTTATGTAGTCAATATCTTCGTAATACTTGTAATTATTCCAATGGAAAACAATAGAAGGTAAGCCACGAAAAAAAAGGCGAAGTTCACTCTCCAAAAACCCTTTAATACCTTATGGAAAATGATTTCTTCTTTTACCTTGTAATGGACAAGAACCACCACGAATGCGTTGATGAGCATGATGAGCATGATCACCCAAATAATTTGCATATCCCAGATCGTAATGATCAAATAATGGACGGATAATACGAACAGCATCGTACTCATGTCCATTGCAAATTGAACGGAGCGCCGATGGTTTCCAGTGAATTGTTTGGCACCTATAAAAAAAAGTATATACCCTACGAAAGGCAAGGTAATAAATATCGCGGCAAGGCTTGAAACTACGTACGGCACATCCTCATCCCCCCTGAGACTCTTTTCCTTTGACCATCTTATATAGAGAAGACGTCAGGCAATCACTTTTCCCTTTACTCTTTGCCTCCGAGAGGATATGACCCAAAATGGCATCAATTTCCGTTTTACGGCCATTTTCTAAATCTTTTAGCATGGAAGATCGATTTTCCGCAGTTGCGATGCAAACGGCTTTCACATGTTCAAATGACTCATCCTTATTTTGAACTTCCAAAATACCGGAGATTTCTTCAAAAAGTTCTTGAAATAATTGGTAGTGAAAAGAGTTAGTGATTAAACCGCCATTTTCCACACCAAGTATCGCCGTTAATGGATTTATCACCGCATTGACGACAAGCTTATCCATCAGCATCGAGTGAAAATCTTCACTCTTCGTAAAAGGAAAATGATCGATCCTTTCATTCACTAGCGATAGTTGCTCAAGTTCCCCGCTAAAGGAAGCGATCCTTGTCATGCCAAGTCCTGTATGCTCCACGGTATTCCCGTCATGTTTCAATGCTCCATGCTCCACTACCCCCACATATATGGTCGGGGATTGAAGCTGCTTTAAATAAGAAATATGTCCATAGCCATTCTGCAAGAATAGCAATGGAACCTGAAAATCTTTGATCCTAGGCAGTATTTGCGGCAGGTGATATTGCTTGACGGCCACTATAAGAAGATCCACATCCGATATCCCTTCATCCAGCCCCTTGGAAATGATGCCCGTCTGCAGTCGGCTTTCACCATCCGCAATAAGACGGATTCCATCACGTTGGATGATGGACGCCTGATCCGCAGTATGGGTATAGAGAGTCACATTATGCTTTTCACTTAAACGGGACGCAAACAGCAGCCCTATGGCCCCTCCGCCAATGATTCCAATTCTCATGATAACCTTCCTTACTTTTTGAAATATATTTACTATTTTATCACATTATCTTTTTTAGCCTGCACGAATTTTCCCATCGTTGGAAAACACAGCCAATCCGATTGAATGAAACGATGGAACTTCCATTAACGATGGCTCGTCATAAAATACCAATGGAAAGAATGATTAATACGCCATTGAAGATATAATATTTTCTTCTTTAAGTGTTAATTTAATGGTATATTAGATACGAAAAGCTTAGCCATTTTGAAGACTTTACAGGAACAAAAGATAACTCCAAACTCACCCCAAAAGAAATTGAAGGGAAAAGGGCGGGGAATAAAAGGCTATAAGCATTTAGTAAGCTAGGATAAGTCGATGATGTCATACTAGATTTAACCTAAGTTGAAATTCCACATGGCAAAGATCAGTGGGATGACTTTCAGGGTACTATCGGAAGAGGTTTATCAGAATTAAGGGGGAGCTTTTTTATGGAATACAAGGTTGAACGATTACTTGTAAATTTTAAAACGCTTGAGGAATTCAAAAAATTCAAAGAATACGGGATACAGGAACTGTCCATGCTAGATGATTTAGAAGGTAACATCATTGAAAATGACAGCCAATCACCTTTTTACGGAATCTTTTATGGCGATAAACTTGTAGCTCGAATGAGCCTTTATAAAAGAAGCGCTAAATTCGACCAGTATTTTGACAATTCCAGGGATTTCCTTGTTCTTTGGAAACTTGAAGTCCTGCCTAACTATCAGAAAAAAGGTTATGGAAGAGCTTTGGTCGAATTCGCCAAAAGCCTGAACATGCCTATCAAAACTAACCCAAGAGTCCATTCACAAGACTTTTGGAAAAAGATGGGTTTTTCTGCCGTTTCCTATGATTTGGACAGGGACCTCGGAGAAAACCCGCTGATTTGGAGCCCATTTGACGTACAAGATAAGAAAGAAATAGATACACAAGAATAATGAAGCATCAAGAAAATGCGGGCGGATTTTCCCACCCGCATTTTTTATTTATTGACTCTTTCCAAATTACCATTCTTATCCATTTGGAAACTCACCTTCGGATTCGCCTTTTCGTCCTCCTGGACACTAAGTTTTCTTGCGCGCTCCATGATCTGCATTAACGCACGATAATCTTCCTCAACAGCTTTCAGGTTTTCCTTAAGCAGGACATTCTCTTCCAGTAATCGGACATTTTCCCGTTCAAGAAATAGGGAACGCTCAGAAATCCGTTCTTTTTCCTTATTATCAAGCTGAAAGAATTCATCCATTTTGGTTAAATATAATATAACTTCCTGAAGGGTAATAGATTCTTTATCTTCATGCTCGGGCGTTATTTCTTCAATCGTGACATTTTCGACCGTTGCAATCGAAACCCTTTCCACTTCAGGATTATTGACTACCTGTTCTTTCCTTTGTTTTTTCGCCAGCTCTATCCCTGATTTATATTGCTTCCTAACAAATGAATTCCAACGGAACCCACAAGCAGCAGATGTCCTCGATAACTGTTTCCCCACTTCTTCAAACGCCTTTAATTGTGTACTGCCTTCCCGTATATGCCTCAGTACCACTTCAGCCAACAACAGATCCTCATCATGAGTCCATGCATCTTGTCTCGCAATCGTCATCTCTCTACCTCCTTAGCAAGTTTTAATTCATAATATGCACATGCTAGGAAAGATAGAAGATATATAGAGCGTGTAATATTTATTTTTTCTTATTTAGAAAACGCTCGACTGCAGCATGATGCTCATCACTCGCCCACAGTTTGGAACATTCCCGGATTTCCGCATCCATTCTTCCTTTAAGCCCGCCATCCTGCCATTTATGTACCAGCAATCGTTTATAGGCCATCAATACCCCTGTCTCATGGCGAAGAAAATCTTCCGCAAACCATTCCCATCCATCCGTACCTTCTCCGACTATCTCATCTACGAAACCAAGTTCCTTCGCTTCCTCAGCTTTATGTATTTTTGCATCCAATAATAGCTTTAGCGCTTTTTGCTCTGGTATTTTTTCAAGTAAAAGCGAAGCTCCGCCCCAGCCAGTCGTTATTCCTAGGGTACCTTGTACAAACCCTAGCCTAGCTTCCCTCTTTGCTAACCTGAAATCACAAGCTGTCGCTATTTCGCATCCGCCGCCGAAAGCACTTCCATTGATTAGCGCTATTGTCGGTTTTGGGAATACTGCTAGTTTATACAGAATTTCACCCATTTTAGATAACATAGCAAAGGCCTCTTCTTCTGTATGCAAATCCTGAAATTCCCTTAGATCCCCGCCTGAACAGAACGCCTCAGAGCCCGCCCCGGTCAGGACCAGCAACTTAACTTCATCATCGCATGCAGCTTCCGATAATATCGACTCAAGGTCGTCCATCAGCTGATAATTCACGGCATTCCTTTTCTCCGGCCTATTAAATAGGAGCTTCATGAAACCGCTTTTACCCTTTTCAACTTCAATCACCTGATCCATGTAAACACCTTCTCCAAAATCATCGGCAAACGCGAATGATTCAAAATATTCTGCCAAATACATTTGTAAAAAAAGCACAGAGAGAAATCCCTGCGCTTTGATTAGCGTGTTGCATCAAGAGAGCTGAGCTCTCAAGTAGGTCAAGAAATTATTTTGCGACAACTTCTTTTCCTTTATATGTTCCACATTCTTTACAAACGTGATGTGAAAGAGTCATTCCACCACAGCTCGGGCATTCTACCATACCAGGTACTTGAAGCTTGAAGTGTGTACGACGTTTTCTTTTTACAGTTTTCGACGTTCTTCTAAAAGGTACAGCCATTATTCCCACCTCCTTAAAAAATATAAAAAAGCTGGAAAAATCGGATTAACGATTTTTCGTTCCAATCAAGATTCTTTATTGTTGTCAAAAAAGTCGGCAAGCTTTGCAAATCTCGGATCAACCTTATGCTCATTTTCCTCTTCGGAAATAACAGCCCAGTCTTTCCCAGATTGAGGAGCAGCTTCATTCGAATCGACATCCTCACAAAAAACCTGCATCGGAATTTCTAGCAATAAATTTTCTTTAATTACCGGTATTAGGTCTACAACGTCGCCTTCCACAACAGTGACATCATCTCCGTAGAAATCTGTGCCATCTGCCTTTAAAAGAAAGGTTTCCTTTGTATCAATATCAATCGGATATTTAACGTCTACCAGTGTACGGGAGCAAGGTAATGTTAATTCACCTGAAAGATGCAAGTGAAAAGTAATCTCGGTCGAGCTGATATCAGCTCTTCCTTCTACTCTGATCGGAGAAACATCGCGAATTTGCGGGTCTCTTTCTCTAATGTCCAAGACATCCACCAGTTCATCAAACCGTAAATCTTTGTCCCGAATTTTTTGAAGTTGACTAATCGTCCATTTCAAATGAAATCACCTCAAGGCAACAAAAATAATTATAGCTTTCAATTATAAGTTTGTCAATATTTTTTCTTTACACTATAATGTAGTCATCCTAACTGATTGTCTAAGTTTAATGAATCATTTCTAACAAAAAATCCAGACGATTACTTATAGTAATTTTACTTGAAATACTATTTTAGCACTAAGTTGATAAAATACAAAGTTTTTCTCTGAGGTGAACGAATGAAAGCTTGCGGTTTAGTAGTCGAATATAACCCTTTTCACAATGGACATGTTTTACATGCAAGAGAAAGTAGAGAAAAAACAGGGGCAGATGTCGTTGTCGCTGTTATGAGCGGGCCCTTCTTACAGCGTGGGGAGCCCGCTATCGTCAGCAAGTGGACACGCGCCGAAATGGCCTTGAATGGCGGCATTGATCTTGTCATTGAGCTGCCATATGCTTTCGCGACACAGAAGGCTGAAATATTTGCAAAAGGATCTATTGCTCTTTTGGAATCGCTAGGCTGTGACTCTTTTTGCTTCGGAAGCGAGGATGGCAAAATTGAACCATTCATCATCGCCCACAGAATCCTTTCGGAAAATTCCGCTGCATTCGATGCCGCAATCAAATCGGCCATGGATGCCGGTAATAGTTATCCGTCAAGTGCTGCCCAGGCTTATCGTTCGATCATCCATGGTGATGCGGCATTGGATTTGACGAAGCCGAATAATATCCTTGGAAAAGAATATGTAAGTGCTGCCCTTTCAAACGGCTACTCCATTCGCCCTTATACGATTCAAAGGGTCGCTGCAGGGTACCATGAAACAAAGTTGTCCAAAGACCCTATTGCCAGCGCAACGGGGATACGTAAAGCCATCCATGAACACCAGGAATTACATTCTGTTTCCAGTTATATTCCTCAAGCGACGATGAGTGGCCTTGAGCAATATTTAACGCGCTACCATGCCTTGCATGACTGGGAAATGTATTGGTCCATGTTGAAATACCGTATCCTTTCTTCCTCTTTAACCGAATTGGCAGGAATATACGAAGTTGAGGAAGGCATAGAGCACCGAATGAAGGAGATGGCCAAACAATCTTCGAGCTTTTCTGGATTCATGGCAGCGCTGAAGACAAAACGCTACACATGGACACGGCTGCAGCGGATGTGTGTCCATATATTGACGCATACATTCAAGGAACAGGTAATTCATAATGACCAACCGGCCTATATCAGACTTCTTGGCATGAATGGCCGGGGGCAAGAATATCTTCGTTCTGTAAAAAAAGGCTTGCCCCTCCCTCTCATCTCTAAACTTTCTTCCTATCGGAAGCAGGACATCGATTCGGACTTGCGAGCAGCACAGGTGTATGCCCTGGGCTTGCCCGAGCCGCATCAAGCTGCATTGATGAAACGTGAATATGAATCTCCCATCATTTTCAAATGAAGAAGGATTCAAGCTTGGCCGTTTCATCCTTAAGTGTAAAAAGCTAATCATGAAAAAAGCGCAGACAGTAGATTACTGCCTGCGCTTTTTTTCATTTTCCTTTTCCATTTAGCTTCGTTAAATAGGCTACTGCATCTTCAAAGTTGTCAACCGGCACGATCTTCATGTCAGTGTCAATATCCTTTGCTGCAATGAGTGCATCTTCATAATTCGAACCCGCTGCTCCGTTTTCATTCGGGGCAAAGAATATTTCGGCTCCAGACTTATCGGCTGCAACAATTTTCTGTTGGATTCCGCCAATTGGACCGACTGTCCCATCATCAGACATCGTGCCCGTACCCGCTATGTCATATCCACTTGTAAGATCGCCTTTCGTTAATTGATTATAAATTTCCAACGAAAACATTAAACCAGCCGAAGGACCGCCTATATGTTCTGAATCTATGGCAATCGCCGGTTTTGTGTTCACTCTTCGATTGTCATCCAGCGAAATGCCGATTCCTACTCTATTTGGATCATTTTTAAAAGGCTGCAATGAAAGAACAGCCGTTTTCTCCGTCTCTTCCCGCTTATAAACTATTTTAACTTCATCTCCGGCCTTCTTTCCGTTAATATAATCCATGAATTCCTGTGCAGACTTGAATTTAACATCATCAACTTGAATAATTTGATCGCCCGCTTTCAGCTCTTTTGCTGCCGGCATTCCTTTTAGCACGTCCAAAACATATACACCCAGGTACTCGTATTCGACTTCTTTCCCTGCTTTTTCATATGCGATCTTAATGGCATTATTTTTAGAACCATCCATTAAGTGGAGCTGCCTGATATTATATTCTTCATCTGTTTCATCTTCGCTTCTGATGGAGGCTTCCGGATAAAGCTCCTGATATTTGCTCCACTTCGCCATCATGTAGGAATATATATTAGCCCGGCCCATCCTTACAGTGGTTAACATAAAGCTTCCTTTTGCTTCATCTCCCCCGGATACCTCAATGATTGGCTCCAATTCTTTAGCCATTCCTGGTTTCGATACATAAAAAGGTAGGGAATAAAGGGCTGATGCTATGAGAAGTATAGCCACCACCAGGAAAGTGCGTACATACGTTTTACGGCTCATCTTCAAAGGACTCCTTCCAAGTAACAATGCTCTGCTTAATTTGATCAATCTTACCTCTTGCTGCTTCTTCTCCAATACTAATTATTTCCTGTACGTTTGTAAATGATTTCGAGCTGTATTTCTCAACCCTGGGGCGTATCATGACGTCTGAAGCAAACTCCCTGCTTTTAACCAGCTCCATTTGCAGGATATCGAGGCTTTGCATGATGACGTCATATATGGAGTTTATCTCCATATCCTGTTTCACGTGAGCTACATCCACACCAATTATGATGTCTGCTCCCATATCCTTCACAACTGAAACAGGAACCCTGTCAACTACGCCGCCATCAACAAGCAGTCTGTTTCCGATTCTTTCGGGAATGAAAATCCCGGGAATGGAGATGCTTGCCCTTACTGCCGGTGCGATGGGACCTTCCTGAAAAATGACCTTTTCCCCCGTTTTTATATCAGTGGCTACCACCGCCACAGGAATATCAAGTTCTTCAAATTTCTTGCCATATGTAAATACCCTGATTAAATCCTTTGTCCGCTTACCCGAAATGAAGCCCATCTTAGGTATGGTGAAGTCCAAATAATACTTCCGCTTAAATGCACGGGACAACTTATACAGCCTCTCGATATCCGACCCCGCTCCATAAAAGGCTGCAACCATTGCTCCCATGCTGCTTCCAGCAATCATATCTATCGGAATGCCTTCTTGCTGCAATACCTTTATCACGCCAATATGTGCAAACCCCCTAGCTCCTCCTGACCCAAGTGCAAGCCCGACTTTTGGTTTCGACAAAGATATCCCTCCCGCTTTAACTAGTTCAAAATATTGAAATAACACTCATTCAAAGTTATGGTCTTAAACGGATTTATAGAAGCATATTATTTATATTGACAGTGAAACAAGCATGGCAGATATATTCCATTGAGCGGATCATCCCTCTTTACATGTCGGTACAATCCTTATTCCATCATGCGCTTACTTTTCGAGAAAAAGAAGTTCATATTTTATTATATACGAAACGAACTGCCCTTATTTAGTAACCTTCAAGAGGAGGCTGAATTTTGCTAAAATCAAAATCTAAAACAGTACTGTTAGCTACCTCCGTCACGATGATGGCAGTTGGCTTGATCATCTTCCCCCAAGAATCCTTTGAAGCTTCCAAAGGCGGACTGAATATTTGGTGGACAATTGTTTTCCCTTCGCTTCTGCCTTTCTTGATTTTCTCGGAGTTATTAATCAGTTTTGGGGTTGTCAGGTTCATTGGTGTCATGCTTGAACCATTTATGCGTCCCCTATTCCGTGTACCAGGAGTGGGAGGTTTCGTTTGGGCGATGGGACTTGCATCAGGGTTTCCAGCCGGGGCGAAATTCACTGTAAGGCTTCGTCAAGAAGAACAATTGACCCGCATTGAAGCTGAAAGACTCGTTTGTTTTACTAATTCATCCAATCCATTGTTCCTATTCGTTGCCGTTGCCGTTGGTTTTTTCCACAACCCTCATTTAGGGATCATCCTTGCCCTTTCCCACTACCTAGGAAATATTTGTGTAGGCATCATCATGCGTTTTTACCGTTGGAAAGAAGAAAAATCCCATGCAAAAGAACTGACCAAGCTCCCCTCCATAAGACAAGCCTTTGGTCAAATGCATCGTACCAGAATAAAAGAAACAAGGCCATTTGGCAGTTTACTTGGAGATGCGGTACTCTCATCCATCCAAACCCTATTGATGATCGGGGGGTTCATCATTCTCTTTTCTGTGGTGAACAAGCTTTTATTTCATATGAACATCACCGGATTGCTAGCATCTGGGGTCGGAGGAATTCTACATATTTTTAATTTCCCGGACTCCTTAAGCCTTCCCTTCATATCAGGCATGTTTGAAATGACTCTAGGTTCAAAATTAACCAGCACGGTCGAAGAGGCGACACTCTTTCAGCAAACCGTGATGACAAGTTTCATCTTAGCTTTCAACGGGTTCAGCATCCAAGCGCAAGTTGCCAGCATCATTGCAGCAACGGACATTCGTTTCACTCCCTTTTTTCTGGCCAGGATTGCACATGGCCTTCTTGCATCCATTATCACCATCCTGCTTTGGGAACCATTCTATAAAGGCAAAATGTACAGCGGCAGCCCGATAAACGCATTCCCGGTCAGCGGATCCGGTGAACACGCGAATTCCCTATATCAAAGCATGCTTGATATAGGTCCCATTCTAACACTCGTGTTTTTGATCCTATACATCATCATATTTACCAAAAGGCTATTCAAAGGCCTTTCGTAAACCAAAAAAGAGCATTGCCCGTTGGCAATGCTCTTTTTTCTATCCTTTCAGTTCCTCGTATTTTTTGGCCAGAGCTTTCTGGACGACACTTGGCACTAGTTCAGAAATATCCCCACCATACTTCGCTACCTCTTTCACGATACTTGAACTCAAGAAAGAATATTGATTTTTCGTCATGATAAAGAATGACTCTATTTTATTGTTAAGGAATCGGTTCATCGAAGTTCCCTGCATTTCATATTCAAAGTCAGAAGTCGCCCTCAATCCCCTGATGATGGCATTCGCGGAAACGCTTTCAGCATAGTCGACCGTCAATCCCTGATAGAAATCCACTTTAACATTCGGCATATGGGCAGTCGCTTCAGTAATCAGTTCCAGTCTCTCTTCCACTGTAAAAAGAGAATTTTTCGCTGAATTGTTCACGATGACGACATATACCTCATCAAAAACATTCGCTCCCCTTTGAATGATATCAAGATGACCAAATGTTATTGGATCAAAACTCCCCGGACAAATCGCTATTTTGGACATTCATAGTTCCCCCTGTTCGTGTACGTTTCCCCATTGATAAATCGTAACGGCAATGACGCCATAAACTTCTTTTCTCTTAACGGTAAAGTCACCAACTTTTTCTGGCAAAGTAACATCATGGCCATGCTCACAAACAATGTATCCCATATCGTTCAGCAATCGGTATTTATGTATTTCTTCAAGAATCTCGACTAGCTTTTGTTTCTTATAAGGTGGATCAAGAAAAATCAATTCAAAAGTCATTTCCCTTTTCACCAAAGCCTTTAATGCACGTTCTGAATCATTTTTATAAACTTCTGCACGGTCTGAAAACTTGCATAGTTCCAAATTAGCCTTAACCGTTTGATTTGCTTTAAAATCCCGGTCGACAAATATGGCTTTATCCATGCCTCTGCTTAACGCTTCAATTCCCAGTCCACCGCTTCCGGCAAACAAGTCGAGGACCAGCCCTCCTTCGAAATAAGGACCAATCATGTTAAAAATGGATTCCTTGACTTTATCAGTAGTCGGCCGGGTTCCTGTACCCGGTACAGCCTTAAGTGGTCTTCCTTTGCAAATTCCGGAAACGACCCTCATCATTCTCACCACATTTTATGACAAATTTCTGTTACTTTCCTATCCTAACATATTAGAAAAAGCTAGCCAATATTTAAACCCATTTGCCTTCATTTCCATGATGAAAAGAACATATCATTTCGTACCATGGATAGAAGATATCCATTCTTTTTATAAATCTTTTACATCATGAATAATAAAATGGTTTTTGGCAATAATGTGAATAACAACATTCCTTTTTAGGTGTTGTTGCCAACCGCGGAGAAGGCTTACGTTTCCCCATAAGTTCTTCCTCCGGTTTCTCCTCTCCCTTTGCCTTCTGGTCCTTAGTTAGACATAGAAGGACCCTGCATATTTTTGCAGGGCTTTTTTTTATTGATAAACCACTTATTCCAAATTTCCTTTGTCATCATTCGTCAATGAAGTTGTCCTTCTCTTTTATGAGGGATAATGATAAAGTAATGAATAATAAGTTAGTTAGGAGAGGTTTAATTGATTCAACGTTTTATTGAAATTGGACAAGGATATTCCGATATATATGAGTTGCTGGAAGTAGGCCGCAATCAGAAACATCGAGTTGCAAGGCTATTGGCCATGCATACTACTATAAATGATAAAAAGGTAACGTCATTGGTCATCGTCATGGAGCCCACAGATCCCGGGAAATTCCAGCCGCTTTACATTTGCCGTGAAGGTATCCCTAACCCACATGCCACCAAAAACAAACGCTATGAGCTTTTTGAGAACTTGGCTGAGGAACTGGATAGGCCAATTATTGAAATCGAAGTGAAACCTTCGGTGCTCTTTGCAGAAATCGAGTTGTACTACCAGCACTTAATCGGCATTTTGCGAATGAATAGATATCTGCCGCCATTAGGTTGAAAGATGTTGCTGCCCTGAAAATGAAAAAGCTGACTCCGCATGAGTCAGCTTTTTTCAAATTCCCATTTTATAATCATATTCTTTCGCTTTATCCGGTTTGGAGTTTTCGTACTCCACCTTCAAAAAAGGCTTGTAAGAAAGGTCCACCTTTTTAACGAACGAATAATTATTCAGTTTTTCCACAAGTGGTTCCACTTCATCCATATTCGTATAAAGCACGACATATTTCAACTTTTTTGAAACATAATGGATATTTCCAAATTTCCTAAGCATTTTGGCTTGTTTCAATGTATGTAAATAGACGATGATTCCCTGTCTCGCTCCAAGCATATCAATAACTCCCTTTTATAAAGGTTTTAACTAAGTGTAGCATAGCAGAATCTTTACTTTCAACCAAGAAAAAAAGATTATAAACAAAATTCTCTCACTATTATGAATATACACACTGTGAAGGGAGCCAAACAAACGATGGATTTAAACCAAATTTGGCATCAATTTATTGTGCATCTATTAGATAATGATGAAATTACCCAAGCTTCGATAAAAAAGTTCACAGGAATCCCCTTTATATATATCCATTATCATCCGGCACCAAATGATGATGGTAAGCTTTCTCTCTTAATAAAAAAAGCCGCAAGCCTTTCAATGCGTGGCAAGCAGCTTCATTGTGAAACCATTTTCGTACGGCAGGAAGAACATTTATATGTATTCCGGCATCGTTTTTATGTGCCGCAGAAAAAGATGTTTTGCTGCGGCAACCTTTGTCCGGATTGTATTTTATATCGCAGTTAATCGCTTTTTGCCACGTAACCGAAATATGTAAGATGATAGTTCATGCATCGGTTCATGACCATGTCTCGGCGAGGTTCCAAACATGACACAGCCACCGAACTCCATAGTAATGTCGAATTTCGATGGCTGCATGTTATATACCGGCCTGAATGGTCCCAATCTGGCCATTACCTTAAGCAGAGCACCCGCAACTTCCCCCGGTTCCGCAACTTCCCGTCGAACATCCGCCGGATGAAACAAAAAATGGATTCCCAGCCGGGGTTTTGACCTGTTCAGAAACAGCTCGGCCAATTCTTCCGCTTATTTCATCAAGAACGGATTGCAATTCTGTCTCCGCCAGCTTAAACCTTGCAACGGCAGGATGCATATCCATGTCTCGTTTAGCTTGCCTCGTTTCTAAATTGATGCGTTTATAATCCGGGTGATATTTACCGAACCTTTGAACATCTTCAAATAGATCCTTGAGCGAAGTAAACTTGGAAATAATCCCCTGGGCCTCTTTGTCTTTTTGTAATTTATATAAACTAAGGAGATATTCTTCTCCTATTTCAGAATGAAGGATCATTTCAGCTAATCCATCAGCCTGATGTAAAATGTCGATGATTTCCATAGTAGCAAGCATTAACAAGCTCACCTCCACAACCATTTTACCATTTCTCTCTTTTAGATGCTAATGGTTTGATTAAATCGAGGAAGTGATATGTACCTCAATCTCTTTTTGCAGCCCTGTTTTTTCACCTGCACCGTTCAAAATCTCCAGCTTTATTTTATGCATGCCATTCGGGACATCCTTTACGATAAATGCTGCCGTTTTCATATCGACTTTCTTTTGATTATCAATAAATACGGACACAGTTGCCAATTGTTCAGGATTTGATTCAGAAAAACCATAGTTTTTCAAGTAGCACTCAACATAGACGGAGTTGCCTTTTACAAATGTTTTTACCCGAAAGTCCTCATCTGAGTTTTGGATGCTCGATACAGTGGTGGCAGCCTCTAGTGTAGAAACACCTTGTATGGCTACTCCTGAGTTTTCAGGTTCAGGTATTTTCTTGCCACAACCCGTCGCTGCCATCAACACTGTTAGAGCCAATATCAACTTTCTCATTCCATCGTCCCCCTTTTGCCTTTATTGTTCGCCAAAAGGAGTAATTTACTCTTACTTTCTTCATTCACTTGGAGCATTCATCGCTTGAAACATATGAAGCATCATTGAGGCAACCTGAACGCTTTCCGAAAATTTAGAGACCCGATGTGGAATCGACTTCTCAAAATAATATTTAGCTTCGGTTTCAAACACATCCACTTCATGTGGATTACGCATTAATCTTTTGTACCATGCAGGCTGAACCCTCAAATAATTTCGCATATCTTCGTTTGTTTGAATGAATTCATATATATTCTGGCGCATGAAAAACCCTCCTTAATCTTTGGTGAATAAAAAAGGGTTAGCTCTCTGCTCTTTTTCTTTTGGGGGAGGACTGGTATCACCTGATTTATTCCCTTGGAAAGCAGATAGCACTCCTTGGATTGCACCGATGGCCTGATTGGCATTCGTAATATATTGTTGAATCTGCCCCATATCCATGTTTTTAACGGCATTCATTAACGAACCGATCAACTCAGTGCTTTGGTCTCCCTTTTCAACCGGCAGTGATTGAGATCCTGTATTCTCTTTAGGCTCACCCACACTGCCGTCAGCCTGCCAGCGTGGATGATCTTCTCCGAGTAAATACCACTCTTCAAAAAGTTCCTGCCATGTTGCTTGTTTGCTTCTCACTTCATTCACTAAATGAGGATGTTCCTTTACAAACTCCCGAAATCCATCCACGGAGGGCCGCTTTCTTTTTGCCATTACTCTCACCTCACACTTAGACATCGCCTATTGCACCATATGCTAAAGGTAGATAAAAAGTGCATAAATTCCATTACTAATGGAATGGGGCGTGACTGCGGAATCCAAGTTCGTTATGTAAAAACCTCCATTGGCAAACGATCCTCATCGAGGGGAATGCAAATGGTTGGGACCTTTTAAAATATGATCCACAACAAGAAAACGGACCCAAATCGGGTCCATTTCAGACTGTAGTCAAACTCGATGAAAAACGAGTTTGTCTACATTTTTTTTGCTTGTACAAATTTGGACGTTGATTGGAACGTAGGGCACTCGCTTTCCGCGGGCGATCCGCCCTCGGCCCACTTGCGCCTGTGGGTCTCCCCTTGGACTCGCTATTCCCGCAGGAGTCTCGCACACCCGCTCCAGTCAACTAGGTTTAAAAACTTGGATAGAACTCCTTTTGCCTACAGTCTTTTTTATTTTAATATAGATCTATTAAAACTTGAGGTGATGAGGATGGTTACGAAACATCATTCTATTCAACGAGAACAACTTGAAATGATTACTTTAGATCAACTGGTGCCGGCGAACCATTTGGTTCGTAAATGGAGGCTTCCATTGACTTCACTTTCATTTATGACTTGGTGAAAGATATGTATTCAGAGGTAGGACTCGCAGTATTGAACCAGTTATTTTAGTTAAACTGACATTCATTCAATATACCTTCGTTATTCGTTCCATGCGTAAAGGGATTGAAGAAACTGAAACAACTATGGCAGGCAGCAGACACAGCAACGTTTTGTATTGGGAACGATTGTAACAACTGCTAATACACATGACAGTCATATTTTGAAGCTACTTGTTGAGCTAGGATTGAGAAAGTTAGAAAACGAGAAGCTGTTGCCGCAGATGCAGCTTATAAAGCACCAGCGATTACAAGCTACCTATTTAACAAAGTAATCACACCTGCTTTACCCTATACACTTCCTCAAACAAAAGAAGGATTCTTTATGTTTCGATGAACACTTTGATTGTTACCTTTGCTCTTTGTGCAAAACTTTAAAGTCCTCAACAACAAATAAAGAGGTCTATCGCGAGTACAAATCGCCAAAACAAATTTGTGCAACATACTCATATTTATCACGGTACAGAAAGCAAGGACCATCAAAAGGTAGTGACACGACATATCTGGCAAGCATTTGTGGAAGAAGCAGATCATTGCTTCATCATCAAGGTATAAAACCTATATACGCGAAACGCAAAGAAACGATTGAGCGTATATTCTCAGATGCAAAAGAAAAGCATGTTATGCGTTGGACTACTTTAAGGGGACTTAAAAAATTGTCGATGCAAGCCAATGCTTACTTTCGCTGCCATTAATTTAAAGAAGATGGCCACGTGGACATGGCAAGGTCCTAAAATGGCATAACATAGTGGTTCTAAGAGCTCAAATCTCTTAACCTTTGGTCAAATTTCAAAGGGAATATTAAAGGTTCGGAATTTTTTAATTCCGACCCCCTTGTCAACAAACTGAAACGGACCCAAACCGGGTCCGTTTTTTTATCTCTTTATGAAATTCTGGGTGTAATACTTTTTATATACACCGACGCCCAGACCTGTAAATTCCTCGTTCAGCATCGCATCCCGATGTCCTTTGCTATTTAGCCAACCTTCCATGACAGCAGCAGCATCCACATAATGGGCTGCTATATTTTCACCGGCCGCCCTGTATTTCACATGACCTGCATCAAGACGATTTTCCAAATCCCCCTTTGTTTCAGAAACATGGGTTCCTTCAGGGGTATCCTTCATTTCCCGGCTATGAAGGTAAGCAACCTCCGCAGTAGCGGCATCCCATTCTAAAGGCTTCAAATCAAATCTGCTGCGCATGATATTCGTAATATCGAATATTTGCTGCTCATTTCCATCATCCACTTTCGCCATGTCCTCATCTGAAAGGTCCTTAACTTTCACAAGTTCACCATGATAGGTCAACTCATACGGCTTTTGTTTCAATAGGGCGGAATCATTCAAGAATCGGATGCTTGAAACAGTACCAGTGAACTTATCCAAATAAAGCTGAACATTAATATTCCCTAAATCAATTAACGGCCTCATGTTCATATCTTCCTCCGACAATTCAAAACGATAGGAACTGTGACCAACTTCAATATCAACAGTAGGTTCCACATATAAACTGGAATAGATGGCATCAATCGATTGTCCAATTTTAAAAGGAGCGACATTGACCTCATCACCAATTCCATAAGCAGATACCACTTTTTCATTTTCAACGGCTAATTGGAAATAATTATTATAGTCCTTTTTATAAACCCACCATTCATATCCATAGGCAGACAAATCAATTCGATCCGGCTTACCGTATTCCCTTTCTATCTCTTTTGCATTTTTCCCGATCGTTACTGCCAGACCTTCTGTCACTTCAGTAACCCCTTCCTTTTCAGAGGAAGTGCTTCTTTCATTTATATGTCCATTGGGGTTAACACCTTTGTTACCATCAATAAGGGGGTTCCCTTCATCTTCATCGCCGATATTAAGATAAATACCGATTACGAAAAAAATAATGATTAACACCAACACCTTACCTAAACTGCGCAGAGGAACACTCCCTCTCTCTATCTAATTTATGTATCCAATGCAAAAACCTTTCTTTCCTGATTATATCACTGTTCAATCATATTTTTCTAATTTACGTTAGACTGCCCCTTCATTAAATTTATTTTAAAAATGGAACTTTTGTGAATGATTAAAATACCATGGTTGAGTTCATTGCAACTTCCACCATTTCGTACTATTATAAAATATAGGATAAAATGGTATATTATAAACATACTTGGAGATTTTTAATATATTCATGTACATAATATTTTCCCGGTATGTCATTTTAATTCTCAATAGTAAACATAGGAGGTACTACTCGTGAAATTTGAAAGCTTTGGAATCGAAAACATCACAGCCGACTTAAACCGATTAGATGACCTAATGCCGCAATATGGTTTAATACGAGCAGAACAATGGGATTACGAAAGAGTAAGTTACGATCGTAAGTTCGAATTAAAAGAAGGCACGTTTTACCTGAGAATACTTGGCTATGCTACAGAGGGCGATGTTGGCGCTCACAGGGCCGTCATCAAATTAATGGTTCCTCTATTAGGAAAACACTATTATCCACACGGAGTTGAATATGGTGAAGGAGAGGATTTTCCTGCATCACTAGTTAAACAAAGTGAAAAAATCCTCGCTCAAATCAAAGAAGAACTTACACAATTCAACGGCCTATAAAAGCCGTCAGCGAAAAGTGGTACAAAGAGAGAGGATCATGTGTGATGCTCTCTTTTTTGTATCCAATACAAAAGCCTGATGCTTTTTTTGCACCAGGCTTTTTTGTCATTTTAAAATCCTAGGATTGCCTTTATTAAAGATGTTGTTTCGCCGCCATGATAAATCACATAAAGCAGGATGTAAACAGCTACTCCAGTAATCCCAGTGAAAAACCAAATGATGCTTGTCGCCGGCCCGATTTTTTTATGAATGGCGAATTTACCTTTAAACCCAGTGGTAAGCATGATGATCCCCAAAACAGCTCCAGTTGTTGCAAGCGTTATATGGAAAACCAAAAAAATCGTATAATAAATTTTTATGTCATCGGGTCCGCCAAACGACGTACTACCAATGAAGACCGTCCGAGAAAGATATATAGTGAAAAAGATCACCGCAAAAATCGCAGCTGCCATCATGGTTTTTTTATGGGTCTCGATTTTGCGCTGTTTAATTTGATACCAGCCTATTGCAACAGTGATGGCACTTAATACAATGAAGGCTGTACTTATCGTTGGAAGGATTGGTAAAGACATATGAAATGTAGTCCTCTCTATATTTATTAATCAACTACCATTTTATAAGAGGCAATCATAAAATTCAATAAAATCAAGGATTATTAACAGAATGCTCACTTTTATAGAATACCCAGGTCAAATTACTGGCTATTTGCTTTAATTCAAAAATCAGGTAAAGTCAGATAAAAGACTTGTCCGCCCCAAGACAAGTCTTTTATCGTACAATTATTCTGCAGTCTGAAAATCCGAAGGTATAGGATCGATATCATTTTGGCCGCCATTCTCCTTTTTGAACCAAGCAAAGAAAATGACACCCAATACATAGCCTAATACGATTTCTTGAATCACTTTCATCAGAACCCCGCCAAGCTGTTGATCCTCAAGCAATGGCAGTCCATTGAACATTTCCGGACCACTGAGCGTTAAACCGGATAGTGCGGAAGCCGGAACGCAAAGTTCCATGGCACTGGCCCAAGATTCCGCATTGGTGAATGTATCATACATCGGATCATTAGCAAATATGATTAAAGCACAGGCAGGAGTCATTAGAATGCCACTGCCGAATATATAAGCTACTTTTTTTACACCTGATAGACTTTCACGTTCGGGCAGTTGATTGACAAGCGGGAACCACATCAAAACGGCAGTCGTAAATAAAAGGACCGTGTATCCGGCATGAATCCACATCCCCGTTTTGATAAAGTCGAATACTAACGGGATATGGTACAACGAAAAAAGAACGTTAAATAATAAAAGGGCGATAAGAGGTCTCGTGAAAAACTGAAATAACGGCTTCACTCCCCTTGAATTTATGAGTGTTCTCATAAGCCAATCTGGAATCGCAATGATAAATAATGGCGGAATCACGAGATAGAGCAGTGCCATTTGAAACATGTGGGCACTGAACATGATATGGCTCAATAAATCCAGCGGCGATCCTTTTACCACATAAAGAAGGAACATGGCTATTAAAAAATAAGTTGCCTGTTTGACGGAAAGCGATGAGCTGCCCGGAAACTTCCCCCTTTTTTTTGTCACCAGCCAAAAATAGCCAACGGTAATAAGTACGAGGGCGGCAAAATAATAAGGACTCCACAAAGCGCGAAATCCAAAAATATCAATAGACAAAAAAATCACCTCGTTCATGAACTTTTTCTTACTATCCATTATACCTAAAATGAAACATTGTAACAAATATAGATAAACTTGGATGATAATCACCACATAAAGAAAAACCGGCTATCATTCAATAGCCGATTTTCTTTATGGTTTATATCCAAACAATCGTAAGGAACACAAGGACCGTTATCAAGCCCACTGCAAGGCCGGAAAACAAGAACAATGCAATGGTGCCATGCCCTTTATGCTTCATGTGCATGAAATAATACAATTGGAAAATCACTTGTACAACTGCCAGCAGCAAAATGACCGGTTTAATGAACCAATGTGAAAAACCCTCAATTCCTACTGCAGCAAAAGCAAGTAATGTAAAGAAAATCATAAGTGTAAATGATATTACTTGGTGTTTCATCTCTTCAGCATTTTTCTTACGGCGATATTTTAAATCGACATTCGGGTTCGCTGAATTTGATTGTTCATTCGCCATCAGTTATCCCACCATTCCCATTAAGTATACGACAGTAAAGATAAACACCCAGACTACGTCAATGAAATGCCAATATAGACTCGCAACATAAAATTTAGGAGCGTTATATAAATTCAAGCCTCTTCTTGCATTACGAACCATTAGAGATATGATCCAAACCAAACCGAAAGCAACGTGTCCTCCATGAAAACCAACTAACGTATAGAACGCGGAGCCAAATGCACTGCTCGTAAAGGTATGATGGAATTCATGAACATAGTGATTAAATTCATAAATCTCAAGACCTAGAAAAGCGAAACCAAGTGCAACCGTAATTACAAGCCATGCTTGCATTTGTTTAAAATGGTTATTTTTCATATGGTACATCGCATACACACTGGTTAATGAACTGGTCAATAACAGCATGGTTGCTACAAATGTCAGTGGTAATTCGAACAAGTCTTTAGCTAAGGCTGCATCACCATTTGGAACTTTATCCTTCAATGCAAGGTAAGTTGCAAAAAGTGAGGCGAATAGTACCGTCTCTCCACCAAGAAACAACCAGAATCCCAAATACTTATTTTTACCTTCTAAAGTCGCTTTCTCGGGAGAAGCAGGCCAAGTGGCATCCGTGAATCTTTCATCTGTTTGCATTATGCCTTACCTCCCTTGTCTTTATCGTCCATAAGTTCTTCTTTATGAATGTGGTATCCATGATCGTCTTTAACGGAACGGATAAACATTGAAGCGAATGTGATCAAAAGTCCAACAATCATTATAGGCAGGGTCCATGTCTTATCATCCATATTATATAAAGCTCCGAATGCGGCAACAAATAAACCCAAGGCAATCGTTAAAGGAAGTATAGATGAATTCGGCATATGGATATCCCCCAGTGGTTCTGCAGGAGTCATTTCCTTTTTCCCTTCCATTTTTTCAACCCAGTAAGGATCTAATCCGCGGACAAGCGGAAGTTGTTTGAAATTATAAAACGGCGGTGGTGATGGAATGGCCCATTCAAGCGTACGGCCGTCTCCCCATGGATCATTGCCGACTTTCTCATTCTTAACAGATGTAATGATGATATTGATGACCATAACCAATACCCCAAATGCCATTAAGAAGGCACCGACTGTACTGATCATATTACCTGTATTGAGACCTTGATCGTCCAAGAATGTAAATACGCGACGAGGCATCCCCATTAAACCTAAGAAATGTTGGATGAAGAATGTTAAATGGAAACCGATCAAGAACGTCCAAAATGTGATTTGTCCCAATTTCTCGCTTAACATAGTTCCAAACATTTTCGGCCAATAGAAATTGATTCCAGCCAGTAAGCCCAATACAACCCCACCGACGATTACATAGTGGAAATGGGCAACAACGAAATAACTATCATGGTATTGATAATCAGCAGGTGCTGATGCGAGCATGATACCTGTCACCCCACCCATGGTAAATGTTGGGATAAAGGCAACTGCATAAAGCATCGGTACCGTGAACTTGACGCTTCCTCCCCACATCGTAAAGATCCAGTTGAATATCTTAATACCTGTCGGTACTGCGATAGCCATCGTGGCCACGGCAAAGATTGCATTCGCGATCGGACCTAAACCAGTGGTAAACATGTGATGCGCCCAAACCATGAAACCTAAGAAACCGATTAAAACGGTTGCAAATACCATCGATGAATATCCGAATAATCTTTTTCTTGAGAAGGTAGCGAAAATCTCGGAAAAAATACCGAAAGCAGGAAGAATTAGGATATATACCTCCGGATGACCGAATATCCAGAATAAATGCTCCCAAATGATTGTATTCCCGCCAGCTGCTACATCAAAGAAATTCGAGCCGAACATCCTGTCGAACATCATTAACACCAATCCTACCGTAAGCGGGGGAAAAGCGAATAATATCAATGCGGAAACAACGAAAGTTGACCATGTAAACAGCGGCATACGCATATATGTCATACCAGGCGTACGCATATTAATAATGGTTACAAGGAAATTGATCCCCGCAATTAATGTTCCCAATCCTGATATCTGTAATCCCAGGACGTAAAAATCAATACCATGGCCTTCGGAGTGCAGGGAAAGTGATGCATATGATGTCCAGCCCGCATCAGGAGCCCCTCCTAAAAACCATGAAAGATTCAGAAAGACTCCTCCAAAGAAAAACAGCCAAAAACCTAACGAATTCAAAAATGGGAACGCAACATCACGTGCCCCTATCTGTAAGGGTACGACCGCATTCATTACAGCAAACACCAACGGCATGGCTGCCAAAAATATCATAGTCGTACCGTGCATGGTCAATATTTCATTATAAAATCCGGCACTTACGAAGTCATTATTTGGGATTGCAAGCTGGATACGGATAAACATCGCTTCCAAACCGCCGATTACAAAGAATAACCCGCCTGAGATAAGATATAAAATGGCGATCTTCTTATGGTCTACCGTCGTCAGATAATCCCAAAGCGTAGCGCCAAATCCTTTTTTATTAGCGTACGTACTCACGATTTAACCTCCTTAATCAATGTTCTATTTGTCTTCCACCTTAAGCTCTAATAGATAAGCTGCCAGTGCATTAATATCTGAATCCGAAAGTTCACCGTAAGTACCGGTCATCGTGTTGCCCGGTTTATACTTCTCAGGATCCTTGATCCATTTCTTCACATTCTCTTCCGTATGATCCAATACGCCAGCCACTTTTTGACGCTCACCGAATGTAGCCAGATTCGGAGCCTGACGAGCAGCTTCAGGCCTGCTGTCATTTGGTGTCACCGCATGGCAGCCTATACAACTTTGATTAAAGACATCTTCACCCTGTTTGGCTAGATCGCCTTCAACGACAGGTTCCTTCGAGGCTTTCATATCTTTAGTCCATGCTTCAAAATCGCTTTTAGACTTCGTTATGACCTTAAAATCCATCAAAGCATGTGAAGGACCGCAAAGCTCAGCACATTTTCCGTAGAATACGTTGTTCGAATCTTCTGCCTTTTCACCGTCGAATTCTAAGAAAAACTGATTGACCCCTTCTGTATTTGTATCCATCTTTCCTCCGACGGACGGTACCCAGAATGAGTGCTTAACATCTGAAGCAGTTAGATTGAAGTACACTTTTCGATCTGTCGGCACAACCAAATCCTGACTTGTTACGACGCCAAGGTCTGGATATTCAAACTCCCACCAATAAAGGTTTGCCCTAACATTCACGACAAGTGCATCCTTCGTTTTTCCATCCTTATCTTTCTTATCCATTGCCTTTGTGTCGGCTAAGTCAAAAGTCGTGACGACGGTTGGAACAGCCAGAACAATTAAAAGAAGGATAGGAATAACAGTCCAGATAATTTCGAGTTTATGACTTCCTTCAATTTGTTTCGGTATTGTTTCGTCGCCTTCCTTCCGACGGAAGCGTAGTAAAACTACAACGAACAAAATAATCACAACAATAATAACCAGTACCATGATTAGTGTACTCAATATCAGTAAGTCATACTGAGATTGCGCAACATCGCCAGCTGGCTTCAGCGCGGATAGAAATGGTTCGCCGCAGCCCGAAAGGACAAGTCCTACAATTCCCAGCAGAGCAATTAGGCGCCATTTGTGCAGCCTTTTTTTCATAGCTTCAGAAACCCCTCTTTCGTCAAAATTTTCTCACAAAAATAAAAATGGGCGCAATTGCGAATATTCTCTCTATGTCAATTTCTAAAAAGAAAGAATCCCTAATCTAAGGAATTACTAAGTTGATTCATGTAACCGCTCTTATGTATGCCCCTGTTGGTTCCGTTAATATGTATGAATGGCGGTCAGTGCTTTATTTATTAGTAAACTGGAGCCTGTAAAAGAACAGGCCGCCAGTTTATTTAAACCAAAACTAGATCAGTGTGACAATAACCATCGCTACAAATAAAATGGTCATATAATTTAAAGAATATACAAACATGGATGTTGCCCATTTAACATCGTCTTTCTTTTTATACCCCTTAATTCCCAAAATAAGCCAACCTGTACTCAATAATGCAGCAAGAATAACTAGCGGTGTTCCTAATGGAGTTAAAAAGAAAGGAATGAACATTAAACAGATGATCCATAGCATAATCGATCTTTTTGCAGCCTTGAACCCTTTTACGACCGGAAGCATAGGTACTCCAGCTGCACGATATTCTTCGACACGCCTCATTGCAAGTGCATAAAAATGAGGAGGCTGCCATAAGAACATGATCGCGAACAGGACCCAGGCGATCTTATCAAGGCCCGGGTCGACCGCAGCCCACCCGATAAGCGGAGGCACCGCTCCAGATATACTGCCTATTATCGTATTCGAGACAAATCTACGTTTGAAAACCATAGTATATAAAACAACATAGGCGAAGACGCCGAATGCTCCCAGTATGGCAGTTGTCATATTAGTCAATGCAAGTAAAATCAGCCCTGCAGCAATTAAGCCGAAACTTAACGCCAATACCTTTGAAGGCTGTACTTTCCCGGTTACCGTTGGACGGTTTTTCGTTCTTTCCATTAAATGATCGATATCACGGTCATAATAATTATTGAAACTGCAAGATCCCGCCATTATGAGCGCCGAACCTGCAAGTGTATAAAACACTACATCTAGATTGCTTAAGAAGCTAAGCCCCGAAAAATGAAGAGCTAACCACACGCCGGTAAAAGCTGTAATTATATTTGAATTGACGATCCCCACTTTTATAAGTGCGAGAAAATCCTTCCAAGCTGTTGTTTCAGGTATATCCGATTGAAGGGCGGCTTTACTGTCCTCCATGACAGCTTCTGACAAACCCCTTGTTTCTGACATTTGTTTTCCTCCTTTAAATCATTCAGCACAACGCAAATGCAAAAAAAATACTTACATATGCTATAGAACATTATTTCATACTTTTTGATATTTGTAACCAAGGAAGCGTAAACAAAAAGTAAATTATTTACCAATGACTGTCGTCAATGGAATCCATCGAGAGCTATCATTCTTAATATCATGCTTAATAACAGTAAAATTTAGTAAAATCATTTCTTCAATATATTAAAACACATTTTTGGAAGCTTTTGTGAAAATTTTTCGGATATTTTTGACCAATTTGTGTCTCAATAATTTACTGCTCTTGTAAGATGTTCATCAAGAACATGAATAGTATGCTATTATCATCATCCCCTAGGCTCTATCCCTATTTTGCTCCTACTTGAAGGTTTACACTCCCTTTATTTCTATCAAAGTCTTTTGTAACTTTCAACTATTTCAGGCATTTTAATTAATAGTTATAATATTAACTGAACTTGTAAAATCATTCTATTTTGTGTAATATCGAGGAAGTTCGACAAATATTATGAAAAATCTTATGCTATTATTAATTTTATGGAACAATCCTAATTTGCTACAGAGAAAAAGGTGGGACTACTAGTGAAATCGTCTCTTAAATGGTTTGCTGTTTTAACAACGATTGTAATGCTTTTCATCTTACTTGGCGGCGCTTTAGTCACGAAGACGGATTCCGGCATGGGATGCGGCAGGTCCTGGCCATTGTGTAATGGCCAATTGATCCCGGACAAAATCACGATTGAATTGGTCATTGAACTTTCCCATCGTCTCGTTTCAGGTGCTGGAGGATTCTTGGTTTTAATTTTATCGTATATGTCTTGGAAAAAAATCGGCCATATCCGTGAAGCACGTTTCTTATCCGTCCTTTCTTTTGGTTTTCTGTTACTACAAGGGTTAATCGGGGCCGCTGCCGTCATTTGGTCACAATCCGATTTTGTCCTTGCCCTTCATTTCGGCATATCGCTCATTTCCTTTGCTGCCGTCTTTTTACTGACATTGTTGATTTTTGAAGTAGACAAGAAGTTCGAAGCCGAAAAACTTATAGTTGACAAACGAATGAAATTCCATATCATTGGCGTATTGATTTTTTGTCTCGTAGTAGTATATACAGGTGCTCTTGTAAGGCATACAGAATCAAGTCTTATCTGTAAGGATTGGCCTTTATGTGTAAATGACAGCCTTGCACTCCCCTCTAACCTTTATGAATGGATTCAGATGGGACACCGTGCAATCGCAGGCGCCATTTTCATTTGGGTATCTTATGTAGCTTATATCGCAAAAAAACATTACAAAAATCAAAAAGTGTTATATGGCGGTTGGATGGCTGCATTCATTCTCGTATTTTTACAGGTTACCGCTGGAGCCTTCATCATTTTCTCAAGGCAAAACTTATATATCGCATTGACACACGCATTATTCATTGCCTGCTTTTTTGGTGTAATGAGCTATTTGATGCTATTGACATCAAGAAGCAAAAAAAATGCACTGGCCAAGCAAAAAAGAAACTCCACGCACACAGTCAAAGGACAGGATGAAAAGGACATAACACCAACAGTACCCGCCCGTTAATTTCTGATTGTTCAATCAATAATATAATAGGACAAAACAAAAACCACCATTCCCCAGGGAATGGTGGTTTTTGTTTTGTCTTAAGATACCGTGGATTGCCTTGAAAGAGGGTGTAGGGCAGCTTGAAACCTCAAGCATACCCCATATACCCTAAATCATTCAAAAGGTCACAGTCAGCGATATTACTTAGTTATTTCAATCAATAAGTCCCCAGTACTGATCGCTTCTCCATCTTTTACATAAATATCTTTGATGGTCCCGGAGAATGGTGCTTGCACGGTGGTTTCCATTTTCATCGCTTCCGTAATGATCAGGTGATCACCCTGCTTGACCTGATCTCCTTTCTCGACCACTACACGAATTACCGTACCTGGCATTGTCGCACCGATTTGTTCTTTATTTTTTGGATCAGCTTTTACTTTTGATACAACGGAAGATTTAATGTTTTCATCCTTGATGATCACTTCACGTGATTGACCATTCAACTCAAAATACACAACCCGTGTTCCATCAGCCAATGGCTGGCCGATTGAAACCAATTTTACGATAAGCGTTTTACCCTTTTCGATTTCAACTTCGATTTCTTCCCCTAGCCTCATACCATATAAGAAAGTCGCGGTATCGAGGTTGGAAACATCTCCAAACAGCTCAATCGTTTTATTGTAGTCCAGGAATACTTTTGGATATAGGGCATATGCAAGCACATCGAAATCAGTGACTGCCCGTCCCAATTCCTTGAATAATTCTTCTTTAAGTGCTGCAAAGTCCACTTCTTCCAATAACTCACCCGGTCTTACTGTTATAGGTTTCTTGCCTTTCAGGATAACTTCCTGAAGCTCTTTAGGGAATCCCCCAACTGGCTGACCTAGATAGCCTTCGAATAACTCTATGACTGAATCAGGAAAATCGATGGATTTACCTTTTGTCAGAACATCCTCTTCAGACAGGTTATTTTGTACCATGAATAAAGCCATGTCCCCAACAACTTTGGATGAAGGAGTCACTTTAACGATATCGCCGAACATTACATTGACGCGCTGATACATCTCTTTCACTTCATGCCAGCGGTCTCCCAGCCCAACTGCTTTGGCTTGCTGCTGCAGATTACTATATTGACCGCCTGGCATTTCGTGTTTGTAAACCTCGGTATGAGGTGCATTCATTCCGCTTTCGAAGTCATGATAGAATTTCCTGACCTCACCCCAGTATTCTCCTAAACGCTCTAGTGAATCGACTTCCAACTTAGGCTGTCTGCTTGAACCCTCCAATGCATAATGAAGTGTTTGTACACTTGGCTGCGAAGTCAGTCCAGCTAAAGAACCAATCGCCGTATCAACGATATCCACACCGGCTTCAATCGCTTTAGAATACATGTAAATTCCATTTCCGCTTGTATCATGAGTATGCAGATGAATCGGAAGGGATGTCGATTCTTTCAGTTCCGAGACAAGGCGGTAAGCAGCATCAGGCTTCAAGAGCCCGGCCATATCCTTGATCGCTAAAATATGGGCACCGGCTTTTTCCAATTCCACCGCCATATTTTTATAATAGTCGATATTATACTTGCTGCGTGATGGATCATTCAAGTCCCCTGTATAACAAATGGCAGCTTCTGCAATTTTGCCGGATTGACGTACTGCATCAATAGCCAATTCCATCCCTTTAACCCAGTTTAAACTATCGAAGATACGGAAAACATCAACGCCTGCATCCGCTGATTTCTCTACGAATTCACGAATGACATTATCAGGATAATTTTTATAACCAACTGCATTTGAAGCCCTTAAAAGCATTTGTAATAGGACATTCGGTGCTTTTTTCCTGAAACTTAACAGCCTGTCCCACGGATCTTCTTTCAAGAAACGATAGGCGACATCGAAAGTTGCCCCGCCCCACATTTCCATTGAAAATAAATCAGGAAGCAGTTTTGCTGTAGGTTCTGCGATATCAAGGATATCTTTCGACCTGATTCTCGTCGCCAGTAAAGATTGATGTGCATCACGGAAAGTCGTATCGGTGATCAATACCTCTTTCTGTTCTTTGATCCAATTGACCAGTCCCTCTGCTCCTTGCTCTTCAAGTATATTTTTTGTACCCGAGATAAGCGGCAGGCCACCAACATTAGGAATCGGTGCTGGATCAAAAACAGGTTTTTTCTTTTTCTCGACTCCCGGGAATCCATTCACGGTCACATTTCCGATATATGAAAGCATTTTTGTCCCACGGTCTTTTCTAATTGGGAAGCTAAATAATTCCGGTGTTGAATCAATGAATGATGTATCATATTCCCCATTTATGAATTTTTCATGTTTTACAACATTTTCAAGGAAGGGGATATTTGTTTTAATACCACGAATCCTGAATTCCTTAAGGTTACGAACCATTTTGGAAGCTGCCTGCTCAAATGAAAGCGCATGAGTAGAAAGTTTAACGAGAAGGGAATCATAATATGGTGTGATGACCGCACCTTGGAACCCATTCCCTGCGTCCAGACGGACACCGAATCCCCCACCGGAACGGTACACCATCATTTTCCCGGTATCAGGCATGAAATTATTCAATGGATCCTCGGTCGTCACCCTTGATTGAATCGCATATCCATGAGTTTTAATTCCTGCTTGTTCGGGGATTCCGATCTTTTTGCCATGGAGCTCATGCCCTTCAGCTACCATGATTTGAGATTGAACGATATCAATGCCCGTAATCATTTCAGTGATCGTATGCTCAACCTGTACCCGTGGATTGACTTCAATAAAGTAAAACTCGCCATTTGCGACAAGGAACTCGACCGTACCAGCGTTTACATAATCAATATTTTTAGCCAACTTGACGGCTGCTTCACAAATCCTTTCCCTTAAATCTTCGGAAAGGGAGACGGAAGGTGCCACTTCCACAACTTTTTGATGCCGTCTCTGAACGGAACAGTCACGCTCATATAAATGGACGATATTCCCATGAGTATCAGCCAAAATCTGAACTTCGATATGCTTCGGATTTTGTATGAATCTCTCTACATAGACTTCATCATTACCAAAAGCTGCTTTAGCTTCTGATTTTGCGCGATCATAAGCCTCTTCAACTTCTTCGATTTTTCCGACAATTCGCATTCCGCGTCCGCCGCCGCCTAATGAGGCTTTTATAATGATTGGAAAACCGTATCGTTCACCAAATTCCTTGACTTCTTCAACACTGGTCACCGGTCCATCGCTACCAGGGATAACCGGAATATCCGCCAGTTCAGCTTGTGTTCTAGCTTTTACTTTGTCACCAAACATATCTAGGTGTCTTGATTCTGGTCCGATGAAGATTATGCCCTCTTCCTCACAACGTTTCGCAAATTCAATATTTTCTGAAAGGAAACCATAACCGGGATGAATCGCATCGACGCCACTCATTTTGGCAATCGCAATTATGCCTTCAATATCGAGGTATGCATCAATCGGCTTTTTGCCTTCCCCGACCAAATATGCCTCATCCGCTTTATATCTGTGATAAGAACCATAATCTTCCTTTGAATAGATTGCAACTGTGTGAATGTCTAATTCCGTACAAGCTCGAAAAATCCTTATCGCTATTTCCCCGCGATTTGCCGCAAGTACTTTTTCTATACGTTTCCCCATTGCTACCACCCTAATCAATATGTATTTTTATTGAATATATAGAAAAAAAGCGTGAAAGATTTCCACAACTTTTTATTCATGAATTGATTTCCCAATTAAGGAGTCCAATCTGTTTAGGCTCATTTTATCGCTGATGTAATTATTTCGATATATTTTATATTTTCGTTTTTCACATCTGATAAAGACAAAAAAAGAGCCATATATCCTTAACAAATTAAAATTTAGCTATAATAATATATTATCAATTTGATTTAACATTCAATTAATATAACAATAATACTAAAATTAACTGAATACAATAAAAAAATAAAAAATTACATATATTCGTATAAAAAAACAGGGAATTAGATCTGACTCCCCTACTATCGATCCATTATTGATCAAAGCCATATGACCGGAAAATCCCACAGGGAATATTTTTTTAAAAATCGGAAGATGACCATTGAACTTAGAAAAAATTCAAAAGAATGAGAAAACTAAAATTGAGCTTCGTGAACTAATTAGTATGTCACTATTAGATATAGTATAACATTATTCATTAATTGTATATATAAATAAAAAACTCAAACAATCATCGAGATTTGTTTGAGTTAGTATGTTTTATCTATTATTTTTTTAACGATGCTTCATGCAAAACTGACAATTCCTGTTCAAGGGTTTCCAAAAGGGATTTACCCTCGGTCTCCTCTACCAAACCTAAGCGTACGGCAAAATCGATTTCTCGTGATAGGCCGAACATTTGCGTATCAAGTACCTCTTCATATAAAGGACATTGAGGCATAGTGAGATTTTCCATTTGAACTTTTATCAGTTTTAGAATCTTGTCAGCATCTGCTTTTAATAAAGCATAAGCTTTTTCTCGATGATTGACAAGCATATCAGATGCCATGTTAAATCCCCCCGCTCAGAGCGATTAAATCTTATCTCTAAATTCTACCTTTAGTTTTGTGAAAAAGCAAGGACATTGACGAACAATTTGCCATTGAGGTATCACGATCACCTCTCAAATGGATATACCCAGCCATGGAATTTGTTCACCATCTTGAAGATGTGACATTTCTATTATAATTGATTATAATCATTAAAGAGCAACAGAAAGGAATGAGATATTTGGAACCCATCGTATTTATAAATGGAAAAGTGAAATATCCTATTACGCTAGATCCTGGAGTATGGATTTTTGATGACCGTAAAGTTGAAATCGATACATATTTCCACGCTGAAAGAGTCCAAGTCAATGAATTAGAAGAATATACGATTGCCGCCTCGAAACATTGGCAAAAAGAAATACAGGAAGGCGCAATAATGCCACCCACAATAAAAACGGAACGAAAGTTCGAGAAGCAAAGATTGCTGGAAGGGACTTTCGGCATCCCTTTTGAACCGTTTTTAAAAAACGCCGAACCTGAAAATGGGGTGACCGAAGTCATCGTTACAACCGATGATGAGGAGCTTACATTCCCGTTGGCAACGGCACTTGAATTTTTCCTGGGCTTTTCCAAGGATGGAAAGCCGCTTAAAATATCCGAAGGCGGCCCCCTGGAAATTTATTTCGGAGACGCTTCCAACATCAATGATCCGATAAAAAATGTACGGTCTTTCACCGTTAAATAAGACTTCGTTCATCCTTGCCAAAAACTTTGGCAATCGGCAAGGGAAATCCCTTGCCGATTGCATTATAAAAGTGTAGCTGCCAATTGTGCCAATCCCGATCTTTCCCCTTTTATCAATTTAACATGGCCGGCTATACGCTCGGTCTTGAATTTTTCCACAACATAGGTCAAACCATTATTATATTCATCTAAATAAGGATGATCTATTTGCTCCGGGTCCCCCATCAAGACAATTTTGCTCCGTTCCCCGACCCTCGTCAAGATTGTCTTGACCTCATGTTTCGTTAAGTTCTGCGCTTCATCGATGATGATGAACTGATCCGGTATGCTCCTTCCCCTGATATAGGTGAGGGCTTCAACTTCGATCGAACTCATTCCTGCTAAAATCGCATCCAATTCCCCAGGTTTTTTCGTATTGAACAGAAATTGGAGATTATCAAAAATAGGCTGCATCCATGGTCTTAATTTTTCTTCTTTTTCCCCAGGCAGATAACCAATATCTTTACCGACCGGAACAATTGGCCTGGCAACCAAAAGTTTCTTATATTGTGACAAATCTTCAGTTTGCATCAATCCTGTAGCCAATGCCAATAAAGTCTTGCCTGTCCCCGCCTTACCAATGAGCGTCACAAGCTGGATATCCGAACGAAGCAACAAATCAAGGGCCATGGTCTGCTGGACATTTCTCGGTTTAATTCCCCAAATATGCTCCCCTTCATACATCAATTTCTTGACTAGCCTGCAGTTCTCATCCACTATCCCAATCGCCGAAGCTGAACTGCCCAGCGTGTCCTTCATCAACAGGAATTGATTTGGGTAATATGCATCTTTTGTCAGTTCTTCCAGTGAAAGAAAACTTTTTTCATAAAACTTATTCAGGTTATCAATCGATACATACACTTCTTTGTGCCCAGCGTATATATGATCCAGTTCTACAACGCGATCATTTAAAAAATCCTCTGCCTCTAGACCGATGGCGTCAGCTTTAACCCTGACGAGAGTATCTTTGCTAACCAGAATGACCGTTTTTCCATCTTCCTTCGTCTCTTCTTCCAAAGATAAATTTTTCGCGACTGCCAATATCCTGTTATCATTCGTTTTCTCAACAAAAATTTCCTGAAGTTTGTGAAATGAACGGTGGTTGAGTTCAATCCTTATGCTGCCTCCATTATGAAGCGGAATGCTCTGATGCAGCTTTCCTTTTTCACGAAAACTATCGATCAATTTCGATACTTGCCTGGCATTCCTTCCGATTTCATCCATATACCTTTTTTTTGAATCCAATTCTTCTAATACGACTGCTGGAATGACAACTTCATTATCTTCGAATGAATAAATCGAATACGGATCCTGCAACAGGACATTCGTATCTAAAACATAGATTTTTTTCCCCAATATGACGCCTCCTGCCTGCTCTATAGGATATGTCTTACCATTTACTACACTCAGCAGTTATGTAGCGGACGAGACTGTTGATAAAATATATGTTCCTTTGCATAAAGATAGAAGAACATTTACAGACTATAAAGAAAACTTCCAGCAAAGAATCCCATCCCCAACATTGATTACACCATGTTTCACTGCATGTAATAATGGCAACAGACTTGGTCGGTGGCGGACAGGCTGGAACCAAAGAACATTTAAGGAGGTTGTACATTGCAAAAAATCATATTGTCGCTCGCGGCTGTTCTGTTGATGTCAGGTTGCGCAACGGATAATAAAAATGAAGTGTCTGAAAATAATGCGCAAAACAATATAACGAAAGTCAATAATACGACCATTAAGGAAGCAGACAGGAATACAGGTCAGCAAACTGCGGAAAGACTCACCGGTTTGGCTAAGTCCATTCCAGAGGTGAACGATGCCACCGCAGTCGTACTTGGCAAATTCGCCATCGTCGGAATAGATATCGACCAAGATATTGAGCGTTCACAGGTTGGAACGATAAAGTACTCAGTCGGAGAAACTTTAAAACATGATCCTGACGGTGCTAATGCCATCATCGTCGCTGACCCGGATTTAAATGAGCGGATCAGGGAGGTAGCCAAAGATATTAAAGACGGCAAACCGGTAACCGGGATACTAAATGAACTCGCTGACATCACAAGCAGAGTCATCCCGGAGGTTCCTGGTGATATTTTAACCCCAACGCCATCTAAGAACATCGAAAAGGAAAAAAATAAACTTGATGATGATACGGAAAGAAAAGAACTCGATAAAGAGCAAAATGATCAATCCAATCATTTTAAAGAATGAATTTACCCGACCCGAAATGAATCTTCGGGTCTTTTTCATACCCAACAATCAACGTTCAACTGTTAGTTTCACTTTATCCTCGTTTTACCATAAAAATATTGGTATACTTAAAAGCATATTCAAATTGAAGTGAGGTTCAACTAATATGAAGGTTAAATGTGTAATATGCGATCAAATTGAATCTATACCTGACGATAGCCCAGAAGCGAAGAAACTTCGAAACCGTCCTATACATACCTATATGTGCAATACATGCAACCAACGCATAGAAGAGCGTACGAACGAACGGATTGCTACCGGTAACTTCCGTCTTTATCGGACGATCAAAAATGAAGATGAGTGGTAGAACATTTCATAAAGTTACTCTAATTGGCCTGATCAATGGACTTCTGCTTGGATGGATAATGAAGTGGGTCGAAATGCTATCCGGTAAACAAGTGTATAAGCTTTTATTGAATGTGGATTTCCTCCCCCTAATGGGAGCGGTTTCCTGGAGTGAGGAATCATTATTCTTTTTCCACCTCCTTTTCTCACTGGCAATTACGTATAGTTACGTTTATTTTCTACATCCTTTGAAAGTTTTCAGGAAATGGAACAAATACGCACTTGCTTTTATCACGATCATTCCCGCCATCATGCTTTACTTCCCATTATCGGCGCTGTCAAAAACAGAAGTTGTCCTTCCTTCTGATTTGACAGCTTTCTTTTTGTGGACAATCTTACATCTTTTTTATGGACTTTCCCTCCCTAAAGCAATATAAAAAAGAACCGTGCGTAAATCGCACGGTTCTTTTTATCATTACTCGATATTTTTATACTTTTCTGGCTCTAACTGAATTTGGTCTAACATGATATCAATCAATTCAATCGGATAACGCTGCTTTTTCATTTCGTCTCCCAAAAGGTACTCGACGAAATAAAAAGGTTCTGTTTTTGTAACGGAATCGATTATCACCTGATGATCGTCTTTCAGCATCTGCATGAAAAACATTTCTGTATCGCGTGCAGCTGAATCATCAGGCCTTGCATCACAGACAACTTTGATCGTCAACCAATTGTATAAAGCATCCTGTAATGATTTCATCATCTTAAGCCTGTTCTTCTTTTCTCGAATTATGAAGACGGATCCTATAAATCCCCAGAACAAGCGAAGCGATGACTAATGCCTCCCCCATAGGGAGAAACACCGCAAAGAAAGAAAGAAGGGTACATCCAAGTGCCATTACCACATAAATGACCACATTTTTTAGCAATGGTAACTTTTTGGCAAAACCTAACTGATAGACAAGGATGCATAATCCAAAGACCGTCAAATATAAATACCACATTCCTGCTTCAGGATTTTCATCCACTCTGTACAATGCTGCAAAAAATGATAATCGCTCTTGGATATCCAATCTTTTCTCCTCCTCTTGCTATTTATTTTTCTTCAATAGCAACTTTTTTTCTTTTAGCTGCTCTTTCACGCTCGTTTTTATCTAGAATTTTTTTACGAAGGCGGATTGAATCCGGAGTTACTTCACAGTACTCGTCATCGTTCAAGTATTCCAGAGCTTCTTCAAGGGACATGATTCTTGGTTTTTTCATGGAAGAAGTTTGGTCTTTATTTGCTGAACGCATATTGGTCATTTGTTTCGCTTTAACGATATTAACAGTCAAATCGCTATCACGGTTATGTTCCCCGACGATCATGCCTTCATAAATATCCGTACCTGGCTCAACGAAAATAACACCGCGGTCTTCTACTTGCATAATACCGTATTGTGTAGTTTTTCCTGATTCCATGGATACAAGCACACCTTGGCGTCTTCCGCCGACTTGACCTTGTGCCATTGGTTGATAGCTGTCAAATGAATGGTTCATGATACCATATCCGCGTGTAATCGTTAAGAACTCAGTTGAATAGCCAATAAGTCCGCGAGCTGGGATCGTGAACAGTAAACGAACTTGACCGCTACCGCTGTTGATCATATCCAATAATTCACCTTTACGGGCTCCCATTGATTCCATGATCGAACCAGTGTGCTCCTCAGGTACATCGATTTGTACACGTTCAACCGGCTCACAACGGACACCATCAATCAAACGAACGATAACTTCCGGTTTAGAAACTTGCAGTTCATAACCTTCACGTCTCATGTTTTCGATCAGGATGGAAAGGTGAAGCTCCCCACGACCTGAAACAATCCAGACATCCGGAGAATCAGTATTTTCGACTCTTAAGCTGACATCAGTCTGCAATTGGTTTCTCAAACGCTCTTCAATTTTACGAGCTGTAACGAATTTACCTTCACGGCCTGCGAATGGGCTGTTATTTACAAGGAAAGTCATTTGTAATGTTGGCTCGTCAATACGCAGGATAGGTAGAGCTTCAGGGTGCTCGGTCGGACAAACCGTTTCCCCTACGTTAATATCCTCCATACCAGAAACGGCAATTAAATCACCGGCAACGGCTTCTTGGATTTCAACTTTCTTCAAACCAATATAACCAAAGATTTTAGTTACACGGAATTGTTTAACCTTTCCATCAAGTTTCATTAATGAAACTTGTTGACCTACATGCATTTTACCGCGGAATACACGGCCAACGCCAATACGTCCTACATAATCATTATAGTCAAGTAAAGCCACTTGGAATTGAAGCGGTTCATCTGAGTTATCAATTGGTGCAGGGATCGTTTCGACGATTGTTTCGAAAAGTGGGGTCATGTCTTCTTCTTGTTTAGCAGGATCTGAATCCAAGCTCGCAGTACCAGCGATACCTGAAGTGAAGACAACTGGGAAGTCTAATTGTTCTTCTTCAGCTCCTAGTTCGATGAATAAGTCAATTACTTCATCGACCACTTCATTTGGACGTGCAGAATCTTTATCGATTTTGTTCACGACAACGATTGGCGTGATCTTTTGTTCCAATGCTTTTTTCAACACGAAGCGAGTTTGCGGCATACAGCCTTCATATGCATCAACAACAAGAAGAACGCCATCGACCATTTTCATGATCCGTTCCACTTCACCACCAAAGTCGGCATGACCAGGTGTATCCAAAATATTGATTCTTGTATCTTGGTATTGAACTGCTGTATTTTTCGCAAGAATCGTAATTCCGCGTTCTTTTTCAATCGCATTAGAATCCATCGCACGTTCTTCCACATGTTCATTTTCACGGAAAGTACCAGATTGCTTTAGCAACTGATCCACTAACGTCGTTTTACCATGGTCAACGTGAGCAATGATGGCTATATTACGAATATTTTCTCTTAATTTCAAAAAATTCACTCCTAAAAAAGTTTGTGTAAAACGTATCACTAGTATTAACTTACATATTATATCACAAACATACTAGAAACAAATACAGAAATTATGTACAATAGATATATTAGGGGTGATATTAATGAACATTAAATGGAATTTCTTAATATTAGCTGTATTGGCAACATCAAGCATTGGCTCCATTGGCATCTTCATTGCTGAAAAAAGCTTGATTGGAATATTGGCTGCAATCGTTATTCTTTGCGGAATCATGGGGTTCGGTTTCACCCAGAAGAAGAAATTACGTGAAGCCGGGAAGTTATAATATAAAAAACTCGCTGACAGACAGCGAGTTTTTTTTTGTTAATAATTTCTATCCGAGACTTTTATCATGGCCGCAATCAGTCCTTGATACTAACGGCTGGAGTTTCCTGATAAGTATTTGTCAAATACTTCTTTGTGTAGCCCTGGTTTTGATACGAAAAGCGAGTCGCCTTTTAAAAAATCCAATTTGTCACCTTTAACATTACTAACTTCCCCGCCCACTTCCTCGACCAGTAAAACTCCCCCGGCAAAGTCCCAAGGCATGAGTCTCATGGTTATGTATGCATCAATCCTTCCAGCGGCCACGAATGCCAGCTCCAACGCTGCCGAACCATAAGAACGTGTTCCTCGTGCATCCCGGACCAGCGGTGCCAAAAGACTAGGGTCGATCCTCCGGTTTTCCGTTACCCAGCTTGCATTAATGGAAATGATCGCTTTGTTTACCGATGCCTCTTCAAGAGATGGGAGCCTTTGATCATTCAGAAATGCTCCTTGTCCCTTAATCGCATGATATAATTCATCACTAAAAACATCATAAACCATGCCAATCTTTCCGATGCCATCCACATAAACCCCAAGAGAAATCGCAAAATTCCTCTGTTGATGAATGAAGTTCAAAGTTCCATCAATTGGATCGATGATCCACACCGTACCTTTTAGGTCTTTAATATCATTGCCCATTCCCTCTTCACCAAAAATGCGGTGTTCTGGAAAAGCTTCGCCGATTTTTTCGCAAAAAAACTTTTCTATCCCCTTATCCATATTAGTTACCAAATCATTCGGATTCGTTTTCATTTCAATATTCAACTTGGTTTTGAAGGACGCCCTTAGCCTATTACCGGCTTCTTTCATCCATAACTTCGCATATGTATCCATTTCCTTGACCGATGCCATTATAATATCCCCGTCCTTTATGATCAGAAACTACATTAAAATGATCCTCTTTTAAAGATTAAAGCAAATATAGCTTGCCTTCAAGCTTTTAACATCTTAAATTTTCCATTTTTTTAACTGATGAGGAAAGAAGTTTCCTTGACTGCCCATCCATTAATCGTAATCATGATTTAGCCAGCAAGAATATTCTCCTTTAATTGACGTTCCCCTTCCTTATTAAATGGACTCGAGACCAAATGAAATTCCACCTTATATATATTGGACATTTAATGAAAAACGGACACATTATTTTTTAATAAAATAAAGTGTCCGTTCATCTATAATAAAATTCCTTGTATTGAAATTGATTCATTTCCTTAATTCATTCTCCTTCAAGGTCTCTGCAGCCAATCATTTACAAGGCTTTCAGTTTCAACAATTCCAAGCGGATGCGTTCTAGTCTTTGCTTGCATTGTGACCTCTTTTGGTCATTCTCTTCACCGATTGCTTCAAAAAGGGTTGCTAATTCATAGTCCATTTCCATTCTTAACACTGCAGCTCTATGTCTTTCAACTTCTTTAGCTTTTAATGCTTGGTTCATGACTTGTTTCATAATTAACATTCTCCCTTCGTTAATTAACGTAATTTTCTGAATTTATATTATCATATGACTTCCTACCTCAAATAGCAACTAATTTGTGCTATAACCTATAAGGAATTTTACATTGCCAACCCGAATCGTATTTTTTAAATTTTACTTTTACTTATGCTACAATATGTGCAGATATTACGGTAGGAGAGATGAAAATGAATATAGCAAGTTTTACAGCAGATGATTTTGATGTTTTTAAAATTGATGGATTGGAACCGCGCATGGATGCTTTAAAAGAACGGATCCAGCCTAAATTACAAGCCCTAGGAGAGCACTTTTCTCAAAAGCTCTCAGTTATGACCGGCGATGAAATGCACCCTCACGTTGCAAAGCATGCTAGACGGACAGTGAATCCCCCTAATGATACATGGGTTGCTTTTGCTGCCAATAGCAGAGGTTATAAAATGATGCCGCATTTCCAAATCGGGTTATGGGAAACGCATATGTTCATCTGGTATGCCGTCATTTACGAAGCCCCTAATAAAATGGAAATCGGAAAGCATCTGGAGCAGCAGGCAGACCGATTGGTGAATAGCATTCCCTCCCATTATGTTTGGTCAATGGACCATACAAAACCTGATGTCATCCCTCATGATGGTCTTGGAGTAGATGATTTGAATTCAATGTTCACCCGTTTGCAAACGGTAAAGAAAGCCGAAATCCTATGCGGTATAAAAATTTCCCGTGATGACGCGATTAAGTTAAAAGATGATGATTTCATTGAAACCATTCAAGATGCGTTTGAACATCTTTTACCCTTATACCAATTAAATTAAACACATTGATTCCTATTCGGATCCAACAAAAACTGGATAATATAAAAGGAGAGCCTTAAAGCTCTCCTCAGACTGTAGACAAACTCGATCATCTATTGGGTTTGTCTACGGTTTTTTTAGGTTTTTAAAAATTTGTTGACCGTTGCCTCCAGGCACTCGCTTTCCACGAGCGATCCGGCGCTTTTGCACCTGCGGGGTCTCCACTGATACACGCTTTTCCGCCAAAGTCTCGTACACCCGCCCCAATCAACTATGTTTTAAGATAGAACTCCTTTTGCCTATAAACTAAGGGCAGCCTGGGAGTCTCTCCATCCCTATTTTTGCACTAAGCCTTTGCTTGCTTGAATCAAGTCTCTAATTCGGTCTTCCTTGCCTGTCTCGAAGCATTCGATTATCTTGCTGCCGACAATGACTCCATCGCAGTATTGTATGGCATCACAGACATGTTCTGGAGTCGATATGCCGAACCCGGCAAGAACGGGAACCGGACTTATCTCTTTCACCTTCTTTAAATAGCCTCCAAGTTCTTCTCCGAAGGCGTCACGGGCACCTGTGATGCCTTTGACTGTAACTGCGTAGATGAAGCCCTCCGCCCCTGCGGTTATCTCAGTGATACGCTCTTGCGAAGACGTGAGTGTCACAAGTCGGATAAGAACGATCCCTGCAGTTTTGATTGATGAAAAGATGGCTTCTTCTTCAAGCGGTAAATCGGGGATGATGCACCCGGAAATTCCTGCTTGAAGACAGTCAGTCGTAAACTCTTTAAGTCCATATGCCAGGATTGAATTCGTATATCCCATTAAAATAATGGGGATGTTCACATCATTTTTGATTTCCATTACTTTTTTCAGGACATCTTTTAAAGTTGTTCCATTTTTCAAAGAACGGATTCCAGCTTGTTGGATAACGGGTCCATCAGCGACAGGGTCAGAGAAAGGTATTCCTAGTTCAACGGCAGTTGCCCCGCTGTTTTCAAGGAAAAGAAGCTGGCTCTTTAACCGATCAAGACCTCCATCACCTGCCATGATATATGGTATGAATGCTTTTTCCTGCTTTGTTTGGCATTCTTCAAGCGCATTTGTTAATTTATTCATGTTCACTACCCCCCATCAATGATTGGACCGTTTCAACATCTTTATCACCACGGCCGGACAGGCAAATCACCAGTCCTGTTCCTTTCTCCATTTCTTTAGCAAGCTTTAAACCATAGGAAATGGCATGTGAACTTTCTAAAGCAGGGATGATCCCTTCCTCCCTTGACAGCATCGCTAGGGCTTCCAAGGCTTCATCATCGGTTACTGAAGTATATTCCACCCGATTCGTATCTTTTAAGTAACTATGTTCAGGCCCTACCCCTGGATAATCCAGCCCTGCCGAAATAGAATGTGCCTCCTGGATCTGACCGTCCTCGTTCTGCAAAACATACATGAATGCCCCGTGGAGCACCCCAGGTTTCCCTTTCGTCAAACTTGAAGCATGTAACGGTGTATTAAGTCCATGCCCTGCCGCTTCCACTCCGAATAATTTTACCGTTTCATCCTCAATGAAGGGATAAAACATCCCCATTGCATTACTTCCTCCGCCTATGCATGCGACTACTGCATCCGGTAGGGAATGAACCGCCTCAGAATATTGACGTTTAGTTTCATTCCCTATCACACTTTGAAAATCACGGACAATAACGGGGAATGGGTGAGGACCAAGAACTGATCCCATTATATAATGGGTGTCATCCACATTAGCCACCCAATATCGTAACGCTTCATTTACTGCATCCTTCAGTGTCCCGCTTCCTTGTGAAACAGATATGACTTTGGCTCCCAAAAGCTCCATCCTGAATACATTCAATTTCTGTCTCCTGATATCTTCTTCTCCCATAAAGATGATGCATTCTAACTTCAGCAAAGCACACACAGTCGCCGTTGCAACCCCGTGCTGTCCTGCACCCGTTTCGGCAATCACTTTTTTCTTGCCCATTTTCTGAGTAAGCAAAGCCTGGCCGATCGTATTATTTATTTTGTGGGCTCCGGTATGATTCAAGTCTTCGCGCTTCAGATAAATATCTGCACCGCCAGCCAGTTTCGTTAAGTTCTCCGCAAAATAAAGAGGTGTTTCCCGACCGATATATTGTTTCAGGTAATAACTTAGCTGCCTTTGGAATTCTGGATCATTTTTAGATTGTTCATATACTTCTTCAAGCTCCGTAATCGCCGCCATTAAAGTTTCTGGAACGAAGCGGCCTCCATATGCTCCAAAATGTCCAGTTTTATCAGGCTGTGTATAAGTGTTCATTTATTCATTCCTCTTTTCCGGCTGTATTTTTTGCCTCATTGATAAATGCTTTCATTTTTACAGCATCTTTTAATCCATTTGTTTCAACACCGCTTGCTACGTCAACTGCGAATGGTGAAACGGCATTAATCGCTTTTCCGACATTTTCCGGAGTCAGCCCACCTGCCAGAATTACCTTCTCGAGTGGCAGTTCCGCTTTTCGAATCATGTCCCAATCCAAAGTCAATCCCTTGCCCGATGCGCTCTTAGGAAGATCGACCAATAGATAATCCGCTGGGTATTCATGCAGGTTTTCAAGGTCTTTCTCTGAATGGACGGCAAAGGCCTTGATCACCGGCAGGGGCATTCTGCGGGCAAAGCTGGCAGACTCGTTACCATGAAGCTGTATATAATCCAATCCCGCAATTTCAGCACTTTTTATCACTTCTTGTTCAGTTTGATTGGCAAACACTCCGACCTTTTTAACATGACCAGCTAGATTCGCTCCGAAATCTCCTACTATCTCCGGCTCAACCTTCCTGCTGCTCTCGGCAAAAATGAAACCAATGAAGTCTGCCCCGGAACTAACAGCAGTCTGAGCAGCTGCCAAAGTCTTTATCCCACAGATTTTCACTAACATATTAATCTCCTTATATACTCATTTGCAGTTCGGCCATCTTGTGCGGAAGATTTGATGCAGTCATGAGTGTCTCCCCGACCAAAACCGCTTTTGCGCCAGCATCCTTCACACGCATCACGTCTTCTTTTGTTTTAATCCCACTTTCACTGATAATGATATGGCGTTTGGGATCAAGTAACTTCGCCAGTCGTTCCGTTACAGCCAAATCCACTTTGAAGGTCTTTAAATTCCGATTGTTAATCCCTATGAGCTCTGCATTCAGCTCTAGAGCACGTTCCAGTTCGGCTTCATCATGGACTTCCGTTAATACTTCAAGCCCTTTCTTTTTTGCATATTGATATAATTCATGAAGGCGTTCTTTAGAAAGTGCTGCCACAATCAATAGAATGATAGTCGCACCTGCTCTATGGGCCCGATCGATTTGGATTTCATCGATGATGAAATCTTTGCACAACCTGGGAATTTGTATAGCCTCGCTTACGTTTCTCAAATCTGCAATGGATCCTTTAAAGAAAACCTCATCCGTCAATACGGATATCGCTGCAGCTCCGCCACTTTCATATGAAAGGGCCTGCTCGATCGGATTTACATTGATTTTAATGTCCCCCTTTGAAGGGGAAGCCCGTTTTATTTCCGCGATGACCGCCATCGATTTAGCCGTTTTCAAATTTTCCACCAAAGATGGTCTGACTATGTTGATCATGACCGAATCATCTAAGGCCCTTTCTTTTAATTTTGCGACTTCCACCTTTTTCTGTTCGATGATTTTCGTTAAGATATTTTCCATTACATGACCACCTTATTTCTATTGCCATAAGCAATCAGATTTTCTAACTTTGCAAGAGCCGATCCGCTATCAATGCTTTCTTTGGCCATGGAGATTCCTTTTTTGATCGTTGCTGCCGTACCATGTGCGTATAATCCCAATCCGGCATTCAATAAAACGGTATCACGATATGCACCTTTTTCCCCTTTGAGAAGCCTAAGCATGATATCGGCATTTTGTTTGGCGTCACCGCCACGGATGGCATCATTTCCGTAAACAGGCAGATCCACTTCTTCAGGATGAAGCGTAAATCGGATAATATCACCTTGCTCCAAAAGGACGAGTGAGTTTTCACCCTGCAGGCTCGCTTCATCCATGAACCCGGCACCATTTATCACGACTGCGCGTTTCCTGCCCAATTTATGCAGGACTTCCGCAAAAAGCTCGAGCATATCGCGTCGATTGATTCCCATTAATTGCGTGTCGAGTTGGACTGGATTTGTCAGAGGACCGATAAGATTAAATATCGTCGGGATTTTCAGTTCTTTTCTCACTTTCATTATCCTTGCAATATTAGGGTGAACAGATGGGGCAAATAAGAATGTGATCCCATTTTCCTCCAACAGTTCCTTTAACATGTCAGGCTCCAAGTACAAATTAACGCCTAATGCTTCCAAGACATCCGCACTTCCCGTTTTGCTTGAAATGCTGCGATTTCCATGTTTGGCAACCTTGACACCGGCCCCAGCAAGCACGAAGGCCGATGCTGTGCTTATATTGAAGCTTTGTGACCCATCTCCTCCCGTTCCGCAATTATCCATTACATTAAGGGAGCTTGTTTGTACACTTCTTGCTTCTTTTCTCATGACTCTGACAAGGCTTGCTATTTCACCTGCCGTTTCCCCTTTGGCTTTTAAGGCAATGATGAATGCTGCCATCTCGCTTTCGGAGATATCTTTAGAAAATAACGATTGGGCTGCTCTGCTCATCTCTTCTTCCGTCAATGTTTGACGCTCTGCTAACTTCGCTAAATACTCCTTCACCGCTAACTCCCCCAGTCGTTTTTTGTTTTATAGAATGGATTGTTCCTTCTCTGATTGAAAGGTACCGGCAATCTCATAAAATCGATGTAATAATTCCTTGCCGATTTTCGTCCCTATTGATTCAGGGTGGAACTGTAAACCGTAGAGAGGGAATTCCTGATGTTTAAGGGCCATGATTTCCCCATCATCCAGTGCCACTGCCGTCACAGTCAGTTCTTCTGGCAAACTCGCCCTTTCAACCACAAGGGAATGGTAGCGCATTACCGGGAATTGTAAGTCCTGTTTGGCAAAAACACCTGTTCCATCGTGTTCGATTACCGATGTTTTCCCATGCATGATTTGTTTCGCCCCAACAACATTCGCTCCAAAAACCGCCCCAATGGCCTGGTGCCCCAAACAAATGCCTAATAGCGGAACCTTCTCATGAAAATTGCGGATGATCTCCATACTGATTCCAGCATCTTCGGGCCTGCCCGGTCCCGGGGAAATGACGATTGCCATTGGATTCAGTTCCTCAATTTCCGCAAGGGTGATTTCGTCATTCCTTTTTACTACGATTTCTTTTTCCACTTCACCTAAATATTGATAAAGGTTGTAAGTAAACGAGTCATAATTATCAATTAATAAAATCATCTAGTGTGAACCTCCATTAAAGCGCGTGCTTTATTTTGTGTTTCTTCATATTCCGTCTTTGGATCTGAATCATATACGATTCCTGCCCCTGCCTGTACATAGGCCTTACCATCTTTAATGATCATCGTCCGAATGGCTAAAGCCATATCAAGATCCCCTCCAAAACCTATGTAGCCTATCGAGCCCGAATACATCCCCCGTTTACAATTTTCCAGTTCATTGATCAGCTCCATTGCCCTGATTTTAGGAGCACCTGAAACTGTTCCGGCAGGAAGGCAGACCGTCAGTGCATCTAAACTCGTGTACCCTTCCCTAAGCTTTCCGCTAACCTTCGAAGCAATATGCATGACATGCTGATATCTTTGAATTTCCATTTCCTCGGTAAGGTGGATTGAACCGATTTCGCAAACCCTGCCAAGATCATTTCTACCTAAATCAACAAGCATCTTATGCTCGGCAAGTTCCTTCTCATCCATCAGCAGGCTTTTTTCGAAGCCCTTATCTTCTTCATCCGTTTTCCCTCTAGGCCTTGTGCCGGCAATGGGATTAACATGAACCGTTCCTGATGAAACACTGATTAAGCTTTCTGGAGAAGACCCAATGATTGTATAGTCACCAAATTCAATATAAAACATATAAGGAGAGGGGTTGGCTAATCGCAAACGACGATAAGCATCGAAAGGCTCCCCATCAAAGTCCGCTTTAAACCTTTGTGATAAAACGACTTGGAACACTTCACCAGCTATGATAGCCGATTTAGCTTCAAGGACCATTTTCTCGAATTCATCCTGACTGAAATTCGATTTGAATTCCAAATATTCCGACGATATTTCCTTTGACGGCTTGCTTGCCTGATTTATTTTATCCTTCATTCCCAATAAACTTTTTTCACTATCCTCTTCAGCAGTCAAAAGATGGATCTTCTGCAGAACATGATCGAATATATACAGTTCTTTATAAAAAAGAAAGTGAGCATCAGGCATTTGCAATGAATCAGGAGGAACCGGACCAATATTTTCATAAAGACGAATGATATCATAGCCCATATATCCGATTGCGCCACCGTTAAATGGCGGAAGATGTGTGGGAACCTCTTCTATTTCCACTAATAATTCTTTTTTTAGAAACTCGATGATATTGATGTCCTTAACGATTTGATCACCTGTTTCAATGTCTTTCACATTTACTCGGTCAGCAAGCGATGTCACCTCCAAATAAGGTTTTGAACCTAGATATGAGTAGCGGCCGTTGTCATGATGCGAATTCGAACTTTCCAATAAAAACTTCTGGTCACCATCTAATTTCTGAAATATGGCAATGGGTGTATGGATATCCCCTTCAATTGTATCCATTTTGAAACGGAGTATTTTTTTTTCATCCAAATTATTCATCTCTTGATTCCCTCCCGATTCTTATGAGCTCTTATATTCCCCCGGAGGGAAAACCCTTTTGGCCAAATGACCAGGTCTTCATTTCCTCTGGATATTTTTCTTTAAAAGGTAAATATATTGAAATTCCAATAAAAAAATCCCCTGCAAACACAAATATGTGTCTGCAGAGGACGGTATACCGCGGTGCCACCTCAAGTTGGAAAAATGCATCATTTTTCCCTCTCAAGCAAGAATTGAATTCTTGCGATTACCCTTTAACGGTGGCAGCCGAGTTTCCCTACTTATTTTCAAGAAACCACTCATAAGTCCATTCATCTTCTTATATCGTACCGGTTTCCACCTATTCCGGCTCTCTGTGACGCATCTAAAAAGATTACTACTCTCATTCATAGATTTAATTATCATTTTCAAAAAAACGCAAAAAGGGCCCTCATCCAAAGGACGAGGAACCCGTGGTACCACCTTAATTAGCTAAATTAGCTCACTTTACGGCATTAACATGCCTATCTCCATTAACGATGAGATAATCGCCAAAGCCTACTCCGTTCATCCGTTTCGGTTTGGGGCTCGGAAGTCCATTCGCTTAATTTCGTTCACCAGTTTTCAGCAACCACTGGCTCTCTGCAGAACATCATTAAGGTACTCTTCTTCGTCACTGCCTTTATCTTTTTCTTGATTATTATGTTAAAACAATCTTTTCAGTAAGTCAATGGAGTTTTCGAAAAATTATATTTTTAATGTTTCATTTTTATCCATTCCCCGTCATCGATTCCTTTTGCCTTCTTAATGACAAGATAGGCTGAATAGGTGCTGACTGACTCGAACTCATCCGTATACTTTTTTTCATCCGCCTTACCGGGGACTATTTCCTTGAATCTTCGGTAAGCTTTCATGAATTCTTCCTTTTGTATCTTATTTTCATAAGCCTTTTCTACTGCTTCAAAGAATTTAATCACATCTACGATTTCGTCAGTAGACCAATCAAGATCCATTGGATATTGATAATCCATATCCTAAACACGCTCCTTCTAGATAGTTTTTCATGTTGTCCGGCGGACCATGCATCATCAGTCTGCCCATTTTGACCGAATTGCTTCCGCCTGGTCGATAATCCGACTGAATAGTTCAGCAGTCGATGGTACATCATGAATCAGCCCCATCACTTGTCCAGCCCAGGCAAAGCCTTCACCTTCGACTCCGTCATGAATATAACGCTGATTCGCTTTTCCACTTATGTATTCCTTCAATTGTTCATATCCGCCGTTTTCTTTTTCAATATCAAGAATCTTATCGGTCCAGCTGTTTGCAATTACCCTGGCTGGTGCACCAATGGACCGCTTGATGATAACGGTATCATTTTCCGTGCCGGAAACCAAGGCATTTTTATATAATTCATGTGCATGAACACACTCCTTGACAGCTATGAAACGTGTTCCCATCTCGATTCCTTCGGCACCAAGCGCCAACGCTGCCATCAAACCGCGTCCATCGCCAAAACCACCAGACGCGATGACTGGAATTTTAACGGAGTCCACAACTTGAGGAATTAACACGGAGGTTCCAATATCATCACGCCCTAAATGTCCTCCGCCCTCCTGACCAACTACCATCACTGCATCTGCACCAAGCTGTTCAGCCTTCATTGCCTGCCTTCTTGCAGCAACAAGCACCAGTTTTTTCACTTGAGTGCCTTTAACGTAATCAAGAAAAGGGCCAGGGTTGCCGCCGGTTACGGAAACAGCTGCAATTCCCTCTTTCAAGGCTGCTTCAAGCATGTGTTCATAAGGCCTCCCATGCTGGCCGATCGCAAAGTTCACACCAAACGGTTTATCCGTCAATGATTTTGTTTTTCTTATTTCTTCTATCAGCTGCTCCGGGGTGTCCAAGGACATGGCCGTCACCTGCCCTAGCCCGCCTGCATTCGACACTGCCGCAGCTAGGTCGGCATATGCTAAATGGGCCAATCCCCCCTGTACAATTGGGTATTGAATACCTAACAAATCGGTCACACGCGTTTCCCACTTCAAACTCCTCATCTCCCTTTTCATTTGCTGGGTTGTTTATTTAGCTGAATCCAAATCATTAGCTTCATTATGGCAAATATTGTTTACCCGTTCAATTTTTAACTCACACATACAATATAAAAAAAGAAGAATTCTTGAGTAAATCAAGTTAATACTAGGAAAATGGATAGTTATAAACTGCTGATAATTTTATTGGTCTCCTTAAAGACAAAGACATATATAAATTGTTTAAGTCAGGACATTAAATCACTCTAGGCATTTATTATAAGACGTGCTATAATTCATATGTTTTATGTCTATCCACAAGCTTACTAACCATACGAATGGAATCGGAGAAACATACGATCATTAATAGAAAGGGAGTAAAACCTCCCATATTTCGTACCTATTTTACTGAAAAGGGGCCACAAAGAATTGTCACAGAATGAAACACCCTTATACACTGCCTTATTGCAGCATGCAAAAAGAAATCCCGTTCAATTTCATATTCCAGGTCATAAAAAAGGAAAAGGAATGGACGCTGATTTCCGTAATTTCATTGGAGAAAATGCATTATCGATAGATTTAATCAATATCGCCCCACTCGATGATCTCCATCAGCCAAAGGGGATCATCAAACAAGCTCAGGATCTTGCCGCCGAAGCTTTTGGGGCAGATCACACATTCTTTTCCGTTCAAGGAACAAGTGGAGCAATCATGACGATGGTCATGACAGTCTGCGGACCTGGGGACAAAATCATCGTCCCAAGGAATGTACATAAATCCGTAATGTCTGCCATTGTATTTTCCGGAGCTGTTCCCATTTTCATCAATCCTGAAATAGACAAAGATTTGGGCATTTCTCACGGAATCACCGTTGATGCCGTTGAAAAAACTTTAAGGGAACATAGCGATGCAAAAGGATTGCTTGTCATCAATCCCACCTATTTCGGCATTTCGGCTGATTTGCAAAAAATAGTGGAAGTTGCCCATTCCCACCAAATCCCAGTACTCGTAGATGAAGCACATGGTGTCCATATACACTTCCATGAAGACTTGCCGATGTCAGCCATGCAGGCTGGAGCGGATATGGCTGCTACTAGTGTTCATAAACTGGGCGGTTCACTAACGGGGAGTTCCATATTGAATGTTAAGACTGGATTGGTTTCCGCAAATCGTGTTCAAGCCATATTGAGCATGCTCACAACCACCTCAACCTCCTATATCCTTCTGGCTTCCCTGGATACGGCTAGAAGACAACTTGCGACAGTAGGCAGGGAAATGATCGATGAAGCGATCAATCTTGCAGGGTATATCCGTGAGGCCGTTAATGAGATACCTTATCTTTACTGTGTCGGCAGCGAAATTCTCGAGAGCGAGGCAGCCTTTAGTTATGATCCGACAAAATTGATCATCTCCATCAAGGAATTGAATATTACCGGATACGACGTTGAGAAATGGCTTCGTGAAAAGCATAATATCGAAGTGGAACTTTCCGACTTGTACAATATCCTTTGCCTGATAACACCTGGAGACACAAAAACAGAAGCGGACCTGCTGATCGCTGCCCTTAGAGACTTAGCGGATGAGTTTAAGGAAATGGCGGCTGAACATGAAAAGATCGAAGTCCTGCTTCCTGATACACCACCGCTGGCTTTATCACCCAGGGAGGCATTTTATGCAGAAACCGAAGTGGTTCCCATTGAGGAATCTGTCGGCAAAATAAGCGCTGAATTCATCATGGTTTACCCGCCTGGAATTCCGATCTTCATTCCAGGAGAATTGATTACAGAAGATAATATCAATTACATCCGGAAAAACATCGAGGCTGGACTTCCGGTTCAAGGCCCTGAGGACCCAGAAATAAAACATTTACGCATCATAAAAAATTGATTATCCCATCAAACCAGAGCAGAGTACTGCTCTGGTTTTTTTAACCTTTTATTATTAAGCACTGGCTTCTATAAAAAGGGTGCTCCAGGTTACAACCCTGAAACACCCTTACATTCTATTAATCTTGAAATCTTTTTTCCATTTATTTTTCAGAGGCAGCTGTATCACAGCATTGGCAGTTGTGATTGTGTGTGTATAATACACTTACTTTCTCATCTTCAAAATGTTCAATCGTGCTATTGCAAGTTTGACATACGATAGTTCCCATTTTTACAACCCCTTCCCCTATATTGTATGCATTATTGATATAATGTAACCGCTTTAAATGAATTATAATATAACACATTTATTATTTCAAGCTAAAAAGTATAACATATATACTTTTTCCCACTTAATGAACGATCATGTTGAAAGAAATGGATTCCAATCGTTCGTTAGACTGATTCTTTTTTTTAGGCTCTTTTCATAAAGATTGTTGTTTTTAAAACGAAACTATTTAAGGTTGATTGGAGCGGAAGTGCGAGACTCCTGCGGGAGCAGCGGGACAGGTGAGACCCCACAGGCGTTTACGCCGAGGAGGCTCACCGCCCGCCCCGCGGAAAGCGAGCATCTGGAGGGGAATTCAACCACACCCACTACTTGGTAAATAGCAACAAAGTATGCGAAAACAGCCTTTTTTAAAACACGGGAATTTATTTATAAACAAAGGGCCCTGGACTCAGTGCATCACACTCCTTGCTTTGGCATGGCAAGGTAAAAAAGGAATTTCGCCTTTTCATTTACATATAGATAGGTATATAATACATCCATAAAATGTTAAAATATTCTTACATCTTATCGATTGAAGGGGGATCCACATGTCTGAAAATGCCTATATCAAACTCGTTCCTGAGTCCGTGAAAGGAACTGTAACCATCGAAGACGTGAAAGAATTGCTGAACTATTATCAAATGATCACAGCGAAAACCGGAAAGCAATTGGATTGGGACTATGATAAGAAAGCATTTCCTTATGAAATGAAAGTACCGGAAAGAATGAAGGATAAGGCCATATATCTCCAAGCCAAAGAAGATCGATATCACATGATATTGATAGGAGTTGACCAAGAAGTAGTAAAGGATGAAGATGGATCAGATCGGATACAATCCTATATCCAATTCACCCTCCCTGAAACAGCAACTTTCGGTGATAAGGGAAAAGCTAATGAATTGTGCAAATTCCTTGCAAAGAAATTACGGGCGCAGCTGCATCTCTTCAATAAACGGGTGATGTATTATTATCCAAGGAAATAAAAAAACCTGCGAATGCCGAAATTGGCTCATGCAGGCGTTTCAATTAATTTCGGATCAAGGAATTCATAGCCTTTCTTTTGAAAACCTTTCACGATATCCTCTATCGCTTCACTCGTCCATTTCCGGTCATGCATCAGTAAGTTCGCCCCATTTCCCAGATAAGGGCTGTTCAACATGATTTCCGTTAAAGCCTTTTTATCCTGATACTCTTTTTCCCAGTCATAGCCGTAAGTCCAATTCATGACCAACATTTTTTCTTTCTCAGCGACTTTTTTTGAATGCTCGGTATTCGAACCAAATGGCGCCCTGAAGTACTTGGGGCGTACCCCTATTATTCCCTCAACCAAATTGTTCAATTTTACGATTTCCCGCTCTTGTTCCTTTTCGTTCAACTCTTTTAAGTTCACATGGGAATACGTATGATTTCCTATGGAAAAACCCATTTCATGAATTTCTTTCAGCATCGCTTTATTTTCATCATTTTCAAGAAAGTGACCGTTCACGAAAAATATCGCAGGTACTTCAAGTCGCTTCAGGGTTTGGGCGATTGCCAGGGAATATTTATCAGGTGCATCATCAAATGTCAACAGCACAACTTTCGGATTTGCATCCCCAATCGGTTTAAATGACCAATTCTCTTTATCCACCCGATATTCTGCCTTTACATTCCCTTCGTCAATCGTTTGTGACGTTTCTGTTTCCAAATCTTTCTCTTGCTGACTTTCATCTTGTACCGTTGTCGTCGTTTCGACACTTTTTTCACTCTCATTTTCAGTTTGATCGGAACTCGGATCATTACAAGCCATCAATAAAAATGATACTAATGTAAATAATGCCACTACTTTGTTAAACATGATACCTCCGTGGTTTTATATGTCATCGAAGCTTACGTAAAAAATCAATATACGGGTACCAGTGTTTCCAAAAGGATTTGCAAAATCCCGTAACATAATAGACTTATCACGGTAACAAACATGGTTCGTCTATTGGATTTTAAAATCATTTTACCAATGTAAATGGCTAGATAAGAAAAGACCAGAAACATGAATACTTTGAAAACGAATCGATCGTTAACAGACAGCCATTCAACTAATGTATACCCGCTCCAAACGATTAGTTGAAAGAGGATTACCAGATAATTTTTCAAGTGATCCACCCCATTTTAATATGAATATATCAGCCATTATCTTTTTATTGGCAAAAAATATTCTTTAACAAATCGCTCATCTTATTTTTTATCCTTTATGGCCTTTTTCAAACCCTTTCAAGGAAAAAAGTAAGAAGTCCTTTTTATAGCTTATGCCCTTTTTGTCCATTTCATTTAACTAGTAAGAAGAAATTCATGAATGGGGAGTCATCCTTCATTTTTTTAATTCGGCCAATAAAAAAAGCGTACTGCATTTAGCAGTACGCTTTTATATATCTCAATTACTTAATGATGTGGATAGGAGTTCCAAGGGCAACTTCAGCAGCTTCCATTGTGATTTCCCCTAAAGTTGGATGTGCATGGATTGTCATCGCAATATCTTCGGCAGTCATACCTGCTTCGATAGCCAAACCTAGTTCTGCAATCATATCAGAAGCGTTTGGTCCTGCAATTTGTGCTCCAATAACCAATCCGTCTTCTTTGCGAGTGATAAGCTTCACAAATCCGTCCGTATTATTTAAGGAAAGAGCACGTCCATTTGCAGCGAATGGGAATTTAGAAGCAAGCGCTTCGATTCCAGCTTCCTTCGCTTCTTTTTCATTATAACCGACAGAAGCAAGTTCCGGTTCAGAGAATACAACAGCCGGAATAGCAAGATAGTCGATTTCAGATGAATGTCCAGCAATGGCTTCAGCTGCAATTTTACCTTCATAAGAAGCTTTATGAGCTAACTGAGGTCCAGAAACGATATCACCGATTGCGTAGATGTTTTTCACGCTAGTACGGCATTGTTTATCCGTTTCGATCAAACCGCGGTCAGTCATTTTGATTCCGACTTGTTCCAGGCCGATTTCAGCAGTGTTTGGACGACGTCCAACTGTTACTAAAACGTAATCGGCTTCAACTTTTTTCTCTTCGCCTTTTACTTCATAAGTAACGGTTACACCTGTATCAGTTTCTTCCACGCCTTTAGCATTTGCTTTAGTAACAATTTCAGCACCTTTGTTTTTAAGGTTACGCTTAACAAGTGCTGCCATTTGTTTTTCAAAGCCTGCAGAAAGGATTTCTTCTGTACCTTCAAGGATCGTCACTTTAGTGCCAAAGCTAGCGAATGCTCCGCCAAGCTCAGTTCCGATGTAACCTCCGCCGATTACCACGATCGAACTTGGAACTTCTTCCAAAGCAAGAGCGCCAGTTGAATTAAGTACGCGTTTCGTATATTTAAATGACGGAATCTCGATTGGCGATGAACCAGTAGCGATGATTGCGTTTTTAAATGTATATGTTTGGGCTGAGTCATCATTCATAACACGGATGCTGTTTTCATCAACGAAATAAGCTTCGCCAGTTACAACATCAACATTATTGCCTTTTAACAGGCTGCTTACACCGCCAGTTAATTTTTTTACAACAGTACCTTTCCAAGCTTGTACTTTAGAAAAATCAACAGTAACTTTTTCTGCAAAGATACCCATATCTTCTGAATGCTGAGCTTCATGGAAACGGTGTCCAGCCGAAATTAAAGCTTTCGATGGAATACAGCCTACATTCAAACAAACTCCGCCGATTGTTCCTTTTTCAACGACCGTTACTTTCTGTCCAAGCTGTGCTGCGCGAATTGCGGCAACATATCCCCCTGGGCCTGAACCGATTACTAAAGTATCTGTTTCGATTGGAAAATCTCCTACTACCATTGTTTACGCCTCCATTAACAATAATTCTGGGTCGTTCAATAACTTTTTGATATGATTCAATGCATGTTGAGCTGTTGCTCCATCAATCATGCGGTGATCAAAGCTCAGTGATAATGCCAGAACTGGAGCGGCGATAATTTCCCCGTCGCGTACAATTGCTTTTTCGGCAATGCGTCCAATCCCTAGAATGGCAACTTCTGGATGATTGATAACAGGTGTGAACCATTGACCGCCTGCGGAACCGATATTCGTAATGGAGCAAGAAGCACCTTTCATTTCGTTAGGAGCCAATTTGCCGTCACGGGCTTTCGTCGCTAATTCGTTAATTTCTTGTGAAATAGCGAAAGTTGATTTACGATCTGCATCTTTTACAACTGGAACGAGCAGTCCTTTGTCTGTGTCTGCCGCAATTCCGATATTGTAATAGTGTTTATGGATAATCTCACTAGCTTCATCATCAAATGATGTGTTAAGCATAGGGAATTCACGCAATGCACTTGTTAACGCTTTAACAACATAAGGTAGGAATGTAAGCTTGATTCCTTTTTGTGCAGCAATTTCCTTGAATTTCTTACGGTGAGCAACCAATAGCGTCACATCGACTTCATCCATTAATGTAACATGCGGAGCCGTCTGCTTGGACTTAACCATTGCTTTTGCGATTGCTTTTCTCATACCGCTCATTTTCTCACGAGTTTCAGGATATTGCCCTTCTGGAATTGAAACTTTTTGTTTTTCGGTTGTTTCCGTATCATTTTGTTGTGAAGCTTCACTTTGAGCTGCTGGTTGCTGTGGAGCGGTTTTGCCGTTTTTGAAAGCATCAATGTCTTCCTTCATGATGCGGCCGTTATCCCCAGAACCAGTGATCTCACGAATATTTACCCCTTGTTCGCGTGCATATTTCCTGACAGAAGGCATGGCGATAATACGGCGTGAAGGATCTGCCTCAACCTGTGGTTGTGCTCCTGCGCCCGTTACTCCGCTATTTTCTTGAACCGGAGCAGTCTCTTTCTTGACTTCCTGTCCAGCTTCAGCAGTTGCTTGAACCTGGGCCTCCGTATTCTTCTCGCCTTCTGCCTTCGCTTCTTCTCCATGATCCCCTTTAAACTGAAGATTTTCATAACCTGGAGCATCGAATGTTACAAGTACATCGCCAACAACGGCAACCGTTCCTTCTTGAACAAGGATTTCTTCAACGGTACCTTCCACCGGTGATGGTATTTCAACAACGGCCTTATCGTTTTGAACCTCGCAAAGCACGTCATCTTCTTGTATCTTATCTCCTGGTTTTACAAACCATTTCACTATTTCACCTTCGTGTATACCTTCTCCGATATCAGGGAGTCTAAATTGGAATGCCACTGAGTTCAACCTCCTATATTAAATCATACTTAGTGCTTTGAATAAAGTCCTTTATCTTGCATTACCGTTAATGCAAAATCACTTTCCCGAGCAGGACATTCATTCCATTACTTAAGATTGTTAAAACTTCAAGACTTTAGTCGCCGTTTCAATAATGTCTTTATAATTAGGGAGCCATACTGTTTCAGCTTGTGAAAACGGGAATACCGTATCAGCTGCCGCCACGCGCAGTACTGGAGCATCCAAGCTCAAAATGGCACGTTCGTTAATTTCCGCTACGACATTCGCTGCTATACCAGCTTGCTTTTGTGCTTCTTGAACAACGATAGCGCGTCCTGTTTTTTCTACAGAAGCAATGATTGTATCGATATCCAATGGTGATACAGTCCGTAAGTCGACCACTTCGACGGAATGACCATCCTTAGCCAATTCCTCAGCTGCCTTGATGGATTCCTGCACCATCGCACCATAAGTAATAATGGATAAATCCGTTCCTTCTCTTTTCACATCCGCTTTTCCTAATGGAATTGTGTATTCTTCTTCAGGAACTTCCTGACGGAAAGAACGGTACAATTTCATGTGCTCAAGGAAAATGACAGGGTCATTATCACGAATCGCTGAAATCAATAAGCCTTTTGCATCGTAAGGAGTGGATGGGATAACTACCTTTAACCCTGGTTGCTGGGCCATTAAACCTTCTAAGCTATCAGCATGCATTTCCGGAGTATGAACTCCGCCCCCAAAAGGTGAGCGAATTGTAACCGGTGCACTGTAACGTCCGCCTGAACGGTAGCGCATACGAGCAAGCTGACCGCTTACGGAATCCATTACTTCATATACAAACCCAAAGAATTGAATTTCAGGAACAGGACGGAAACCTTGTAAAGAAAGACCGACCGCTAATCCACCGATTCCAGATTCAGCAAGAGGTGTATCGAATACACGATCTTCACCGAATTCTTTTTGAAGATTTTCCGTTGCACGGAAAACTCCTCCATTAAGACCTACATCTTCCCCAAAAACGAGTACATTCTCGTCATTTTTAAGTTCTGTACGTAATGCTTCTGTAATTGCTTGAATCATCGTCAATTGAGCCATGGCTTACTTCGACTCCTTCTCTTTATAAATTTCATATTGTTCTTTTAAGTTATAAGGCATTTCTTCATACATATTTTCAATTAGGTCTGTAACCTTTTGTTTAGGTTCTGCATCAGCCAATTTGATTGCTTCTTTAATATCGTCTTTGGCTTTCTCTATCGTTTCGTTTTCTAATTCTTCATTCCAAAGTTTTTTGCTTTCCAGGAACTTGCGGAAACGAACCAATGGATCTTTCAGTTCCCACTCGTTATCCATTTCGGAAGTACGGTAACGTGTCGGGTCATCCCCAGCCATCGTATGTGGTCCATAACGGTAAGTTAATGTTTCAATCAATGTAGGGCCTTCACCATTGATTGCACGTTCACGCGCTTCTTTAACGGCTGTATAAACGGCCAACGCATCCATACCATCAACCTGGATTCCAGGAATACCTGCAGCCACACCCTTTTGGGCCAATGTTTTCGATGCTGACTGCAAATCAACTGGTGTAGAGATTGCGAAACGGTTATTTTGCACGATGAAGATAGCTGGCGCTTTAAAGGCACCTGCAAAGTTAATTCCCTCATAGAAGTCACCTTGTGAGGTTCCACCGTCACCCGTATATGTAATGGCAACAGCTTTTTTTCCGCGTTTCTTCAACCCAAGAGCAACTCCGGCAGCTTGGATATATTGAGCGCCGATTATGATTTGAGGAGAAATTACATTGACGTCTTCAGGAATTTGATTTCCCTTAAAATGACCCCGGGAGAATAAGAATGCTTGCCAAAGCGGCAGTCCATGCCAAACGATTTGCGGAACATCACGATAACCAGGCAAAATGAAATCTTCTTTTTCCAAAGCATACTGGGAAGCGATTTGGGAAGCTTCTTGACCGGCAGTCGGTGCATAGAAACCTAATCTGCCTTGACGGTTCAGTGATATGGAACGTTGATCCAAGATGCGTGTATAAACCATACGGCGCATTAATTCTTGCAATTGTTCATCACTTAAATCAGGCATAGCCGCTTCATTCACGACTTCTCCCTCTTCATTTAAAATTTGAAAAGTTTCAAATTGTTCTTCTACTTTCTTAAGCTGATCCTGAACATTAATTTTAGCTTGTTTAGTTTTTTGAGCCATTTGGCACCTCATCCTTTCATTAAAAAGGTTTGCTATTATTATTCTATAAAGCAAAAATAGTTTGCTTTTTAGTTTCTGCAACAATACATTCTTTTATTTTTCCCTTAAGACCAATCCTCAAACGTGGATATGCTTAATATGTCTCAATCTTATTCTGTACCATAAAAAAAATCAAGGAAAATGATACAAGAATTTTTATAGATTAAGTTTACAAGATGAATTAACATCAAGTCAATCACTTGGAGTTCCTAATAATTTTGATTTAATAGAATTTCCAATACTCATACTTCTTCTCTGTATTAGTTTTCAATTTACAACTGTACTATTAAATTTCCCTTATTTATCAATTTAAGGATGGCCAAGGATAACATTTCAATTCCCCAGCATATCCCATCGATTCCAAAACCGCTTTAACTAAAGGCATTTGAGCCTGTAAAATAATATACCGAAAAAACATTCAAACGCTTTCATCTAAGTCTGCTGTTAGATTTTTAATTATCGTTTTTTTTTAGTACAGGTATGAAAATTTCACATCAGGCTGGTTGCACAAAAAAAAGACCATTCTAAAATTTTTTTATTCCAAAAAGAACTGGATTGAAAAAAATAGGGGCTGTGAGTGAGGATCACAGCCCATCATTATTTATATTAATTTGTTGAATCCGCCATTTCTATGCCGGAACTATCATAAAAACTTTCTTTTTTTTGATTTGATTTTTCCGTTAATGCATTAAATTCCTCATTTGCTTTCAAAACTTTTGTATAAGAGGTATTTATTTTCTCGATTTGCACTTGTAATTCATCCATTTTCAAATCCTCTTTTTTGAAAAGCTCATATAATTCACGATCATAAGCTAGACTTTGTTGATAGGCATCATATAAATCATCATAGGTGCTATAGCGCTCACTCATGATCTTTTTCATTTCAGTCGCTTCTTTTTTTATCTTTTCATCCTCTATTTTCCCGATTTGTTCATCTATTTGATTGAATTGTTCTTTTGAGGATTGCATACTGCTTTGTTCCTTTTCAATTATTTTTTCCCTTTCGTCGATATTCTTGGTTGCTTCATCTGAAAGCTCGACGATCTGTTCATAATCATCCAATCCAAGTTTAATGATTTTCTCATATTTTTCTTTTTCTTTTTTCTCCAAATCATTAAGCGGCTCTTGATTCTCGGTGAAATCACTTTCCTTTTCTGCAGTTTTCTCCAGGATTTTGTGGATTCTTTCTTCCGGTGAACCATTAAAACAACCAGTCAAGGTCACAAAAGAAAGAAGTAAGATAACAAGTGGACCAAAACGTTTCAACATAGACAACTCCTTCTGATAGTTCTTCGAAGATTCATGTTCCTCAATTCATTCTTAAGCCGCAGACATTTGTTACAATCATATTCCGAGCAGGTTTTTTTCATTACTGGGCGCTAGCCTACACCCTTTAAACCATACTGCATAGGCTGTAGGGACCGTTTCAAATTTGAATGGTCAGCATTTTAATAAATACAAAAACGGAGGTATGAAATTATGTATGGAGGTTTCAACCAAGAATGTTGTTATCCGGTTTCCGCTGCACCCAGCTATGGATATGGCGATGGTGGAGGCTGCGGCTTTGGAAGCGGCTTTGCCCTGATCATTGTCCTGTTCATTCTGTTAATCATCGTCGGCGCGTGCTTATGCTAACCAGGTAATTACTATTACCTTTACCCGAAAATGTTAACGATTTACCCTGATTCACAAAAAATGATAATATTTTTTAAATAGACCAACATGCAAATAAAATAATGGCAGGGATAGGAAATCATCGACTTGATTCCATCCCCTCCATTTTTCTTTCATTAAACCATTCATTAACTTTCAGCCTTTTTTTTGTTAAAATAACCTATACATATTATAAGAATTTTTATGGGGTGAAAGATTATGCTTACCATGGATGATTTTGTTAATGAAGACGATCCAATCTTAAGGCAAGTCGCGGTAGAGGTTCCGCTTCCGGCATCAAATGAAGATAAGCAACTTTTAGCCAGCTTGATGGAGTATGTCCAAAACAGCCAGAAACCTGATATTGCTGCTCTATACGGGTTAAGGGCAGGAATTGGCTTGGCTGCACCACAGGTTAATGTTTCAAAAAGGATGATTGCGGTTCATTTAAAAGAAAAGGATGATCAACTTTATAGCTATGCACTTTTCAACCCTAAACTCGTTAGCCATTCAGTCGAAAAAGCATACTTGACATCCGGAGAAGGCTGTCTTTCCGTAAATCGTCCCGTTTCCGGCTATGTGCCACGTTATGCCCGAATAACGGTTGCGGGTACGGACCTGGAAGGAAAACCGGTTCAACTCCGCCTGAAAGGCATCGCAGCCATTTGCTTTCAACATGAAATCGACCACCTTAATGGTATCATGTTTTATGATCATATCAATGCCGAAGACCCCTATGCCATCCCGGAAAATTCAATTGCGGTGGAAAGGTAACGTAATAAGCAAAACCCCCGTCTGTTGGTTGACAGGGGTTTTACTTTTTATATCAGTTCAAGTTCCTTCAAACCAAAAAGTATGCCATCATCATCGACATCCTTCGTTACAAAGTCGGCCTCTTGCTTCACAAGCTGACCGGCATTCCCCATAGCCACGCCATATCCCGCTACTTTTAACATCTCTATATCGTTTAAGCCATCTCCAAAGGCGTAAACATCCTCAAGAGCAAACCCGACTTTTTCCATTAATATTTTAATGCCTTCAGCCTTTGAACCCCCGAATGGAAGTACATCCGTCGAATACTCATGCCATCTAATGAAGTGAAAATCATCATATTTCCCAACAAAGTTCCCTTCTTCAGCTTCCGAACAGAATAATAAGGCTTGGTATATATCATGGTCCTCATAAAAATCCGCCACATGTTCAGGGTGGGGAAACTTAAGGCTGCTCAATGCTTCTTCAATTCTGCTATGATGTGGAACACTCGATTTCATTGTCTCCTCATTCATGAACACGATCGGTATTTCATTTTTTTCAGCATGTTCATGAAGGCGTTTTATCTCAGGTATGCTCAAAGGGTTTTTATAAACGACTTTCCCTTCAAAAACAACGTATTGTCCATTGAAACTTACGAATGTATCGATGCCAAGCTCTTCCCTTAAAGACTCGAACATGAACGGAGCCCTTCCTGTGGCAATCGCTACAAAAACCCCGCTATCCTGCAGTTGCTTAATGGCTTCTTTTGTTGAAGCAGGTAACTTTTTTTCATGATCAAGCAATGTTCCGTCAATATCAAAAAATACGATTTTCACTTGCGATTCACTTCCAATTCATTCATTTTTTCCTTTTTAATATGTAACCATTTAATAATTGTCATCAAGATAAGTCAAGTAACTCTATCGGCCCCAACTCAAAGTAACGTTTTTTATTCAAGAATGGGCATATACTATTCTTAATAGAAACCAACTCAGGCTTTCCAGATTACACTTCTCCCATCCTTCTGCCTCTTAAATCCCAGTTGCTTGTTTGAAAGAGCCTTTTTTTTCAAAAATGGGCCATGTACCTGTAAAGACGTATTTACATTATTGAATAATCCTATACAATAATAATTAAGGGAGCGTGATCGCCATGTTAAAAAAGCTTCGTAAAAAGCTTGTTAAACAGTGGAATGATCTTTTAAGAAAAAAATCTATCGCATGATTTGCCACTCATTCCTGCCTTGGCCGTCATCCATATGCGAATTTTTTTCGGACAGCCCTTCAAAAACTTGCGGAGGGCTTCTTCCTTGTTGTAAAGTTCTTGTTAGGCATTCTTTCTATCTTGGCTTTTATATGGTCTGGTGAATACATATTTCAATCAAAATATGAGTCGCTGTGTTTTCATGAAACGCTGCACACAGTTGTACTGTATTAATTTAGAAAGAAATCGTTTACGAAAAAAAAGATCCCATGATTTAAGTTTTACACATGGCAAAAACGGATAGGATATAAGATAGAGGAAGCTACAATTGGATTGATACCAGATTCGGCCATCTATTTTTTTATATACTTTTAGACATTGGTATATTTAATTCATCAAACCCCTTCCGTTTTTATGGCGGAGCTGGGTTTATTTTTACATGATGTTGAAAAACATGAAAAAATTGTTGTTTTTATATATAATGAAAAAAGCAATGCAAACAAGTGAGGAGAGATTAAAATGGTTTTTAAGGTATACTATCAAGTAACCATATCAGAGGTTCCCATCAGGGAGAATACTAAAACAATGTTTGTCGAAGGTGAATCCGTTCGTGACGTTCGTTTAAAATTAAAAAAAGAACCTTATAACGTAGAAATCGTACTACCCGTAACCGGAGCATATTTAGAATATGAAAAACAAAATGAAGATTACAAAGTATTGGAGCTATAATTTATGAAATTCGTAAAAAACGATCAAACAGCTGTATTCGCCCTGGGCGGTTTAGGCGAAATCGGTAAGAACACATATGCTGTTCAGTTTCAAGATGAAATCATCATCATTGATGCTGGAATTAAATTTCCTGAAGATGAACTCCTCGGTATTGACTATGTGATTCCAGATTACAGCTATTTAGAGAAAAATGTAGATAAAATCAAAGGTGTCTTCATTACCCATGGTCATGAAGACCACATTGGCGGGATTCCTTATTTACTTAGAAAAGTGAATGTCCCTGTATACGGCGGGAAGCTTGCACTTGGACTGCTTCGTAATAAATTGGAAGAACACGGCCTTTTACGCCAGACAACCATGATTGAAATCAGTGAAGATGAAGTGATCAAGTTCCGGAAAACGTCCGTCTCTTTCTTCCGTACAACTCACAGTATCCCTGACTCATATGGAATCGTCGTAAAAACCCCACCTGGACAAATTGTCCATACTGGTGATTTTAAATTCGACTTCACCCCAGTGGGTGAGCCTGCAAACCTGACCAAGATGGCTGAAATCGGTAAAGAAGGTGTATTGTGCTTACTCTCGGATAGCACAAATAGTGAAGTGCAGAACTTTACTATGTCCGAAAGCCGTGTCGGTGATACCATTCAAGACATTTTCCGCAAGGTTGACGGCAGGATTATTTTTGCAACGTTTGCATCGAACATCCATCGCCTTCAGCAAGTTGTGGAAGCAGCCGTGGCCAACGGCCGTAAAATAGCCGTATTTGGCCGAAGCATGGATTCAGCCATATCAATCGGACAAGATCTTGGTTATATCGTTGCGCCTAAAGATACATTTATTGATGTACAGCAATTGAATCGTATGCCTGCGAATAAAGTAACCATCCTTTGTACAGGCAGCCAAGGTGAACCAATGGCAGCACTGTCGCGCATAGCGAACGGCACTCACCGTCAAATTCAAATCATCCCTGGTGATACGGTAGTATTTTCATCTTCACCCATCCCAGGTAACACAATCAGTGTTTCCAGAACGATCAATCAATTATATCGTGCAGGAGCAGACGTCATTTCAGGTCCTCTGAATGACATTCATACTTCAGGACATGGCGGACAGCAGGAACAAAAGCTTATGCTCCGTTTGATAAAACCAAAATTCTTCATGCCAATCCACGGTGAATACCGTATGCAAAAACTGCATGCCCGCCATGCAGTCGATTGCGGCGTTCCGGAAGAAAATTGCTTTATCATGGATAATGGTGAAGTTCTTTCCTTAAGTGAGAACACAGCTCAAATCGCTGGTAAAATCCCTTCAGGTTCGGTTTATATCGATGGAAGCGGCATTGGGGATATCGGTAATATCGTTCTCCGTGATCGTCGGATTCTTTCCGAGGAAGGCCTTGTCGTTGTTGTTGTCAGCATCAATATGAAGGAATTCAAAATTGCATCCGGCCCTGACATCATCTCACGCGGATTTGTTTATATGAGAGAATCAGGAGACCTTATCAGCGATGCTCAATCCTTGATCACAAAGCATTTAAATAAGGTGATGGATCGCAAAACTACTCAATGGTCTGAAATCAAAAATGAAATTACAGACACTCTATCTCCATTCCTATATGAAAAAACGAAACGCCGTCCGATGATCCTGCCGATCATCATGGAAGTGCAATAAATAATAGAAGCCCAGCCATCATTTGGCTGGGCTTTTTTTGTTCAGGTTTGTAAATCCCCCACCTTGAATTCCACTCCAGGCACTCACTTTCCCCGACGCCTTAGAAGCCTGTGGAGTCTCCCTTACACGTCTCCCGCAGGATCTCGAATACCCGCTCCAATCAATTTTGTTTTAAAAGTTAGATAGAACTCCTTTTGTCACGGTCTTTCTTGTTTTAAAAATGGAAAGCTTCCGAAAGTAAACTGATAAGAAGCATGTATTTGTTGATTCCACACTTTCGAAGTACCGGAAACACAAGTTTATCATGTACGCAAAAATAAAAAAGGAATTGAGAAATTGTCAATGCAGGCTATTCTCTATAACTCCTTAAGATCCAAAAACAAAAAGCGCTGCTCGATTTTAGCAGGACGCTTACTTATTCCACAATTTTTTTTTCAAAGCGATTGATGTCCGAATCCGCGCCGATGACGATCAATATATCACCTTTATGTATTAAATCGCTCGCCTGTGGGGAAACATTAATTTCGTTCCCTCTTTTGATTGCGACTATATTCAGTCCATAGTGGGCACGGATATCAAGGTCAATTATCGAGTTTCCATTCATCTTTTGGCTTGCAACAATTTCGACGATGGAGTGTTCATCAGAAAGCTCCAAATAATCGAGAATATTATTGGAGACGATATTATGGGCAATCCTTCTCCCCATATCCCGCTCGGGGTGCACGACAAAGTCTGCCCCGATTTTACGAAGAACCTTCTCGTGATAATCATTTTGCGCTTTAACCGTAACATTTCCGACACCCAATTCCTTAAGCATGAGAGTCGTCAATATACTGGCTTGAATATTCTCGCCAATCGCTACAATGACGTGATCAAAATTTCGAATCCCTATATTCCTTAGTACATTTTCATCTGTCGTATCCCCTACTACGGCATGTGAAGCTATTCTGGCAAATTCATTCACTCGATCTTCGTCGGCATCGATAGCCAGAACCCCTAATCCTTCTTCAGCTAATGTCTTGACTATGCTGCCGCCAAAACGGCCAAGTCCAATCACCGCAAATTCTTTTTTCACAATAAGCCCTCCAACGTCATTCGTTCTTTCTTTAGAGCATGTTCTGCACTGAAAATCATTTTTATGCTTCGCTTCCTTTAAACGTTATATAATCCGTTAAGTGATCGATCGCGAGTTCAATGGCTTTTTCGTCTGGGCTTAACTTGGCGTGATGCAATCCGTATTCCGATGAAACCCCCAGCCAGAACATGAATCCTGGAATCTCCTTTAACATATAACCAAAATCTTCGCCAGTCATTGCTTCAGTACATTCATGCAAATGAACAGCAGTTGACTTCTCTGTGAAATCCATGAACTCCCGGGTCAACCGCTCTTCATTATATACCTGATGATACATCGCGCCATAGTCGATTTCAGCCAAGCACTCATATCCTACTTGTATACCATCCACAAGCGCTTTTATCCTAGACTTGACCTTTACCATCGATTCGGGGTTAAGAGTGCGTATTGTGCCCTCTAACCGCGCTGTCTCCGCAATAATGTTTTGAACGGTGCCTCCAGTAATCTTCCCAACTGTAATGACAGCTGAATCTAGCGGATTGACATTCCTGGAAACGATTGTTTGAAGTTGCCCTACAAGCGAGCAGGCCGCAATGACCATATCATTTGTTTCGTGCGGATAGGCTGCATGTCCTCCTTTCCCCCTCAAATCGATGAATAATTCAGATGTATTGGCAAATAGAAGCCCTTCTTTAACGGCAATCGTCCCAACTGGATACTCCGGAGCAATATGTAAAGCAAGGATCATATCAGGCTTCCATTTTTTCATCGTTTCCGATTTAAGCATTGGTTCAGCTCCGCCAGGACCCTCTTCTGCAGGCTGGAAGATGAATAGCAAGTCATCATCGATCGGATTTTCCGTGAAATATGTCAATAATCCCAAACTTATGCTCATATGAAAATCATGACCGCAGGCATGCATATATTCCTCGTGGTTGGATGCAAACGGCAATCCGGTTTCCTCTTTTATCGGCAAACCGTCTATATCAGCCCTGTAGCCAATGGTTTTTCGCGGGTTCATTCCCTTCACTTTCACGAATATCCCAGTTCGCCATGTTTCTATTTCCATTCGCTCCTGGGCCAGATTCGTTATGTAATTCAGTAGGTATTGCTGCGTCTTGAATTCTTTGAACCCTATCTCCGGTATTTGATGCAGATCACGCCGGATCTTGGCAAAAGGGTTTATTTTCACATTATTCCCTCCCTATACAGAAAGCGTGGATATAGTTATCCACGCTTCAGGCAATATTCACTAAAGAAATTAAAGTTGACGAAGTTCTTGCATGATTTCTGTTTTTGATTTTGTTTTTTCGTCAATTTGTTTAATGACCCTCGCCGGGATACCAGCAGCCACGGAATATGGAGGAACGTCTTTCGTTACGACGGCACCAGCAGCGACAACGGAACCTTCTCCGATTTTGACACCTTCCAGTACGACCGCATTGGCTCCGATCAATACATCATCTTCCAAAATGACCGGCTGTGCGGAAGGCGGCTCGATGACACCTGCTAAAACGGCACCAGCACCCACGTGACAGTTTTTGCCCACTGTTGCACGTCCGCCCAGTATTGCGTTCATGTCGATCATTGTACCTTCACCGATGACAGATCCAATATTGATTGATGCACCCATCATGATGACTGCGTTATCTCCAATGGAAACTTGGTCACGGATTATTGCGCCTGGCTCGATACGGGCTTTGATTCCTTTTAGATCCAATAAAGGAATGGCAGAGTTACGACGATCATTTTCAACTACATAATCCTCGATTTTTGTTCCTGCTGCATTGATCGCTTCTTCGATTTCAGACCACTCACCGAATACAACCCCTGTATTTCCTGTTATGAAAGTTTTAGAAGCTGGACCAAAATCCAGGCCTTCTAAATCGCCTTTGACATATACCTTTACAGGTGTGGATTTTTTACTATTCGAGATAAAAGAAATAATTTCGTTTGCATCCATTTTATTCATTCCGGGTAAACCTCCTAAATATGTATCATTACTCGTTTTAAATTTACCAGACAACAGCCGGCAAGACAAGTTGAATGTCACTCATATATATTATTCTGCCCTATTGACATTTTCGTCAGCGGACCTATAACATTCCTTGGTCGCGAATATGCTCTTTAACCACTTCCGTGAATGCCTGGACTTGCTTCAACTGGAAGGCAGATTCATAGCCGCAAAGCCATGTATCACGTTCGATTGAGTGGTTATGCCCATCCAATAGAGGGATTTTAAATACATTCGTATCTTTATCATGTAAAGTGATGGCTGGCAGGATCGCATATCCAATACCATTAAACACCATTTGTTTGCATGTTTCGATTTGATCAACGACTATGGTGTTTTTTGGTGTCGTTTGAAATTGCCGATGCCACCAATCTTGGATTTCCTGATAATAATTCGAATCGCTTTTAAACTGAATGAATGGACGGTCCGTTTCGAACACTTGATTCAGTTCCTTCATTTCAGTATCCACCAAATACAGCATATCCGTGAATAAATGCTGTTTTACGCCTTTCCAATCCGGTGCTCCCCTTATGATGCCAATATGCACTTGCCCTTCATACAAAGACTTTAAAATCTCACTGCTCCAGCCAGTGATCAAGGAAATTTTTGCATACGGATATTTTCGGACGAACTTTTTCAATACTTGCGGCAGCCAATTTTGACCGACAATCGAGGCACAGGCTATTTTCAAAGTGCCATATACTTCATGGTCCATGGCTTGAATACTTTCCCTGACCTTCTCTTCTTTTTCTATAACCTCATTGGCCAAACGAATTACCGCTTCACCTGCAGGCGTCAGTGACAGCCCTTTTTGTGAACGCAGAAACAGTTTCGAGCCCCAATCCTTTTCTATTGATTGTAAACGCTGGGATAAAGCCGGCTGGGAAACGAACAACCGCTCAGCTGCTTTTCTCATATTCATTTCCTGAGCAAGCACTGATAATAAATGAAATTCTGAAAATGACATACACACCAACCTCTTGATAATTAATTCTTATCATGCTGATTTAATTTATTTAAATTTTATTATCAACAAAGTCCGCTTATAATACAAGAGAAAAGGAACGGAGTGAATATCCTTTGACGATCATTTTATTGTTTGCCATCAGTTTTGCAGCATCCTTTGTCGGGACATTGGCCGGGAGCGGCGGCCTCATCGGCATGCCGTCCCTTCTTTTGTTAGGTCTACCCATTCACCAGGTTATTGGATCAGTCAAATTTCCCAATATGTTTTCTTCTTTTTCTAGCTTTTATATTTTACTCAAGAAAAAGCAGCTAAAATTGAAGGATGCCCTCCAGTTAATCCCATTTGCCCTTTTTGGTGGCTTATGCGCGGTCTGCTTGCTAATTCATTCTCCGAGAAGGCAATGAATTTGTTAGCCATCTGCCTTTTGACTGTCGCTTTGATCATGAATTTCATCAAAAAAGCACAACCTTCCGATGAATCGGATTGGCATCTCCCAAAAAAAGTTTATCCATCCCTATTCGGAATCAGTGTCTATGACGGAATGTTCGGACCGGGACCCTTTTTAAGAAATGGCGCCACCTACCTTCAATCCCTGGCCTTTACTAGATTCCAAACTTTCATTAGCTGTACAGCTGCATTCATTACCTATTTCATGGGCCGGTAACATTGCATGGGGGATTGCCATTTATTACACGCTCGGTTCCCTGATCGGATCACGGCTGGCCTTGCGTGTGGCTCAAAAAATCTCCACTTGACAGTTGAGATTCATTTTACATTCGGTCACGATCGCATTATTGATTCAATTGGTCATCAGAGTTGCATTTCCTTAAAACAAAGGCAAACTACATTAACGAGTCTGCCTTTTTCCTATGCCTTCTTATTCTTCCTTATTCTTTCTTAGTCTCGTTAGAAACAGGAAGCTGATTACAGAGAAGACTAGAACAATGAGATAAATCGTCTGTAAAGACAATGTAAGTCCTTCCTGTAAAACATTTACCACATTTTCAGGAAGCGACGTGCGTTCTTCACTGTTCAACAATTTATTTGCCGTATCTATCGTCACTCCCGATCCGGCCGGCGCATGCTCATTCAGATAAGCGTGAAGTCTCATATTCATGATTCCTCCAAGTAATGCAGCACCTACAGTATTTCCTAAATTACGCATGAACATATTGGAAGCCGTCGCAATGCCCCTTCGTTCCCAGCTGACGTTTTTTTGAATGACGACAATGAATGAAGTAGAAGTCAAGCCCATGCCTACACCGACAAAGAAGGATCCCATTGCGGCAATAATGGGCCCAGCTTCCGGCTTCATCCATACTAGGATCAGACTCCCAAGGATCAATGAGCCCCCTCCAAGAAGGGAGGTTGATTTAAATCCTATTTTCAACAATAACTTGCCTGACACCATAGATGCGATTGGCCAGCCAATTGACATGGCTGTCAATGTAAAACCAGCTACCGTAGGCGAGCGCTCCATCACGCCCTGAACGAATGTGGGGAGGAAACTTGATAATCCAATCATCATCACCCCTGTCGTCAAGGATACTAGGTTCGCAATCAGAATGGAACGCTCCTGCCAGATTTCAAATGGCATCATCGGTTCGGCTGCTTTCTTTTCCTGAAGAATGAATAGGATAAAGGTGATGATGGCCACTAATGCCAAGGATATGACAGGAGCTGAAGTCCATGACCATTTCACCCCTCCTTCTACGAGCAGCACCATAAGAGTTGATATGGACAATGTCAATAGCGTTGCACCTAGGTAATCGATATCACGTTTTTTCTTTTCGATATTTTCATGAAGGAATAACCAAATTCCAATAAAAGATAGTACGCCCAAAGGAATATTGACCCAAAAGACAAGTTTCCAAGTCAGGGATTCAACGAGCAAGCCGCCCAATGCTGGTCCCATTACCGCTGAAATGCCCCAAACGCTCGAAAGATACCCTTGAACGCGTGCCCTCTCTTCATTTTTATAGATATCACCAATAATTGTCGAGGCTACAGGTGCTACAGCTCCCGCCCCAAAACCTTGTACAAAGCGATAAATGATGAGTTCCGTCATTGAATTGGAAAAGCCGCAAAGAAGGGAGCCGATTAAAAAGACAACGATTCCAAATAATAAGACGGGTTTTCTCCCGAGTATGTCCGATAGCTTTCCGTAGATTAAAACTGTTACGGCGTTCATTAACAAATAGCCTGAAAACACCCAGCTGTATAGTGAAAAACCACCTAAATCACTTACAATGGCCGGCATTGCCGTCGAAACGATCGTTCCTTCAATAGCATTCATAAACATCGCTAACATGATGGCAGCCAATATGAAGGGACGTTTCAATTTTTTATTCTGCACGTTTGCACTATCCATTGCATGGCCCAATTTTTGCATCCTCTCCTAATAGATCCTACCTGTTAATAGCCTTCACCACTAACTGGATCAAATATGTAAAAAAACAAGAAAACTCGCCAACTGGCGAGTCTTGGGGTTAACCGTCATTTTATGCCTTGCTTATTTATCAGGTGTATTTTGTTTAAATACTTTTTTCAAGATTGCCCTTCTTGTTAAGATGCCTTCAAATACATGTTCGTCATTCTCCACACAGACAAACGGATGATCAATCAACAATTCCACACCCTTGGTCAATGTATCTTCAATATGCAGGCGAGGTATTTCTATATTCATTATTTCGGAAACTTTTTTATGCTCAAGATTATCAAATTCAATTCGTTCCAGTCCCAAGATTGAATCGAGAATGACTGGTGTGCTAATTAAACCATGCAGTTTATACATCGGATCTAACACAGGAATGGCCGTATAACCGCTCTTTGTTAATACCAATAGTGCATGTTCTAAGTTATTGGTTACCTGCACGTGGGCCACGCGTTCAGAAGAAATCATTAAGTCTTTAACGCTGGATTCCAATAAATCCCCATCATGAGTACCGATCATGTTAAAACCCCTTACCATATGTTTTTATATACAGCTCTTTCTATAGTTTAACATATGTAAGCAGAAAAGGCTCATTCCTAGACCAATAAAATCCCAATTGGCGGGATTCGCGAGAGACCCTTAGCCCTTACTAGTTTTGATGTTAACCTGTTTAAAACCGCATTCCGGGCATTGATAAATCACATTTTGGTTGGATTGCGCCGTTAATACATTTTCCATTTCCCTTTCCTCGCCGCATTCCGGGCATATTACCATCGGATTTTTCATTTACATCCCTCCAACTAATAAGATGTCGTAAAAATAACTACTTCATTCAGTAAAAATTGACCGGTTTTTCACAATAAAAAAGCCGCTTCCAATGGAAGGCGGCTTTTTGTGTTTTTTTAAGATTGAAGAAGATCAAAGATTTCAATGGTAATCATATCAATATTATCAAATTGATATTTTGATGATTTCCCTTTATCACTGTATACTTCAAGCTCGAACATTTCTGTTTTGCTGAAATATGTAACCTGGCACTTTTTCACACCATCTATTTCAAAAAAACGTTGAGCAGATTCAGATTCCTTCGCTTGCTCTTGAAGACTTTTCAATCTGGTAAGGATGCCCTGTAATTGAGACATACTCCCTCTCCTTTCTGAATAAAACCTTTTCGATAGGTTTCACTATACCATACTTTTCTATCCAGTAGCCACGCGGAAATAAATTCAGAATAATTTAAAACTTCATTCTTTACATGGCACTATTAACAGAATAAAATAAGGAATGGATTTTGTACATGAAAAATTTTCTGGGGGTAGATTCTGTTGCAAAACATTAGTGAGCTTGGTTTTCGAATTTCATTAATTGATGGTTTTGATTTGGATAGAAGAAATCGTACAGGAACATATGTAATTGCCGATGAGGACATCACCTTAGTCGAAACTTCCGCCAGCCCTTCCATCCCCCACTTAATGAAGGGGCTCGAACATTTGGGAATCGCCCTCGAAGATATTACATATATCATTCTTACCCATATTCATTTGGACCATGCAGGTGGAGCTGGACTTTTTTTACAGCATTGTCCGAATGCCAAAGTGATCGTCCACCCAAAAGGAGCAAGGCATCTAGAAGATCCAACTCGTTTGATCGCTGGGGCTAAAGCAGTCTATGGTGAAGAATTCAACAAGCTTTTCGATCCGATATTACCCATACCTTTTAAAAAAATGCTGATTAAACAAGATAGGGAATCCCTAAAATTAAGTGATACTTCCACGTTGACCTTTTATGACACGCCAGGACACGCGAACCATCATTTAAGCATATACGATTCGGTTTCAAAAGGGATGTTTTCAGGTGACACCGTAGGCATCTTTTATCGTGAACTCGATGAAGAAGGTTTGGAATTTTACTTACCGTCCACATCGCCAAACCAATTTAATCCCGACGCGATGCTTGCTGCAGCGGAATTGTATGAAAGCATTGGCGTCGAACGTATATATTTTGGCCATTACGGCGTATCGGAAAACCCTAAGGAAGTATATAAACAACTTCATTACTGGCTGCCTAAATTTGTGGAGACTGCCAAATCGGCATATAGGGAATATGCTAGCTTCGAGGATCAAGTGACAGCAACCAGTAAAAATATTTTCACGGAAGTCGCTGTTCATTTAGGCGAAAAAGGAATCACTGCTGATCATCCAGTTTTTGAAATCATTGCCATGGACTTGAACGTTTGTTCCATGGGATTGATAGACTATCTTGTAAAACAGGAGAAAGATCGGTAAAACGATCCTTGAGGTTTATCCCTATTCAAATGTCTTGGCATTCTCTATAATGAAAAAGTACCTTACTAAAGCATATATGGAGGAATGAAATGAAAGACGTTACACTCTATACCCAACCTGATTGCCCTCCCTGCAAAATCATGAAAATGTTCTTTGATGATAATAATATAGTATACAAAGAAAAAGATATTAAAGCAGATGGGCATGCACGTAAAGAACTAACCAATAAATATGGGGCTTATTCCACACCAACGGTCGTCATCGATGGGAAAGCCATTATTGGTTTTGAATTGGACGAAATAAAAAAGGAATTGAATATATAATAAAAAGTCTAGAGAAGGCTGTGGCCTTCTCTAGACTTTTTCATTTCAGCTTCCTTTAAAATCCCCAATTCTATTTTCTGTTTTCATACTTTACATCCTTTACCTTCCAAGCGCCATTTTCCTTTTTCAAAGTAACTGCTTCTACATGTTTTTCCATCGATACAGGTCCGTCCCCATTGTCCTGGAATTCTTCCCGAACATAAATGACATCACCTTTTTTCCCATATACAATTTCCGTATTCTTATCGTAACTGAAGAAAGGGATATAATACGGAGCGAAATCTGAACCAAATGCGGTATAACCGCCATCGACTTTCACTACATTCGCTTGGACGAACTTCTCGATGAAATCACCAGTGAAATGTTTTTCCAACTTCCCTTCAATCGCTTCCTTGGAACGTACTTCCTCACTGATCGAAACCTGATTCTCCATGGCATCATGTATTAAAGATAGTACTTCCTCTCTATGTAAGCCCTCCGCTGAAGCAGTGACCCCCCCACTTAAAAGTAAAAGGACGCTGGCAAGACATGCAACTAAATATTTACTCATTACAATCATCTCCTCGTTATAGAATTTCTCCTAATGATTCGGATTTTTTGCCTTTGTCTTTCAATACCCGTCCAGATCAAAGCCAAACTACAAAATCACATTCTCCGTTAGACCTTGAAACCATCGCCCATTTTTCACAAATAAAAAAGAAGATTTCATGAAATTGAAATCTTCTTCTTACAACTATCGAAAAGCATAGTAAAAAATAAAGCCGGCTACCAAAATCGTCCCAATAAAAAGAGAAACGAATATCGGGTTCTTTAAATAAGGATGTTCCTTAACTGAATCATCGATAGTCGAATCATAACTGGCTTTCACTTTCTGTGCCCTTGCTACAGAATAAGTATAAAAGAGCAGATATAACGCCATGACTGTAACGATTATGATTAGAATCCAGATGTAAGTGCTCAAAATATGTCTCCTCCAAGCGCATCATTTCTGCTTATCGTTACACATTTAAAGCGATTATATTCATGAATCGTTTTTTATAATAGTGCTTCATTTTCATATAAATAACTATAAGAAAGATCACAGAAAATATATTCCTTATTATTCAGTGGATAGGAAAAGGTCCGAATGGTTTCCCCCGTTTCAATATCACTGTATAAATCGGATAACCTTCCTTTTTTCTCGTTACGCATCTTTACAATATTTTCGAGGAAATAAGGTCTCCAGCTCCAATTTTTATTCATATAACTCGGTTGGACCATCCATTGCCCGTCCTTATGGAGGATATTGGGGGATTTTTGATACCCCTCTTCATCACATATATATAGACGAAAACATATTGAATCCAATTTTTTCGCCAAAACTCCGAGAAACTCTTCATGGGAGCCGGCCCGCTTATGCTGTTTTAAGAAGTTTTGCATATTCTCGTTGAATTGCAAAGTCTTTTGATAAACGGCTTCAAGCTTCTTGGTCTCTAAAGAAATGAAGGACTGGCATTCTTGATGGAATTTTTCACGAAGTAAATCTTTATTAATGAATTCCCCTTCCGGTTTCGCCAAGAAATATCCTTGATAATATCGTCCCCCATTCTTCCATGCAAAGCGAAGCTGGTATTCGGACTCAATGTTCTCAAATAGTAAGTTGGCGCCGATTTTACGTGCTAGCATGCTTAAAGAAAACAGGATGACCTGATAGGCATCCCCACCTGAGATGCGAAGCTGGTCCAGGTTAACTTTTAAAATATTCGGAGAAATCTGTGCGATTCGGTCGAGTTGCGTATCTTGTCCTAAATGATCTAAAGCTATCTTAATCCCATATGTTTTAAAGTAAGCAAGCACATGCTGCAGAGGATCTAAGTTTTCCGGACTGATCGTGTCTGATAATTCCAACACGATCCGGTGCATTTCCTCCGGTTGAAAATGACGGTGTAAAATCTCCATGAATTCTTCGCCATGATCCAGCATAAGCAAATTAGGATCTCTGTTGATAAAGATAAGAAAATCTTCACCATAGTCTTTTATTCTCTCCAAGGCAATTTCAAGTACGTAATTATCCACTTCCACCCTATACTCTTCCGGCACTGCAGAATCGTGAAAAAATGGGCCAAGGCTTTTATATTCAGATTGTTCCTCATAGCGCCCTAGAATTTCATACCCGATTACCTGATGTTGATCTGCACTGAAAATCGGTTGAAAGAATGGTGTCACCCTGTCTAAATTCTTTAATATCTTTTCTGTATCCATGATGCATCTTCCCCCTAATTACGAAAACACCAATATGCCAAAATTATACCATTAGTTTCTTGCATTGATAATAAATAATTTTAATTCCTACTGCATAACTCTTTTTTCAATACACTAAAATTCCCCATTCATCCTATCCATTTGAAAAGAAACACATTGAAAAGGCATTGTCCGGAACAATGCCTACCATTTTTTATGGTTAGTAAATGAACGCTGATTTCCTCTCCAGGCACTCGCTTTCCGCGGGCGGTCCGGGAGCCTCCTCGGCGTCTTTGCGCCTGCGGGGTCTCCCCTGGCCTCGCTTTTCCCGCAGGAGTCTCGAACACCCGCTCCAATCAACTTTGTTTAACTTTTGATAGAACCCTTTGCCTAAAGTCTTCATGGTTTTAAATAGAATTAATAAAACTAGATATGACAGGATGCATATCTGTGTCATCATCAAGATATAAAACCTATATATGCTAACGTAAAGAAACGATTGAGCTTGTATCCGCAGATGCAAAAGAAAAGCATGGTATGCATTGAATACTTTAAGGGGACTTAAAAAATTGTCGATTGCTGCGATGCTTACTTTCGCTGCGATTAATTTAAAGAAACAGAAGGCATTGCCCATAAACGGACAATGCCTTTTGACTTATCAGAAAGGGAAGAACCATGGTATCGTGATCACCATGATAACGCCAATGAAAATCTGTATGGATATCCCGATCATGATAAAATCTTTATGCTTGTAATCACCTGCCGTCATGACAAGCGCGTTGGTAGTGGCAACCCTTGGAGTGGATAACGCCAAGCTGCCAGCAACGGCAAGGCATAGAAACACAGGAAGTGGATCGATTCCTTGATTAACCGCAGATGTCAGGGCGATGGGCGTCATGATAACCGTCGCGGCTCCATACGGGATGAATTGGCTCAGGATCAGTGTCAGGAGGTAAAAGACCGCTAAAATGCCGTGTGCTCCGATATTACTGAATAAAACGGCCAGCCAATCACTTATCATTCTCACTCCACCCGTATTATCCAATGCAGCCGTAATTCCGAACATGGCAGCTATCAATAGCACAGGTTCCCAGTTAATCTTTTGGTAAGCATCCTCCATCGAACGGACACAGCCAGTAACCACCATCAACAATGCAGCCGTCAATACCGACAGTACAGCAGGGACGGATTCCATCGATAAAAGAATGACCATCAAAGCAGTGATTCCCAAGGCAATCCACGCTTTGCCCTTGGAATTCACCGGAGAGCCATCTTCCGATGTACTCCCAATAACGATGACATCCTGCAAATCCGAGGAAATCCTTTCAATGTTCTCCCATTCTCCATGTATCAGGATTGCATCCCCCGGTTTCAGGCGTTCCGTTCCGACATCCGCTTGAATATATTCGCCATTCCGATTGATTGCCAGTACATTACATTGGTATTTCTCACGAAAATGGACATCTATTAAAGTTTGATTTTCATAATCCGAGTTCGGGACGATCAATATTTCCGTCAATCCAAATCTACTGCTAAGAAAATGTTTCTTTATTTGTTCGGTATTAAAATGTTTAAATTCCAGTTCAAAGTTAAGTGCCAATCTCTCAACTGCCTCTTCTTCTCCAAACACCAAAATGATATCTTCAGGGTGAAGAACCTCATCCGCCCTGGCTGAAATCGTCTGCTGCCTTTGCAACAGCGGCAGTTGCTTATCCTTTGGCTTCCGCTGGATTTCAATTAAAGTCAATTCATACTGAATAGGGAGCTGGAGGTCCGACAGCCTTTCCCCAACAATATCGGAAGTAGCGGGTATATGCAGATAATGCAATCGGTCATATACTTTGTACATGCCGGCAAGCTCCCCTGCCGACAGTCCCTTTACACTATTGTTCGCTGCAATGGTCTTCTCGGGAAGCAACAGGCGTCCGAGTGTCAACATGAAGAATAACCCTGCTGCAAAGGCGACTAAGCCCACAGGTGTAAAGTCAAAAAATGATAAATTCCCTATTCCATTTTGCCGTAATACATCAGCGACGATCATATTGGAGGGAGTACCCGTAAGTGTTAATAGCCCTCCAATACTGCTTGCATAGGCAAGGGGCAATAAATACCTTGTCGGACTTGTTTTTTGTTGTAAGGCCATACTCATGACGAGCGGTAGCAGTATGGAAACAATTCCAGTTCCGCTTAAAAAAGCACTTAATATTCCTGCTGTCAGCATGACGATAAGCAGCGATTTCCATTCACTGCCCCCACATAAACCCAACAACTTATTTCCTGCCTTTTCCACGATTCCTGTATTTAACAGGCCGGCACCGACTATAAATAGCCCAGCCAGCATGATGACCACTTGATTCGCAAAACCGGCCACTAGTTCATCCAATGATAGAATCCCCAGTAACCCAAGAATGGATAGCGCACTAAGTGCAATTAAATCTGCTCGAAATTTTCCTTGTATAAAAAGCGCAATCGCGCATAGAAGTATAATCAGTGTAATAAACATTGGTTCGGTCATCATGTTACCTCCGTATAGATGTTCAATTTCAAACCGGATACGGTTTCATCAAACCCCAGTTTACATGTTTTTCATAAGCTTATAGAAGATATTTTCTTCAATTTATGTATATTGTTTGTTAGTATGAGGAAGTAACATTTTTATATTAGATAGGTTGATTAATTTGAATAAACCCATTTCCAGAAGAACATTCTTAAAGAAAAGTCTTGGTACTTTGGCTACCTTAACCGGTTTAGGTATTGGCGGAAACTTTTATGCCCATAATTTGGAACCGAAATGGTTGGAAACCAAGCATAAAATCATCAGCAATCCGCTTATCCCAAAAGGTTTTCATGGCATGAAAATGGTCCAATTCAGCGATACGCATTTAGGCTTTCAATTTCAGCTTAAGGATTTACAAGCAATTGTCAATAAGATTAACGAACTGGACCCTGATGTTATTTTATTTACTGGAGATTTAATGGACCAGCCTAATAAATACAAGGCTCACAAAAAAATCCCTCTCGTTTTGAATCAGCTCAAAGCGCCGCTTGGAAAATTCAGCATCTACGGTAACCATGATCATGGGGGATATGGCTCAGAAATTTACAGCGATATCATGGAAAAATCCCATTTTACCATGTTGCAAAATACCTCAGCTAAGATAACCTTATTAACGGCTGAAGAAATAATCATTGCCGGTGTTGATGATGCCATGCTAGGAAAGCCGGATTTTGAAAAGGCCCTTTTCGGCATCCCGAAGGAAGTGTTCACCATCATGCTTTCACATGCCCCTGACCTTGCCGACATATCAAGGACTTACGACATCCAGTATCAAATAAGCGGACACAGTCATGGAGGTCAAGTGCAAATTCCCTTCGCCGGTGCCCTGGTAACTCCCCCATACGCTGAAAAGTACCGGGAAGGCACGTATGAAATCGATTCATTAACGTTACATGTTAATAGAGGCCTTGGCACTACCCGTCTCCCCTACCGTTTTCTTTCACGTCCGGAGTTAACTGTTTACGAATTCCAAGCCGAAAGATGATAGAAAAAGAACACAGGGGAAAACCGCCGCACTTATTAACAAAACCTGTGCGGATAAAACAACTTGTAGCCATGAATCATTTGTAATCGACTCCTATGAATTATAGCATTAGATGTATATCTGAGAAAACCAGGTTTTTTTTACCAGTACCCATGGTAATTGCCATAAAGGTTATACCATACTTAAATAGCCACATAGGAAAGTGCCGATACAACCTAAAACAGACACCGTTATATAGATAAGGCAATCTATATAACGGTGTTTTCTTATAAGTTCAAGTGTTTCCATACTGAATGTTGAAAAGGTCGTAAAGGCGCCAAGGAAACCTATCGTCAGAAAAACCTGCAATGATAAAGCCCAGCTTTCTTTCTGTGGCAACACCATTCCCAGCCCAAAGGATCCTATAAGATTAATCAGTAAAATGCTAACGGGTATCGAGACGGCTGGCAATAGCCTATTAAAAATAATCTGGAAGACATATCTAGAAGCTGCCCCAAAAAAGCCTCCTATAAAAACTGAAAGAACCTCAATCAAAGAGTCTCACCTCTCCGTTTTTCAAACAGGCCCAGTCCAAGGAAACCAGCGGCCAAACCAAATAAAAGCGTGGCTCCAAGATACATTCCCGCCAATGGCAGAGAAGTCTGCAGGAGATTCACCACTTCTTGAGAAAATGTGGACATCGTGGTAAAACCGCCGCAAAACCCGCTGCCCAGCGCAAAAAAAACAAACGATTTCTTTTTTGAGGCGAAATACCCATTTATCATTCCAAGTAAAAAGCTGCCTACTATATTTATTAAGAGGGTTCCAAGCGGGAAGAAAGAATGGCCGGCAGACAAGATTACGCAATAACGCAATATCGCTCCAGCCGCTCCTCCAAAACCGACTGCAAAAATGCTTTTAAACCGTTCCATCCAGGTCACCCCAAATTTTTATCATAAGTAGCTTCATTATAACAGATTAAGATGAAACAGGCTCTTTTCTTTAAAAAATCCATACTATGTAAAGAATTTGAGAAAAGGAGGCTAATTATGCAAACACAGTATTTACCTTACTACCACTATCCACAGACCATAATGCTGCAGAACGATTACAGAAATGCATATGGGAATGAATATGGACCTGAATATTGGAATGACGAGCGCTTCTTTCCTTTCTTTCCGCTATTGGCTCCTGTAGCTTTTGTTGCAGGATTGGCAATTGGACCGTTGCTATTCAATAACCGTCCACCTGTCTATCCTCCATATCCTCCTCCATACCCGCCCGCCTACCCTCCTTACCCTGCTTATCCAGCGTACCCTCCCTATCAAGGCTTTCAGGGTTACCAGCAACAACAATTTGGCGCACAGGCTGGGGTATCTGAAAATATCAATATCTACACTCAATAAGAGTTGGACAGAAGGCGACATAAACGCCTTCTTTTTCTTGGACCAAAAGGGAGTCGGATTGAATTTTACTTCCCTATATATTTTGAAGTGGTATAATATGAAAATGAATAGATGGTAAAGTGTTGGGAAATGATGGTCATACCCTAGAGATGTACATGCTTAATTTTTTCACTATTTTCTGCCTAGTTGCACATACGTCCCTATTTCAACCAATATATAAAACAGGTTTTTCCTGAAGGAAGTCTGTATGTAACGTCCTTCTAACCTTATTAAGAAAAGGAGTTTCCACTAATGAACCAAACGAAAGGACATTCTGAAAGGGATGAGTTTTCGATAAACTCCCTTGCCCAAGCCGTGTTTATTGTCAATAAACATGCAAAGACTGCATTGGAGCCAAAGAATTTATATAATTTAAAACGGCTCGCATTAAGCAAGCTTATGCAAGAAGGAAAAGCGAAGAAGATTGGACTTCATTTCTCTGATAACCCTCGCTTTGCAGCACAGCAATCCGACGTCATTGTCGAATGCGGATCATATGTTTTTCATTTACCTCCCACTAAGGAAGATTTGAAAAAACTACCCCACCTCGGCAGCCGGGCAGCCTCCATACGGAACCCTAAAGCCGCCTTGTCATTATCAAAGGCCAAACAGATCCTGCAATCTTACGTTGGACAAGCAGGTGAAAAACAACCGAACACAACCAATACCGAGAAAAGGGCTCACGGGCGCAAGTCGGTCAAGCAACCTTTTCACAATCCATTCCCATCCTCCTTTTTAGGAAAAGGTTCCAAGTATTGATCATTGATAAATCAAAAGGGCCGTGAGGTAATGCCTCATCGGCCCTTTTTCACATTCATAATACCAATCTGTCTATCAACTTTATAAGCTCTGCAATTTCAGGCTTGCTGATTTGCGCGTCAGCCCCTACGACTTGACCTTTATGACGCAGGCTGTCAGTAATCAAAGAAGAGAAAATAATCACCGGCAGTCCAGCGAGTTCCCCGTTTTCCTTTATTCTTTTAGTCAAATGATGCCCATCCATCTGAGGCATCTCAATATCGGTGATCACCAGTTGCACTTCATCTTCAACCACTTTGCCTGATTCAATCAAATTCTCAAGATAATTAATTGCATCAAGTCCATTCTCATAAAACTCCAAGTACTTGAATCCTGCTTCTGACAATGTATCGAACAGCAGCTTTCTCAGTAATGGTGAATCTTCAGCAATCAGGATTCTCTTGTCAGAATTTTGCCGGATACCAAGCTTTTTTACCTGTTGGATGTTTATTCCTGATTCTGGATTGATTTCGACCACTATTTTTTCAAAATCGAGTAACAGTAACATTTCACTATTTAATTTTATTACTCCGATAATCTGACTTTCAAGGCCCTGATACATATCCGAAGGCTTTTCGATTTGGGACCAGGAAATACGGTGGATCTGTGTTACGGTATGGACATGGAAAACCACTTTTTGCTGATTGAATTCAGCCACTATGAATTTATCCTGCTCAGGAGATTCAGATGGCGGAAACCCTAAAGCATCCGCGACATTCACAACTGGCAGTACTTCTCCGCGAAGCTCTATGATCCCCTCCACATTTGGATGGGAATGAGGGACAAGCGTGATGGGGACAGGATTGATGATTTCCTTAACCTTAATTACGTTAATGCCGAATTTATTCTTTCCGAGACCGAATTCCACTATCTCAAGCTCATTCGTTCCACTTTCCAGTAATATTCCTTTATTTGCTTCCACGGTTTCATCCCGCCCTTCTGCTTTTTCATTTCAAAATTCCATAAATCATTAAACCGCTAGGAAAAATATCATGGTTTCATCAATGAACTCATACCTAATAATTCGGTTAAATATTTCTTTTGTTTAGAGCATGGATAAAAAAAATCCAGAAGTGATCATTTATTAAGGCTGTTTTCACATACTTTGTTGCTATTTACCAGGTAGTGAGTTGTGGTTGATTTCCCCTCCAGATGCTCGCTTTCCGCGGGGCGGGCGGTGAGCCTCCTCGGCGTAAACGCCTGTGGGGTCTCACCTGTCCCGCTGCTCCCGCAGGAGTCTCGCACTTCTGCTCCAATCAACCTTAAATAGTTTCGTTTTAAAAACATCAATCTTTACGAAAAGAGCTTTTATTAAAGCCCAAACAAAAAAGGGACCCATCTGAGTCCCCCTTATTCCAAGCTCATTTTCACCACTGTCATTCCGCCACCATATCGTTCGTAAGCCTATCACTTCGATATAAACCTCCGCCGCGCAAACAAAATAATGCATACTCACCAATTTCTCAACTGATTCTTATCTATTTCGCGACCTTTTCTTTGGATTGAGCCAACCTTTTTTTACAAAGAATAAAAACATCATCAAGGCAATACCGCCCATCGTTCCAAGAATGAGGAAATAGCCATAATGCCAATTTAATTCCGGCATATATTCAAAATTCATCCCATATACGCCCACTATGAAGGTCAGCGGCATGAAAATGGTAGTGATGACAGTCAATGTCATCATCGTTGAATTCATATTATTAGAGTTCACAGACAAATAGCTATCACGGATATCGGACGAAAAATCTCGATACGATTCAAGCATTTCAGTCAATTTAAGAAGATGATCGTACACATCATTAAAATATAGATGCTGATCTTTCAAGTAATTCAGACGTTCCGATGAAATCATTCTGTACAATAAATCACGCATCGGCAATATGGTCCGACGGAGCCTGGACATATCTGTACGTAAATCGAAAAGCTGATCCATCAATTCGTTAATCGTGTCATTTTCAGTATTTTCCTCAATGCTAGCCAATTCGCTTTCAATTTTATAAACAGGCGGGAAGAATTCATCGACGATCCTGTCAATTATCCTATGCATCAAGAAAAAGGGACTTTGCTTCAACATTTTATTACCGGCAATTTCTTCCCATACCTTTTCCAGTTCAAGCATATCTTCCTTATGAAAACTTACTATCCATTTTTCACCGACAAACATATCCAATTCCACTGCTTTAAATACCTTCTCCCTTAAAGCATGAATCACAAGAAATTGGTAGCCTTCATAAAAATCCATTTTGGGACGTTGATTAAAATCATCCAGGCAATCTTCAATTGCCAGCGGATGAAAGTGAAAATGATTGGTTAAAAGTTCGATTTCCTTGTTTGTGGGATTGGAAAAATCCACCCAGTACCACTCGATATCCGGATTATTCATTTCCGTTAGCGGTAAATCAAAACTGATTTCTTGATTAGAAGTAATTGCGCAAGTCCTTATCAAATGTATCAACCCTCAAAATTTTCTTATCATACATTATACCTTTATTTCATTAATCTCAAAAAGTTTTCTCCCCCTCCAAACTAAATGATAAAATAGGATGAATGAGTCAAACATAGTACATAAATTCATGTAGGTAGATAAGGGAGGATATTCATAGATGGAACATTTAATAAACCCTCTAGTAAAAGACGTACAAATATCAGGAATCCGCAAATTCTACAATATGGTCGCTGATATCGAAGGCACCATTTCCTTAACGATAGGACAGCCTGACTTTTCAACTCCAACGCATATTAAAGAAGCGGCAAAACAAGCCATCAATAATGACTATACCGTTTATACTCACAATGCCGGCTATCTGGAATTAAGGGAAGCCGCTTCAAATTATGTAAAAGACAAATACAAGCTTAACTATGATCCCGCGAATGAAGTGATCGTGACCTCTGGTGCCAGCGAAGGCATAGACATTGCCTTTCGGACGATCCTCATCCCAGGGAACGAAGTAATATTACCGGGTCCGGTATATCCGGGATACGAACCCATCATTAAGATGTGCGGCGCAACACCTGTTTATGCCGATACAACAAAAAATGGATTTCGTTTGACGGCAGATATACTTGAAAAGTACATAACTGAAAACACTCGGTGCATCGTTCTGCCCTATCCATCGAATCCGACCGGGGTTACATTAACTGCCGAAGAATTATTGGACATTGCCGAACTTGTTAGGGGCAAGGACATCTTCATATTGGCTGATGAGATATACAGTGAGCTGGTATTCGATCAGGAGCATGTTTCGATTGCCACTTTCTTAAAAGAACAAACCATCGTCTTGAACGGATTGTCCAAGTCCCATTCCATGACCGGGTGGAGGATTGGCCTTCTGTTTGCGCCTGCAGCCATCTCTCAGCATCTCCTGAAGGTTCACCAATACAATGTGACATGTGCCGCATCCATATCGCAGAGAGCTGCCTTGGAAGCATTGACGGCAGGCAGAAATGATGCAATACCCATGAAGACCGAGTATGCACGGAGACGGGAATACGTGTACAGTCGCTTACAAGCGATGAAACTGGAAATAGTCAAACCAAATGGTGCCTTTTACTTCTTTATAAAGCTGCCTGAAGGCTATGCCTCTTCCCTTGACTTTTGCCTTAAGCTTGTTCAACAGGAAAAAGTGGCAGTGGTCCCTGGAGATGCATTCTCTCCTCTTGGCGAAGGGTACTTCAGGATATCTTATGCCTATTCCATGGAGACCCTGGAAAAAGCCTTGGACCGTATTGAAGCTTTTTTAGCTAAAAAGTAATCGCAAAAAAATAGTGGCCTTCAATTGAATGGACAATTGAAGGCCACTTTCCAATTTTCAAGGATGTCAGGCTACCTAAGGTTTTTCACCTTGCCGCCAACTAATACAATCTTCGTAAAAAACGAATTTCCCGATATCCTTCTTCCTTATTTGTCGTGGTAAGGCTCACTTCAACGATGGAACCAAGTAAATCAGCCATCACTTCTTCAAATTCCTTTGCGGAGCGCGGCTTTGAAAAGCCTAAGCTCTTCAATTCGCGCATCAGTATCTGAAAACCGGCATTCGTTTCGATATGACTGAATTTCACCGGCAAGATTAGCGGACTTTCATTCATTAATTTCAGATCCCAACGAATGGGCTTTGTTTGATGAATGGTTTTTTCTCGTTTAAAACCTTCAATCCTTACAATATATCGGCCATCTTCCAATTCCTGGAATTTCATATTGATATCATCGAATTCGCCCATAGCTTTCACTCCTTTTTGTAAAGGCTGTCGCTATCAGCTTATTCATGATAAAGAAATGCTAGCACTTAATTATAATGTTTATATAATGCCTGTGTACCGCTATTTTCTTCGCCAGCTTCTGCCAGCCCCTCATACAGGGATTTGCTCAGGCTTAATCCAGGAACGTCCATTCCCATTCTTTCCGCTTCATCAAGTGCAATCTTCATATCCTTGATAAAATGCTTGATATAAAAACCAGGTTCAAAATCCCCTTCAACCATCCGCGGTACGAGATTGGACAATGACCAGCTCCCGGCAGACCCCGATGATATGCTTCTTAATACCCGGTCCGGATCCAACCCCGCCTTTTTGGCATAGGAAATCGCTTCAGTCACTCCGATCATATTGGATGCAATGGCAATTTGATTGCACATTTTCGTATGCTGTCCCGAACCAGCAGGGCCTTGATGGACAACATTGCTGCCAAGGATATCAAAAATGGGCCGGACCGCTTCAAATGCCTCACTAGACCCGCCGGCCATGATCGTGAGTTTTGCATCACGAGCACCGATATCTCCTCCGGAAACCGGTGCATCCAAGGATTCCATGCCCCTTTTCTTCGCTTCCTCTGCTATCTTCACTGCCAAAGTTGGAGTCGAGGTCGTCATATCGATTAAATAGGTTCCTTGTTTCCCGTTCTCGATAAGCCCATTATCCCCAAGATAGATTTCTTCCACATCACTAGGGTATCCCACCATGGAAATGATCACATTAGCTTTTTGCGCAATTTCCTTTGGAGCAGCTGCCCACTTCGCTCCCTGTGAAAGCAGTTCACTTGACTTATCTTTCGTCCTTGTATAAACAAATACCTCAAACCCCGCCTTAAGTAGATGTGCGGCCATGCTTTTTCCCATAACTCCTAAACCAATGAAGCCGATCACTTTGTTCGATTGCATCAATGCAGATTCCTCCCAATCATTTTGTTTAAAACAGAACTTAAATGGACTTTATCATTCCTCCGTCAACTAAATAGGACTGTCCCGTTATATATGTATTAGCACCTGAAACAAGGAAAGTAACGAACTTTGCAAATTCCTCGGGTTCCCCATAACGCCCAAGAGGGATTTTGTTAATGGATTGTTCAGTCATCTCCTCAGGAGTGACGCCTTGTTTCTCTGCATTCATCTTATCAAGGTGCTGAACACGATCCGTTGCGATTCTTCCTGGACCGACTGTATTGATCAAAATCCTGTCTGGTGCTAATTCTGAAGCTAACGTCTTCGACAAACCCACGATTGCCGTCCGGAATGTATTCGATAATATCAGTCCTGGAATCGGTTCCTTAATGGATGAAGAAGCAATATTAACGATTTTTCCGCCTTGTTTTTTTAAATGTGGCAAGCTTTCACGGATCGTCCTTATGAAGCTTAGTAAATTAAGTTCAAAAGATTGTTGCCATTCTTCATCATTGAAATCTGAAAAAGAACCTCCTGGAGGACCTCCTGCATTATTAATAAGAATATCGATACCGCCGAATTCTTCAGCGGTTTGCGCCACCAGGCTTTTAATATCTTCAGCTTTTGTTATATCCGTTACCTTATAAGAAACTTTACCCGTCCCAAGCTGTGATAATTCCCTTTGTACGGCGGCTAGCTTTTCTCCATCACGGCTGGCTAGCATGACATTTGCTCCTTCTTTAACCAATTCGGCTGCCATAGCCATCCCCAAACCTTGACTTGAAGCTAAAATCAAGGCATTTTTCTTTTCCAAATGAAATTCCATATTATATCTAACCTCCATCTTCTTAAAAATATAATTCCATTATATCGTTATAACCGTAAAGTGAAAAATCTGAATAATCATTCTTATGATTTTTTATTTGCAAAAAAATAGCCGGCTGGATAACCAACCGGCTTCAAAGGGGGAAATGAGAATGTCAGCTGCCCTAAAAGAGCTAAACAACTGTGCTTGCTTTTTATTTACCCCCATTTTGGTGCAATAAACCATTTTTTCTTTAAATTAAACAAGAATTACAGGACAGCACCCCATCCGAAGGTTCTAATGGATGGGGTGCTGTTTTCCTGATTTAATTATTTCTTCAAAGCGTTAACAACCGCTTCTTTCACATTATCATTCGTGTCCAGCCCTAGAACTTCCTGAGATAGTTTTTTCATCTCTTCAAGCGAAAGTTGGCTAATTAAAGAACGTGCTTTTAAAATCGAAGTGGCACTCATTGAGAATTCATCAAGGCCCAATCCGATTAAAATCGGGATGGCCACTTCATCTCCAGCCATTTCCCCGCACATTCCGGCCCATTTCCCTTCTTTATGAGCTGCATCTATGACCATTTTAACCAAGCGTAAAATCGCTGGATTGTATGGTTGATATAAATAAGATACTCTCTCATTCATTCGGTCAGCGGCCATCGTATACTGAATCAAGTCATTAGTGCCTATGCTGAAGAAATCGACTTCCTTAGCGAATATATCCGCCATCACTGCAGTTGAAGGGATTTCAACCATGATTCCGACTTCAATCTTTTCAGCAACTTGAATACCATTATCAAGCAATTCCTGCCTGACTTCAGCCAAGACGGCTTTAGCTTCGCGGAATTCAGCCAGTGTTGCAATCATCGGGAACATGATCTTCAAATCCCCGTAAATGCTTGCACGAAGCAGGGCACGGAGCTGGGTCCTGAAAATCTCCTGCTCATTTAAGCAAAGGCGAATCGCACGGTAGCCAAGGAAAGGGTTCATTTCCTTAGGAAGCTCTAAATAAGGCAACTCCTTGTCTCCGCCTATATCAAGCGTTCTGACGACTACAGGCTTCCCTGACATTCCTTCCAGCACAGCTTTATATGCCTCGAACTGTTCTTCTTCACTTGGAAAGTCATTTCTGCCCATATAAAGAAATTCCGTACGATATAAACCGATGCCTTCACCGCCATTTTGATGTACGCCCTCCAGATCTTTCGGCGTGCCAATATTGGCTGCCAATTCCACATGGTGGCCATCATTCGTAACGGTTTTTTCATGAACAAGTTTCGCCCACTCAGCTTTTTGCCTGGCATAGGCTTCCTGCTCCTCTTCGTAGCGTTTCACGAGTTCAGGAGTGGGATTGATGTGGACTTCACCCTTTAACCCGTCAATGATGACCAAGTCACCATTTTCAATGGAAGAGGTCACTGACTTCGCTCCAACGACTGCTGGAATTTCCAATGAACGGGCCATTATGGCTGAATGGGATGTACGTCCACCGATATCGGTCGTAAATCCTTTAACATATGCCGGATTCAACTGTGCTGTATCGGATGGAGTCAAATCCTCCGCAATGATGATCACTTCTTCAGCAATCATGCTCGGATTAGGAATATGAACACCTAAAAGATGTGACAGCACCCGTTTCGTGACGTCACGGATATCCGCTGCTCGTTCCTTCATGTATTCATTATCCATTTGTTCAAACATCGTAATGAACATGCTTGCGGTTTCATTTAAAGAAAACTCTGCGTTGACGTTTTCTGATTGTATTTTATCCTGAATTGGAGTGATAAGTTCCGGATCAGCCAAAACAAGCAGGTGCGCGTCAAAGATTGCGGCTTTATCGGCCCCTAGATCCTTTTCGGCTTTATCCCTGATTATTTCCAATTCATTTGTTGACTTTTGAATAGCTTCCTTAAAACGGGATATTTCAGCCCCGACATCTTCTATGCTTCTTTTTACAATCGATAAATCTGGCTCAGTCAGTCGATAGGCTTTAGCGATGGCTATTCCGTTTGAAGCTGCTATTCCACTAATCAAAGTGGACATTATTCTGCTAATCCTTCTCTGTTCAACGTTTCAGCAAGTGTGTTCAGTGCATCGTTTTCATCGCTTCCTTCAGCAGAAATCGTAATTTCCGCACCTTTGCCGATACCTAGGGACATTACACCCATAATGGACTTAAGGTTCACTTTTTTCTCTTTATATGCAAGGTTTATTTCTGAATCAAATTTTCCTGCAGCTTGTACAAGCAATGTTGCCGGACGAGCGTGAATTCCTGTTTCTGCAGTTACTGTAAATGTTTTTTCTACCATATAGATCAATCTCCTTTAAGATAAATTAACAAAAATAGGTTATGTAAGGGGTTTTCTCTATCCAAATGAAAAAAGAAATGCCCTTTTCCTTATCAGGATAGCATTATCATTCCCAACAAACAAACCAAAACTATTGGTACCTACAAAATAGTACAAAAATATAGATGGAACTGCAACTATTACTTTTCAGATTCTTCAATGATTAAATGGACAGCTGCGCATTTTTGGTGAAAAAAGCCCTGAAACTCAGCATAATGAAGAGGACCACCGTTAATGAAACACTTCCGAGAATTCCAATCAGAATCGCAATCTGGTACTCAATAGCAATTAGCGGGCTTATCCCCGACATGATTTGCCCTGTCATCATTCCTGGAAGGAAGATAATCCCCATCCCGAGCATATTGTTCAAAGTCGGGAGCACAGCCGAGTCGAATGCAGCATCCACATATTTCTTCACAGCCTTCGCTGGAGTCGCTCCAAGCATCAACATCGCTTCTACCTTTTCACGATTACCACTAATCCCATCATGGAGGTTTTTAAGCGCCAATGTCACTCCGGTCATGGCATTCCCCACAATCATCCCTGCAATTGGAATGAAGTACCTCGGCTCATACCATGGCGTGAAATGGATCACGACCACATTAAAATAAAACAAGGCAGCCATGGGACCTGACAACATACTTAAGATAACCATCCTCTTGATTTTCTTATTAAGAGTATGGGACACTTGCTTAAAAATATTATGGATGGAAAACAGGGCCATCGCACATAAAAATCCTAAAGAAAGTAACGGGTGGGGATTTTCAAAGATATATGTCAAAACATACCCTGCGAGAATGAGTTGGACAGTCATCCGCACCGTAGCGAGCATGATTTGCTTTTCCCGTGTAATCCCTCGCCATTTCACGATTATGAGCAGAATCACTACAAACACGTAGGCCGCACAAAGACGCCAGAACTCAATATCTATTATCCCATTCGACTCCATTAATAGTCACTCTCCTTCGCCTTTTTCAGAACGATCCTCTCTTCAGCACACATGTCCGCCAGCTGTTTTGAATGGGTTATCATGATGACCGTTCCTTTTTCCCGCTTCACTTTTTCTAAAAAACGGCCCATGACCGTCAGCTCGGCTTCCTCATCAAGAGCTGAAGTCGGCTCATCCAGTAAATACACCTCGGAGTTCAATAAAAGTAACCTCGCCAGTGCCAGTCGCTGTTTCTCCCCGCCAGAAAGATTTTCCGCACTCTCGTATAAGGACTTCTGCAACTGGACGGTTTCAAGTGCTTTAACCAATTCTTCTTTATCCTTTTTTTCCCGTTCTGTCAGTTCCAGGCCAATCTGAAGATTTTCTTCAATCGTACCCGGTAAAGTGAATGGTGCCTGAGAAAGCATTGTGACTTTACGCCGGAGCTCTATCGGGTTGAATTCATCCAGCAACTGATCCTGATAATAAATCGAACCGCTATCCGGGTCATCCATCCTGTTCAATAACCGTAGCAGCGAGGTTTTTCCAGCACCACTTTCCCCAGTCAAACAAGTAACCATACACGCCGGTATTTTCAAATCATCAATATTCAAAATCCCTTTATACTTAATATTTTCTAGCCTGAATATCATTTTACCCGCCTGCCTCCCTTACTCCACCATATCATTATAAGAAACTATCCTGATCTGGGGTAGCGATGCATGTAAAGATTTTCATTTTCTTTCGCATTTTTATAGGTTAGTATTATTCCTGCCGAATATATCCATGACGGACGTGGAAAACACCATAATAAATGGAGGGACTTATCATGAACGGAAATTCCTTTTTACATTCTTACCTGAATGTTTTTCTCCTTACTGCACTTTGCCTGATCACGTTGTCTGGCTGCCAGGCAGCTTCAGATAACGTGATCAATCAATCCAAACAGGAAAAATCACTTTCCAACGAAGACACCCGTTCCAGTGCTGATTCTTCAAATGAAGAAAAAGCCAAGACATTCACAGCCGAGGTCATCAAAGTTATTGACGGAGATACAGTAAAAATCAAAATGACTAATGGAAATGAAGAAACGGTCAGGCTCCTGTTGATAGATACTCCAGAAACCGTGCACCCATCCAAGCCCGTTCAGCCTTTTGGGCCTGAAGCAAGCAAGTTCGCCAAGGAACTCATGCCTTCGGGCTCTAAAGTGGAAGTAGAAACCGGCATAGGTGAAAGAGATAAATACGGCCGGCTGCTGGCCTATTTTTATGTAGATGGTAAAATGGTGAATAAACTCCTGCTGGAAAAAGGACTTGCAAGGATAGCCTATGTTTATGCACCGAACACGAAATACCTTGATGAATTGGAAAATATTCAAAAACAAGCCCAACAAGACGAAATCGGTATTTGGTCAATTGAAAACTATGCAACTTCAAAAGGGTTCGATGATTCGAAGTCAAAAGAAGCATCCGTGGAAAAGCCCACTGGGTCTTGCAATAACCCGCAAATTAAAGGGAATATAAATTCCAAAGGCAATAAAATTTATCACATTCCTTCGGGCCAATATTACGAAATAACTAAACCAGAAGAAATGTTTTGTACTGAAAAAGACGCACAGGATGCTGGATTCAGAAAATCGCAAAGTTAACAAATACATTGGTTTTATTAAAAAAAGATCGAGTTGATTTCAAAAATCCGCTCCCTTTCCGCCGACTGTCTGCCAAGCCTCCTCGGCATAAGCGCCTGCGGGGTCTCGGCCAGCCAGTTATTCGGCTGGAGTGTAGCAATTTCTCCATCCATTAATTAGTACAGGAAAAAAGACATGAAGGATATACTAGTCTTATATAGGGTTCGGAATAAGACGAGCCAGCTGTTTTTTCTTTAAAACACAAAGTTGATTGGAACGGAAGGACGAGACTCCTGCGGGAAAAGCGCGTCTAAGGGAGACCCCGCAGGCACGCCGAGGAGGCTCCCAGAACGCCCGCGGAAAGCGAGTGCCTGAAGTGGAAATCTAAATTTTATACCGCCTCAAAAAAACTGCGGACAAAAGGATTTCTATGTTTTAAAACAAAGTTGATTGGAATGGGTGTTCGAGACTCCTGCAGGAAAAGCGCGTCTAAGGGAGACCCCGCAGGCGAGCCGAGGAGGCTCCCTGACCGCCCGCGGAAAGCGAGTGCCTGAAGTGGAAATCTAAATTTTACACCACCTCAAAAAATCTGCGGACAAAAGGATTTCTATGTTTTAATTGGAACGGAAGGTACGAGACTCCTGCGGGAAAAGCGCGTCTAAGGGAGACCCCGCAGGCGAGCCGAGGAGGCTCCCTGACCGCCCGCGGAAAGCGAGTGCCTGAAGTGGAAATCTAAATTTTATACCGCCTCAAAAAATCTGCGGACAAAAGGATTTCTATGTTTTAAAACAAAGTTGATTGGAGCGGGTGTTCGAGACTCCTGCAGGAAAAGCGGTCTAAGGGGGACCCCCGCAGGCGTGCCGAGGAGGCTCCCAGATGATGAGGTGGAAATCAAAGTTGAACTATAAAATATATCCTTGTTTTAAATGAGGCCATTCCAAACTACCCTTGTCGACAAACGGAACATGATATCTCGGCACATCCAATCTTAGGATGTGTTTTTTCATTTCCCACACACTCAATACCTCCTTAATTATCCTTTTCTTACCAAAAAGGTTCTCTTTAGCTCCTTTTAAACCCACTTGTTATTACCGCCATTTTTCGGTTATGCCATTTGGCTTTATCCGATCGATTTATTTATGGTATAAGCACCCGGGAATAAAGGAAAGTGCACTTTCTAAAGGTGACTTGCTTAATGAAAGATTTCTCAGCGCTAACGGAAGAATTCACCCCGATGATCCATCATATTATCCGCTCACTTTCCATCTATAAAAATAAGGAAGAATATTTTCAAGTAGGCTTGATCGCTTTATGGGAGTCATTAGGGAATTTCAATGAGGAATACGGACAATTCTCCAACTATGCCTATACGGTAATCAAAGGCAAAATTCTGAACGAATTAAAGCATCATCATAAATATGAAATCCGTACCGAACCCTTTGATTCCTTCCTATTAGAGATGATTAAAGATCCTTTTTCAATGCATGAAGAGGCCTTTGCCATCGATAATATATTAACCTATACGGAAGGATTGACACTGAATCAGCAACGCTGGCTTTTACAGACATACCTTGAAAATAAAACCGTGACTGAAATAGCTGAGATATATCAAGTTACTGCTGCAGCCGTCAAATCATGGAGAAAGTCCGCCTTAAATAAATTAAGGAAACAATTGATTTTTCCATTATAAATAATTTGGGGTGGCTCAATCATGAGCCACCCCAAATTATACATCCATCAACTTCTCGCTTCTTCTAAATACGTATAAATTATCATTCCGTTATGTTGAGCATTCCCCCGAAAATGTTTAAAGTCATCCCTTTTAACAAGAACCTCACGAAAAGCTAAAAATTCTTCTTTTGTTATCCGGAACTCTTCCATTTCCCGATTTGCCAATTTATCGAGTACTTCTTTTGCTTCCTCTGCATTCATATATTATCCTCCTTAATTATCGAATGTTCCATCATTTTCAGACAGGAGAAATTCCGCTTTCATTTTAACATAAACTTGCCACTTAATATAAATCAGAATTTTTTGTTGCCCACTTACTACATTATTCTTTACGAATGCTTTAAAATAGTGCAAACTGTATATTAAAATATCATAATGTAAAATGATTGGCATTTTTTGTACATATAATTACATACTGGTACGCATAACTGCGTTTGCAAGATATACCAAATTATGCCACATCTTTACAACGCTCCATTACAAGAATCGTACCTCCTTTTAAAAGTTTAGCTTACTGTACCGACATAAGAGATAACTAATTCTCTTACTAGCACTTCCCACGTCAAAATCTAAACGGCAAGATGTTCGAATAATCCAATTACTCCATTGTTACTTTTTGATCATTGGAAACAAAATGGGAAAGGATGATTACCATGAAGAAAGCGGAAGTTGGAAATATCATTGAATTTAGAGAAGGCTTAAAAGGAATCGTCGAGAAAGTGAACGAGAACTCAGTAATCGTGGACGTCACGTATATGGAAAATTATCGTGATTTGGAGCTTGAACAAAAAACAGTCGTAAACCATAAAAATTATAAAATCATAGGATAATCAATTTATCAAACGGGATGGTTTCTAGATGACCATTCCGTTTTTCACTTTTTAGCAATCGTCCCATTCAATTCCCCCGCTTTTTGTAACCATTTCCATTTCATGCCGTCTAATTCATTAAAGGGAAAAGCACCTGTATGTGATGCAGGAATATCCAGTTTGAAATTTCTATCAGAAAGAGGAGGGAAACACATGACTTGTTGGACGCGTTATATTGGCTGTGTCACATTCGCCGCTTTTCTGCTGACTGGCTGCGGTACGGCCACAGACGAAAATGCAGATGAGCCACAGGAAGATTCAATAAAAGAGGAGAACGAAGGCAACACTTCTCAAAGAGGCAATCGTAATAAAATAAGACTGATGGAGCAAAACCTGCAGTATACAATGAACGGGGAAGCAAAAGAAAAAACAGCATTCCTAAAAAAAAGCGATAATCAACCGTTCAGCCTCTATGTTATGCAACAATTCAGGTTAAGTGCCGAAGAACCAGGAAAAGATATTGTGTTCCTGATTGAAGATGACTCCATTTATATGAGAATCGAATTGTTGAAGGCCGATGTCAGTTGGGATGAGGTGGAAGAAAATGTTCAAGACCAGCTGAAAAGCATTTCAGAAACGATTAGGGATCCTTCACTCGATATCGAGAGCGGCACAGGATTTGAAGTGGAAAGTGGGGATGATGTCATTACTTCCATTTTGCTCAAGGATGAAAAAGCCCCCGTCCGCTTAACTATGTTCACGAAAAAAGATAAAGATTACCGGGATGCTTTTCTAGAGATGGCTAAGACGCTGATGAAAGGGTGACCATTGATTTCCCCATGGTCCGGAGGGCTAGAGGCAGTCCCTCCGTTCTCCATTACTCCTTGCCTGCCTTGCTCTTCCAGACCAGCACTAAAAAAAGGAGGCTTATGTATCCAAAAACCGGATAAATATATCCTAGTAACCTTCCATATCCGAATTCACTAATGACTAAAGCTATTAAAAAGATCACCGCTATGATCAGCATGCTTGGCAATTTAATATAACTGCTGATTTGTCTCTGTAAGCCATATATGTTTCCGATGACCGAAGTGAATATCTCGCCGTATATCACCAAAATGAACATCCAATACAACTGACTGGCCGCAGTTCTCATAATAACTGCTGAAGGAATTTCATAACGATTCACGTCAGGAAGTGTCATAAGTGAAAAATGCCCCGTCAATAAAATGATGGTCAGGAATATCCCTCCTAGAATTGCTCCATGCTTAATGACCTTCTCATCTCGAACTTCATACGCAACCGGAACCAGCACAGCCTGTGCCAAAGCAAGGTTAAAGGCTGTGTAGGCAAAGGGGGACAAAATCATTTTCACGGTGATCACTTCATCCGGAACTTTTGTAAGGGTCTTAAAGAAATCCCCATTACCTAAAGTCGAGAAAAAAAGAATCACGCTAAAGCAGATCATGATTGGTACAACAAACGAGTTCACAGTGAAAACACCGCGCATGCCCATCATCAGGACCAAGGATGCCAGTATGATCGTAGACCAACTTCCAATACTTTTAGGCACGCCAAGTTGTTCTTCAAAAACGGCTCCTGAACCCGAAATCATGACAGCCGTCACCCCTAACAGCATGATAAGGAAAAAAAAGTTGATGATTCCTGCTATTTTCTTGCCAAAAAGAAATTCATTGAACTCCTCATAAGAAGATGCTCTGATCCTTGCAGAAATGAGCATGATTTTCGTCCCGGTGAAAATGAAAATATAACCTGCTATTAAAATCCCGATAAAGCCATAAAAACCATAACGGGTAAAAAACTCGACAATCTCTTTTCCAGTTGCAAATCCTGCACCGACGACTGTGCCTACATAAACCGCTGCAATCTGAAAACTCCCTGACCACCTTGACAGCATACTCTCCCCTCCTCCCTACATTTATATGTAAGGAAGAGACATTTAAGACAAGCCGGGCAATATTCCTTTCGCCAGCTGTTTTTTTCCTCGGTTTCATTCTCTCTTAGTGCAGTCTGAAACCCCCTATGCATTTCACTTTGAAGCATCATTCCGAATGCATGAAGATTTAAAAAAACGCTTGGAATAATCTCCAAGCGTTCAGACTGTATACTAATTAATAAACGTACCAGTTGATTCCAGAAATTCGCTCCCTTTCCGCCGACTGTCTTTCATGCCGCATCATTGCAAGCACCTCGGCAGGAGTGTTACAAATTTCTTCAATCCAATAAGGTTTCTTTCTATATAAAAAAGGGTTCATGAAGGATAACCAAGTCTTCTTTTATAATCATGGTTCGGAGTTAGACCATTTCATAATGCCTTATCATCAACAGTGGAGAGCCATTCGTCTATCACCTTCACAACGGACTGTACAGTACCGTCAACAAACGGGGATTTCAGATTCGCAGATTCAACGAGATCAAGGAAGGACTTGCTGCCTCCAAGTTGGCACAGATTCAGATAATCCTCCCAAGCCGTTTCATCTTTTTCAGTCGATCTTTTCCAGAATTGGAAAGCACAAATCTGGGCCAATGTATAGTCGATATAATAAAAGGGTGATTGATAAATGTGGCTTTGCCGCTGCCAATACCCGCCATGCTCCAAGAATTCATTTCCTTCATAATCGCGATGCGGCAAATATTCCATCTCGATCTTACGCCAAGCCTGCTTTCTTTCAAAGGGGGAGGCATTAGGATTTTCATAGACAAAATGCTGAAATTCATCAACAGCTACCCCATACGGGAGGAATATGAGGGCACCGCTTAAATGGGAAAACTTATATTTTTCCGTATCTTCCTTGAAAAATAACTCCATCCATGGCCAAGTTAAAAATTCCATGCTCATCGAATGGATTTCACATGCTTCATATGTAGGCCAATAATACTCAGGAATATCAAGATCACGGCTGCGATAAACTTGGAATGCATGACCTGCCTCATGTGTCAAAACATCAATATCCCCGGAAGTACCATTGAAATTGGAAAAGATGAATGGAGCTTTATAGTCTTCTATAAAAGTACAGTAGCCACCGCTTTCTTTTCCTTTTTTCGCCACAAGGTCCATCAGGTCATTATCAATCATATAGTTGAAAAACTGATTCGTTTCAGGCGATAGTTCCTGGTACATCCTTTTCCCATTTTCGATGATCCACTCAGCATCGCCTTTTGGAATGGCATTACCGGTTCTGAAATGAAAATTCTCATCATAATAGTTCAGCTTCTCCAATCCAAGACGTTCCCGCTGCCGTTCCTTCAGCCGGGTGACAAGCGGTACCACTTCCTCTTTCACCTGCTTGCGGAATGCAGCAACCATATCAGCATCATAATCAGTCCTTGTCATCCGATAATACCCAAGTTCCACGAAATTCCCATAACCCAGCGCTGTCGAAATCCCATTCCTTACCTTGACAAGTTCATCGAATATACGATCCAATTCCTCCTGCTTTTCTTCAAAGAAACCGTAATATGCCTCACTTGCATCCTTCCTTAACTTACGGTCCGAGGATTCCATAAAAGGCTGAAGCTGCGCAAGCGTTAATTCTTTCCCATCAAAGCGAATTTTTGCAGAGGCGATTAATTGTGAATACTCACTTGATAATTTATTTTCTTTTTGCAGCTGTGGTATGATTTTGGGCGAAAAGGTTTTGAGTTGGGCCTCTGCCAGGTCAAATAGTTGAGTTCCCCATTTCTCCTCAAGCTCCTTACGGAATTTCGAGCGAACGAGTTCATTGTAAAATTTCGAGGTCAATTCTTCCATTTCAGGGGAGAAGTCATCTAAGTAATCATTCTCCGCTTTATAAAAAACATCATTGGTATCTATGGAATGCCGGATATAGACCAAATTAAACATCGTACCTACATAATTTCGAATTCCGTTTATTTCTTCCATGGCTTTTATTTGTGCATCGGCATTTGCAGCGTCCGTAAACTTTTCCAAAGCTTTCATGAACCGGGTTTTAATTTCATCCATTTCAGGACGTTTATATTGATACTCATTAAATTTCATATGTAGGCTCCTTTTCGAATATAAAACATTTTTTCTGTATAACAGAGTGACGTTATCCAATCGAATTCGTTTCCAAGAAAAATTCACCATTATCACGGTTATCGTAATGTAATTTAATTCGCCACAGCGTTATTAAAAACCTTTTTATGTCGCTAAAACAAATTCATGTTTTATCAGACACAAAAAAACCAGCACCTGAAGTTAAATCCGGTGCTGGTTCTTTAGCTAATTTTGAGCGGAATACCCAATCTTTTTAAGCAATTCGATCACGGTCGCCTTTTCATCTTGCGTAAGTACACTCATGATATCATCGATTCTTTTTTCATGCTCAGGAAATACTCCTTCAATAAAGGCCTTTCCTTTATCGGTTATCTTTGCAAAGGTTACACGGCGATCCTCTTTACATGCTATGCGCTGCAGATATTCCTTCTGTTCAAGTTTATCCACGACATAGGTAATGCTGCCGCTGGCTAGCAGGATCTTTCCGCCTATTTGCTGAAGAGGCTGATCCCCTTTATGATAAAGCAATTCCAATACTGCAAACTCAGTTGGATTCAATCCCTCTTCAGCTATATGTTTATTAACCACATCATTAATGGATCGATGAGCTCTAGACATCACAATGAACAGTTTCAAAGACTGTTGGATGTTATTATTCTCCATAACTTCACAACCTTAAAAATTTTTAATTAAAATATCTTGAATTAAAAGTTATTATATGACATAAAGGCTTTTTTGTCAATCTGCCCTGTTAGTATGCACTATTGTTTAATCAATCATTTTGATATACTTGAAAAAAAAGCTAAAGTAGTGACAAACATGAAAACGAGGCATAAATTCACCACATATCTACTTATTGTTATTTTACCATTAATTTTTCTCTCTATCATTTATTGGATGCATTTAGAACGTTCCCTTCTAAAAGAAAGACAGGAACAAGCTGAATGGGCGGGAACGGTTTATCAAGAATACATAGATCAAGTTATAAGGGAAACGAAGGAAAACCTTGAGCTGCTTAGCCTTAGCAGTTCCGTGCTTTATATGGATGACAAAAAAACCGAACTTCTTATGAACTGGATCAAAGATACAGATTCCAGGTATGCCGGAGTATATTGGCTAAATCGCGACGGTGTTTCCATTTCGGGTACGAGTAAGAATTTCCATCATTACCATTTAATCGAACAAAATGATATGGAACGTGCAGTAAAAACTGAAAAAGCAGTTGTTGCAGGAACAAAGGAGCTTTATAACGCTCATTTTAATTATTTTTCCATTTTTGCTCCCATACTGGATCAAGATAAAAAAGTGCAAGGGTTTTTATTGGCACATATCAGGCTGGATCATATGGAAAAAATATTAAAAATGCTCAGCCCTGGTCATTCCTTTATATTGGAAACAAAGGATAAAACCCGAATTTTAGATATAAATGCCGAGGGATTCAATGGACATTCAACATCGGTGGATGTTCCTTTGAACGAAGTCGATTGGACACTGTCCGTCAAAGTGCCCGACAAGATTAACACAAATAACATGAATGTTTTTTTAATGCTTGTCTTTTTCACCTTCTTTATTACTCACATGATTTATATCATCATGGAGGAAGTGATCGTTCGCAGGCATGACAAAAACCAAAAATTACTAAACGAAAGCCAAAAAATAGATTTTGTCGGTACATTGGCTGCAAGTACTGCACATGAAATAAAAAACCCACTTACCGGCATAAAAGGGCTAGTGCAGTTACTGGTAGAAAAACACCCTGAGGAGCAAGACCAGTTCTATTACTCTGTCATCATGAAGGAAATTGAACGGATCAATAGCATCGTCAGCGAATTTTTGATTTTAGGAAAGCCAATGGTACAAACTTTATCCTTATATGATATTCGCAGTATCATTGCTGAATTGAGACCAATAATAGAATCAGAAGCACGTCACTTCAATATTGAAGTGGAATGGAAAATCATAAAGGAGCCAATCCTGGTTCATTGTACAAAGGACCAACTTAAACAAGTCATTCTCAACATTGCCAAAAACGGTTTCGAGGCCATGGAAGTTGGGAAAAAGTTAAGGATTCGAATTCACCATGAAAATGAATGGGCTAAAATCATGATTATCGATAACGGGCAAGGACTGAATGAAAAAGATATAGGGAAAGTGTTCGATCCCTTCTATACATCGAAAAAAGAAGGAACGGGATTAGGGCTATTTGTGTGTAAACGAATCATTGAATCTTTTAACGGCACCATCGAGTTTTCAAGTAAACCTCTGGTCGGTACAACCGTTACAATCAGCCTGCCGCTTATAAAAGACCACACGTAGCAATACTTTGAAGAGTTACCGATTTTTTCATGAAGACTAGTAACGATCCCGATTTATTTAAAGGTGTCATGCATACGGTGCATGCTTATTGAATCTATTTATGGAATAGGTAAAAATCTTAATAAGGAAGAAGGATATATACAGATGGGAAGTATCGCTGCCATTAAAACAAAAACGCAAAAACAAGATATGACTCTGAAAATCATGATCATCATAGGCATATGCCATTTAATGAATGATTCTCTTCAGGCCGTCGTACCGGCCATGTTCCCAATCCTCGAAAAATCAATGTCGCTTTCGTATACACAGCTTGGAATGATTGCATTCTGCCTGAATATCGTCTCATCGCTCCTGCAACCGGCAGTTGGGTTTTATACGGATAAAAAACCGTTTCCATATGCATTGCCCATTGGGTTGACCAGTACTTTAATCGGGGTCATCATTCTCGCAATTGCCCCAAACTATACCATTATCCTTGGTGCAGTCATCCTGATGGGCTTAGGGTCGGCCATATTCCATCCGGAAGGCTCCAGGGTTGCCTACATGGCAGGCGGACCAAAGAGAGGCCTGGCACAATCCATTTATCAGGTCGGCGGGAATAGCGGGCAGGCACTTGCCCCACTCATCACAGCCATCGTACTAGTTCCATTTGGTCAAAAGGGCGCACTCTGGTTTGCCCTGGTTGCCTTAATGGCCGTTATCCTATTGCTGTATATTGCCAAATGGTATACCCAAAAATTAGTTCACTTCCAGCCTAAAAAGCTTGCTGCAAAAATAATCAATAAAGAGCGGTCCCATAAAGTGGCCAAAGCCCTGGTATTGATTTTATTCATAATCTTTGCCCGTTCCTGGTATGTATCGTGCATGACGAACTTTTATAGTTTTTATTTGATCGAACAGTATTCATTCACGATAAAAGCCGCACAATTTTTCCTATTTGCCTTTTTGGCAGCTGGTGCTGTCGGTACTTTTTTCGGAGGCCCGCTTGCTGATAGATTCGGGCGTAAAAACATCATTTTCTTTTCTTTCGCTGCCAGCATGCCAATAACCGCACTTTTACCATTCGTACCTCCTACAGCCGCTTTTATCTTATTATTGATAGCGGGATTCATTATAATGAGCAGTTTTTCCGTCACGGTAATATACGCACAGGAATTGGTCCCGGGAAAAGTCGGTACGATGGCAGGCTTGACCGTAGGTTTAGCCTTCGGAATGGGTGCCATTGGATCCGTTTCATTGGGAGCCATTGCAGATATAATTGGAATTGAATCAATGATTAAACTAGTGGGATTCCTGCCATTACTGGGGATCATCAGCATATTGCTACCGTCTGATCTAATATTGAAAAAATGGTATGCAGAAGATTGATGCAAAATGGTTTTTTCCAGGAACATATTCTTTATGTCTAAATACAATGAATTATTGTTTCACCCAAAAATTCGCAAAGATGTAACGATAAGTACCTTACAAAGGAGAAATTTATGAGTGGAGTTTTATTAGGAAGCATCCTATCTGCTATGTCTACAGGGTTTGGTGCGTTACCGATCTTGTTCATTCAAGGTTCAATCACACATCGATTCAGAGACACGCTACTGGCATTTACCGCTGGAATCATGATGGCTGCTTCGTTATTGAGCCTGATCCCTGAGTCTCTGGCCACCGGGGGGTATATTCAGCTGGTAATTGGGGTTTTTCTCGGGGTAATGACATTAACGATCATGGAACAAAACATTCCTCATATCGATCTCAGCCATACGAAAAGTGGTATTCAGTTCGATGAAAAGGCCTTGCTCATCATCACTGCCATTACACTCCATAATATTCCTGAGGGGCTTTCTGTCGGGGTCAGTTACGCCTCTGATACAGCTGATACAGGTAACTTGATCGCTTTTGCCATCGGCCTGCAAAATGCTCCGGAAGGCTTACTGGTCGCCTTGTTTTTAATTAATCAAAAAATCGGTAAACTCACAGCATTCCTGATTGCAACCTTAACCGGCACCATCGAAATAATTACAGGCTTACTGGGTTATTATTTAACCTCTTACATTGGGTTCCTGGTTCCATACGGCCTAGCTTTCGCCGCCGGGGCCATGCTTTTCATCGTTTATAAGGAACTGATTCCCGAAAGCCATGGGGATGGTAATGAACGCACATCCACCTATTCCTTCATTATCGGTCTTTTGTTTATGGTCATATTATTGGAAATTTTATAATTGCGGTACTTCCATGGCTGGCTCCATCAAGTGAGTCAGCTCTTACTTTTTATTTATCAGTGTAATCCATTTCAGAAAAATCAAGACTTCTAAACCAATCCGATGCACGAAAGACACCTTCTGGTGACCTCCCCTCGATATATACCCCAAATCCAAAGGAAATTCAAAAGATATATTCTTGTTTATATAAGTCTTTCTTTATTTGTTTTCAGATATGATTCATTTCACCAGAAATCACACAAAGTTGATTATCTCTTGCCTGCTAATATAAAAAGTCATGGGCATTCAGTTCCTTCTAAAAGGAAATGTCTTCATTAAAGGGCTGCTGTACAATAACAACCATTTCATCTCGCTTATTTCTCACTTCCACTGATGAATGATGTTGAAGGATCAGATACTCATTTATAAGTTTGTCAAGCTGCTCACTTTGGCGAAGGGTATACTCATGGCCAAGTCCATACATTTTCGCCAACTCCATCATTTCCCAACGCTTCATTCGAATCTCAGAACAAATTTCCGTTGCACACCTAGAATTCATAACTACATTCACTACTCCTGCCCTTTTAAAGTTACATTATAATAAAGAAGTATTACAAAATATGCCTTATATGTAAATAGATTCGCAAAAAAAGACAAAACTTCTTAAATTGCGATATGGCTTGGTCCATCAGCAGACAGGATATGACGGAAATTCCTAAGCATAAGCATCATATATTGATCAGGAAGATTTCATATGAAGGCAGCTCCGAAAATCGCTTTGAAAGATTCCCCTATTTGGATGCTATTATTAGTTTTCGCTTATTCAATTCTAGCAAATAATTTCTCAATGATTTAAAAGCAGGACAGCCCCTTAATTGAAGCAAAAATATTTATCATTGTTACAACCCTCATATGTAATCCCAGGATAATGATGCTGGAATAAAAAAAGGAATCCGATAAAGGATCCCTAAGGAAATAACCATGCTTTCCGTTAACTTAAGAAAGGTATAGAGCATCCCCTTCTACGTTACTCGAATGGCAAATAAATATGAAAGCTCGTCCCTTTTCCCACTTCGCTTTCCACTTCTATATAGCCATTGTGTTCTTCAATGATTTTATAGCTGACCATGAGCCCCAGCCCTGTTCCCCTATCCTTTGTCGTATAAAAAGGTTCACCCAATTTTTTTAGCATTTCCGTTGAAATCCCCATGCCTTTATCCGTAATTGAAATGCAAACGTATTTCTCTGAAAATCGGCTTGTTTTAATGTGAACAGACCCGCCATCCGGCATGACTTCCAATGCATTTTTGATGATATTAATGAACACTTGCTTTAACTGGTTTGCTTCACATAAAACCTTACATTCATCTTCTTCAAAGTATGTCTCGAATTGAATATTTTCCAACAGTGCCTGAGCGGCCAGTAATTCCAGTGTCTCTCTCAATATGGTATGAACGTCCTGTTTGAAAACTTTTAGCGCCTGCGGCTTTGCCAGAACCAAAAATTCCGTGATAATGGTTTCGATTCGCTTAATTTCGGATGTAATCACATGAAAATATGTGGAAAACTCCCCTTTAACACCATCCTCAAGCAACTGGATAAAACCTTTTAAAGCTGTCATTGGATTCCTGATTTCGTGAGCAATACCTGCCGCCAATTCACCAACGACATTCAAAGTATCCGATTTTCGGATTTGTTCCTGCATTTCGAGATTTTTACTCACATCACGGAAAATGCTTAAATTCAGGTTCGAATATAAATTTTTCCTCGTCAAAAATTCAATATGCTTAACTCTTCCATCTTCGAATGTTATCGGAATGATGGAGGAGTATACCTCATGCTTATAAACATTTTCAATGTGAGAGTTCAAGACTGGAGCATTTTCAGGAATTTTTTCGATGAACCCCTTAACAGATAAAGAAAGCAGTTTGCGCTTCGAAATCTCCAATATTTTCTGACCCGCTTCATTAATATCCGTGAACCCTTCATGATTCCATAAAATCAGGCCGTCTAATGTCCCCTCAAAAATCTTCCTGAACTTCTTCTCACTATCCCTTAATTCCTTCTCAATCAGCCAGCGCTCACTGACATTTCGAAAGATCGTTACGTTATACCCGTCACCTTCATGTTTTTTTGCAGTCAATTCTAGCAATTTAATTTGGTTATTAGGCATTTTATAAATTAGCTCACCCCGCACCTGGGTGTCTCTTTCAAATGTTTCCATCATCTGACTAAAATGGTGATTGTTACTGTAAACGTATTTCCAGATATAACTGCCAATCAAATCCTCCCTGCTGGATTCGAATATTTTACACGCTGAATGATTGACCCGAAAAATGATCCCGTCATCATTCCAGAATATGATTGCATCCATGGACTGGTCGAATAATTCCGCAAAAATCCGTTCGCTCGTCTCTAACTTTTTTTCTATTATATTTGATTCTGTAATTCTTCGAAGCACAGACATATATAGTTCATTTCCTACCGTTGAACTTATCGAAAAAGTAAAATGATGCAGTTCATCCCCGACCTTTATCTCTACCTCCCCTTTATAGTTCGACTCATCAAAGGCTCTTTGTATGCTCTCATCCCAATATCCCCGATAATCTGGAGAGATGAGGTCCCTCATATTCTTACCGACAATCTCTTTTTTCGGAATGCCCAAGGCATGGATAAAGGCATGGTTCACTTCCATTATTATTCCTGAACTGTCGAATAGAACGATGCTTTCTATGGCTGTATCGAAAATGTCCAAAAACATCTGTCTTGACATCCCTGTTTCCCTTGACGAAGAAACGTCCAATGTCACATCCCCCAAACGATAGAACTGCTGTCCTTCGGAAAGTGATCCCATTCGTATAAACTCTATTTGCTTAAGGGCTCCGGTATGTAGCTGGATAATTTGCCTTTCACTTTCATTCGAGGTTTTTAGGGTGCTTGACACTTCCTGGTTATTTAAAGGGATGACATCCAGAAAGTCAGTTATCCTCATGGACTCCAGTTGATCTTTAGGTGTTTCCAGCAGGGCACAAGCGGCATCATTGGCATAAGTGAGACGCAGTTCCTCATCAACCCTGATATAAGGCTCTGACATTGAATCGAACATATTCAGAAACCCTTCGATCTGTTTATTCAATTTTAAAATTTCCTGTTTATATTCCGTTTCATTCTCATAACCGATATTCATATTAACCCCCCTCATCAAAACCCATACCTACCCAACTTTATTCGACATCCATCTTGATTTTCCTCGGTATTTTTCGAAAATCAGCGCAAACACCTTTATCCAAAATTAACCTATATATCAAATGATAGTATATTGAATGCTGTAAAACTTAGCGTTAAGCTTAATTTAAGGTTTTTATAATAAATTTAATAAATAATGATTTAGTACAAGGTATTTAGGGAATAAGAAATAACAATGCTTTCTAGCTACCTTAAAATTTAGTAAATGGAGGCAATAAATGAAACAACGTGATTTTTTCTTCGATAACGCCAAGTTCATTCTCATGGCATTTGTCGTCTTTGGTCATTTGCTGAATACGTATATACATGACAGTGAAACGATATATGCTTTATATAAAACCATTTATTCCTTTCACATGCCTGCCTTTATCCTTGTTTCAGGATTCTTTGCGAAAGGTTTTTATCAAAAAGGGTATTTAGGTAAAATTACTAAAAAGCTGATTTTACCCTACATCATTTTCCAATTGATATATACCGTTTACTATTATTTCTTATATGAACGTTCTGCCATCACTGTAGACCTGCTTGACCCCCAATGGTCGCTATGGTTCTTGATCAGTTTATTCTGTTGGAACATCATGCTGCTTGGTTTCTCAAAGCTAAAGCCATCAGTAGGCATAGGTTTATCTTTAATAATCGCATTATTGATTGGTTATATAGACAATATTTCCAATTACCTTAGTCTCTCCAGGACATTCGTTTTTTTCCCGATGTTTTTAATCGGGTACCATTTAAGCAAGGAACATTTAAAAAAACTATTCACTCCCAAAGTTCGTTTGGCATCACTTATTGTCATGTTAGTGATTTTTATCGGTTTTTATTTAAATACCGATATTAATTATAAATGGCTGCTCGGTTCGAAACCATATGCCGAACTTGAAGATGCGACAATCGTATCCATGTTTAAACGCCTGGGATTTTATGGATTGAGTATCATTTCAGTGTTCAGCTTCCTTTCGTTCATCCCACGCAGACAATATTTCTTTACGAATTGGGGTAAACAAACCCTTTATGTGTATCTGCTGCATGGTTTCTTCATTCGTTTCTTCCGCGAAAGCACCATACAGGAATACTTCAGCAATACAGAGAGCTTTATCATGCTCGCCGGACTCTCTTTGTTGATTACGGTGTTATTATCAAGTGAAATGATCGCTTCCATGGCACAGCCGATCATCGAATTGAAGGCGACCAAAACAAAACGATTCATGACTAAAACGAAAGACTATATTAAACAAGCTTTTTAAAAAAAACGGATGAAGCATTTCCTGCTTTATCCGTTTTTTCAAATTCGTTTTCTTATCCGACTTTCAAGCAGAAAAGATTCCCCTTCGATACCATAACTCATTTTTCAAATGGAGCACGCTATGGTAAAATTACTCGTTAGTGCTTGTTGGCTTAAAAAGACATGTACACGAAAGGAGCCAGGCGTTTCTTTTACGCCCTTTAACATGAATATAATAATCAGTACTCTTAACGCAAAATATATCCATACATCGCTATCCATCCGATATTTAAAAGCTTACGCCCAGCCTGATTATGATGTCCAGCTGGCAGAATATACGATAAAAGATCCAATTATGAACATCGTTGGTGACCTTCATTCCAAAAAACCTGATGTCATAGGGTTCAGCTGCTATATTTGGAACATCGAGGAAACAATGAAAGTCGTAGCCATGCTAAAAAAAATCAACCCGGAATTGGTCATCATTCTCGGCGGACCTGAAGTCACCTATGATGTTGGGGAATGGCTTGATCAGATTCCCGGGGCAGATTTCATCGTAATAGGTGAAGGTGAAGTCACCTTCAAGGCCCTTTTATCTGAAATTGAAGGTTCGAATGACTATAAGAAGATCGGCGGCATTGCGTACCGACAAGATGGAAAAAAAATCATCCAGCCTCAGAACGGCAAGGTTGATTTAAAATCCCTCCCTTCTCCATATCGTTTGGAGGAAGACCGCGGCGACCTATCTAAACGTGTCACCTATATCGAAACTAGCCGAGGTTGCCCGTTCAGCTGCCAATTTTGCCTTTCATCGATTGAAGTGGGTGTCAGGTATTTTGATCGTGAAAAGATCAAAGAAGATATCAGGTACCTTATGGCTAATGGTGCAAAGACGATTAAGTTCGTTGACCGAACCTTTAATATCAGCCGAAGCTATGCCATGGAGATGTTTCAATTCTTAATCGATGAGCATCTTCCCGGTGTGGTTTTCCAGTTCGAGATCACGGCGGACATCATGCGTCCGGAAGTTATCCAGTTCTTGAACGACAATGCCCCTGCAGGACTGTTCCGCTTTGAAATAGGGGTACAATCGACGAATGATCATACGAATGATCTAGTAATGAGAAGACAGAATTTCGAAAAACTGACCAGGACCGTAACCATGGTAAAAGATGGTCAGAAAATTGATCAGCATTTAGACCTTATTGCCGGTTTACCGGAAGAAGATTATCATTCTTTCCGAAAGACCTTCAATGATGTTTTCGAGCTTAGACCCGAAGAGATGCAGCTTGGTTTCTTAAAGATGCTTCGTGGAACCGGCTTACGGATACGAGCCGATGAACACCAATATATATACAGCGAACATGCTCCTTATGAAATATTGGGGAATAATGTTTTATCCTTCGATGACATTGTCCGTATTAAACAAGTTGAAGATGTACTTGAAAAATACTGGAACGATCATAGAATGGATCATACTACTGAATATCTTGTCAAAACGGTATTTCAATCACCGTTCGACTTCTTTCAAGATTTCGGTACCTATTGGGATGAACAAGGGTGGTCACGAATCGGCCATCAGCTTGAAGACTTGTTCAGACGTTTACAGCAGTTTTTGGCTTCCCGGGAATCTGCCGAACTGAAAAACATTATCGGACTCATGAAATTGGATTATTTCATGAATCAAAAATACAAACCACGTAAACCTTGGTGGGAAGCTTCATTAGATAAAAGTGGTCGGAAAGAGATATATGAATATATTCTCAATAAGCCTGAACAGCTTGGTTCCTCTTTCACCGCTTTGGCCCTGAATGAAAAAGAAATACACAAACACACGTTGCTCGAGGCACTTCCCTTTGATTTGGAAACGTATTTAGCCGAGGGAACAATCGTCGATAAACCTTCATTCATGCTTGCCTATTTTGATCCGAGTGGTAAGGGATCAACGATTTTCCCTCTTTCAAAATCCGGCAGCATCATGCTTTAATAATAAGGACGGACCCAAGGCTGGGTCCGTCCTTTTTTACTTATCACTTTCACGTTTTTTATTTTCTTTTGCCAAAATTTCATAAATTTTAGTTGCGTTCATATCGCCGCTGAATTCGATTCCAAATTCAGTTCGTACATGTTCACCCATCTTTTCCCCGCTGTTCCGTTTTTCTTTATCCATTACTTCTTCCTTTTCTGCCTTGCTTTGAATTGCGGTTGGCACCTTTCATTGCATTTTCCTCCATTGCGAACTCATTGGAAAATTCATTTTCAGCTTGATTTCTTTTTGGCGTTTTACTTGCTTTGACAGCTCCATCCACATTGGCTTTCCGTTTCATTTTCATCCACCCTTTTTAATATAGTTTACCTTTTAGAATGGGGTAAAAATGCCGGAAATTATTCAGGGATAATATAGGGACAGACGAGAAAAATAACCGTAAAACGAAAAGGGAGACACTACATGAAAAAGAAATTGGACTCACCAATTGTCAACGATACACAACCACACCAAATTAACGCACCAAGCTTTAAAGGGACCGGCATAAAACCTCAGGCTCCATTCGTCAATGATTATGGAGTCGTCATTGGCGACAGTAAATATGCCTCTGAAAACTCACCACTCGAAAACTGGAGCGAGGATACAGACCCGGAAATCATGGCTGGAGACGAATGGGTACACCCCACCAATGATATAGGCTGGAATTCAACTGAAAACCGCCAACTATTAGAGTCTAAAATAGCGCCGCAGCCGCCTTTCATGCATCCAGATAAAGATGTTGGCACTGATACGGATTGAGGCGTGCTTTCTTTAGGGTCAAAGGAACAAGTGAAATCCTATAAGGGGTGCATCATACACCCCTTATTCTCACTTAACCTGCAAAATCAACTTCCCTTTCGTTTGCCGGGCGTTCATTTCCTCATGAACGGCTGCTGCCTTTTCAATTGGGTAGATGCCCCCGATAGTTAACTTAAGCTCCCCAGACGCAACGTATGCAAAAAGGTCTTGAATGCTAGGCAACAGCAAATCCGGGTTTTTCATGATCTGTGGCAGGAAAAAACCCACGACGGATTGATTGCGCCTCATTAATTGTTGCGGGTTCATCGTATAAGGCTTACGACTTGCATTGCCAAAAACAACAAGACGTCCAAAGGGAGCCAAACATTTCAATGTTTTATTGAAAATATCCCCTCCAGCCATTTCCAGCGCGACGTCTACTCCCTTTCCTCCCGTGACCTCTCGGACTTTCATTTCCCATCCTTCTTGCGTGTAATCAATGAGTTCATCTGCCCCCATCTCTTTAGCCAGTTCCAACTTTTCCACTGTACTGGCGGTGGCAATCACTTTTCCAGCCCCGAAGATTTTGGCTAACTGTACGGCAATCGTTCCCACTCCCCCACCAGCAGCATGGACCAATACCGTTTCCCCCTGTTGCATGCGTCCCATTGTCTTAAGAATATGATAGGCGCTCAGACCTTGGAGGGGCAAGGCAACAGCTTCATGGAACTGAATGGCATCAGGAAGCGGAATGGCCGAGAATTCATCAGAAAGGGCATATTCTGAATATCCACCAGATTCAATTAAGCTGACGACTCTTGTACCAGGTTTGATTTTGGTCACCTTTCCACCAACTTCCACCACTACGCCAGCCACTTCCGCACCGGGAATGAACGGAAGCGGCGTAGGAACTACATATTGCCCTTCCCTTCTGGCTGTATCTGCATAATTGACGCCTACACAATCGATTTCAATCAGAACTTCATGCCCTGTTGGCACAGGTCTTTCCATTTCAGTCAATTTCAGTACTTCCGGTCCGCCGTATTCTTCAAAATGAATAGCTTTCATCTTTATCCCTCCCTTATTAATTTCCTGTAAATTCCGGCTTTCTTTTTTCTTTGAATGCCGCTACCCCCTCCAGATGATCTTCCGTGGAAGCCATCAAGGTTTGCGTAATACGTTCCTGTTCCAGTATTTCATCAAGTGTAGCCGTAAATGAATGGCTGACGAGCTTTTTCATCATCCCATATGCTTTTGTCGGTCCATTTGCCAGTTTTACCGCAAGTTTCAATGATTCCTCTTCAAGTTGATTGAGTGGATATAAATAATTAATGACACCTAGCTGATATAAGCGTTCTGCAGAAATTGGCTCGGCCGAAAAGAAGAGCTGCTTTGCAAGGTGGGGCCCTACTAATTTAGGTAAAAAATACGAACCCCCTCCATCAGAGATCAGGCCTACCTGTGAAAAACTCATGGCAAATTGACTATCATCGGAAGCCACGATCAGATCACAGGCGAGTGCCAAATTGAATCCGGCACCAGCAGCAAATCCATGGACGGCAGCGATTACAGGAACCTCGGAAGCATCCAGAGCCAATATGCATTCATTCATTCTGCCAACATGATCATACAATTGACCTGCAGAGGCCTGCCCCATTGACTTCACATCGCCTCCTGCAGTGAATGACCTTCCCGCACCTTTGATGATGACTGCCCTTATATGCGGTGTTTGTTTAACATCCTTAATCGCTTTCGTTAAGCTTGCAATCATATCCGGACTAAATGCATTCAAGCTTTCAGGGCGATTCAAAGTCAGGATCATTACATTATCGATTACTTCTTTCAATAAGTGTTCTTTTAACATTTACCCATCCCCTTTTTCTATTTGATCAACCAGCCGCCATCCACCAATAAATCCGTACCAGTCATATAGGAAGCCTCCGGGGAAGCAGCAAAGGTAATGACATTACTTATTTCCTCCGCTTTCCCCACTCTTTCCAGTGCCGTGTTCCGCTGAATGGACTTCACGAATTTTTCATTTTGCAGTCCATCCTCCGTCAATGGCGTTTCAATGAATCCCGGTGATACGGAATTGACCCGAATGCCGACCGCAGCGAGTTCCAGTGCCAAAGATTTCGTTAAACTGATGACTCCGGCTTTAGCAGAGCTGTAATGCGGGATGAACGCTCCTGCCTGATGTCCTGACAGTGAAGCAACATTCACGATTGCCCGATTGCTGGAACCTTCATTTCCGCCACTAGCTCCTTCTTCCATCAATTTCCCCAAATACTTGGAAACTAGAAAGACACTTTTCAAATTGACATGTTGAATCATATCCCAATCAGCTGCAGATGTATCCAGGAGCTTCGAGGACTTTGAACCACCTGCGTTATTGATTAAAATGTGAAGGTCACGATATTTTCCCTTCACATACTTGGCCAGCTCCATTACCTCTTCCTCGACGGTAACATCTGCAGGGAAAATATCAGCAACCGGAATCGGATGCCTGGCATTGATTTCTGCAGCTGCTTCCTCCAGCTTTCCTTTCGTCCGCCCTACCAACAGCACTTTTGCCCCTTCGTCCGACAAGCGAATCGCCGTTGCTTTCCCAATACCAGAGCCTGCACCAGTAACCACCGCTATTGACTGCGAAAACCTCATCCCCTTCACTCCTTATCTGTATTTTTGAACTACGTTTCCTGCCTTTTCAATTCCGCTTCGATCCTTCCATCCACCAACTCTGGTACAAGATCCAACGAACCTTTTTGCGCCGCCAATTCCAAATCGGCGATCAAACTATGTTTGTCAAACAACTGTCCGACATACGATGATTTCAGGATATCAAAGGCATTTTCGCTATTCGTGCGATAAAGCGCGTTGGCAGCCTTTGCTGCATCGTTGAGTATGAACGTACCTTGTGATCCAGCAATCAGGCAATCTATCAAATGGCCTGCACCGTAAAAGTCTTCCAGACTGAATTCACCTGAATTTCCCGAACAAACGATGAGGATCGTTTCTGTTTTATGATATTTTTTTATTTTTTCCGCAACAGACGGATTATTCAACAAAGAAGCAATATAAACCCTTTTGGCAGCGGCTGAATGCCTCAACGCGACCGTTCCATTAGTAGTTGACAATATTAAAGTTTTGCCGCGTACCAACTTACTCAATAGCGTTGGACTTGGATACATTAAATCATCAACCGGCTTTGCTTTTAGTTCTCCTGCCACTACAAAATCCCCATGGTCCAAGTCCTGGCTTTTCACCAAGGCATCCAGTGGATCCATGACAGGTATCACCTGGCGTGCTCCATCATGAAGTGCTGAAATAATCGTGGTAGTCGCTAATAACACATCCAGGATGACCGCAACTTTCTCCCCTTCTTGAAGCTTTTCCACATCTATCTCTTCTTTTTTTAGTAGTAAATGAATGTTTTGAATATATTCCATTTTATTAAACTTCCTTCGCAGCTACATTTGCAGCATGAGTGAGTAAGCTTTTCACCGTTTTTCCAAGATTGGAAAAACGGGGATCATCAGTCTGGCCTTTTTTATATCGATAATAGATTTGCTGAAGGATGACAGCTAACTTAAAATAACCAAAGGTTAAATAAAAATCGACGTTGGTAACATCCCTGCCACTTCTTGCTGCATACGTCTCGATAAACTCCCTTCGGGTCAGGAAACCAGTTAAAGTCGTGACGGACGCTTGACCCACACCGATTTTGATAAGTTCCGGGTCACCGCTTTCAGTCCAGTAGCTTAATGCCACTCCTAGATCGGCTAGCGGATCACCAACGGTGGACATTTCCCAATCAAATAAACCAACCATCTCTGTAAGGTCCTGATTGAACATGGCATTATTGATCTTATAGTCATAATGGATTATTGAAGTCTGGCTATACTTCGGGATATTCTGTTGAAAATAATTAATAAGCGGACGTATTTCCTTTATTTCATCAGTCTTTGCTCTCTCATAGCGGGAAATCCATCCGTGTACTTGTCTTTCAATGAAGCCTTCAGGTTTGGATATTTCGACCAAACCCGTTTTCTCATAGGGAATCGAGTGAAGATCAGCAAGCCGATTCACCATCACATATGAAAGCTGTCGGCACTTTTCAACAGTAGGCTCGATTCCCTTCGGAAATTCAGTATCTATTACAATTCCATGTTTCCTTTCCATTAGGAAAAAAGGGGCCCCCGCAACCGATTCATCTTCCGAGAACAGAATAGGCTCGGGAGCTGCTTGGAAATATGGGTTGATTGAGGAAAGGATATGGTGTTCACGCTTCATATCATGTGCCTTTGGAGCAACAGGGCCAAGCGGCGGCCTTCTGAGAACAGCCTCCCACTCACCAACTTTCAGCTGATAGGTCAAATTGGAATAGCCCATAGAAAATTGTTGTAATTCCAACGGTTCATTTGGAAGGTCCAATACATTTTTTCTTAGGAAACCTTCTAATGCACCAATATTCAATTCCTCGCCGGGCCGAACAGGAATCGTATCGTCAACCATGTTCTTCCACTCCTTTAGCCTTTGTCATTCTAATTATGAACAAGATGTGAAATGAGCTTTTCTTTAATAAATTCAGGAATAGGTTCACTTTTTTGTTTCAAAAAATTAAAACAGACTAAAACTGCACTTCCTTTAGCAATCACTTCCCCAGTTTGTGAACAGAGGATATCATGGATCATATCACAGCTTTTCGTACCTACCTTTGTCAAAGATGTACGAATGGTCAAGAGTTGATTGAAATATCCCTGAGCAATAAAGTCGCATTTAGTGGAGGCTAACAAAAAATTCCAAGATTCTACATTTGTCGCTAGGCCTAAAGCTTCAAAAAATTTCATGCGTGCTTCTTCGAGGTATACGAAATAGCTTGTGTTATTGATGTGGCCCAAAGCATCCGTTTCGGAAAAACGGACGTTGACTTCCAATTCATGCATAAGCCCCCTCCTTGATTAACGATGTACGAAAGCAGGTTTACGTTTATCCAAGAAAGCGGAAACCCCTTCTTTAACATCTTCAGTTTGGAAGATTTCTTCAAAAAGATTCGTTTCAATCTCTAGACCTTGTTCAAGTGTTGCCTCACTTCCTTCATTAATCGCCTTCTTGATTCTCGAAAGTGCCTGAAGTGAGTGCCTTGTCATCCGTGAGGCCAAGATTTTCGCTTCCGATAAGCCGCTGCCTTGCTCAACGACTTTATTGACAAGCCCGATCTTTTCCGCTTCCGCGGCACCAAGCGGATCACCGGTAAATATAATCTCTTTTGCCTTTGCATTACCTACAAGTCTTGACAAACGCTGTGTACCGCCAGCTCCAGGGAATAAGCCTAATTTCACTTCCGGCAGTCCGATTTGAACTTGTGTTTCAGCTACTCGCAAATCACAGGCCAGTGCCAGTTCGCATCCGCCGCCCAAGGTCAGGCCATTTAATACAGCTATCGTAGGTTTAGGAAACTGTTCGATTTTAGTTAGGACGGCATGACTTTCCTTTACCATTTCTTTCATATTCGGGTTCCCCATCATGCTAGGGAATTCTTTTATATCAGCTCCGGCCGCAAATGCGATATTGCCTGCACCGGTTATGAGTACCGCAACAGTTTCAGTATCTTTTGAAAGTTCATCGAAAGTTTCTCCCAATTCTCTGAATACTTGTTTGCTGATTACATTTAATGGAGGATTATCGATGGTGATTACCGCAAGCTTATTTTCCTTAACCACATTAATTAATTTTGTCATCAATTCTTCACTCCTTGGTTTGGATAATCATACCAGCCTTTTCCTGTTTTCCTGCCCAAATGTCCTTTATTCACCTTTTCTTCTATACAAGCATTTGGCTTGTCTTCTTGATTTCCAGTTTCATTGAAACGCTGCTGCATGACAAAATACCCTACATCAATACCTGATAGATCCATCAGTTCAAAAGGACCAATGGGATGGCCTAAAGCTTTCCTGCAGATCAAATCGATATCCTTATAGTCAACAATTCCTTCTTCATACAAATATAAGGCCTCACGCTGCAACGCTCCCAAAATTCGGTTGGCTACGAATCCCGATATCTCTTTCCTCAACAAAACTCCTGTCCTATTCATATTCTCTGTGACTTCCATTGCAAGCTTCGCTGTTTCCTCGGATGTTTGGTCACTCATTACAACCTCAACACAATCCATTACTAGAGGCGGGAAAAAGAAATGCATATTAATGAACTTATCCGGACGATTCGTCACACTCGCAATCAGGCTATTGACAATCGTTGAACTATTCGTTGCAAAGATGGTTTCTGCTGGGGCCAGTTCTTCAAGTTGGGCGAAAACCTCCTGCTTCACATCAAGTTTTTCAACTACCGCTTCAATGATCAAATCAGCCCCCCTGGCCGCTTTCTCAAGATCGGTGGTATATTGAAGACGGCTAAAAGCAGCCAATTTACGATCTTCAGACAATTTTCCTTTTTGAACCCATTTAGTCAAAATGACGTCCAATTTTTCTTTGGCTGCATTCAACGCATTTTCATGAACATCCTGAAGAATCGTTTCGTAACCTCCTAGTGCAGCAAGCATCGCAATTTGATGCCCCATCTGCCCAGCCCCAATAACGGTAATTGATTTAATTTGCTTGTTGGCCATGCCTTCTATCTCCCTTCGACTAACCGGTTAGTATGTAACCTGGTCACGCTTCAATTCCCTGCAGAATCATCCCCATAAAAATGGCTGCAACTTCCTGTTCGGTTTTTTCACCTTCTGGGTCGAACCAATGATAGCTCCAATTGGCCACACCCAAAATAGCAAAAGAGATGATCGATGCATCGAGATTGGAACGCAGTTCTCCGCTCTCGATGCCACTAATCAGAACTTGCTCGATTTTATTACGGAACTCATCCCGCTTAGGAAGGATTTGTGCAAGCTTATCGTCACTTAGATTCTTCATTTCACGGAAAAAGACCGTTGCGCTGGATTTTTTGGTTTTAATGCTCTTTAAAAGCATCAAGACCATATCGAAAAGTTTATCCTTGCAGCTTTTCCCAGATTCCAACATGATTCTTTCCTGCTCACTAAGCAACTCGTCGATATAAGCTAGATGAATATCCATTAGCAACTGCTCTTTGCTCGTAAAGTAATAATAAAACGTTCCCTTCGTCACCCCGACCGATTCGACGATATCAGAAATCGATGTTTCACTAAAGCCCTTCTTTTCAAATAAGCGTATGCTATGTTCTGTCATTTTTTCTTTCATGTATGCATCCTCGCAATCTGTTAAAATTTCAGCTGAATTGATATCATACGCTTTCGTGCTATCAAAACCCTTTTATTTCCTGGAAAGTTCTTCTCTTAAAGCCCGCCTTAAAATCTTTCCGACATTTGTTTTCGGTAACTCTTCACGAAATTCAACGAAATGCGGAACTTTATAAGCCGATAGGTTTGCACGGCAGTAATCGATGATTTCCCGTTCATTGGCCGTTTTATTATTTTTAAGTACAAGCACCGCTTTTACCGACTCCCCTCGGTAAGCATCTGGAACTCCGATGACAACGGCTTCCTGGACAGCCGGATGTTCATAGAGAACTTCCTCGACATCTCGCGGATATATATTATAACCACTTGCGATGATCAAATCTTTTTTCCTGTCGACAATATAGAGGTATCCATCTTCATCAACTTTGGCGATATCACCCGTATAAAGCCAACCATCCCTTAGCGTAACCGCCGTTTCCTCTGGCATATTCCAGTAACCTTTCATCACTTGAGGCCCTTTGACGACCAATTCCCCCAATTCGCCGGATCCCACTTCCTTTGTTCCGTCTTCCAGGTCCATCACTTTATATTCAGTCGAAGGGACACCAATCCCTACGCTCCCAGGTTTCCTTTTTGCAAATGCCGGATTACAATGCGTTGTTGGAGAAGCTTCCGTAAGACCGTAGCCTTCCAATATCTTCGCACCTGATTTTCGTTCGAACTCACGCAGCAGTTCCACGGGCATCGGTGCGCTTCCGCTGTTACAGACCTGAATGGAACCCATTCCATATTCTTCTGCCTTCGGATGATTCGTCAACGCTACATACATGGTCGGTACACCAGGAAAAGTGGTCGGCTGTTCACGCTTAATCGTTTCCAGCACTTCTTCTATTTCAAATCGTGGCAGCATGATGGAGTCACCCGCGATATACACGGATAAATTCATTGCGGACGACATTCCAAAAACATGAAAAAGCGGGATGACCGACAGCGTTCTTTCAGTACCTATTTTTAATTCATGCTTGAAGAATTCATACGTTTGAACGACATTGGCCAGAATATTGCTGTGTGTCAGCATCGCCCCTTTTGAACGGCCAGTCGTTCCTCCTGTATACTGAAGAACGGCTATATCATTTTCCGGATCGATTGATACGGGATTGATTTTTCCGTCTCCTGTCTTCATGAATTGATCAAAAGACGCATCAGGCTGAAAATCTGCATCCGAAGTCTGCAGGCTTACGACGATAATATTTTGCAAATTTGAATGTTGCTGCACACTTTTCACTTTCGGGTATAATCCATCCAATACAACGATCGTTTCTGCACCGGAGTCCTGTAAAATATGCTGCAGCTCCCTTTCAACCAGCATTGGGTTGATTTGGGTGATAATGGATCCTGTTGTCAATGATCCATAATAAGCTATTACGTACTGCGGACAGTTAGGCAGCATGATGGCGACACGATCACCTTTTTGAACACCTTTTTTTTGCAAGGCTGAAGCAAAGGCTCGCGACGCATGAAAAAGTTCCTGATAAGATATCTTTCGGTCATAAAAAGTAATAGCTGTATTGTTTGGATGGGACTCACATGCATTTTGAAGGATTCTTTGCATCGGGAACTCAGGGACTTTTATTTCCTTTGAAATTGAATCAGGATAAACGGAAAGCCATTTTTTTTCATTCATCATTTCATACCCTCCAGCCATATTTACTTACCTTTCATTACTTTGCATGTGAACCCCCATCGACGATCAAAATATTACCAGTCACAAAATCAGATGCCTTTGAGGCCAGGAAAACCGCTGCCCCTTTCAAATCATCATCACTCCCTAACCTTTTTAGCGGCGTGGAATCCAGGATAGGATTCTTTCCTTGCTCAAGAACCCCTTTCGTCATTTTTGTCGGAAAGAAACCGGGTGCGATTGCATTAACATTGATATTATGCTGACCCCATTTAACGGCTAAATCCTTCGTTAAAGTAATGACCGCCCCTTTACTCGTATTATATCCGACCGTATCGAGCACCCTCGGGTCGGTACCCCCTAATCCGGCAACGGAAGCGATGTTTATGATTTTCCCATGTCCCTGCTCGATCATGACCCTGCCTGTTGTCTGGCTCATGATAAAGGTTCCGGTTACATTGACATTCATCACCTTCTGCCACGCTTCAAGGGGCATGTCGACGGCTGGTGCCCCCCAGGATGCCCCGCTATTGTTCACTAATATGTCGATGGCACCAAATTCACGGTAAGTTTCGTTAACGACTTCCTGGACATCTGACGGATTGGTGATATCACACTTGAAGGAAAGCGCTTTGACTCCAAGCTTTTCGATTTGCGAGGCAACTTCGTCACATGCTTCCTTCTTCCTTGAACAAAGTACGACATTTGCCCCTGCTTCGGCAAAGCCGGTCGCTATTTGTGCTCCCAATCCTCTCCCTCCACCGGTTATGATCGCCGTCTTTCCAGTTAGATCGAATAAGTCGGTAACTTTCATATTTTCACCTCATGCTTTTGTTGGTATTTTCGAAGTTCTATTTTAGCAACTTGTGAGCGGTGAACTTCATCGGGACCATCAGCAAGCCTTAAAGTCCGTGCATTGGCCCAATGAGCAGCAAAAGGGAAATCATCGGAAATCCCGGCAGCTCCAAAGCCTTGGATGGCCCTGTCCAGCACATTCAATGCCATATTTGGCGCCACCACTTTTATCATCGCGATCTCCGCCTTCGCTTCCTTGTTCCCGACGGTATCCATCATATAGGCAGCTTTTAAGGTCAGAAGTCTTGCTTGTTCGATTTCAATCCGTGAATCAGCAACCCACTCCATGATTACACCTTGTCTCGCCAATGTTTTACCAAAAGCGACACGTTCTTGAATGCGCTTACATAATTCTTCAAGTGCTCTTTCAGCCGCGCCGATCAGCCTCATGCAATGATGTATCCTTCCCGGTCCGAGCCTTCCTTGGGCAATCGCAAATCCTTTTCCTTCACCCCATAGAATATTCGTTGCCGGGACCCTTACATTTTCAAACGTGATTTCGGCATGGCCATGCGGGGCATGATCATAACCAAACACAGGGAGCATTCTTTCGATTTTGACACCAGGTGTATCGAGCGGGACAAGAATCATTGACTGTTGTTCATGCTTGGCCGCCTCAGGATCTGTCTTACCCATGACGATGGCAATCTTGCATCGGGGATCGCCTGCTCCTGAAGACCACCATTTTCGGCCGTTGATGACATACTCATTACCCGCCCTTTCAATCCTGCATTCGATATTGGTCGCATCGGAAGACGCCACTTCCGGTTCCGTCATCGAGAAGCATGAACGGATTTCTCCAGCAAGCAAGGGCTTCAGCCAGCGTTCTTTATGTTCATCCGAGCCATATCTCACCAACACTTCCATATTACCAGTGTCCGGCGCATTACAGTTGAAGATTTCAGGTCCTATCGTCGACCTACCCATGATCTCGCAAAGCGGGGCATATTCTAGATTTGTTAAACCCGCGCCATAACAGCTATCAGGTAAAAATAAATTCCATAATCCTTCTTCTTTTGCTTTTGCAGTCAATTCAGATAAAATCGGGGGAATTTCACTCCAGCGGCTTTCCTGTGCTTCGAGCTGCTTTTTGTATGTCGATTCATTTGGGTAAACGTGCTTCTCCATGAATTCCGTTAACTTCTTTTCCAGATTTTTCACCTTTTCAGTATGTTCAAAGTGCAAATTGAATTCCTCCTTTTAACTTACTAACCGGTTAGTATGTTATTACTTTTAAATTATATACACAAGATTCTGACTTTTTCAACAATTGAATCTTTTGTTTTCTTGTCATTCAAGATCCTGTATCTTGACCTTTTCGTTCTCACTATATTGCTTTTGTTGCACGATTGGAAAAATACAAACGATTTTCGTACCTTTTTTCAGTTCACTTGTGATGAATACTTTTCCGCCATGCTTTTCGATGATTCTAAAACAAACGGAAAGACCCAAACCCGTTCCTGATGTTTTTGTAGTGAAAAATGGTTCTCCTACTTTTTGAAGGGAGTTTTCCGGAATACCATCCCCTTCATCCAAAATGCTCAAAAAAACTTCCCCATTTTTTTCATTTATGCTCACAAATATATTTCCGCCATTCGGCATCGACTCTATGGAATTTTTTATCATGTTTATTAGCACTTGCTTGATTTGGTTTTCATCAAAATACATAAAAATTGGTTCTGAATCATAATTTTTATGAATTTGAATATTGTTCAGTACGGCATTTGTCTCCAACAGCGTTACGGCATGGTTGCAGCTTTCCTTTATATCCTTCTCAAGGAATACCGCCCCAGCGGGTTTCGATAGCAGCAAGAGTTCATTCAGCACTTTCTCGATTCGATTTATTTCCGAAAAAATAATATCGTAGTATTCCTGCTTTTCGGCACCGCCATCTTTAATCAGCTTCACGAATCCCATTATCGCCGTCATCGGATTCCTGACCTCATGTGCAATCCCAGCCGCAAGTTGGGCAGCCGTTGATAACTTGCTTGATGTGATGGCCAAATGTTCGTTTAGGCTCACAAGCTTTTCCTCCGCATGTTTACGTTCATTAATTTCCGATAATATGCCCGCCGTCCCGATGAATTTCCCAGCGTCATCGTAAATAAGTTTAACGAATGCCTCCACCCAGCTTGTTCCCTTTTTCGCATTTAGTTTAATGTCCGCACGAAAATATTTATCCCCTCGATGAAAGGAGTCCGCAAAGGCCTTTAATACGTCTTGATAAGAATTGTTATCCATATGTTTAGAAAAGTGAAGCCCCAGGGATTCATTCACGGATGCACCACTCATCGATTTCCATGCCGGGTTTAAGTACAACCATTTTCCTTTATCATCCGTTTGGAAAATAACCTCATTGAAGCTATTGACCAATTCTTTAGAGTAATTGGAGAAAATGCGATAACGCCCTTCACTATCCTGCAATAAAGCGATCGTTTTCCGTTTATGATCATAGATGGCACCCAAACACCAGGCTATGGTTAAAATTACGACTAAATATATTCCTGCAAAGGCGGAAAACCCCCGTTCTTCATGACCCAGCCACCCTATATAGGGTAATATCAATACAAAAAAAAGAACAGGGACAATGATCCTTCCAGTATATTTCTTCACATTCTCCACCTCCTTACCAAAATGATTTATACTTCATCCGATCGAATTCCAAGTAAGGGATCAAATTATGCATATTTGAAATGGCAGGACACTCACTTATAGGTAAATTTCAACATTTTATCCATGATTCCTGCAAACAACACAAAAAACCTTCCCACGGGTGGAAAGGTCACTGTTCAACTTAAATCATTTACCCAATGATGACGCGTTCTTTTGGATAATGGAAATTTTCCGTAACTTCTTTATGGCCTATGATATACAGGAGGGAGGTTATCCCAACACGGCCAATAAACATAATGATCATAATGACAATTTTACCGGTATTGCTGAGGTCAGGTGTAATTCCCATCGAAAGGCCGACTGAACCGAAAGCCGAACATACTTCAAAAATGATTTGCATCAAAGTGAAATTTTCGGTAATGGATAATATGAAGACCGCCATTATGCAAAGAAGCGATCCCATGATCATAACCGCTGTCGCTTTTCGGATATCATCGGGATGAATCTCCCGTTTGAAAACTTTTATGGAACGCCTTCCTCTCATGAAATTCCATAAAAATAGAATCATGATGGCCAGTGTAGTTGTCCGGATTCCTCCCCCGACTGAACTTGGGGAGGCTCCAATGAACATCAATATGCTCAACAACAAAAGGGTCGGTTCCGAAAAGTCACTCACATTCATGGTTGCCAACCCGCCGCTCCGCGTATTGGAGGACATAAATAATGAGTAAAAAAACGATTCATGCCAGTTCTTATTTTTAAAGAACCCATTAATTTCCAGAAGGTAAATCAGGATCGTTCCTCCAACGATAAGGGAAAAGAAAGTGACTGAGGTCAGCTTCGTGAACAAAGAAAAATGAAACTTATAAGTACGTGCCTTATTGGACAAAAACTCCCTCAGTTCAATCAAGACAGGAAACCCAATGGCTCCAAGGGTAAGCAGCATAATCGTTATGAACTGTACAAAATAATCGTCTTTAAATGGAATCATCGATATACCGGTAATATCAAAACCAGCATTCGTGGTGGCACTTACGGCTAAAAATAAGCCATTTAAAAAGGCTTCTTTCCCGTTGGGAAAATAATTCAGAAAGTAAATGCCTAAAACGAGAGCCCCTATCATTTCAATTACGACAAAAATCTGAATGATTTGGATCAATAATTTAACAAGACCGGAAAGATTCGATTGGTTTTGATCTGTCATGATCAATTGTCTTTCCTTCAAGCCGATTTTCTTGCCCACTATAAGCCAGAAAAAGGTTCCGAGTGTCATGATGCCAATACCGCCAAATTGGAGAACGAACATGAGAATGAAATAGCCTACCTCATTATACACTTCGGGCAAACTTACAACTGTTAGACCTGTTACACTAACTGCACTTACGGCTGTGAATAAAGCATCCATGAACCCAAATTCCACGCCTGGCTTAAGAGCGACCGGCAGACTCAACAGTACGGTCGAGATGCTGACTGCCAAAACATAATAACCGACGATAAGCTGAGCTGGTGTTAACTTTGATAATATTTTTTTGATAGCAAACATAAAGAGTTTCCTTTCTTGCTCCTTTATAGCTATGCAAATCACATAACCATTAAAAATCTAGTTTACCCTTTTTTCATTCTTTTTTCCATTCTCTTTTAAAACTGTCTTACTTACAACAAAAAGGCAGGTTTACCAATAAGTTTGATACTGCTCGTATAAGTAAAACTCCACATTCTACTTATACTATCATTACAGCGGCAAAAGCCGTTGAAAAAGCAAAGGGGAGATTCAAATGGCTAACAGCAGTAACAACCTTCTTGTTCCAGGAATCGAACAAGCATTAGAACAAATCAAATATGAAATTGCATCTGAATTCGGTGTACAATTAGGTTCCGATACTTCAGCACGTGCCAATGGTTCAGTTGGCGGAGAAATCACGAAACGTCTTGTTCAACAAGCACAATCTCAACTTAAAGGTCAATAATTCACAATTAAATATCCATGGCTAAGAGTCCAGCTCCATGCTGGACTCTTTTTAATGATTATGTCCATTTCCATTTCCATTATTGCCTCTACCCCTTTTCGACTTATCCCAATCTTTCTTATCTTGTTTATACTGCTCACCCTGTTTACCTTGTTTAACTTGTTTTTCCTGCCTATCCTGTGGATCCTGTTTATCTTGTCTATCATGTTTATTTTGCTTATTTTTATTGTCGGGCTTTATAGAATCATCACTATTCTTTTCTTTGAGTGATGAAACTTTTTTCACATCGAACTTTTTATCTTTCTGTTCATTTTTCTGCTTGTCCTTTGATTGGTTGCGGTGAAAGCTATCCGATTTCCCTTTTGACTCGTTGCTTTTTTCCTTATATCCATTTATCGCATTCCGTCTTCCACTTGTATCTTCCCGTTCGGTTTGTTCCTTAATTTCGGTAACTTCCGCGTTTTTCCGTTCAGTCGGTTTGGCTTCATTGGCCGGCTTTTGTTTTATTTCATTTTCATTATTCTCTTTTTTCTTTTCTTCATCCGATTTGTTTTCCGCACTTGACATTAAGCCCTTTTCTTTCGGAATAACAACGTTTTCCTCGACTTTTTTAACTGGCGCCGGGGCAGGCTCCCTCTTATTGACCTTTATCTTATCTTTATCTTCATTCAACTTCTTTTCGAGATACTTACCCGTGGATATGCCTTGTTCCCTAGCTTGCTTCCGATCGCTTTTTGTTGCCTGGATCACTTTCATCTTTTTTTTGGAAACATTATCCTGCTCAGATATTTCTTTTATTTCCTTTTTTAAATTCTTATCCAGTTCTTTATTTTTTTCCATTAACGTTGTGGAAACGACTATTTGTTTATTTCCTTTCAAATAACCAAGTTGCTTCGTCGTTTCAACGATTCGGTATGTGACAGCCTTTATATCCTTGCCTTTCCAGTCCTTCAGCTGACCGATCACAAGCTTTCCGTCTTCATTTAATCCTGTAAGCTTAAGAACTTCTAAATCATCGTCAAGCTCCAATTCAATGCTTGGATTCACATCTATCGTCATATATGCCGACACAGGACCAGAGAAATAAGAAGGAAGTATTGAAAAGAGAATCAGGAAGGTGGAGGCAATGCTTAGCACGGCCGTTTTTTTGAAAGATGAATGAATATTGGAAAAGGCTAAAGTGAATTTTTGTTTTGCAGGTGAAAAAGTGATTTCCTCACCCACTTCATATTCCCTTTCCTGCCTTTTGGTTTTCAGAAATTCACCCTCGGGGGTCAATAGGGTTACAAATCGTTTATTAACTGAAAGAATAACTCCTTTTTTCATTCATCGATAGCCCCTTTTATATAATCATTCAAATACAAAAAATCTCCGTTTATTATGATTGCCACGGCAATGATGTATTTTCTGTTCCGTTCAATCGTTTTTCTGCTTACTTCCACTTTTCCCTCAAGCTGTTTTACGGGCAGCCGCTTTTTTGCAAACAGGATTTCCTTCAGTTCGTCATCTTCCATTAACAATTTAGCGATCATAATAGCTCCCTTCCTGGCATCTGCATGTTTGGGAGAGTTTTCAACTAAATCCTCAAATGACAGACCAAAATCCTCTAGATGGCTTATATAAAGCTGAATTTCTTCTTTTCTTCTTTCCGATTCCTTCTGCATCTCGTATTCATTGATGGAATTTTCATTATCGATATATATTTGGCTTTGATCATTCTCATCATTCAGTGTTAAATCCAATAGGATTTCTTTTTGTTTGGACTGGCTTCTTAAATAATCTATAACCCTTCGTTTAACGAGGGTTTCGGCAAATGCCAATAAAGAACGGCCTTTTTCCGGGGAGTATTTTTCAATTGCCTCGTTAAAAGCAATCATTCCAATACTGAATTCATCATCTGATTCGTATATGTAACGTTTGCAAACCGATGAGACTGTTTTTGCAATAAAAGGTTTGAATGACTCTATAGTATCATTACGAAGGCTATTATCGCCTTGTTGAATTTTCAATACGGTTTCTTCTAAAGAACGCTTTTTTTTGAATGCTGTAAACAACAAACCAAGCATTTGCTCACCTCGCTCCTGTTGAACATAAAATACGCATCAACATACTTATCTTAAGCGGAGGGAGTCTAAAAGACAGTACCAAAAGAACTATTTTTGCGATAAAAATGAAATCACACAATTTATCAACATGATAAAATACTTAGTTTTTTCTCGTTTGTTACAGTGCAATTACAGTAAAATATCTTTTTCCGTTTTTTTGTCAAATACAATGGGACAATTGTCATTTTTATAACCGGAATTTAATATTCACATCTTTTAACATATCATTCGTAAACATACCTGCGCTTTTGAGGGTCATCTCCTAAATACTTTAAGAAGCAAAAAAAATAGGCGTGACCGGCACGCCTGTTTTTTTTAAGCTTCCTGTATTTTTTTCTCTTCTTTCTCTTTTTTTTCTTTTTTGCTTGAAATGATCCATGCACCTGCTGCAATTCCAATCAATACAGTCCAGAAAATCGATTTCCAAAGAGTTGATTCAGGGAAATGATGATCAATGAAAGCAAGTGAAGGGTGTGCAAGTGTGTGTACCGCCAATTTCACACCAACCCAACCCACAATCAAAAATGCTGCCGTTTCAAGTGAAGGACGCCGATGAAGCAGCTTAACGAACGCATTTGCTGCAAATCGCATAATGATCAACCCGATCATACCGCCGAGGAACATGACAGCGAATTGCCCTCCGTCAATACCTCCGACTTTCATCCAGCCTGTTGCAGGAAGTGTAACAGCCAGCGCGACGGCGGCCAACATGGAATCGATTGCGAAAGCGATATCAGCCGCTTCAACCTTTACCACGGTCATCCAGAAGCCGGATTGCTTTTTAGGTTTCGTGACTTCCTTCTCACCTTTACCAGCGTATTTTTTGTAAATGTGCTGAAAAGCGATGAAAAGTAAATAAATCGCACCGATTGCTTGAACTTGCCACACCTCGACAAGAAAGGAAATAAGGAATAGACTGGCAAAACGGAAAACAAAAGCTCCCATCAGACCATAAAACAAGGCTTTCCGCTGTTGTTCTTTTGGCAAATGCTTAACCATGACAGCCATGACGACTGCATTATCTGCAGCCAGTATCCCTTCTAATCCAACCAAGATAAGTAGGACCCAGCCATATTCCAATAACATTGATGCTTCCATCCATTCAACCTCCAATAGTGGTATTTCCTTCCTATTGGCATTGGCAAAAAGAAAAAGACCTCTGCCGTATAGGCAAAGGTCTTGCTGAACATGAAATCATGTCAACAAAGCCGATGAATGTTTAACATTCACGTAATGACGACTTTGTTTTAGGGCGAACCCTAACGCTACTCCCCTTTGAAAAGGAAAATCAGTTATTAAGTATATTAATAGTATACGCGCTCGTTATGAAAATAACAATCTTTTTTTATATTTATAAATGGATCTCATTTTCTGTTCCTTTTGGATAATTTTATCAACGATAAATATTCTTTGCCGAAACGAATCCAGTTCGGTTTGGCAGAAAAATAGTTCTGAAACAGCGATAAAAAACTCGTGTATTTCCCTTCATATGGATACCATTGTATTTCTGTATCGTTTTTACCTTTATCGATCATGATTGCTTTTTCATGGCAGAAAATCTTCAATCCATGCTCGCCATGATAGCGGCCAACCCCACTTTGTTTGGCACCGCCAAAGGGTAAATGATGATTAGCAACCGTAATCAGCACATCATTGATCGTGACCGCACCGGTTACTAACCGTGACGCAATCCGACTTGCTTTTTCCCTATCCATTGTCCAAACGCTGGAATTGAGTCCATATTCACTTTCATTTGCCAGGGCGATCACTTCTTCCTCCGTATCGAAAGGCACAACAGGCAACACGGGTCCGAACGTTTCTTCTTTCATGATTTTCATGGAATGATCGACATTGGAAACAATCGTCGGCGGAATGAAATGGGTCTGCCCCGTTTTCCACTCTTTCGGAGGTGTTCCGGTTTCAAGTACGGCCCCTTTATTCAGTGCATCCTCCAGTTGGTCAGCCACAATATCGACCTGTTTAGGGAAAGTCATTGAACCGATATCATCCTGCGATTGGACCCCCTGCCTCATGGACTTCGTTTTTTCTTTAAGAAGCATCAGGAATTCCTTATAAACAGGACGTTCCACATAAACCCTTTCAACACTCATGCACACCTGCCCACTATTTGTGAAAGCCCCCCATAGAGCCCCGTTCACAGCCCGTTCCAGGTTAGCATCACGCAGAACGATCATCGGATCCTTACCGCCAAGCTCCAAGGTCGTTGGGATCAGGTCTCTTGCTGCAACCTCACCAATCATTTTTCCGGTTTTTACAGATCCAGTAAAAAATATATAATCTGGTTTTTGCTCAGTTAATGCCGCACCCAATTCTTTCCCTCCATGGGCAAACTGTATAGATCCTTCCGGGAAACCAGCTTCAAGAAACAGATTTTCGATGCACGCCCCAACTAAAGGAGTTACCTCTGATGGTTTGGCGATCACAGTATTTCCAGCCGCTAGGGCATTAAGAATGGGAACCATGGAAAGCTGCAGCGGATAATTCCATGGTGAAATGACGAGAATCGTTCCACGGGGCATATAATGGACATAAGATTTTTTACCAATAAACAAGAGTGGAGTGGTGACCTTCCGTCCGGAAAGAGTTTTCACTGCATGTTTCTCGATATGCTTGATTGCATCGATCGTAGGCATGATGTCAGCAACCAGCGCTTCAATTTTCACTTTTCCCGCATCTTTTGAAATGACTTCTGCTATTTCATCCATCCTTTCAACCATCAATAAACGGAGCCGTTTTAAATAGTGCAGCCGTTCCTTGATGGGAAGATTCGACCATGATTGGAACGCATGTCTTGATTTCATATATATATGAGGAATCGACTTCAATGGTGTTGGGACGATTTCCGCAATCTTCTCACCTGTTGCCGGAGAAAACACTTCCAACTTGTCATGTATTTCTTCCATAACTACTCCCCTTGCTTTAACTTTTTTTATCGGTACTCCATATCATTTTTATGCTTTAAATAAAGATCGACCGAGGAGGAACACCTCCTCTGAAATGCAGCAAAACTTCTCGGCTGCACAGCTGTCAAAACGCCCTTTTAAAAGTGAAATTAGGATGCCTGGAAGAATTGATAAGAGCGCCTGAGCTCTTTTCTTGAACAGATATACGTTCTTATACTTCACTAAACGCACGAAAATTCTCCCCTGAACCCTCTTTATATAATGCCAGAGACACAGCAGCCTGTATAATATAATCGCTTGGAACCAACATCACAACCGGTTCTTTCTCTTCATAAGATTCCTGACCGATTCCCTGCCGCGCTTAATCGGTGTATTCCCCTTAAGATGAATTACACTAACAAATTCGTTTACAGTTTACAGTATCCACTGCATCACATCACGTTTTACAACTCAATTGGTGAAGCTCCATGAAATCCATCTCCATCGCAAATACCATTAACTTAATCTTCCAGACATGATAGCACTTCAAAATGGAATATATAGTAAAATTTTTTCGTTATTAACAGGAATACTCACTTTTTTATCGAAGGTAATGTATATAAGAATCGAAATTCTGATAATCCGGCAGACAAGTTTATCGGTTTTAGTGTTTAATACTGGGTAATGGAGGATAAATTCATATTATCGAATAAAAATTATTATCTATATAACCGATTTTCCGTTACTATATAAGAAGGCGATTTTTTCGCGCATACATATTTGAGGTGAGCGCACAAGTGAAAAGAATAATTAAAGCATACGACTTCCCTATTTTCATCGCTGTCGTATTACTCTGTTTGTTTGGTTTAGTCATGATTTACAGTTCGAGCATGATCACTGCTGTCGCTCGATACGGCCAGTCCATGGATTTCTTCTTTGAGAAACAAAAAACGGCCTTTCTCATTTCATTCGTGGCAATGATCGTCACGATGATTCTTCCTTATAAGATGTACAAAAACAAAATGTTCTTGATGTCTATGATGTTTGGCATGGCCGGTATCCTTTTGCTGTTATTTATCTTCGGCCATACAGCAGGAAATGCCACAAGCTGGTTCAAGTTAGGGACAGCATCGATACAACCTGCGGAATTTTCCAAGTTAGCCATAATCATTTATCTGGCAGCCATTTACGGAAAAAGGCAGGATCGAATCAATAGTATTGATAAAGCCGTCATCCCGCCGATTTTCTTTCTGGTATTCATCTGCTTTTTAATCGGAATACAGCCTGACTATGGAACGGCAGCGGTCATTTTCCTTATTTCAAGTACCATGATCATTTCATCCGGTATGTCTTTTAAGAGTATATTCAAACTCTCTTTGATCACTGCGATATTCGTTGCCATATTTGCATTGGGGGTGCTTGTGACAGGAAATTTCTCAGCCGTTCTTACTGAAAATAAGATTTCTCGTTTTACCGGGTTTGCAGACCCTTTCGGAAAGGCAGGAGAAAGCGGGTATCAACTCGTGAATTCCTTATTTGCAATAGGATCCGGCGGCCTTACTGGAGTGGGACTTGGTGACAGTGTACAAAAATACGGGTATCTGCCTGAATCACATACTGATTTCATCATGGCCGTCATTGCAGAAGAGCTCGGGATATTCGGAGTGGGATTCGTTCTATTGACACTAGGTTTTATCGTCCTGAGGGGATTTGTACTTTCAGCTAAATGCAAAGATCCATTTGGAAGTCTTTTATTGATCGGCATCTCATCCATGATCGGCATTCAAGTCGGTATAAACGTTGGCGGAGTGACCGGACTTATCCCAATTACAGGGATCACCCTTCCATTCATCAGTTATGGAGGTTCTTCCTTACTGCTGCTCATGCTTTCAATGGGCATATTCCAAAATGTCGTCATGCGAATGAATTTACTTGAACAGAAAGAAAAAGTCGTGTCCATCCCAAAAGATGAGATCGCGTCTTCAAAATAATCGATCAAATCCCCCCTGACATTTCTGCTAATGTCAGGGGGGATTTGCCTTCTCTGAAGGTTTTGGATGTAAAAAAACAGGCAGTCGAATCCGACCGCCTGTTTTTTCATTTATAATGGATACCGATTTTAGTAAAGCCAGAAATCAGGCTAAGCAAAGGACAAAGTAGGCAGAAAAATGCAAACGGAGCATATTCAAGGGTTGAAACACCCAAAACCTGTGTCAGGAATACACCGCAGACACCCCAAGGAACCAAAGGATTCACAACTGTTCCCGCATCTTCAAGTACCCTCGCAAGCGTTTTGGGCTGCAAGCCTAAATCTTCATATTTCTGCTGAAAAGCTTTCCCAGGCAGTAAAACTGACAAATACTGTTCACCTACAAGGAAATTCACGCTGACACCTGCAAATACGGTAGCGGAAATCACTTTAGCTACACTCGTCAATGAATCCTGGATTGCATTTAGAATAGAAGGTATGACTCCCAACTCGAACAATAGTCCCCCCATCGCCAATGCCAACAACACCATCGAAACGGAGAACATCATACTTTCAATTCCGCCCCGCGATAGGATTGAGTCAAGTTGTTCCATTCCACTCTTCAGTACAAAACCGCCGTATAAGATATCCGCTAGTTTTGCAACCGTCAAACTTGGGGTTTGTATGAATGCAATGACAGCCGCCGAAATGATCCCTGCCGACAATGTCGGAATCGCTGACACCTTTTTCAAAGCCATGGCAAGAACGATGACAAACGGAATCAAACTCCATATGCTTATATTCGTTTCCATCTCAAGGACTTTGGTCATGGCTTCGATTTCCTCAACACGACCCACTTTGACATTCGGTGAAAGGAAGTAAAAGATGATAAGCGATATGAAAAAACCTGGAATCGTAGTCCAAAGCATATTTTTAATATGTTCAAATAATGATACTCCAACCGTTTCCGAAGCAAGGTTGGTCGTATCGGATAATGGAGACATTTTATCGCCAAGAAATGCTCCGGAAATGATTGCCCCTGCTGTGATCGCCAACGATAAATCCATCGCCGCCGCCATGCCTATGAAAGCAACACCGATAGTGGCTGAAGTTGTAAGTGAACTCCCGATACAGAGCCCTAGTAGCGCTGTCACAAGAAAAGTGACCGCATAGAAGGATTCACCTGAAATCCAGTCAAACCCATAGTACATGATGGTAGGGATCGTTCCGCTTGCCATCCAGATCGAAATTAACATTCCAATGAAAAAGAATATATAGATGGCTCCCATACCAGTGCCTGCACCTTTGACGATAGCTGCCTCCATAATCGAAAATGGCAGCTTCTTGAACTTTCCATAAACAAATAAAAATAGAATGGCCGCTATTATTGGAATATGGGGGGCAAGTCCATAATGTATGATACCAGTTGCAATGATTAAGAAAAGAATGGCCAAAACCCCGATTGCTTCAGGTAAGGAGAGTTTTAGCTTTGCATCTTCAAGACGCATGATGTATTTCCCCGCTTTCATGTTGTGTATTCACTGAGGTAAGGATCGGACCTTTTCACCCCTCATAATTACTGAAACGCTTTTAAGCACTAAAGTTACTAGCTAAATATAAAGGAGTTTCAGGAGATTGTCAAAGGAATAATAATCTATTTTAGTAGAATTCGATTCTTCATTTCCTTTTTATCACAAAACGAAAACCCATACTTTGCTTCGTATAGGCTCAGCCTAGTATACCCTAAGATATAAGTCCTCTTCTTTGCTTTGCAAATTCTTTAATTATAATCTTATTTTGATTAATAGCGAATTTTTGCAATTGATACTTTTTGCGACGCATCTTCCTGGGCTTATACCTTTATTAAAACGCCATTCATACCTTTTAAACTATCTATTTTATTAATTTACCTTTACCTTTAACAGAGCCTTAAATAAAAATAGCCAACATCTCCTCTTTTCAAAAAAAGGTTAATGTTATACAATAAGTTTGTTAAGTATTTCACAAACTTCCGTTGAAAAGTATCCATCCAAAAAGGATGGATACTTAGAAGGCTACATTAACAAGGATATATAGATAGGTAATGTAATTAAAGATAGAATGGTACTAATTACAAATGAAGATGCTGTTTCAGTTGATAACGAATCAAATCTAGTTGAAATCATTGCCGCTACAGCAGATCCCGGAAATGATACTAGCAAAATGGCTTTAATTGTATCTGCATGATCAAGGCCAATTAGATGAGCAACCAGAATCATATATAATGGAATAGCCACAACTTTTAAAATGGAAATACCAAAAGCAATTGGTCGTAAGCTAATCTTACGGATACCCACGGTTACACCAACAGCAAATAATGCAACCCCAGATGTCACTGACCCAATTTGATCGAACGCATTTTTTATGATATCCGGTGCCTGGAACCCTAATAGTGTTAATACAACAGCAAGTAAGGGAATACATGCAAGCGGTTCGCTAAGACCATGCAAAACGATACCCAGAATGTTTGTTTTTTCATCTTTAGATTTACCCAATCCGGATTGTCCGACCGTACCAACTATTGTTGCTAATGGATCTAGAAGGGCATTCACCACAATACCGGTAATCGCAATAGGTATAGCTATCTCTTGCGCCCCAAACAAGCTGCCTAATACAGATATCCCCATAAAAGCAAAGGCTGGCTGAGTTGCGTTTAATGAAAACATAGATGCTTTAGTTAAATCGAATTTAAACACCAAACGAGCCACTATTAAAAGGATAATGTAAAAGCCAATAACACCTATGGTCATAGTTAAGAAAAATGACCATTGATTAATTAAGGTTTGTTTTGAGGTTGTTGTGATCCCAATGAATAAGTGTGCAGGTAATGCAAATTTTGTAACTAATGTGTTAAGCCCTTTGGATGATTCTGAATTAAAAACTTTAAAATATCCACCCAAATAACCAATAATAATTGTAAAAAAGATTGGTATTAATGTTAAAAATATATTCCCAATATTCACTCGAGATGCACTTCTCTTTCCAAAAAATTGTCCTATTTAAAAGATTACTATGAATGACTTATACGGAGATTCCCCTAAAACGGATCCCCTTTCTTTTGAGACAACAAAATAATCTGGATTTATTTCCCACGAATAGTTTTGTACTCCGGCTTCCACATGGATTCTGTTATTGCTTTTTCAATATCTGTTATATCCGCTTTCGCAATGCCTTCTTCAATGGCTGTCTTTGCCACTTCAATGGCTACAGATTTGGAAACCTCCTGCAATTGTTTGATTGAAGGGAGTAAAGAAGCACCAGGCTTACTGCTATCCGATAATCTTGAAACAGCAGATGAGGCTGCTGCAAGCATTCCCTTAGAGACTTTTGTTGCTTCTGCGACAATTGCACCAAGTCCAAGTCCTGGGAAAATATATGCATTATTAGATTGTCCGATTGAATAAATCACATCATTATAGTCAACATCATCAAACGGGCTTCCTGTCGCTATTAAGGCTTTACCTTGAGTCCACTTTATAAGGTCTTCAGGAACAGCTTCCGCTAAGGAAGTCGGATTTGACATCGGCATAATTATAGGATGTTCCACGTGCTTTGCCATTTCTTTTACAACTTCTTCTGAGAAAGCCCCTGTTTGACCAGAAGTGCCGATTAAGATGGTTGGTTTAACCTTTTTTATTACCTCTAATAATGGAATAATTCCGACTTCATTGCGCTCCCAGTCCTCGACTTCCTCAGCTTTCCGGCAATACGACTTTTGGAATTTCAAAACATCTGGAATGTCATCTATCAACAATCCACGATAATCGACGGCCCAAAAGTTACCATATGCCTCTTCTCTGGAAACGCCATCTAGGATCATGGCTTCAACCATTTGATCAGCATTACCGATTCCTGCTGCACCTGGACCAAAAACAACAACCCTTTGTTCCTTTAAAGGAACACCAGTTACTTGTAAGGCAGACATTACGGCGGCTAGTGTTACTGCACCTGTACCTTGTATATCATCATTAAAAGTGAGAATTTTTTCGCCATAATTATCGATTATATTTCGTGCATTTATATTCCCCAAGTCTTCCCAGTGAAGTAATGCCCTTGGGAAGAAGGCTTGAGACATTTTAACAAATAAATCAATGAATTCGGTGTATTCATCACCACGAACACGCCCAAACCTGTTACCAATATACAGTGGATCACTAATCAGGCTTTCATTGTCTGTCCCAACATCCAGGACAATAGGTAGCACCCTGCTTGGATCAATTCCCGCAGCTGCTGTGTAGACTGCCAATTTGCCAATGGCTATGTTAATTCCACCAACTCCCTGATCTCCGATTCCAAGAATACTTTCAGAATCTGTAACAACTATTAAATCGATATCATCAGATGAAAGGTCCAGGTTATTAAATGCATCTTCCATTCCCTCCATATTATCAATAGATAGGTAAAGACCTCCTGGACGGTGATATTCCTGGGAGTACTGTTGAATAGCCTCTCCTACAGTAGGTGTGTAAATGATCGGCAGTATTTCACTTAGATGGTCTTTAAGTAGCCGGTAAAACAGGACCACATTCCTATTAAATAAATCATATAACATTCCATTCTTCCGAATATTGCTCGGTTGAGTGGAGAATTGTTCATAAGCTCTTTTTACTTGTTCCTCAAGAGTAAGCACCTGGGATGGTAGCAAGCCTACCAATCCTAGCTCCTTTCTTTCTTCCTTAGTGAAAGCGACCCCTTTATTAATAAATGGGTTTGACAGAACACCTTTTCCTCTTAAAGTTGTATCCAAACCCGTTTTTGTCTTTTCATAAGCTGTCATAGACGTTCCCTCTTCCTAAAAATGTATATTTAAAAATGATCATTACCAGGCAATAGAGTATATTCTTCCCTGGGGAAGTGTAATTACTAAAAGAAAACTGTAAAAAGGAAAATAAATATACAGCACAAAAATAATATTTCCTCATTACTGCTTATCTGTTCAATCTTGTGAAAAATTCATAAATAACTCAATCGCCAGTCTATATCTTAGTAGTCATTTACGGAGGACACTAGCTTATTTAACTAATTTTAGTATTATGTAATTAAAAAAAGTAAGCAGCACTTTGGCTGCTTACAGATAACGTTGAATAATATGGCTCTTTTCATCATTAAATTTGTGTTGGGAGACTGGTCGGCCTACAGTTCCATAGATTACCTTAACATCAAGGACACCGATATCCTTCATGAATTTTAAATATTTCCTTACTGATACCCTGGATATACCCGCCACATTTACGACTTCCTCTGTTGAAAAGGGAGAATTTTTAAATACCTGTATCACATTCCATATAATCTTTAAGGTATCTTGTGATAATCCTTTCGGTAATTCCTCTGGTAAATGAATTTCTTCTTGATGCAAAATTCGATAATCCAATTCTTCTTGATTTAGCATATTTTTATCTTGAATAAAATCTGATTTGTTCCGATATGCTGATAAGGCCGCGTTAAAACGGTCAAATTCAAACGGCTTAATTAAATAATCTACAGCACCTAGTCTTAATGCTTTCTGAATCCTCTCAATGTCCGACGCAGCAGAAATGACAATAACATCTATCTCTTTTTCACTTTCTCGAATTTGCGAGAGTAAATCGAGTCCATTTTTCCCAGGCATGAAAATGTCTAATAGAACTAACCCTATTCTTTGATCTTCCAATACATTCAGAGCTTGATCCACTGAGGAACAGACAGCAGCTAATTCGTAGCCATCGACTTGATTCAAATAGCGCTTATTGAACTCTGCAACCATCGGGTCATCTTCTACGATCATTACCTTAATCATCCTACATCATCCTTGCTTTGTATGGTATATAAACCACAAACGTTGTTTCTTGACCTTCTTTTGAAATAATATTGAGATCTCCTCCTAGCTTATCCAAGCTTGCCTTAACTAAATATAAACCAATCCCCCTGTCCTCTCCTTTTGTTGTATATCCTTTTTGAAGGATATGATTAAGATTGGCATCAGATATTCCCTGTCCAGTATCATGAACTTCAATAGTTAAAATATCATCTGCATAATCAAACTTTAATTCAATTCGTTTAACGGGCCTTTTTTCTACTGCTTCTATAGCATTGTCAATCAAATTTCCTATTATCGTAATTAGCTCATGAGTAATAGCTGCATTTTCTGGTTCGGGCAATTGAAAGTCAGAGGATAATGCCAGCTTAGCACCTGCTTCCCTTGCATAACTTAGTTTTCCAATTAAAAAACCGGCTAGTACTGGATCTTTAACGGTTTTGGTAATAAAGCCAATCTCGTTTTCTCTGTGGTCAACAAGATCACTAATATATGCTGCAAGCTGATCATAATAATGCATATGCACCATACCAAGTATTACATGAAGTTTGTTCATGAATTCGTGCGACTGGGCCCTTAACGATTCAGCATATAAGCGGACTCCAGTCAGCTGTTCCGCCAGCAGATGTATTTCTGTTTTATCACGAAATGTAGCCACGGCCCCTACGATTTCATCCTTCACAAATACTGGTACCCTATTCACTAGTAAGACACTATCTTTTAAATCCTGCTCTTTATCTAATTCGACTTTTCCGGTCTCCAGGATTCTATCCAGGTTTGAGTCAGGCATATAACTAGTTACCTTTTTACCCGTTGGATTTTCATTAATGCCCGCTTTCTTAAATATCTTTAAAGCTGCTTTGTTTACGAGAGTAATGGTTGAACTCTGATCTACCGCTATGATTCCCTCTCGAACTGATTGTAAAATGGCATTTCGCTCTTTTAAAACCTTCGCAATAGCAAAAGGTTCCAGCCCAAATAATATTTTCTTAATATACCTTGCCAAAAGTATTGCGCCGGCAATTCCGGTTAATATTCCAAAAACGGTTCCTACATAAATATTAAAACGGCTTTTTAAAACAGCATCATTAACTTTTTGAAGGGAAATACCGACCACCACGGCTCCAATTTGATTATCCTCTGAATTATAAACAGGGGTGAAAGAACGCAAAGACCTGCCTAAAGTTCCTTTGGAGATAGAGATGTGCTCTCTACCTCTTAACACATCTTTCTCATCCCCTCCAACAAATTTTTTTCCTATTTTACTTGGATCGGGGTGAGTTTTCCGAATTCCATTATTATCGATTATTACTACAAATTCTACATCTGTCGATTTTTTAATCCTATTGGTAAATTGCTGAACTTCCTGATTGTTTTCACTTCCACTTAACGCTTCGATTACAAGCGGGGTTTGTGCTGCCATGCGTGCTACGTTTACTGCTTTTTCAGTCTGGCTCTTTTCTATAGTATCTGCAACTGTTTGGCTAATGAGAATATCTGTAATGAATAATGAGAGGGCTACTACCCCACACACCAGTATCATAATAGTAAACTGTAGACTCCATTTACCTTTCTTCACTTCTACACACCTCTTTGGTCTAAAAACTCTATTAACTTTAAGGGATACTTTTATGTTAAGTATGTTCATTTTGCTTACATCACACAATTATTCGGTACTGTATCAAGTTTAAAAAGGTAGCCAAGTGATTTAAATCAATTAAGAGAGATATATATAACCTAACCATTTGCTAATGGTATCCTTAAAAAACACTGATTCAACCGCAATATTTTCCAAATAATAAAACAGACTATACCTTCGTAGGCTTGGATATAAATTAATTATTCCCCTTTAATGTCTTAACCCCAACTTACCTCGATAGTTCAATATAAGTAATATTTTTGCTATACTCCTCCTGCACCAAGGTTAAATCCACAAGTTTTCTATTAGTATTATTCAGTTCATAAGAAGTTTAGCGGAATATCCCAGCAATTCTTACAATGCTCGAAGTTACTATGATTTTCTTATTTAACCTTTCCAATTAGTTACTATTTAATTTTCAAAAATACAGCTGTCTACCATCTTTTATCTCCATGTTTCCGTATATCTAAAATCGACAAGTTTAAAACAGGAGGAATGATTAAAATACACGCATTTTCAACAGATTTCAAAACAACAAAGTAATAAAGAGAGTACTCAAGAATCTTCTACCCTATCTAGACTTTTTGACCAAAAAGGGTCGTCATTTTCCCTAGTATGGAAACATGTTTAAGGTACTAAAAAAAAAACCTTTTGATATTCAAACAATGCCCCAGATAAAGAAAAAAGCCCGTGTATAAAACACGGGCTTTCTTCATTATTTCAAATCCATCGGATTATATAATTCCACGTCAGGATTTTTATCTTGGAACCAACGAAGTGCAAACTCATTTTCAAATAAGAATGCATATTTATCAAACCGGTCCTTAACAAGGATGCTTCTTGAGCTATGAAGATTTTCATCAAGCTTTTCATCCTCAGCCCAGCGTGTAATCTTGCTGCCCATGCGCTCCATCACGACTTCAACATTGTACTCGTTCCTCATTCGATGCTCGAATACTTCAAATTGAAGCTGCCCAACCGCACCAAGCAGATATTCTTCCATCCTAACCGTTTTGAAGAGCTGAATTGCCCCTTCTTGTACAAGTTGGTTAATACCTTTATGGAAATGTTTCTGTTTCATGACGTTTTTAGCTGTTACCCTCATGAATAGTTCCGGAGTAAACTGAGGCAGCCTTTCAAACTGAAACATGTCTTTGCTTGTGGTAATCGTATCGCCAATTTGGTAATTACCAGTATCATATAAACCGATGATATCTCCGCTTACCGCTTCATTTACAGTGTTTCGATCATCAGCCATGAATTGGGTAGAGGAAGAAAGGTTGATCGGTTTCCCTGTCCTGCTCAAGTTGACGCTCATTCCACGCTCGAATTTACCGGAACAAATGCGAAGGAAGGCGATTCGATCACGGTGTTTTGGGTTCATATTCGCCTGGATCTTGAAAATGAAACCGGAAAAATCATTGCTGACAGGATCCATTTCACCTGATGTTGTCATCCGTGCTTGTGGAGCTGGTGCAAACTTCAGATAAGCATCCAAAAACGTCTGAACACCGAATGTTGTTAAAGCACTTCCGAAAAATACAGGACTAAGTTTTCCATTCGCAATGTTTTCTTCAGAGAATTGGTTACCCGCTTCCGTCAACAGCATGATTTCTTCCAAAGTTTGCTCATATAGCTGGGAATCCTTAAGTTTATGATCCACTTCGAGTTCACCATCTTCATTCAACGGAAGGAAACGCTCTTCCCCTTCAGTTTTGAACTGTTCAATCCGATTGTTGAACCTGTCGTAAATGCCCACGAAGTCTTTTCCCATCCCGATCGGCCAGTTCATTGGATATGTTTCTATTCCTAATACCTCTTCAAGTTCGGCAAGCAATTCTAGCGGCGTTTTACCTTGTCGGTCCATTTTATTAATAAAAGTGAAAATCGGTATCCCCCTCATCCGGCATACTTTGAATAATTTAACCGTTTGATCCTCGATACCTTTTGCCGAGTCGATGATCATCACGGCGCTATCAACAGCCATCAGTGTACGATATGTGTCTTCACTGAAATCTTGGTGGCCCGGTGTATCGAGAATATTGACACGGAAGTCATCATAATCGAATTGCATGACTGAAGATGTAACGGAAATTCCCCGTTGCTTTTCAATTTCCATCCAGTCACTGGTTGCATACTTCCCTGTTTTTCTAGCTTTAACTGTTCCGGCATCGCGGATCGCGCCGCCAAACAGCAATAATTTTTCTGTCAAAGTCGTTTTCCCGGCATCCGGGTGAGAGATGATTGCGAAGGTCCGTCGGGATTGAACCTCGTCTTTTAAATTAGTCATAATATGTTCCTTTCATTATTGGAGTCATCAATAAAAAAAATTTATAGGAGGTTTATTGTATTTTTTACATTGGAATGGCAACCTTTCTTTGTATGCAAAAATCCTGATCATACACAATATATGTAAGAAGAAATATATCATAAGGCTTAAGCATTGGCTACTCAGCATTCATTTCAATCAACCTTTCTATTTTAACACGATATGAAGGAAAGATGTAGAGGTGAATGAAACACCCATTAGGGGATTTGTTCAGATGGCAAAACAAAAGACGCTTAATCAGCGCCCCTTATCTTGATCCATATGATTACCGTTCATTTATTCATGGTTTATTTATTTACCTTGCAGTTTTAAACGATTTTTGATTCCGCTTGTTCTTCCAGCGTTTTTTTACTTCCTTGAATATGATTGGAGCAGCAAAAATGAGAGCCCTTTTTAATAATTTCTTCATTTTTCATCAGTCCTTTCTTTCTTATCCTATACCCGATTATTTTCGCAGAAAACTTTTAATGCCAAATTGTTTTCCTGTTTTCAACCATAAAGCCATTTCATATTGGACATGGAATCCCCAGTCAAATCTCAATCAAGGAAAATCCCGCGCGACAATACCGTTATATTTCCCCGTATAAAACCTGTCTAATATTATTTTCCCCAAATGGGAATGTATAAATTACTTCCATTTGTTTTATCCTTTATAAAGGTGGGTATATACTAAAAAACTGGAAATTGCTCCAAAGGTTTTTGTGGTAATTTCCCCTGTAGGCTTTCACATATTATCAAGCATCATCGTATGATAATTTTAACTTGAATGAGGGTGCTGGCTAATGTGTGAAATTGATTTTTCCATCTAGGTAAAATCATCACCATTAATATTTTTTAACTTTTTAGGAGGATTCATCGAATGACAGTAACAGGTAAAGTGAAATGGTTCAATAGTGACAAAGGATTTGGTTTCATCGAAGTACCAGACGGAGATGATGTTTTCGTACATTTTTCCGCCATTCAAGGAGAAGGTTACAAAAGCCTTGATGAAGGTCAAGAGGTTGAGTTTGAGATCGAAGAAGGAAACCGCGGACCTCAAGCTAAAAACGTCGTAAAACTCTAAAGCATAGATACACAAACATAATTGATAGGCAATGCAAAAGGATGCCGCCCATATCGGGCGGCATCCTTTCCTTTGCGAAATATTCACGTTATTTTTCATTAAAATGATCCAAAATGAAATCGGGAACATGTTCGCCAGAAAAACTCTTGATGCCCACATCTCTGCTTTCTTTATAATAAAAGGCAGCTGAATACTCCCCGCTCCAATCAATTTGGGCATTATCAATCGCTGTCTCGATTTCAGAAGCGGTTTTAATTTTCAAGTGATTTGGCTGTTGCTCAATCTGCTGTGCAAGTTCACTTTCAGAATTAGTGTGATAAATTTTCGAATCGGACTTCGCAACCAGGATATAAGAAATATCATCAGCCATTAACCGCGCTTGTTCCGATTGTCCGGTACTTACCATCCATTCTGAAAACTGAGGATATGAAGAGTCCCAATTCATATAAATGGTTTTGTTATTATTCAAAAGAATCTCTATGGAGGCATAATCTCCAAAAGAAGAAGTCATTTGTGCGAACGATTGATTATTCAGGTCCTCCGACAATGCCTTCACTGCAGCTTCCAGCTGTTGACGGTCCGTAATCGTTATGGATTTGTCCACTTGGCCGCTCGCCGTTATCTTGATTTTAGAAACGTCTTGAGCGGAAACATTCAATACCTGATTAACCATTTTTTTATATTCATTCGACTCATATATTTTCGCCAATAGTGGCATGTAGGAGTCGTAATTCTGCAAATGATACTCTCTTGCTAACCGTTTTCCATTCTTGAGTTCATACATCAGAAATACGGATTGACCATCATTCCATTCACCAATTGAAACCTTTTTACCCTTATCGATGATTTCCTGATGCAATAACCTGATCGCTTCAATATTTTCCTTCTCTTTAAGATAATTGGAAGCATTATTCGACGTGTCATCGCCTTCAAAAAATATAGGAGAATCACCCATATAAATTTGGCTAATCATCTTTTCATCAGGAATCTTGGTCTTATACTGAAGGGGATCTATTTTTATAATGAGTGCCAGCACAATGACAGCCGCTATAAACGCTACATAACCTTTCAGGTTGACCCGTATACGCCAAGTCTTTTGCAGGACGATTTCCCCTAAATAATATCCAAGCAAAGAACCGACGGCATATCCGAAAAAAATCCACCCAGGTTCGCCGGTCGTTTCGCTAAAATAAAGCCCTGCAAACAGCATCATGCATAATGTCAGGCCGAATTTAAACACTGGCTTAATCTTCGGGTAAACAAATGCCTGCGACACATGCTCCAGCTTTCTCCTCTCATAGAGAAAAAGAGAGCTGATCAGAAATAGAAAGGTTAATATACTATAAATTAATGTATTAATAGAGAAGAAAGTGATTTTTTCCATCTCCGTTGCTGCTAATAATGGGGAGATGCCATTCATATTGGCACTTAGATAATACTCTGCAGAAAATCCTGCTATCAAAAATTTCACATTAGCTGCAAACAATACAAAAAGCCCCACCGGCAAAGTAAGAAAAATATAGGTCAGCACTCCTTGAAAGGCTGATAATCCCGTAACCATTCCAAGTAAAACGGCAACGGAAAAGATCAAAGCTTCCAAAATAAATGTTGTCCCCATCCAAGACCATATATCCGTCATGGTATATAGCCGTTCTATATCAATTGCCGAGTGAATTAATACCAATATTGAACCTGTAAGTAAAATCGGCAAACCCATGAAGCCAATTCCCGTTCCAATCATATGAGCGTAGATGCTGCGTCTCGTAATCGGTAAACTATGAATGAAGTCTGAGGCTTGTTTCATTTGTAAAAACCGAAAAAGGAAGATGGCAAGTAATACTGGAATAACGATGACCAAAACAAACTGTATCATCTGCTGACAGGAAAAAAGGTTTTCGAATTCCACATATTCATTGTTTCCATTCAAGATAATCGCTAACATTTCCAGAGGCAGCGCAAATATGAGGCCTACAAGATATAAAAAACCAATCCAGCCAGTACTTCTGAAAATATAGATAATCAGTTCCCTATTAAACCAGGTAATTCTGGATGACATAACCGATATCCCCCATTTCATAAATGAATATCTCCTCAAGAGTAAGGGGGAGAATATCTAATATTTCTGGCTGAAACTGATTAAAATGCGATTTAATCATGGCTTCACTACCTTTAACGATACAAACGATCACGCTGCCGCGTCTTTCCTTGTTAAGGATTTGAATTCCGCGGTATAAACCATGGGGAATTTTATGTTTAAATGCAATTTGCACTTTATGTACATCAGCTTTCAAGTCATTCAAAATCTTTTGGATAACAAGCTCACCCTTATGCAAAATCCCTACATGATCGGCTAAATCTTCAATTTCCCGGAGATTATGGGACGATAGTAAAATCGTCATATCCCTTTCCGATACATCCTGAATCAACAACTGTCTCACATTTTTTCGCATGACCGGATCTAATCCATCAAACGGTTCATCCAATATTAGAACTTCCGGCATCGTCGAGAGTGCTAGCCAAAAAGCAACCTGTCTCTGCATTCCCTTCGATAGTTTATGTATTTTATTTTGGACGGGTATCGGGAATACTTCCTGTAATTGATAGAAACGTTCATGATTCCACTCACTATAAATATGGCTATAAAAACCTGCCATTTGCGTGATCGTATAGTTAGCCAGGAAATAAGGCGTATCAGGAAGGAAGAAACAACGATTTTTCACTTCACGGTTTTCAAACACATATGATCCATCAATAAGAACTTCACCTGCATCCTGTATCAGGTTGCCTGAAAGCATTTTTAATAGAGTCGTTTTCCCCGCCCCATTTGAACCTAGTAACCCGAATATGGAGCCTTTTGGTATAACCAAGGTAACGTTTTTGATTGCTTCTTTTCCTTCATAGAATTTACTCACCTGTTTTATTTCAATCATGAATCCCCCCCCTTTGCCAATGGACTGATTTCCTTTATTATTCTATAAATTTCACGTTTATCGATTCCGATATACAGAGCTTCAGCGAGTACCTTTGAAAGCTCGTTTCTAATCTCTTCTTCTTTCAATGAATTTTTGAAGGATTTAGGAGGTGCCACGAAATTCCCTTTGCCTGGTAAGGTATATATAAACCCGTCAGACTCAAGCTGCTTGTACGCTTTCTGGATCGTATTTGGATTGATGGTCAACTCCTGAGCCAATATTCGTATGGATGGGAGCTGATTATGTTCCTGTAAAACTTCATTGATCATTAATTCCTTTAACTTATCCATCAATTGCTCATATACCGGCTTTCCACTTTGAACATCCAACTCAATCATCATGAACCCTCCTTGCAATGGGTGTATTACATCTCCTAATACAGTACATTATAAAACAATATCTTCCAATTTAAAACCAATTTAATACCATTTTCAAACAATACTCGCTTTCATTTTGTTTAACAAGACTTACAGCAGGGAAGTAATGATAGTAAGAATGAATAAAGGAGTTGTTTTCATTGAAACCATTATATACAGCTACAGTTACCGTACACGGTGGTCGTGAAGGACATATTAAATCAGAGGACGGGATTCTGGATTTCGATGTGAGGTCACCGAAGGAATTAGGTGGTTCCGGTGAGCGCGCCACAAACCCTGAACAGTTATTCGCAGCCGGTTACGCGGCATGTTTTGACAGTGCCTTGAATCTTGTACTGCAAAAAGAAAAGAAAAAGGTCGATACGTCCGTGACGGCAAATGTAACGATCGGTAAAGATGAGGAAGACGGCGGTTTTAAATTGGCTGTTAGGTTGGATGTTTCGATTCCCGACCTAAGCAGGGAAGAAGCCGAAGACTTCGCCAAAAAAGCACACATGACCTGCCCCTATTCAAAAGCAACACGCGGAAACGTCGATGTCACCTTGATTTTGGTATAACGTTTAAGAAAGGGACTGGATACGGCATTAAGGCCGGCTCCAGTCCCTTTTTCTTATTTCACTTCTTCCAATCCCTTCAGTTTCAAAAGAAAGCCAAGACCTATTATCGCCATGATGATCAATGACCCTAATGCCATCCGGCTCGCCAATGTACCGAGGTCATGGAATATCAACGTTATCGTTCCATATAATAGCGGACCGATTATTGAAGAGACTTTTCCAGAGAATGCAAATAGTCCAAAAAATTGCCCCCTCTTCTCATCTGGAGTCAATTCAATGATATACGTCCGTGATGTCACCCACATCGAACCTAGCGAAATGCCGAACATACTCCCTGCAACCCAGAACCAAATGGCGGTTTGTGCGAAGACCGCTATAAATAATGCGACCAAGAGCAGAACCCCCACATACGTCACAGCCAGCCGCGGTCCCTTCGACTGCGTGACGTATCCAAACAGAAACGATCCGGCAATGCTCGATACTGTCGATACCAGGTATAGCAAAATGAATCCACTGGAGGAAAATCCAACAACAGTCTTGGCATATACGGCCATCATGCCGATAGTGGTAGCAATTGCATCATTTAAAAAGAAATAAGCAATCATGAATGTAAAAACCGATCGATAGGAGCGCATCTCTTTAAATGTTGTTTTAATTTCCTTATAACCTGATAAAAAAGGTTCTTTCGCTTTTTGCTGTTTTGGAGACTCTTTTAAAAAAAAGAATAAGGGAAGGGAAAAAACCAGAAATAAAATGGCCGTGGGTATGAAGGCTTCATGTGAACTCCCTTTACTTATGAATGGATAGATTGACAGTCCCACTAACGTTCCAAGGTAGCCTACCGCCACGCCAAATCCTGATATTAGCGGCAATTGCTGTTTCGTGCCTAAATCACTCATCATCGTATCATAGAAAACCAGACTCGAATGATAGAAAAACTTTGCTATCACAAATAAAAGAATGACGATCGCCAAGGAAACGGGAATGCCCAGAATCTTTCCATCCAACGGCGTCCCTCCGAATACCCCCATTAAAAATGTACATACAACGGAAATAAGTGTGAAAATCATAATGTATTTTTTCATTTTTCCCGTTCGATCGATCATGACACCGAACAGCGGGGAAAACAAAACGAGAAACAAACTGGCAATCGCATTAGCGTAGGAGATGAAGGTACTCGCAATCTGATCAAGAACGGCATTTTCCCCAATCTGTTCCTGGAGGAAGAATGGAAAGAAAATCGTATTGATATTAGAAGAAAAAATCGTATTGGCAAAATCGTAAAACGCCCAAGAGAGAATGGGAAGGGAAAAATATAAACCAAAATTCCCCTTCCATTTTTTAGACTTCGGTTTCACCTGCAATTCCATCTGCTTTCCCTCCTTATTGATACTTAAATTATATGTATTCCATACCTTTCCAATAAATCCTTTAAGTCGGATTATAACATTGTGTAAAACATGATTTTTTCCTGCCTAACATGTAATATTATGAAATGAGACTGTCCTGCTAACTTTTAATCATTGTGCCTGATAGGAGTGTGAAAGATGACCGCATTTTTTCTTATTATCGTGATAACCATGCTTGTCCTGTTCGCTCTCTACGCTAAAAGATCAAAAAGAGATTTCCCTGAAAGCTTAATAAAGCAGCATTCCCCCCTTAAAATTGGACATCGAGGTGCATCTGGATATTGCCCCGAGAATACAATGGCATCTTATAAAAAAGCCATTGAATTGGGTGCTGATTTCCTGGAAGTGGATATCCACCTCAGTAAAGATGATGTCCTTGTGGTTCATCATGATCCCACCTTGGATCGAACCACAAACGGCAAAGGGAACCTCCGTGATTACACGGCAGCCGAGTTAAAGGAACTGGATGCAGGAAGCTGGTATCATACTCGCTATAATAACGAAAGGATACCTTTACTAAGTGAGGTATTGGAGAATTTCGGGTCTGAGGTCGGAATTTTAGTCGAATTGAAACACCCCTCTGCTTATCCCGGGATTGAAGAGAAACTTGCCGAAGAATTAGGTAAATTCCAAGAATGTTCAACAAGTAAAAATAAGATAATGGTTCATTCGTTCGATATGGATTCCATGAAAAGGTTTCATCAATTAATGCCGGACATACAAGTGGGCGTTTTGATAAAACGGCGAATCAATGACCAAAAAATAAAAGAGATTGCCGAGTTTGCATCATTTTTGAATCCAAAACAAACGATTTTGAGTACGAAGCTGCAAAAGCGAATCCAAAAGCACGGGATGAAAGTATTTACATGGACCGTCAACAATAAAGAACAAATACACATGTTCAAAAGGATGCAGGTAGATGGGATCATTTCCGATTTTCCGGATTATTTTTTGGATTGAAACTTTGAATGATAAGTGAAAAAATGAAGATAACTAGTTCTTTACACAATTCAGGGTGAGACCATTCCGAATCCCTTTTAAAATTCCCTATGAAATTCCGATTAAAGGTTAAGAACAAAAGACTGCAGGCAAAAACATAGTTGATTGGAGCGGGTGGATCCAAGGGAGACCCCACAGGCGCAAGTGCGCCGAGGGCGGACCGCCAGCAGAAAGCGAGTGCCCTACGTTCCAATCAACGTCCAAATTTGCACAAGCAAAAAAAATGAAGACAAACTCGATTTTCATCGAGTTTGTCTTCATTCTGAACAATCCGCAAATGCGGATTGTTTTTTAATAACAATGAAAGAACTGTATTTCATGCGCGTCCGTTCCATAATAAGCCCATCGCTGTTGACTTCGTCTCCATCGATAACCTGCCACTGAATTATATCCGACATATGTTGGGTAAAACCAAAATGAACGGCCATTCTTAAGCCAAATATACGTATGTTTGTATAAGCACCCTTTCATTGACCCAGTGTCCATTGCCTCATACATTCCTTCATGAAGTTGTGGAGTGAATAATGGCGGAGCTATATGAGGCGGTCCTCCTCCGTGCGGCGGCCGTGGCGGCGGCTGGCCCCCTCCATAGGACGGACCAGGCGGGCCAGGAGGAGTCCTTACATCCATCATCTGATTTTCTAATGGATAGGGCGCTGCCAAGAAATCTATGCCCATATTTCGGAGATATGCATTTTGATCATTACCGTTATGGTCGTTCTGTTGATTCAATGAATCGTATGGTTTCATACCTTTTCACCTCATAATTGAACTTCCTTTTAACCGTATGTAGTCGAATGACCATTTGTGCATTCTTTGCTCTGAACAGTCTCGAAATTGGTTGCTATTTGATCTATTCCTGAAAATGATTCATCAGAAAATATTCCCTGTTTATTTTTTGAAGAAATCCCTATATTTTTTAGCTTTCTTGCCCTAGAATTGATATAGTGTTGTTAATGATTTAAACTAAATATGGTCAAAAGTCATTTTGGCCCTAAATCATTTTTGGACAAATTTAATTATCTTGGAAAAAACGAGGGATTCCTATGTGGGAATTATTATTAGAATTCGATTATCAAACCGTTCGCCATGCGGTATGGGCAGGTTACTTATTTACCTTTGTCTTTCCACTGGCCGCGTTTTACTTCTTAAATAAAAAGCAATCACTCTTGAATGACAAATATCAAGCTTCCGTTCATACAGATAAAAGTAAATCCCCTGTTCATGCAGGCAGCATTTTCGACTGGCGCGGTGCACAGCGCTTTTTCACCTTTATCCGGCAAAAGGATTCACCAGATGATTCCGATGAGCCAAGCCTCCTTCTAGTTGTTTAAACATTAACAATTCGAGGAGGAAATTATATTGAAGAAGAAAAATATGTTTTTAATTGCCGTCCTATTTTTGGCAACGACCCTTTTGACTGGTTGCTCAGCAGCAACGAGCGGTCCATTTCATACAGCATTGGTTAACCCCATGACAAAAATGCTAGAATTCAATGCTGATTTATTTAATGGCAACTATGGTTTAAGCATCATCATGATGACATTTTTGATTCGCCTTGTTTTGCTTCCACTGACTGCCAAGCAATATAAAACACAGCTTAGCATGAAGACGAAGATGAATGGGCTGAAACCGGAAATGACAGCAATCCAGCAGAAAATCAAAGAGACGAAAGATCCAGCTAAACAAAAGGCCCTCCAGCAGGAAATGATGCAGCTTTACCAAAAACACGGAGTCAATCCTTTAAACATGGGCTGTCTGCCGCTCTTGATTCAAATGCCGATCCTAATGGGCTTTTATTATGCGATTCAAGGTTCCCATGAAATTGCATCCCATAGTTTCCTTTGGTACAGCCTAGGCCAGCCGAATATTGCCATGGCGATTATCGCTGGTGTCATTTATTATTTCCAATCGGTCATATCCGTGAGACAGATGCCGGAAGAACAGCAGAAACAAATGAAGATGATGAGCTTGCTCTCACCAGCAATGATTTTATTCATTTCTTTCTCCGCTCCTGCTGCATTGCCACTATATTGGTCAATCGGAGGTATATTCATGATTGTTCAGTCAATCGTGCTTCAGCGAATATATAAAAAAGACCATGCCGCTGTCCCGGCTGCAAATGAAACGGTCATGAAAAAAAGCTAATCCACTTGGATTAGCTTTTTTTCATACTTTCATTTTCCACTCGCACTGGAAATTGATGGGGTTTCTAGAGTGAGATCACTTTGTTTTATTTCTTCGGCAATGGATTTGTTGAAACTTTTTCGAAAAATTTCTCTACATATTCAAAATCCGTGTAAAAGAACAATAATAGGTCACCCGGTTGTGATTTCTCCCAGGCTTTTATGAATGCGTCCAATTCATTAGGTTCGATGAATGTCCGATCTTTTTGTAACCCAGCTTCTACCGCAGCATCCTGAAGCAGCCCGGCTACTTCTAACGGCTCCCTTCCCCGCAAATCATCGTCTTCTTTAATGATGAACAGATCGGAATTAATAGCCGCTACCTTGGAGAGTCTGATAAGTTCTTCATCAATACGGTCCCCCGGCCCTGCCAAAACAGTGATAAGTTGATTTTTGTTATAGGCACTGACCGTTTCGAATATGGCCTTCAATCCCGCTTCATTATGGGCATAGTCAATGATGATCGTGCGCTCTTTCAACTTTTTCAAATTGAACCGTCCTTTGGACAAATTCGTATCAGGCATAAATGTGACAGCCTTCCTTCTTAGTTCTTCCATGGAAATGCCTTGTGTTTCGGCTGCGGCTAACGCCTGAAGTAAATTGGCGATATTATGACGTGCCATGCCGGAGATCGTTATTGGAACCATGGTGCAATCCATAAATGGATGGATGACTCCATCAGCTGAATGACAAATGACGCCTTTTTCATTGACGTACCAAACTTTACATCCCTTATCTATCGCAGCTTTCACGTGAGGCTGGGTGGCATCTGTAGAGGTGTAAATGACCTCCCCATCTGTATAAGCGTTCATGGCAGCTACATTCGGATCATCTGCATTCAGTACACAATAGCCTGTTTTCATTACGACTTCGGCTACCAGCCTCTTTAATTTAATGAGATCATCCAATGTATCGATTCCATCACGGCCGAGGTGATCCTCACTTACATTGGTGATGATCCCCACATCACATTTACGAAAAGCCAGACCTTCACGCAGAATCCCGCCCCGGGCCGTTTCCAATACGGCAATATCGACTTCAGGATGGGCCAATACCATTCTTGCACTGACAGGGCCACTGCAGTCACCGTGATCCAATACCTCATCGCCGATATATACTCCATCAGAATTTGTCATCCCAACTTTTGTTTTTTCATTAGTAAGAAAATAATGAATCAATCGGGTTGTTGTCGTCTTGCCATTTGTTCCGGTCACTGCAATGATCGGTATAGCCGCCTCTTCCCTGGTCAGAAATAAATAATCGACAATGGCTTTGCCTACATCCCTTTTTTTCCCTTCACTCGGATAGTGATGCATTCGAATTCCCGGTGCAGCATTCACTTCAATAATTGCAGTCCTTGAATGTTCGATCGGTTTTGATATATCCTCACAAATAAAATCTATTCCGGCGATATCCAAACCGATCGCTTTCGCAGCTGCAACAGCCATATTCTTAATGGTCGGATGTACCTGATCCGTTACATCGATTGCCTTTCCGCCAGTCGAAAGATTTGCATTGCCGACAACTTGAACCAATTCCCCTTGATTCGGAATCGTATCGAGCGTCCGATTCGATTTTTCCAAGTAACACGTCACGGTATGTGTAAGTGGGATTTTTGACATCGGCTTTTCATGACCTTCTCCCCGCCAATCATTACAATTTTCCTTTTCTATCAAACTGCGTATCGTTTCCTTGCCATTGCCAATAACATAGGGTGGAAGCCTCAAACTGGCGGCGATAAGTTCTCCATTAACTATCAGTAACCGATAATCATGTCCTTCAATATGCCGTTCGATAATATACTTCTCCACATGCAACTCCAAACAATTGATTACATTGAATAGCTCATCCTTATTTTTGATATGGGTGATGACACCCTGACCCTGTCTACCATTATACGGTTTTATGACCAGCGGAAAACCCAGCCTGTCCGCCGAGGCAAAGATATCTTCAATGGAATGGGCAACTTCCCCTTCAGGTACAGGGAGGCCACATCCTCTTAAAATGGATTTGGTCAATGCTTTGTCACATGAATTCTCAACCGCAATATTCGAAGTCTGGCTAGAGATTGTCGCCTGGACATACTTCTGCCTTGCACCTGTTCCTAAACGCAGTAAGCTTTCATCACCCATTCGCTCGACAGGGATATCTTTTGCTTGCGCTGCCTTAAAAATGGCTTCGGTACTTGGCCCCAGTTTATTTTTATAATATAACTGCTCTATCTGTTTTACATAGGATTGTACATTTATAAGTTTTTCACCATTCAGGATGGCTTCCGCGATATCTTTAGCCGCTAAAAAAGCTTGAAGACCTGAGTGAGGCTCCTGATAGTCAAAGGTAACATAATAAAAACCCTTCTTTTCCATCATTATCGTTTTTCCCCGAATGGCTTCGATTCCGGCCAAGTTTTGAAGCTCAATCGTCATATGCTCCAATATATGTCCCATCCATGTTCCTTTTCTCAGCCTTTCGGCGAATCCGCCTCGATACCCTTTTGAACATGTATGGCTTCCCAAGTTCGGGAGCACCTTTAACAATTTTTCATTGAATCCAGGTATTGAATCAGATGGTTTCTGTTCCAGTTCCCCTATATCCAATTCAATGCAAATCGTAGGTGTATAAGCAAAATAATTAGGTCCTTTTAAATAACGGACTCGATTGATCTTCATTGTTGGATCCCCTTTTTCATCAACAATTTCCTTGTAAGCAGGTCAAAACGGTATCCCCTGGTTAGTACATGAAGGTTGAATCCCGAAAGAGTCAACTCTTCACTGCCATTATCAGAAGATGTGATATTGATATAATCACTGGTGCTGCCGTCAAGAACCAATACTTGATGTTGGCCGACTACTTCAAAATGACCGTCTTTAACTAAAATTGCTGTATTTTCATCAATGCCAATACCCATAATTTCTTTTTTCCCTGCTATTGCACTTAACAGACGGTCAAACCGGCCACGCTGGGAAAAATGTTGATCGATTATCAGTCCGTCCAGGAAGCCGAAACCTAAGCCAATTTCAACCTTTAACTTATTGTCATTCAGCATCGTGTCAGCCGCAACGATCATATACTTACCTAAAATCGAAGCACCAGCACTTGTCCCTGCTATCACCATTCCTTCATGCCATGCTTTAGAAAGGGCATCGTGAAACTTTGTTTTTCCAATCAGTTCAGACAATCGGCTTTGGTTTCCCCCTGAAATGAAGATGGCGGAAAAAGATGCAAGCTGTTCACAAATTGCCGGATTGTCTGCATCCTGCCTTGAATCCAGCTTGATCACTTCCACCCTGTCCACACCTAAATCCCTGAAAATCTTGATATACTCTGTACTCACTTCCTCAGGAATTTCACTCGCTGTAGGCAATATTCCTATTCCGCCATCGCTATGGGTTGCAAGCTCGACAAATTTATTTAATACTTCACCTTCAAGGCACTTATCCTCTGCCCCGCCAATGATAAGTAATTCACCACAATTCATTCATCATACTCACCTTTACAAATGGATTCACATCATGAAATTGCTCTAAACAGAACACATAATGACTAGTATGGCAACTTCTTTCAGTATTCATTCATAAAAATGGCAAACTGCATAATTTTGTTTAACTTAATGAAAAAAGAGGAAAAGTAATAGAGTAAAAAATAAAAGGAGTGTGTAAAAGATGAGCCAAAACCAAATAAAAGAAAAAGTATTGAACATCATCCGTAATCATAAAATAGGAGTTTTATCTTCAGTTGAAAACAACAAACCACATTCACGCTATATGACATTTTTTAACGATGAATTAACTTTATACACACCAACGAGCGGAAAGACGGAAAAAATCGATGAAATTGAAAAGAACCCTAATGTTCATATCCTGATCGGCTATGATAATGAAGGATTGGGCGATTCTTACCTGGAAATCTCAGGTACCTCGAAAATAAACGATTCACAGGAACTGAAAGATAAATTATGGAATGAATCATTTGAAAAGTGGTTCGAAGGTCCGAAAGATCCAAATTATTTAATTCTGCAAATTAAGCCGGAAAGCATACGGTTGATGAACAACAATGGTGAACCTCCACAAGAATTATCATTATAAATCTTTATTTTTTGTACTTACGCCAATTGACGAGTATTACGCTCAAACTCACGAGTAAATGGCCAAAATTCACGAGTAAAACACTTAAACTCACCAGTATTTGATCGAAATTCACGAGTATTACTCCAAATCACAAGTAAATGACCAAAATTCACGTGTAAAACACCAAAACTCACGAGTATAATGAAAATATCGCTAAAAAACAAAGTAAAAGCCCGCACTACTATTATAGGAGTGCGGGCTTTTCTCACGATTATACTAACTCTGATTGGATATAATGCAAAATCAGATTGGCTGTATGCTTTAATGAAGAGACATGTGTCCGCTCGAAGGCATGTGAAGCATCGATTCCCGGTCCGATCAGGCCATGGACGACATCATATCCTGCCCGGATGGCAGCGGAAGCGTCCGATCCGTAATATGGATAAATATCGACGCGGTAGTCGATGGCATTTGCTTGGGCAAGTGAGACCAGATGCTGACGCAGTTTATAATGATAAGGACCCGAGGAGTCTTTTGCGCAAATGGAAACGCTGAATTCATCCGTCGTTTGTCCATCACCAATCGCCCCCATATCGACAGCTAGATATTCGACTGTTTTCTCAGGGATATTGGAATTACCTCCATAGCCGATTTCTTCATTGTTGGAAATCAGGAAATGGGTCGTATATGCCAATTTTATCTTTCCTATGGAAATGAGGTCAATGATATGAAGGAGGATGCCTACGCTAGCTTTATCATCCAAATGCCTTGATTTCAAAAAGCCTGTATCCGTCACTTCCACTCTCGGGTCAAAGGAGACAAAATCTCCAACAGAAATGCCAATGGCCTCGGTTTCCGCTTTGGTTTTCACGACAGCATCTATCCGGACCTCTATTGTCTCATCATCACGCTTCGCATCGCCGGCATTTTTATATACGTGGACAGAGGTCTGATTGATTAAAATGGTCCCGGTGATAATGGCTCCATCAGCTGTATGGATTTTACAATATTCCCCTTCCACCGAGTTCCAGCGGAAACCGCCGATCATCGTCAATTTAAGGCGGCCATTCGCCTTGATTTCCTTTACCATGGCCCCCAGAGTATCGACATGGGCAGTCAGCAAGCGTTGTTTGTTATCATCTTCGCCTTTTAATGTAGCAAGCAATGCCCCTTTATTCGTGATGTTATATGAAACCTTCCTCTGCTCCATGAAATCGGCCGCGTATTTAATGGCTTGTTCAGTATAGCCGGAGGGGCTGGGTATGGACACCAATTCTTTTATGTAAGATACGATTTCTTTTTCTTCGATCACGCTCATGCATATCTCTCCTTTCCTCTTTGTTCATTATATCTTTTCATGGTAACTTTTAACATATTAAAGGACCGCCAAAAGGCGGCCCTTTAATAGATTTAACCCATAAAAGCCATGACAGGCAAGATGGCCATAGCTAATGTTGCAATTCCATATAAAGCTAAATTCTCCATATTCACTCTTCTTTTCCACTTATCGCGCCATACCTTGTATCTGTCCATATCTTCGTTTCTCATAAAAAAACCTCCTTCATGATGAAAGTTCAACTTACTTCAATTGTCTTTGTTTGTTGGACATTTCCTTCATATATTCCAAGAAGGCAATTCTCTTTTCGTCTGGATAGGCTACAATGTCTGCAATGATTTCCTCTTCGAGAGGTTTCAGTAAACGGCCAACCGATTCAGTAAGCAATATTTCTAACTCTCTCTTTGTTTCATTAGGATTTCTCACTTCCATCAATATCACCCTTCCAATTACTTACTATTATCTATATAACCTTTATCTACTTCATTAAAACGCAAAAAAAATCGACCGCCATAAAGGCAGCCGATAGTCATCTTAAATTATTTCGTTACCCCGACATTATGCCATTGATATTGACGGCCTGCGAGATAATCATACCCTGTAACGCGTTCATTCACTCCAGCCAATTGATAACGGAATAATGTCGGAATGACCGGAACCTCTTCATGAATCAATTCTTGCCACTCATTATACGTATCGATTCGATATTGATCATCGAAGGCTTCCTCTGAAATCCCTTTAGCAAGAAGCTCATCATTTTTTTCACTCACCCAGCGGGTATAGTTAAATTCCGCAGACCTGGACCAAATGCCTGATGGATCCGGATCGGAAGCGACACCCCATGCAGCTTGATAAATATCAACTTTATCATTATCCTTTTTCAGCAGGTCGTAGAAAGAATTGAACTCATGCAGCCTTCCATCCTGCAATTCGACGTCCAACCCTACTTGTTCCCATTGCTGGATATAATATCTTGCCAGTGGCTCAGAAACATCGGAACCGCTCATGGAAGCAAAGTTGATTTTGAACTCTTTTCCATCAGCATCCTCACGAATGCCATCGTTATTCGTATCTACAAATCCTGCTTCATCCAAAAGTTCCTTAGCTTTTTCAGGATTATATTCATATGCTTTTAAATCTTTATTGTTATATTTAAAGTTCGGGGTAATGACAGAGTTGGCAGGGAAGCGAAGGCCCTTGAACATCTTTTCGCCAACTTCTTCATTATTGATGGCATATGCCATCGCCTGACGAAGGCGTTTGTCTCCGAATTTAGGATTCTCATCCATAACATTTTCTTCTTTTTCCTTATCATAATGACCGAAGTTGAAACCAATATAGGTATAAGCCAATTCAACTTTCCCCAATAATTCGACATTATCCAATTCCTTGGCTTGCTCATATTGCTCCGCCAGGACCTCCGCTACATCGAGGTCACCATTTTCAAGTGACTTGACGACAACAGACGGATTCACGACTTTTAATGTGACACTGTCCAATTTTGGTTCACCGCGGTAATAATCTTTATTCGCTTCGAATTCGACCGCTTCCCCTTGAACGATTTTCTTCACTTTGAATGGTCCAAAACCAATCGGATTTTTACGGATTTTATCAGAAGATTCCAAATCCGCAATCGGAACATCTTTTAAGTATTCTTTATGAAGCGGGTATGTCCATAATCCGGTCGTGACGGACGGGTTCGCTTTTTTGAAAGTGAAAGTGATTTTCTTGTCATCGACTTTAATGCCTGAAATCTTATCCGCTTTCCCTTCATGATACTCTTCCATACCCTCGATTAAAGCCATTTGCTCATCATAGCGGACACCTTTGTAATCTTTGCTTCCCATGACAAGATATGCATATTCCAAATCGGCGCCTGTCACAGGCTTTCCATCATGCCAATTTACATTATCCTTAATCGTCAGCGTGACCGTTTTATGATCGTCTGAAATCTCATAGGAAGCGGCACCTTCATTCGTATATACATAGTTTTCGTCTGTATCCAATAAATCCTCATCAAAGAATGTGATAACTTGGTTATCGGGTTCGCCTTGATAGAAAACCTTGTTTAATATCCCTTCAAACGGGGTATCTGATACCAAACCATATGTCAAATGGCCGCCTTCAATCGGCTCTCCTTGATTCGTCGTCTTTGTCGGGAATTTAGAGGTATCGACCTGTTCGACATCTTTCCCTTTTTTCTCTTTCGTTGACGATTTCTCCGTATCATTCGAACATGCAGCAAGCAGTAGAGACGAAATGGCCAATGCACTTAATACCTTACTGTAGCTTTTGATTTTCATATCATACACTCCCCTTTTTTTATCCTCTTCTTTGTCTTGCATCGGCTGCGCGTTTTAACGCTTGACCAACGAAATTTATACTCAGCATCAACACTAAAATCATGAGTGATGCGGGTACCCATATCCACCACTTGTTTTCCAGAACATCTGGATTTCGAGCATAACTGATGAGCGTCCCTAAACTCGGGGTGCTCTCCGGAAGGCCGAACCCTAAGAAAGTCAAACTGGATTCTAAGCCAATATTGCCTGCAAGGTTCAAAATGAAGTTAACGATGATCAATGAACTGACATTGGGCAGAAGCTGAAACAGGATGATTTTCCAATGTGGCGTCCCGAGTGTCTGTGAGGCGTGGATATAATCCAGCTCACGCTCAGACAAAGCCTTTGAACGAATCAGCCTGGCCTTTCCTGTCCATAAAAACATCGTCATGATTAAAATGAAAACATATACATTGAAGATCGGCACAATCGTGACCACAACGATGATGAACATCAATTGCGGCAGGGCAATCACGAAATCGATAACACGCATGATCACATTATCGGTTGCCCCGCCAAAGTAACCCGCCAGAAGTCCTAAAGATAAACCGATGATGGCCGTGAATAATGTAATGAATAAACTGATCGTGAATGAATTTCTGGTACCTATTATCAGTTGTCCGAATACATCCCGGCCGCCATAATCGGTTCCAAGCCAATAGTCTGAAGATGGTTCCAAATAAATGGAGAGAAAATCGACCTTGGCTATTTCTTTGGCGTCCATGAAAAACGACGCACCGTAAACAAAAAGCAATATGGCTGCTAATATAATCAATGAGCCCATGGCAAGCTTGTCTTTTTTGATTTCCTGCCAGATGATTTTCATTCCTGAAGGGCTCACATCGTTAACTTGTATGTTCTTTCCGGTTTCCACTTTCATTTCCATACGACTCACCCCGCTCCTATTCTATCCGTATACGCGGATCGACCGCACTAAGTATGATGTCCGAAAGAAGGGTGCCAAGCAGAGTGGCAAATCCCGTCATCATGACGATGGCCGTGACAACACTGAAATCCCGCAGACTTACTGAACTAAGGAAAAGCTGCCCCAGTCCCGGATAACTGAAAATGGTTTCGATTATGACCGCGCCGCCGATCAATCCAGTAATTTCATAACCTAAGAATGCTGCTATCGGTAAAAAGGAATTTCTCAGGATATGCCGTGAATACACTTTTGATTCAGGCACACCCTTCGAACGCGCTGTCCTTACGAAATCCTTGATTTTATTATCGATGATTTCATTTCGCAAATATTGGATCGTACTCGTTGTTGCAATTAAAGCTGTACTTAAAGCTGGTAAAATCAAATGATTGATCTTGCTTACAACATAGGCGAATGTTCCTTCGTCCACCTTTGAATCGACACTACCGCCAGACGGGAACCAATCCAGGGCAAATCCGAAAACGAATAACATGATTAATGCAAAAATGAAAATTGGCGTGCCGAACCCTAAATAGCTATAACCCGTAACGGTTTTATCCACCCAGGTATCGTTATACCTTCCGCTAAGTATGCCTAATGGTATCGCAAGCATATATGTAAAGATCAGCGTGACCAACGCCAGGAACACCGTGTTCCAAAGCCTGTCTTCGATCACATCCATGACGGGCGTCTTATGTGTATAGGAAACTCCGAAATCACCCTGTACTGCATTGGATGCCCACCTTATATATTGTTGGTACCAAGGGTCATTCAAACCCAGTTCTTCCCTGATCCTATCAAGCTCTGCCGGATTGGCCCTAGGGTTTATTTCCTGGCCGGACAGGGCATCCCCGGGCATTGCCTTTGCCATCATGAAAACGATGATGCTCAATAAAAAGAGCTGCGGGATCATAACTAATAATCGTCTTAGGATAAATTTCCACATATTCCTTCCACCTCCTTATTGTAATGCGACTCTATGTGTCGATGAGATTGGCTTCAAATCGTAAGCACGTCCATTCTCATCGAAATATTTTGAGTAGGTAGACTCATATTCCGAGGTGAGTTTTTTTCTAAGCTGCACTTTATCTTCACGAACTTCCGGCTCTAAATCAGGAATGGCGGCAATCAGGCGCTTCGTGTATATATGTTGGGGATTTTCATAGATTTCCTCGCTTTTGCCTTCCTCTACCAATCTACCGCGATACATAACACCCATCCGGTCACACATATGCCGGATTACACCTAAATCATGCCCGACAAATAAATAAGTCAAATTGAACTCCTGTTGGAGATCCTGAAGAAAATTCAATACTTGTGCCTGAACGGAAACATCCAGTGCTGACACCGGCTCGTCCGCAATGATCAGTTTAGGTTTCAATGTCAATGATCGGGCAATCCCGATTCGCTGGCGCTGCCCCCCAGAAAATTCATGAGGATACTTGTGGATCGATTCCGGACTCAGTCCGACTTTGTCCAAGAAGTCCTGTACGATTTTCTTTTCCTCTGAAGGGGACAACCGTTCGTAGTTCCTCAGCGGTTCGGCAATTATGTCAAGTACCCTCTTCTTGGGATTCAATGATGAATACGGGTCTTGGAAAATCATTTGGATATCTTTTCTGAACGGTTTAATTTCTCTTCTACTTAAAGATGCTAAATCCCTGCCTTCAAACAGGATTTGTCCGGATGTCACCTCATTCAGTTTGACCACTGCCTTGCCTGTCGTGGACTTGCCGCTTCCCGATTCCCCGACCAAGCCATATGTTTCCCCTTGCTGCAACTCAAAGGAAACACCGTCGACTGCCTTTACGTGATCGACCACCCTTCGAAAGAAACCGCCCCTTATTGGAAAATGCACTTTAAGATTATCTAATTTTAGTAATGTCATGAGCCGATGCATCTCCTTCAGCTTGAAAATAGAATGCTTTATAGCAGGTACAGCGGACAAAATGACCGTTGCCCACTTCGTGAAGCCGGGGTGTCTCTTCATGCGCATGTTTTGGTATCCATGGAATCCTATCTTGGAAGCGGCATCCGATCCGATCCATTTTGGCTATCGATGGAACGATTCCCTCGATGACATGCAAACGGTTTTTCTCGTTTGCGGCCGAAGGAATCGAATTCAATAATGACCTTGTATATGGATGCAGCGGATTGTTGAATATCTCTTTAACACTTCCCGTTTCCACTACCTGACCTGCATACATGACAACGATCCTGTCAGCGACCTCTGCTACTACGCTCAGATCATGTGTAATTAAGATGATCCCCATTTTTGTCCTGCTTTGGATATCCTTCAGCAGATCAAGTATTTGCGCTTGGATCGTGACATCCAATGCCGTCGTGGGTTCATCGGCGATGACCAGTGCAGGGTTGCAAGCAATGGCAATCGAGATCATTGCCCTTTGCCGCATTCCGCCCGAGAGCTCATGCGGATATTGCTTGTACGTCCGTTCAGGGTATGGAATTCCCACTTGTGTCAAAAGTTCGATCGTCCTGTTCTTTTTTTCAGCATTGGAGAGTTCAGTATGGTAATCAAGATTCTCCTCGATCTGTTTTCCGATGGTCATGAGCGGGTTCAAAGCCGTTAAAGGTTCCTGGAATATCATACCCAATTCCTTACCACGGACTTTATTCATTTGTACATCATTCAACTTTAGGAGATTTTGGCCTTTATAATTGATGTTTCCTTCGGATTTAGTTCTTTGCTTATTATGTAATTGCATGATGGATAAGGCCAATGCACTCTTTCCACACCCTGATTCCCCAACAACTGCTACAATTTCATTTTCATTCACCGTAAACGAAACATCATCCACAGCTGCATGATATTTGTTACCGATTCGGAATGAGGTAGTTAGGTTTTCTATTTGCAAAATAGCTTTCTTCATCCTTGCTCCCCCTAAACTATTTTATCGGGAAAATAATTAATCTTCTGATAATTATTTAAAATTTTAATCATTTTTTTACAATTATACAATAGCTTTTATAGAAAATAATCACATTTTTTTCATTTTTTATAACTTTAGGAATAATTTTCTGCAACATAAAAACGTTTCCTTTATGACTGTTATACAGTAAAGTTTTGAAGTCCGATTTTATATATAGAATCAATAATTTCGAATTTATTATTTCGAGATAGCTTTTTTTGAAGTTTATGCCTATTTATTGACCTTATCGTTTTACTTACCGCAAAATGGTTCTGCGGTAAGAATTTTAATATTTCAGAAAAATTAGTATATTTGTAAGAATATCATAGAAAAGGTAATTACTTCATATATATTTCAATACTTTTAAAAAAACACCAAATTTTCATTGTATGCAATGAAACCTTTTTAAAACAGATTCGTAGAAAACGGTAGAAAATAAATGATGGGGTGATTGAATGTATTCACAAACTGTACAAACATATATGCCGTCCGTCATGCGGACGTTCGCTTTATCTCTTGCCGTTTCCGTTTTAGGTATGGCTCTCGGCACTCTTGTTCCGCCATCCTTGTTTCTTCCCTTGGCGATACTTGAGATTGCCATGTTGATTGGAGCATTCATATTGCGAAGGAAAAAAGCCATCGGTTACACATTTTTGTATATTTTCACGTTGATTTCCGGAATTACGACCTATCCGATCATTGCCCACTACCTAGCCGCAGCAGGGGCAAATGTGGTGATCCTGGCAGGTGTTACGACGACAGTCGTATTTGGAGGACTGGCGGTTTATGCCACAACCACCAAAAGGGACCTTTCATTCTTGGGGGGAATGTTATTTGCGGCCTTGCTAGCTTTAGTCGTCATTAGCATTTTCAACATTTTCTTTCCATTAAGTTCTACAGCCATGCTGGTCTTTTCATTTATAGGGATATTAGTTTTCAGCGGTTATATTTTATATGATTTCAATCGAATGAAGCATTACGGGGTAACAGCCGAAGAAGTACCGCTCATGGCTTTGAATCTATATCTTGATTTCATTAACCTATTCATTAACATCTTGCGCTTTTTTGGTATTTTAGCAAGCGATGACTAAAAGACCTGACAAGGTACCATAAACAAGACGCTTGGAATTATCCAAGCGTCTTTTCACGTAATTTTTTTCATATGGTCTCGATCATCAATAAGAACGGCTGAAGGGATGCCTATCTTATTTATATAATCCTGGATTTGATTGATCAGTCCATGGCAGTTTCACACCGAAAGTACTTGCAATGAACTGTGTATCTTCCCTTCTTTTTTTCCTTATTTAGGCCCGTTGTTTTGCTGATTCATTTAAATTCATTTCCATCTCCGTTTCCGGAACCAAACGCGGAACAGGAATTGGTTTACCTTCTTCATTAATGGCAACAAATGTCAGGAAGGAAATGACGCATAAATTTCGGGCTCCTGTAACTAAATCCTCTGCAATCACCTTTACGATGATTTCCATTGATGTTCTGCCCGTATAAGTCACGAAGCTTTCAAGGCAAACTGCATTTCCTTCGTGAATAGGGTGCAGGAAATCGACGGAATCAGTTGATGCTGTAACGACGTTGCTTCGCGCATGACGCATGGCTGATATAGCCGCTACATCATCAATGTATGCCATTAATTTGCCTCCGAACATCGTACCAATATTATTTGTATCCGGCGGGAGGACCAGGCTTGTTTTTATGACCAAAGAGTCCCGGCAATTTTTTGTTTCTTCCATGGTGACTGCACTCCTTTATGTCTGATTTCTCACTAGTTCACTTTATCGAATTCTTACCTGTAAAGCAATTCACATGCTTATTTTCCTGCTATTAGTCAAAATTATGCGGTTTATAATGAAGCCAACCACTTTCACTGCCCTTTTGGCTGCTTGCCTTGCTGCAGCTCACGCAGGCTTAAGCCAAATGTCATTTGTAAATGCGGATAATCCTTGAACCCTGCCCAATCCCCTCCCCAATCGAAGCCTAACCCTTTAGCGATTGTTACGACTTCCATCCAATCTGACTTTCCATTATCGTTACCGTCATAACTCATATCCCAAATGGCCTCTCCTTGTTTGTTAAGGAGGGCAAAATCTACCGCCAAACCGAAATTATGCAGCGACTCACCACCTCTTGCATTCGTTACGATGTTGCCCGGGTCTGTTCGGCCCTTTTCATAGAGTTCATTTTGCTCGGCTAAAGACCGGAATCCGGCCGTAATGATTACCGGGATGCCTTTGTCCTTAGCCAGTTGAATGAGCTCGTCTTTTTTTTCGGCGACGATCGGATTCAGCTCGTCAGTCAGTTCGATTTCGTCTAGATCAGGCGGAAGCATATACTTGAACAAGAGCCACAGCAGCAATCCGAAAAAGCCCAATACCAAACATGTCCTTATCCAAGTGGCTTTCACTTAAAAAATCCTTCCTTTACGAAAATATCTATCTGAAAATGAAAAACTCAACCAAAGACGGATGAGTTTTTCTTCTATTATAACTTTGCTTTTAATTCTTCAATTTGCAATAAATGCCGTTTTTCATGCAGTCCCACGAACGGAATCCATTGCTTCAGGCTTAAATCTTTGAACAAAGGATGCGGAAAAGACTTTTGTTCGAGATCAATTTCATTTGCATGGTCAACGACATGTACAAAAGCTTTTCGGGATTCGGACAACTTCTCCTTAACTTCACTCAAAGTTTGGTATGATTCCGACGGAGTGACAAATGACGGGGCCTCGACCTTCACTTCACGATTTAACGTAAGTTCTATCGGTTTATCCACAGCAGGAATGCTTTCATCGCTCTTCAATTTATCGGAAATGCCCTTTGTTATGGCCCTCTCCATTAAATATAAATGATCCAAAACCTGGATGATGCTCCATCTTCCTGTTTCAAGTTGGGCGTTCAGCTGTTCATCCGATAGTCCGTTGACCGCATTTAAAAGTTCTCCCCTGATTTTTTCATTTTCATTCATTTTAGCATCTCCTCTTATCAGCCTCGCTAATCTCCTTTAATTATTCCATGTCCTATAGGAAAGTGTAAAATAATAATACTTTTTGACAAAACGAACCGATTAAAAGTTGTCTATTTTTCGAAAAGCTCTATGATAGTCATAAAGGCACAAATCATCTAGGACAGTAAAATAGGAGTGATCGTTATGAGTGGGGGACATATTCCATTCAGCCACAAAGGGCGCAGTGCAATACATGCAATACCCTCAAAAGGAAGCATATGGTTGATGCTTAAACAAATGTTCAATCGGGTCCCATCGAAATGGAAGTTTTGCTCTTTGGTTTTATGTATCATGCTTTTCATTTCATTGCTTGAGTTCTCCATCCCCCAATTGACACAGTTTACGATTGATAAAATCATTCCCGAAAAAAGATATGACTCGTTGATCTGGATTGGTGCAGGAATTCTTTGTGCTGCAATCTTATTGGCTATACTGAACTACTTTAACAGCTATATCGTTTCCAAGGTCGGTCAAAAGGCCATCATGGATATACGTAATAGCATGTATGAACATATTCAAACACTGGATATGAAATTCTTTGATAAAAACCGGACTGGTGACTTAATGTCGCGGTTGACCAATGATGTCAATTTACTGCAGCAGCTCATCTCTTCGAGCATGCTTCAAGTGTTGACTGACACGGTGACCTTCATTGCCATAGCGGTATATATGCTTTTCATTAACTGGAAGCTTACCATTGTCCTTCTTATTACATTCCCTTTCATGTTCTATATCACAAGGGTATTCGGGAAACGCATCAGGATGTCATTTAGGTCTGTGCAAAGTTCCGCAGGAGATGTCAGCAACCAGTTACAGGATTCGATTTCAGGAATGCGGCTCATTCAATCTTTTACAAATGAAGAATTCGAATCAAGGCGGTTTGCGGAGCGTAATCAGGAAAATATGACTGCAAACCTTAAGTCCGTTCGGCTGCGATCCATGTTCGGGCCGATTATTGATTTATTGAACAATATCGGTCTTGTAGCAGTCATTGTGTTCGGTGCTTGGCAAGTGATGGAGGGTGAATTCACAATAGGATTAATCGTGGCCTTTCTCGCCTATTTGAGGTTACTGCAGAGTCCCGTTCGCAATTTTAGCCGGGTAATCAGCATTGTCCAGCAATCAGCCGCCGCCTTTGAGCGGATAACTGAAATATTGGAAACCCAACCTGAAATAAGTGACAAGGGAAATGCCATTGAACTCCCTGCCATAAAAAAGAAAATTGAGTTTAAAAGTGTTGATTTTGCTTATGATGAGACTGTTCCTGTTCTCGGCAATCTAAACCTGACTATGAAAGCTGGTCAAGTAACCGCTTTGGTCGGCTCCTCCGGCGCAGGAAAATCGACCATCACGAGCCTACTGATCCGATTTTATGATCCGCAAAATGGAACGATTAAAATGGATGGACATAATATCAAAGTTGTGTCACTGAAATCATTACGGGGACAAATGGGAATTGTTTCTCAGGATATCATTCTATTCAATGGTTCCATCCGTGATAACATCGTGTATGGCAAACTTAATGCTACCGATGATGAAATCATCGAATCCGCCAAAGCGGCAAATGCGCATGACTTTATCAGTGCCTTTCCTGATGGTTATGATTCTCAGATCGGAGAGCGCGGAGTCAAGCTTTCAGGCGGACAAAAACAGCGCCTTGCCATTGCCAGGGCACTTTTGAAAAATCCGCAAATCATCATTCTCGATGAAGCAACGGCGGCCTTGGATACAGAATCTGAACATTTGATCCAGCAAGCCTTGTCACGTTTAATGAAAAAACGGACTTCAATAGTCATTGCACATCGTTTATCGACCATTCATGACGCCGATCAAATCATCGTTCTGGAAAAAGGGCAGGTTCTTGAAAAAGGAACACATGACCAGTTAATGCAAAACAACGGCCGATACAAGCAGCTCCATGACTTACAGTTCCCTCAGCTAAGCGATATCAAATACCTAGCAACTTAGCAGGCAAATATGCACAGAAGGCCTTTCTGTGCATGTTTGGTTTCATTTGAAATCATAACTTTCCAAAACCCGATTCGCAATGAGCTGATACCCTTTTTCATTCGGATGTAATTTATCACTGAAATACTTTGTTTTCTTTTCATCTTCAAAAAGATCATTTGTAGGAATGAATAACATCCTTTCACCTTTATCGGCTAATCCCTTTATTGACTCGTTATAATCGCGAATGTGCTTTTCAAGTTTTTGATTGTCTTTATTTGGGTTATATAGTCCTACTACCAGAATATCCGCTTTATCGTTTGCCTCTATCAGTGTTGATGTAATCTTTTTCAGATGGTTGATATATTCCCGTTTACCCTCATTGATTTTTCGGTCACTTATTTTCTCCAAGTTCCCGCCATTACTATTGATCAAGTCATTCGTTCCAATAAAAACAATGAAAGTATCGGCTTCATCAAGTTTCGTTTTAATGCGGTAATCATCTAGCTGTTTCATCACCCCATCCGTTTCCTGGCCTTTAATACCGTAATTCCAAAAACTCACTTTTTGCTCCGATTGCGGATTATTCAATTCATCTTCAAGGCCTTCTATATATCCTTCCCCGTCCTTATCCCCTTTTCCATAGGTTAATGAATCTCCAAAAGCCATGACCCTTTGCACATCTTCCGACTCCGAGGCCTGAAATTCATATGCAGCAAAACATATAACCAGTACGATAATTAATATACCTGCCAATTTTTTCATTTAGTTCTCCTCTTGTCTTTACTAGAAGTATTTAATCTTTTTCATACCCAAAAAATCTGCAGTACTAACATAAAAAAGAATTGTCAGATAAAGAATAAAGAGTGTATGATAATATAAAACTTTCAATGGATTGGGTTTCATTCAACGTCCCTAAAACCAAAAACGGGATCACCCTTCATTCTGGAGATTGAATAAATGATAGTTAGGAGTTTATATCATGGAAGAACACATAGAGTTTAGAGAGGCAGAACTATCTGATCTACCCAGAATTGTTGAAATATATAATTCGACAATTGCTTCAAGGATGGTAACGGCAGATACGGAACCTGTATCCGTCCAATCGAGGGTTAAATGGTTTGAGGAACATCATTCAGAAAGTAGACCGCTATATATCATTACTATAGAAGGGAAAACCGCTGGATGGATGAGCTTTCAATCCTTTTATGGCCGACCGGCATATAATTCCACTGCCGAAATCAGCATTTACATTGATGATTATTTCCGGGGAAAAGGAATTGGACAAATTTCGATTCGAAAGGCAATTGAATTGAGTCCAAAATTAGGTGTTAAGACTTTATTGGGTTTCATTTTCGCCCATAATACACCAAGCCTTAAGCTTTTTTCCAAATTCGGATTTGAAGAATGGGCACATTTACCTCAAGTTGCCGAGATGGATGGCATTGAGCGGGATTTGATCATTCTAGGTAAACGTGTCGATATTTAATATATAATTCTTTAGAGCTATTGCCTTGAGCAGTAGCTTTTTTAGATTAATACAGGTCGGATTGCTAATTTAAAAATACCTATATGCTTCTTGAAGGGAAAAATATTCAGAATCTCTTTTACTTGCTAACGCATTCAATAGCGTATCCAATTCTTGGCTGGCTTGTACAGTCAGCAGACTTGTTAAGCCGTAAATCGCTCCCAACCTTATCATTTCCTGTCTCTTCTCTTCTACTTTTTCTATAGTTACCTTATAGCAAGTCATCATAGCCACCTCCCATTTATTCAATATTTTTACACTTTCATCATAATGAAACCACTAGTTAAAATCAACTATTTTTCAGAAATTAAATGTGTTATTTTATAGGTCAAATGTGACAAAACACCTATTTTGTTATTTAATTATGTATAATGTGTGTCGTTTTCTAATAAACGCAAAAAAAGCATCCACTAGTGTAGACTGCGAATGCTTACATCATATCCCTTATCCAAAAATCCAAATATTGTATTCCGATTACTATGTCATCCATTCAGAAGGTGACTCGTTATTAGGTCTATTTATAACAATCTTATATTCATCTTCAAGTACTTTTAATGGGGCATCATAAAGGTGCCTTTCATCAGAGGTTTTGTATACTCCATTGGCCAATAGCTCTTCAATGAGTTTTGCCTTCCTCTGTTCAATCCTCTTAAATAATTCTGCCATGTAAATGGCTCCTTTCCGTCCTAGTGCCTGCTTCTAGTTAGCTAAACTTTATCAACTTGTTTGATTTCACCAAATTATATATACCTTTTCTAGTATGTCACTAAACGTTATTTCCCAAAAATAAAAGCCCCTTCTAATTTAAGAAGAGGCTGACAGTGTCCGTACGGCTCTTCTTATCTTCCAAGCATATGCTTGTTGGATTTAGCACAGTTCCCTAAACGGGTCCGCTGCCGAGGTTTCATAGGGCCAAGTCCCTCCACCTCTCTGGATAAGAATTCAATATATAATGATGTAGAAATGATTCTATCCTAATAATCTTCAAAAGTCAATTACCTGGTTCTCCCTTTTTTCCTGGACATAAAGTGATCCCTCTTTCAAATACGGGTTGCATTTTCTTGTCTTTCTGATATGATGTCAGTAATTACATACAATTCACACCACTAGGGGAGTCTTTTTTAAGACTGAGATGGAATTAGTTCCGGACCCTTTGAACCTGAACCGGCTCATACCGGCGGAGGGAAGTGGATGATATCGTCCATTTTACAGACTATATCCATCTACCCCGTTCCGTATTCAGGAACGGGGTTTTTTATTTAACAAAGGGAGCCATTCTATAGGAGGATGAACAATGGAGAATACAAAATTAGAAACATTCAGTGATAGACTGCATGCACGGGCAAAAGAGATTTGGAAAAGGAACCATTCACATCCCTTTGTCCAGGCAATTGGAAACGGCACACTTCCTGAAAAGAAATTTGCCTATTACCTGAAGCAGGACTATGTCTATCTCATGGATTATTCCAAGCTCTTTGCTTTAGGTGTCATCAAAGCCCATAACATCGAAACCATGGCAAAATTTGCGAGCATTTTAAATGAAACCCTTCAAGTGGAAATGGATATTCATCGGCATTATGCTTCCGAATTCGGGATCAGCTCCAAGGAATTGGAAAATACAGAACCTACTCCAACCACTCTAGCCTATACAGGTTACATGCTAAATGCAGCTCAGCATGGGACTTTGGCAGACTTGATCGCCTGTCTCCTGCCCTGCGCTTGGGATTATTATGAAATCGGTTTGCTATTAAAAGAACAAAATGGAGCAGCACTGGAAAACAATCGCTACGCAGATTGGATAAGGTCCTATTCATCTCCTGAATTCGGGGAAGCACACAAGTGGCTGATCGCTTTATTGGAAGAATTGACCGAAGACATGCCTGAAAAGGAACTTCTTAGATTAGAAAAGCACTTTTTGGTTACTTCCCGATATGAATATTTATTCTGGGACATGGTTCAAAATGAGCAGGATTGGCCTCTGTAGGTGGTTGACATGAGGATGAACCCTATCAAGAAACTGACATTGACTGCCATGATCACGGCTTTAACGACGCTGACCAGTTCATTTATTTTCATCCCTGCAGGATTTGCAAAAATCTTTCCTATTCAACATCTGGCAAATGTCCTGACGGCGGTTTTATTGGGGCCTGCATATGCGGTGACACAAGCTTTTTTAGTTTCCATCATTAGAAACATGACTGGTACCGGTTCAATTTTCGCCTTTCCCGGCAGCATGATTGGTGCACTTTTGGCCGCCATCCTTTACCGAAAAACACAAAGCTTAAAATTCGCCTGTTTAGGGGAAGTGATCGGGACCGGATTTCTCGGTTCCCTGGCCTGTTATCCGCTTGCCACCCTCCTATTGGGAGAAAAAGCTGCTCTTTTTGGTTTTTTACCGGCTTTTATGTTCAGTTCATTCGCAGGGGCGATTTTAGCTTTCATATTACTTAAAATACTGCTAAAAAATAATTATATGAAGGGGTTTTTTTATGAAAACAGCATTAACGATCGCAGGCTCTGATTCAGGGGGCGGTGCTGGAATACAAGCGGATTTAAAAACATTTTCTGCACATGGTGTGTTTGGAATGTCTGCCATCACAGCCGTAACTGCCCAAAACACAATGGAAGTCCGTTCTGTACAGCCCATTGAAACAGCTATCATATCGGATCAAATTGCAGCTATCTTTGAAGATATTCCTGTCGATGCAGTAAAAATAGGCATGCTTGGATCAAAAGAAATCGTGGAAACGGTCGCTGCGTCCCTTAAAACCTTCATGCCTGCCATCGTTATCCTTGACCCTGTCATGATTTCCAAAAGCGGCCACCATTTGCTCGACGAAAAGGCCATCTCTGCCTTAAAAATGGAATTGCTTCCGCTTGCAAATCTTGTAACACCCAATGTACCAGAAGCGGAAGTACTTACTGGCTTCCCGATTCGGACGAAACAAGATTTCTACAGGGCATGCATTTCGATACAAGAAATGGGTTCCAAAGCCGTTTTACTTAAAGGCGGCCATGCGGCAGGAAATCCAAATGATCTTTTTTATGATGGGACTGACTTCCACTGGATCAAGGGAGAACGCATTCATACAAAAAACACTCATGGTACGGGCTGTACCCTATCATCCGCCATTACATCTAACCTGGCAAATGGACTGCCATTGCAAGTGTCGATCGAACATGCCAAGACCTATATTTCCGAAGCGATACGCAATAGCTTTTCAATCGGTAAAGGTCATGGACCTGTCCATCATTTTCATTCATATTCAAAAAAAGAACGGAGTGACTTGTTATGAATATTTCTTCAGCCGATTTATTTATGAAGGTAAGAGAAAGGAAACCACTCGTTCACCAAATCACCAACTTTGTTACGGTCAATGACTGTGCAAATGCCACCCTTGCCATCGGAGGTTCACCAGTAATGACATCGAGCCCAAGTGAAGTGGCGGATATGGTCAAATTAGCAGATGCATTGGTCCTGAATTTCGGAACGATCGATGATAAAGCCTTGGAAGCAATGGAGATTGCCGGTAAAACGGCAAATGACCTGGACATCCCAGTCATTTTGGACCCGGTGGGAGTTGGTGCCACCTCCTATCGTACAGAGCAAGTCAAAGAACTCCTAAGTAAGGTTACTTTCCAAATCATTCGCGGAAATGCGAGTGAAATCCTGTCATTGATGGGTGGGGATACCGTTACACGCGGTGTGGATTCGGGGGAACTTGCGATTAGCAATGCAGATCTGGCTGCACGAGCGGCAAATGAATTGAATTGCATCATCGTGGTCAGCGGAGCTAAGGATGCGGTCAGCGATGGAAAACATACGTCCATCATCGATAACGGGGACCTCCTTTTAACTAATGTTACAGGTACCGGTTGCATGTCCACTGCTCTTATCGGAACTTTTTCCGGAGTCACCGATGATTTCTATTCTGCAGCAATTGCCGGTATCTCGACAATGAGCATTTCAGGGGAACTTGCAGCCGCAACCCTTCAAAAGGATGAAGGAACAGGTACTTTCCGTGTGCGATTAATCGATGCCATATCAAGAATGGATAAGGAAATCTGGATGCATGAGGTGAAAATAAGTGAAGAAGTCCCAAATTGATTTAAGCCTGTATTTAGTTACGGAAGAGTCCATAGCAATAGAAGAATTGACCAAAATCATTGCAGAATCGGTTTCAGGAGGAGTCTCGATCGTACAACTTAGAGAGAAAAACAATTCCTCCCTCTCTTTTTATGAAAAAGCATCTGCATTAAAACAGTTATTGAATGAGTTTTCCATTCCCCTTATCATCAATGACCGGGTGGATATAGCACTTGCGGTTGGAGCGGACGGAATTCATATTGGGCAAGATGACCTTCCACTGCCTGTCGTCAAAAAAATGATTCCTGAAGATATGATTGTCGGTGTATCTGTCTCCACTCTTGAAGAAGCTCTCGAAGCCGAACGAAATGGAGCGGATTATATCGGAGTCGGTTCCGTTTTCCCCACCAAGACCAAACAAGATGCAACCCTAATGGCACTTGAGGACCTGGGGGAAATTTGCCGCGGCGTATCCATTCCCGCAGTAGCCATCGGGGGTATCACTGCCGATAACATTTCCGCTCTTTCTGATAGCGGACTATCAGGTACCGCAGTCGTATCGGCCATCATGAATGCAGATAATCCGAAGACTGCCTCCGAATCCCTTTTAAAAATAATAAAAGACTTTAAATGACAAAAGGATGGGGACTGCATGCAGTCCCCATCCTTTGTTTATGTCAAAACGGTATTCTTTGTTTCCTTCCCAAAAGCCACGGCAACTGCCCCCACTAAAATAGCAATTGTAAAAATGGTGAAAATCGATGAAATCGGCGTGTCTGCGGCAACTAAATACCCTACAAGCAAAGGTCCCAGAACACCGCCAACCCTCCCGATCCCTGCAGCTAACCCAGCCCCTGTACCGCGAACTGATGTTGGATACTGTTCAGGTGTATACGCATAAAGTGCCCCCCATGCCCCTAGGTTGAAGAAAGAGAGGAACATTCCGGAAGCTATCAGCAGTGCCAGCCCCTCTGCCGATCCAAAGAAAAAGGCACTGACGGCCGTCCCAATTAAGTATGTGATCAAAACGAATTTACGTCCCATCTTCTCTATCAGCCATGCAGCTGAAAAATAACCCGGAAGCTGTGCGAGCGTCATGATCAAAACATATTCAAAGCTTTGAATCATACTGAAGCCTTTAAGGACCATCACACTTGGCAGCCATAAAAACATCCCATAATAGGAAAAGACCACGCAAAACCATAGAATCCACAATACAAGGGTCTGACGGGAGTAATCCTTTTTCCAGACACTTTTCATATTGCTTAATACAGATGGTCTTTGCTTTTTTTCAAGTTCCGTATACTTTGGTGAATCCGGCAGTTTCAAGCGCAGGTACAGCGCATATAAAGCTGGAACTGCGCTCAATAATAATGCAACCCGCCAACCATAAGCCGGTATGATGAAATAGGATATGAGTGCTGCCAAAATCCAGCCAACCGCCCAAAAGCTTTCAAGAAGGACGACGACCCTTCCCCTTTTACTCGCTTCAACACTTTCAGAGACCAATGTCGAGGCAACCGGAAGTTCTCCCCCAAGTCCCATTCCAATCAAAAAACGCAAGATCAAGAACAGGCTGAGTGTACTGACTGCTGCAGACAGGCCACTTGCGATCGAAAACAATAATAAAGTAATGATAAAGACATTCTTTCGTCCGACCCTGTCGGCCATCGCACCAAAGAAAACGGCGCCAACAGCCATTCCTATGGAGTTTATGCTCCCAATCCAGCCAACCTGCTCACTGGTTAAGTTCCAATCCTGCTTTAATGCAACAATGATGAAAGAAAGCATACCGACATCAAGTGCATCGAACATCCATCCAAGACCCGCAACACCAAGTAACTTACGCTGCGATATCATTTTCGCATTATTTCCCATATATTCCTCCTGAAGAACTTTAGACCTTCTTGTTATTTTATCCTTTTTCATTTTAACTATTAACTTTCATTTTTGCTATAGTAATTACACATGTCATGACAAAATAATACTACATTTTTTTAATAGATGAAGAAATCTTGGATATTCTGTCGAATGTTATAGATTGAATATTCCCTTTTTTTCATTTATCATAAAAATTGGCAATCATAGCGTTAACAATAAGTCATCATGTTTTGCCCAAGATAAACATTTTATTCAGGAGGGTAATTAATGACAAATCTAACGTTAGAAGTAAGTGGAAAGCTGCAAAAATTTTTAACAGGACCAAAAAAGCTCTATATTAATGGTCAGTTTGTAGAAAGTGCTTCAAAAAAAACCTTCTCCACTCCTAATCCTGCGACAGGACAAAAACTTGCCGATGTTTATGAAGCTGATAAAGAAGATATCGACTTAGCCGTCAAAGCTGCACGCAAAGCATTCGATGAAGGTCCTTGGTCAAGAATGAGCGCAGCTGCACGCAGTAGACTGATGTATAAACTAGCCGATTTAATGGAAGAAAATAAAACTGAACTTGCTCAATTGGAAACGTTGGATAATGGGAAACCAATCAGTGAAACTACAAATGCCGACATTCCTTTAGCAATTGAACATATGAGATATTTTGCTGGCTGGTCCACCAAGATTGTTGGACAGACCATCCCGGTAAGCGGAAATTATTTTAACTATACGAAACACGAGGCTGTTGGTGTTGTCGGCCAAATCATCCCATGGAACTTTCCGCTTCTTATGGCGATGTGGAAACTGGGAGCGGCACTTGCTACAGGTTGTACGGTCATATTAAAGCCAGCTGAGCAAACACCGCTTTCCGCTCTTTACCTGGCTGAATTATTGGCTGAAGCCGGTTTCCCTGATGGGGTCGTCAATATCGTTCCCGGTTTTGGTGAAACGGCTGGACAAGCGCTTGTCGACCACCCGCAAGTAAATAAAATCGCATTTACCGGCTCGACCGAAGTTGGAAAATTGATCATGCGTTCCGCTTCATATTCATTGAAACGGGTCACATTGGAACTTGGAGGGAAATCGCCAAACATCATCCTGCCTGATGCGGATTTCTCGAAAGCCATCCCTGGAGCTTTGAATGGGGTCATGTTTAACCAAGGCCAGGTATGCTGTGCCGGTTCAAGGGTTTATATCCAAAAGAAACATTATGATAATGTTGTTGCCGATATGGCTAGCCATGCAAAAAACATCAAACAAGGGATAGGCCTAGATCCAAGTACCCAAATTGGGCCGCTTGTTTCCGAGGAGCAGCAAAATCGGGTAATGGGCTATATTGAAAAAGGGAAAAACGAGGGTGCGGAAGTTCTTGTCGGCGGAAATAAACCGGGTGAACAGGGCTACTTTGTTTCTCCTACTATATTCGCTGGTGTTGAAGAGGATATGACGATTGCTAAAGAAGAGATTTTCGGACCGGTCATAGCGGCAATGCCATTCGAGGATTTAGATGAAGTCATTAACCGTGCAAATGCCAGTGAATATGGTTTGGCTGCCGGCTTATGGACAAGCGATATAGCCAATGCCCATTATGTTGCAGGAAAACTCCGTGCCGGTACCGTATGGGTGAACTGTTATAACGCTTTCGACGCAGCTTCCCCGTTCGGCGGCTACAAACAATCCGGAATCGGACGTGAAATGGGATCTTATGCACTGGACAACTATTCTGAAGTGAAAAGTGTCTGGATTAATTTGGGTAAATGATTTACTGACTATTAAGAAAGAGGGTCTCAAAGAGACCCTCTTTCTTTCAGTCCATTGATTCACTGCACCAAATCATCAAATTATTCAACTATTCAAACCTTTTCAATAGTCTTTCCTTCTTTAGTTTTGGTAAAATGCAAGATAGACAAAATAGCTGCTGAAGCAGCTCCCTGCCGGTTATAATGAACTCCTTCGTATACGAGTAGTTTCACAAACGATGTAAAAAGTTTCTTTTTTATATGACAAAAAGTACAATTAAAAATGTAGAAAATGGAAAAGAGGAGTTTTAAATGATGAGTGATTTTCAAACGAATTTAGAAAAATATGCAGAACTTGCCATAAAAGTCGGCGTAAACATCCAACAAGATCAAACCTTGGTCGTAAATACAACATTAGAGGGTGCTGACCTTGTGCGTCTCATTGTAAAAAAGGCATATGAGAACGGTGCGCGCAATGTCATCGTTAATTGGAATGACGATATCGTTTCACGTACCAAATATGAATTGGCTCCAGATGAGGTGTTCCACGAATATCCAAAGTGGCGCGCAGAAGAAACGATCGAACTCGCAGAAAACGGAGCTGCTTATCTATCCGTCATCTCCTCCAGCCCTGACTTATTAAAAGGTGTAAAGCCTGAAAGGATTGCCAACTACCAAAAAGCATCCGGGACAGCACTGAAGAAGTGGCGGCAGTATATGCAATCCGATAAAGTGAGCTGGTCCATAGTTGCCGTCCCTTCAAAGGCTTGGGCTGATAAAGTATTCCCTGAAGAAGCAGAAGGAAAACGTGTTGACCTCCTATGGGAAGCCATTTTCAAAGCAGTTCGTGTTGATGTGAAAGATCCTGTGGAAGCCTGGAAAAAACACGATGATACCCTGCATGAAAAGGTAGATTATTTAAATGATAAACATTACCAAAAATTGCATTATACGGCTCCCGGAACCGACCTGACAATCGAATTACCCGACAAACATCTTTGGGTAGGGGCAGGAAGCGTTAACGTACAGGGACATGAATTCATGGCTAATATGCCAACCGAAGAAGTGTTTACAGTTCCATTGAAAACAGGAATTAACGGTACGGTTTCCAGTACGAAACCACTTAGTTACGGCGGAAACATCATCAATAATTTTTCCGTGACGTTTAAGGAAGGACGGATCATTGAAGTAAAAGCAGAAGAAGGGGAAGAAATCCTAAAGCAATTGGTTGAAACGGATGAAGGTTCACACTACCTTGGTGAAGTCGCGCTTGTTCCATTCAACTCACCGATTTCCCAATCGAATGTTTTATTCTTCAACACATTATTTGATGAAAATGCATCAAACCATCTTGCTATCGGCAGCTCCTATGCTTTCTGTATTGAAGGCGGAAAAAACATGAGTCCAGAAGAACTTGCAGAAAATGGACTGAATGAAAGCCTTACACATGTCGATTTCATGATTGGATCGGAGAAAATGAACATCGACGGCATCAAACAGGACGGCACTTCGGAACCTGTTTTCCGTAATGGTGACTGGGCGTTTTAATTAACCGGCTTTAAGCCCCTTCCATCACTTGAAAACCTTCAGCCACGTGATTTCTGCAATACCTGGGAACATGTGGCTGTTTTTTCATGCCCAAAAAGGGAGACAAGCCCGTAGTAATATCGACTCCTTGCTTTCGAGTAAGTTCATTCGCTATAACTTGGCCTGCCCCCGCTTAATCCCATATTGTGACATCCACTCCTTGTTCATCCTAAAACATGCCCCATTAACTTTCTCTATACAACATTCAAAATAATTAGGCTCATTGCCATATGCTTAGTCTGTTTTTTATAAGCAATATATCATTGGAATATGTTGAACACATCTTTCATTGCCAAATATGTTATACTATTAGTAAAGAGGGTGGCTAAATTGAAAAGCAATAAGTATAATACTGGTGAAACAGTAACCATTCAGGATACTAATGAATCAGTAACCATTAATAAATGGGCATATGTAAAAAACATGAAGAGATATTCTTATACTGTTAAAGAACATCCGACTACTTTTTTCTTTGAAGAAGAATTTAAAAAAGCTTAATGACAAGTCACTAAAAACCTACTCAGTCAGAGTGGGATTTTTTTTTGCTTTCATTTTATAGCACAATAAAAAACAGACTCCCATCGAGGAAGTCTGTTCATATAGGTTACGATTTAATTTTAAAATTAAGCTTTTTGAACGTTAGCAGCTTGAGCTCCACGTGCACCTTGCTCAACTTCGAAAGTTACTTTTTGACCTTCGTCTAAAGATTTGAAGCCTTCGCTTTGGATAGCTGAGAAATGTACGAATACATCGTCTCCGTTTTCGCGTTCGATAAATCCAAAACCTTTTTCTGCATTAAACCATTTAACTGTACCTTGTTCCATTGTTGTTGCCTCCTAGTGCATAACACACATTGTATTACTATTTTTAATCATTTGGAAAATAACGAGTACTCTCTTCCACAACCAAAAACAATTCTTTATTAGATTAACATGAATTGATGCAGATAGCAAATTTTCCAGTGATAAATTAAAGATGGTCCACATTCTTTTTGCCTTCTTATTTTCTTTATTTATCCAATTTAATGATTCAGATAGTAATTAATGGGTATATCAGAGTAATAAGAAACAGTACGATTTTCACTTAAAGTATTATCAACAAGGAGGTCACTCAATGAAATATTACAAAGTTTCTAATAGCGGTTTTGACAGTAAGGTAATTGTAGCCTATAGCGGGTATGAGGCACTCGGGTATTATTTAATGGAAATCGATGATCAACTTGGTTTTGTTGATGATGTAGATGTGGAAGAAGTGGATGCTGATGAACGAGTCGAGATTTCCTATACCGGTTATCCCGTTTATAAGACACTTAAGGAGCTATATCAAGAGAAAGATTTTTGGCAAGTTCCTAATGTTGTCGTGGAAGTCGAATAATGAAAGCACCCCCACCTTTAGGAGAATTCGATGTTACCTCCCAATCAACCCGGTTAAATAGTATTTGGTAATTGCCAAATATTCACGGGTATATGATTTCAACAGTGACACTTTTGGTGTCTTTGCAGGCAATCCCTTCATGTCCAAGCCTTCTTTTTTTGCTATTTCGACTGCCCGGCAGATATGAAAGTCATTGCTAACGATCACCCCTGAGGCTGCTGTATCAGGAATGAGTTCTTTTGAGAAAACAATATTTTCGTGAGTTGTTGTAGATTTGTCTTCCATCACAATGCGTGCTTCTTCAATTCCTTGGGCGATTAGCCCCTGTTGCATTGCTTTTGCTTCCGATATATCTTCTCCCGGTCCTTTGCCGCCAGATACAATGACCACTGTATGTTTATTCGCCGATAAATATTCTGCAGCTTTATCAATCCGGTATTGTAAGGATAATCATGGAACCGAACCTTTGACCCTTGCTCCAAGAATCATGAGGTAATCGGCATTTTCCGGAATTTGCTGGTGAATGCTTTCCTGAATTTTCATGTACAAAAATCCAAACTACCCAAGTACCGCAATTACACTTATTACACAAAAAAGTTTCATCGTCCTTTTCAAAATTTTTCCCCGCTTCTATTCTTATCATATATAACTTTCATTTCCACTAACTCCTATATAACTAAGACCGAAGAGCGGGAAATCATGAAAGACTTCCCGCCCTTTTCAATCGGATAGTTTATTCTGCGACCATATCATCATATATCAATTTTCCAATTTTACTGATTATTTGACGGCTTTCTTCCTCTGATTTCATGTCTTCTGTAAGAACTGCAGCATAAACAGTTTGTGTTTCTGACCGAATGATTGCACAATCATGGGCAACTCCCCGAATTCCGCCCGTTTTGCTTGCGACCTTGACTCCTCTGCCCATCAGAGATGGAAGTTTATCCCTTAATTGTTGATTATCAAATACATGCAATATTTTTTCACGGCTTTCTTTCGTTAAAAAGTTGCCTGTATGTATGGCTTTTAAGCAGGTAATCGTATCTTCTGCCGAAATGGTATTGTCGCGCCCTTCTTTTAATGCCTTAAAATCCTGCATTTTCCGTTCAAGGACAGTATTTTTCAAACCAAGTTCCTTGATGCATTGATTGATTTCTTCAAAACCCAACAGGTTCATCATCATATTCGTGGATGTATTGTCGGAAACAGTTATCATCAATGTCAGTAAATCCTCTACGGTCAAAAATACCTTATTCGATAAGACATGCAGGACCCCAGATCCCCCAGTCACTTCACTAGGCGGGATGGTCACTGGTTGGTTCAAATAGATTTTCTTTTGTTCACTTTGACGATAACCTTCGATGATCATTGGTATTTTGATCAAACTCGCTGATTGAAAGGATTCATTCTCGTGATATCCAATCGTGTCCCCAAGACCATTTTCAATTTTATATGCGATTCTCCCATTAAATGTTTCAACTAATGCCAAGATATCATGTTCTATAGTTTGTAAGGTCATCTATTCCCTGTTCCTCCCTTAGATTTCATTTAAACCCCTATAAAAAACTCCCTTATACCCTAACTTATTCTACCATGTTAAAAGCAGTACAATCTTATTAGAAATTCCAAATTGAATAAATTTTTGTATAAAAAAATAGCCTTCATATTTGAAGTCTACAGTTTTTTTGCTTGTACAAATTTGGACGTTGATTGAGACGTAGGGCACTCGCTTTCCGCGGGCGGTCCGCCCTCGGCGCACTTGCGCCTGTGGGGTCTCCCTTGGACTCGCTATTCCACAGGAGTCTCAAACACCCGCTCCAGTCAACTATGTTTAAAAATTTAGATAGAACTCCTTTTGCCTACAATCTTTTTTGTTTTAAAATAAATTTATTAAAACTTGAGGTGATGAGGATGCTTTCGAAACATCATTCTATTCAACGAGATCAACTTGAATTGATTACTTTAGATCAACTGGTGCCGGCGAACCATTTGGTTCATAAAATGGAGGCTTTCATTGACTTCACTTTCATTTATGATTTGGTGAAAGATATGTATTCAGAGGTAGGACGCCCAAGTATTGATCCAGTTATTTTAGTTAAACTGATTCCGAACCCCATAAGTCTACAAACTGGAGCCTTCATATTGAAGGCTCCCTTAATACCTGTCATTCATCTAGCTTTAACGGCACGGCCCTTCACTAAAGGGAATCGTTTCTTCTCGGTGGTATCCACTTGTGTGATTTCACCATCATGTACGGTAATTAAAACCGATCCATATTGCAGATCTTCCAAGCTTGAAATGATATGCCTGATTTTCAATTCTTCTTTCTTTTCCATAATATCTCCCCTTCACTACTGGTAATAAAGCTCGTTTTCACCTAATGTAAAAAAGGTTCGCACGACAAACACATGTGCGCTTCCCACTTTCAATGTTTTCTTGGGAACTTGGTTTACCTATCATATCCTCATCACTTAACTTTCCGTATAAGAATAACCAGTTAATAGGAACTCCATATTCCCTCCCTTCCCTATAAAAGATAAAAGGCACCCGCCATCTAACAGATTAGATGTAAGGGTGCCTTTAGTTGACTAATCGGCAATATTCGGGAATGGCAAATGTTATAGAAAAATACGATTTAATGTGATAAACCACATTATTCTTACCAACTAACTTGGTATTTACTACTATAATCCAATTTTATCCTTTTGTCAATCCTGTGTTTAAATTTTCTGATTAGTCCGCCTTTTACATTTTACTTATTTACCACTTTACCAAACTAAACTATTTGAGATATACTATTTTAGTATAAGTTGTCGGTATAAACACACACTTTGTATATAAGAAAGGTTCGATATAAATGGTAAATAAAAAATGGGGTTTATTGATTTTGACCACTTTCGTAATTGGAAATATGGTCGGCGGCGGAATTTTCATGCTCCCTGCTCAATTAGCACAGGTATCCAGTCCGTTAGGGTCCACATTGGCATGGATCGTTACTGGACTAGGAGTTTTTCTAATAGCTTTGGTGTTTGGTAACCTGGCAGTACGGAAACCTGATTTGAAGGCTGGACCTCAAAGTTATGCTCAGTCATTATTTAAATCTCCTGTTAAAGGAAGGGTTTCAGGGTATAGCATGGCTTGGGGGTATTGGGCTGCGAATTGGGCTGCGACAGCTTCTGTCATCATTTCATTTGCTGGTTACCTTTCAACGTTTTTCCCTGTGATGCATAGTCCAAAAGTGATTTATACAGCGGGTTCGTTTCAACTTGAACTAGGTAAAGCATTAACGTTTGCGGTATGTTCCGTTGCCCTTTGGGGGATTCAGGCAATCTTGGTAAGAAGTTTTAACAGTGCCGGGAAAATGAATCTTTTTGCTACAGTTACCAAAGTGCTTGGATTCTTATTTTTCATCATTATCACGATATTCATCTTCGATACTTCCAATCTAGGAAACGGAGCTGAATTTTATGATAAGGCGGGAACTGCAATCTCCCTAGGTGATCAAGTGAACGCTGCTGCCATTTCAACATTATGGGCCTTCATCGGTATCGAAGCTGCCGTCATGCTTTCAAACCGTGCCAAGTCACAAAATGATGTAAAGAAAGCGACGATTCTTGGTTTACTTATCGCTGTTGCCATTTATATCGGCATTACTTTATTGACGATGGGTGCCATATCACAAGACGAGTTGAAAATATCACAAAAACCGCTTGTTGACGCACTACAAGAAGTAGTTGGTTCAAGCGGCACGTATATAATGGCTGCTCTTGCCGTCATTTCCTTATTGGGATCGACGATCGGATGGATTGTCGTTGCCTCGGAAGTTCCTTACCAGGCAGCGAAATCGGATTTGTTTCCGGCCTATTTTGCAAAAGCAAACAAAAATGGCACACCTGTCCGTTCTATGACAATAACAAATATCATGACACAGATATTCTTATTCTCCACTATTTCAGGTACGATTTTGGAGGCTTATAAATTTTCGATGATCGTCGCTACACTTGCTTACTTGATTCCGTACCTTGCATCCGTTCTGTATCAATTGAAACTTGTGATGACCGGGGAAACCTATGACATCATGAAAGGCTCAAGGGTACGTGATGGCATTATTACAATCTTGGCGTTAATCTACTCGATCTGGGTCATCAAGACAGGTACAGCCGATATGAATACATTCATACTAGGCATTGCCTTATATGTATTAGGAATCATCCTATACCCACTCTGGATGAGAAAAAAAGCATAACCTTAAACACCTAGGCATTTTTAAATGCCTAGGTGTTTTTTATATATCTTTCACAATCAATCTGGTTTTCAGCTGTACCGTTTCCCCTGAGCATAACTCCCTCAATCCAGTCAATTTTGCAGGCAAATCCAAATTAGGAGCATTCGTTACCCAAGTGTATGGTTCGGGACAGACGAACCCTTCCTGATTGAACAATACCCAAAACTTAAAATGTTGATCGCCTTGATAGATGACTTGTATGCCAGCCTCTTGATCAGTGAGAATGCACTCGTTTTCCGGATTTCTTTCCTTATCATAGCCAAATAAGTCATCAAATTGCCGGCCGTCCAAGCTAATGCCGTTTTGGATTTTCAATGTATTGGCCGTTTCATGAATTGCACCTGTGGGCAATGATCTTTCATTCAACTCCCAATGTTTATTGACGGGAAGAGATATTCTGCAATCCTCCCATTTACTCACTGGTCCAAATGGAAAATTGAATACAGTATGATAACCTGCTCCCCACGGAAAAGGTTCAATGCCCTTGTTGGTGATTTCCAATTGTATTTCCAATGTTTCAGCCCTTAATGATAAAGACATATTCACAGTATAATCTTGTGGAAAGCTACCTTTTAGATCAAAATCACTGCTTGAGAATTCAGTATTAATCACGATTTCTTTTCCGTTTACTTCCTTTTTGCGGACTTGCCACGGCATGTCATGCAAAAAACCATGAATATGATTGGATTTTTCCATTTCATTGATTGGAAACTTATACGTAGTCCCCTTATATGTAAATTGACCATCTTCAATTCGATTAGGAGGAAACAGGATTGGCATTCCGTATAAAATGGAAGCTTTTTTATACTCCTCCACACTATCCGGAGTTCGCAGCAACTCAATATCCTTATGCTTGTATTTCAATGAAAGCAGATTGCTTCCTAAAGATGGTACAAGTATCGCTTCCACTTTTTCATTGCCGAACTTTATGGCCTTTTCATTAAAAAAAGTGATATCTTCTATATACCCTTTCACTTTTTCTCCTCCTTTGACTTGAACATATATCCATCCTACTTCCACGGACCATTTATTGCAACAAATGGAAAATATATTTCGTCCTTACTCTTTCTAAGTTTGAAATAGTATGTGTAATCGAGGGTTTTGCTTCATTTACTTTGCTATTTTTCTATTTTCTTTTTTTTCCTTTTCCTTCTCCCGGACGACTTGTAACTTTTTAAATAAAAAAAGATGCCGTTACGGCATCCTTTTTTACTTATCTATTACTTTCACTTACCAAAGCCACTATACCTTCATCATCATCCAAAACAAGTTCAATACCTGAGTATGGATCTTTATTCATATATTCATCCAGCCATAAACGAAGCGCTTCTATCAAGTTGATGGTGATTAACACTTGTTTCCGGCCATCGACAAACGCTTCCGCCGAAAAGCCATAATCATCATCATACATTAACTCCACTTCCACCTCATTAGGTTGTACCTGCTTTTTACGGGCAATGTAAACACAAACCGCATTGATGATATCTTGTTCGGAAATCTTTAGCCTCTCCATGGGTTTGGATCTTCTTTCTTCTTCTTATCTTTGAAATATGTGAATATTTTACGGATTACAACGATTAATACTACAACCGCCATCACGTTGATTAATAGACCAAGTATAGAACCCAGCATTCCCATATTGGCAAATAGGCTACCAAAAAGTAAACCTGCCAATCCTCCTAGCATAAGTCCTTTCATTAAGCCGCCTTTTGCGAATGTGTTTCCACTCTTGGCTTTATTGGCAGTAGTGGCATCGGATTTCTTCGTTTCTTTATTTTGGAAATTCGAATTATTATTGTTATTGTTGTTGTTAAAGCTTCTTTTTCCGGACTTGTAACCCCTTGCATCGACTGACTCCGTATGATCCTGGAATACATAAGTGCCGACTGGCGAGAATGCTAGTGTAATTGTAAGTAATGCAGCCATAAATTTTTTCATCATGTTTTTTTGCCTCCGTTTAATAGTATGGAATGTTGTTTCATTATATCTTTTCCCAGATTAATTGAAAGTCCACATCACCTATCCTTGTTTTATCTTATAGTATTTACGTTGAAATTCAAAATAAGTTTCATTTTTTTTCGATTTTTTTCAAAAAAATAAGCAGGGGCATTTTCTCCCCTGCTTATTTTTGAACTATTAGTTTACACGAACGACACGGCCGTTGTATACATCTGCCCAATATCCACTTTCCATATTGGCAATTGCAACACCTGTTGAACTTTGGGAACCGATAAATTTGCCGCCGCCGACATAAATACCGACATGCCCATCAGTTTTATAGGTATTGAAGAACACTAAATCTCCAGGTTGTTTTTGACTATCAGATACTTGACGTCCTGCATTTTTCAATGCATCCGTACTCGGTGTAAGGTTCACACCAGCTTGTTTATAAGCCCATGCAACGAACGCTGAACAATCGAAAAGACCGTTAGCGATATCGGATGCCGTTCTTCCGCCTCCAAATTTATATGTGGAGTTACCGATATATTTATAACCTGCTGTAATCGCAGAGCCTGTATTTGCACTGCTTGGCTTACTAGATGTTTCGGTTTTACTTGCTGCAGGTTTAGCAGCAGAACTGTTTTTAGATGAATTTGAAGATGATTCAGCTTTAGAAGAACTTTTTGCCGAAGCCTCTCCTTTAGAAGAACTTGATGATTCTTCACTAGACGAACTTGATGATCCTTCGTTAGAAGAACTTGATGAACCTTCACTGGTAGCATTTGAAGAATTCACTTCTTCAGCAGCACGGTCAAGATCTGCTTTTTCCGATGCTTTACGTTCTTCCTCTTTTTTGATATTTTCACGAATGGAAGCTATTTGTGCTTCTAGACCAGCATCTTTATTCTCTAAAGATTGTTTAAGCGCTTCTGTTTCCGATTCTTTCTTTTCGATCTTAGCCTTCATGTTGACAGTTTCAGCTTTTTGATCTTCAATTTGCGATTGCATGCCTTTAAGCTCTACTTCCATATCCTTAAGGCTTTGCAATTTCTTCTCAACGGTCGCTTGTTTTTTCTCTAAGTCAGCTTTATCCGCTTCCTGCTCGCTAAGAATCTGTTGGTCAGCTTCCACGATAGTGGCTACCGCCCCAACACGATTAACGAATTCACCAAAGCTTTTAGAGCCTAAAACAACTTCCAGGTACTCAACGTCCCCGCCGCTCTCTTGGAAAGAAAGTGCGCGCTCTTTCAAGACTTCCTCGCGTTTTGCGATTCTTTCTTCCAACGCTTTAATTTCTTTCTTTAAAGATTCTATGTCTTTTTCGGTGTCTTTAATTTCTTGTTTAGTATCTTTGATTTTTTGGTCATTTTCTTTCATTGCCGATTCGATCTGGGCAATTTGGGCATTCATTTTCGATTGTTCTTTTTTCAATTGCTGAATAACTTGTTCTGCCTCTGAAATATCTGATTGTATTCCAGTACGTTGCGATTGAATATCCGTGATAGATTCAGCTTTTACAGACGGTATGGCAAAAGCGCTTCCTAATCCAAGCATAATTGTCGTGTTCAATACGATAAGTTTTTTCTTCAAACTCATTTCCCCTGCTTTCCTCCCCTTGCATTTCCATCGACCCACTTCTTTTTCTCTATGAAAAATGATTAGTCAAAATAATTTGCTGGGAACTCTTCTCTATTTTTTTTACTCTTTATGTAATCTTCTAAGGTTGAGATAATATTAAATACATTTGTTAAACTCTACTATGTTTTCATCTAAGTCGTAGTATATCATCAGATTTTGTCAAATACGTAATAACAATATTACAATTATATTTCAATTTTAACATTAAACATAAAGATTCGACTTTTTCACGTGATAAAACATCCAATATCTTACATAACCACCTTCACATTTTGATGCAAGACTTTCTATCTAGTGTTTAGCACCAAGGGACCATGGACTATTGGCAGGCAAAAACGCACCACCTGTGAATGCACGGTAGCCCTTTTGGAACAGGTTTCAGCTCATTTACCAATCATGGAGGAAGGTTTACTGACAGTCTATTAAAAAAAACCGCTTTCAGCGGTTTTTTCGTCAAGATTCGACCCACTCTTAAATTCCAGCCATAAAGTCGACAAAAACTTTCAATTCTTTCGGTCGGACGAATACCCTTTCCCCTTTGCTTATTTCCAGATTCAAATATTGTTCCTTCGTCAGCTCGATTTCCAGCGGCTCGTTTGTATCCTGACGAATGACTTCTATCCGGACGATGGGGCCAATTGTATGGATGTGGTCAACTATGGATGCGATCGAATCCTTTTCCGCTGGTTCTCTTTCTATGATAAAGTTATGGGCCCTTACATAACCAGTGCCCGCTCCATCTTCACTGCCCGGGGCATTCATTTCTACATTGCCAGTAACCAATTTCCCTTTATGCACGTTGCCCTTGAATAGATTGACACTGCCTAGAAAATCATAAACAAAGGGATTTTCAGGGTGATCATATACTTCTTCCGGGGTTCCAATCTGTTCAATTTTCCCTTCATTCATGATTACGACCCGATCAGCAACATCCATCGCCTCTTCTTGATCATGAGTCACGAACACACTTGTAACATTGAATTCATCATGAAGTCTTCTTAGCCAACGACGAAGTTCTTTGCGCACCTTGGCATCCAATGCCCCGAATGGTTCATCAAGCAAGAGGACATTCGGTTCAACGGCAAGTGCCCTTGCCAATGCGACACGCTGGCGCTGGCCGCCTGATAATTGCGATGGATAACGATCTTTATATCCTTCCAGCTTGACGAGTTGAAGCAATTCGGTAACCTTTTGTTCGATAACTTCTTTACTGGGCCTTGTTTTTCTTGGGCGAACCTTTAATCCATAGGCGATATTATCAAAAATCGTCATATTACGAAAAAGGGCATAATGCTGAAAGACGAAACCCACATTTCGATCTTTTACATGCTTATGCGTGTAATTCTCTTCATTAAAAAGGATTTTTCCGTTCTCAGCCTGCTCAAGGCCTGCGATGATACGCAGTAATGACGTTTTTCCCGATCCGGAAGGGCCAAGCAGGGCTACTAGTTCACCGCTCTTTATTTCCAGATCGATGTTCCGGAGTGCTTGATAGGACCCGTAATATTTTGTTACATTTTCTATGATGATACTCATTTCTTTCCTCCTATCTCGCTTTGGTTGATTTAAAGTCCGTTTTCCACTCTATGAAGCTTTTAATGATCAACGTTATAATTGCAAAGATGGACATCAGGGATGCAACCGCAAAAGCGGCCGAAAATTGATATTCATTGTATAAGATTTCAATATGAAGCGGCATCGTATTGGTCATGCCCCGTATATGTCCCGATACGACCGATACAGCTCCGAACTCCCCAATTATTCTGGCATTGCAAAGGATGATTCCATATAGAAGTCCCCATTTTATATTGGGAAGCGTCACATACCAAAATGTCTTGAACCCTCCCGCACCCAGCGTGAGTGAGGCCTCTTCTTCAGACGTCCCCTGACTTTGCATGAGCGGGATCAATTCGCGTGCAATGAATGGGAAGGTAATGAAAATGGAGGCGATGACAATCCCTGGTATTGAAAAGATCACTTTAATGTCGAGTGATTGCAGCAGTGGACCAAGTGTTCCATGTAAGCCGAACAGAAGGACAAAAATCAACCCGGCAATGACCGGTGATACGGAAAAAGGCAAATCTATCAATGTAATTAAGAAGTTTTTTCCCTTGAAATCATATTTTGTTATGGTCCAAGCGGCAACCACTCCAAATATGGCATTGAGCGGCAAGGTGATGAGGACAACGATCAATGTTAACTTAATCGCAGCCACGGCATCAGGATGGGCGATGGCCGCAAAATACGCTTCGGCACCTTTTTCAAAGGCTTTTACAAAGATTGCGATTAATGGGACTACTAAAAACAAAGTGAGAAATAGCAATACAATGGAAATGAGGATCCACTGTATGGATTTAGGCTCTTTAGTTGCGTTTCTCGTAATAATGACTTGGTGATTCGCTTTTGCAACCACTGAATTATCATGTTCCATCATATCCCCCCTACTTCCCTGAATATCTTTTGCCGGTCCACCATTGTAAGATATTGATGGTGAACAAAATTATAAATGTAATAATGAGCATGACGGCTGCAACAGCAGTTGCACCTTCATAATCATACTGTTCAAGTTTTGTCATGATGATCAGCGGGGAAATTTCCGTTTTAAATGGCATATTTCCGGCAATGAAGACTACGGATCCATATTCTCCAAGTGCCCTCGCAAAAGAAAGGGCAAAACCCGTCAATATCGCTGGGATCAATTCCGGGAAGATGATTTTAATGAATGTCTGCATTCGATTCGCCCCTAAAGAGGCAGACGCTTCTTCCATCCCTTTTTCGATATTTTCAAGCACCGGTTGCACCATCCGCACCACGAATGGCAGACCGATAAATATAAGGGCGATGATGATCCCTGCGGGAGTGAAAGCGACTTTAAAGCTGAAAAATTGCCCGATCCATCCGTTAGGTGAATACAAGGTGGTCAACGTGATTCCTGCAACGGCAGTCGGGAGGGCAAAAGGCAAATCAACCAATCCATCGATGATCCTTTTGCCGGGAAACTCATAACGAGTAAGCACCCAGGCAATCAATACACCAAAAACTGCGTTAACAAAGGCCGCAGTTAACGCTGTCAAGAAACTCAATTTATAAGAAGCGAGAACCCTCGGTTCAGTTATGGTCGCCCAAAAATCCTGGAACCCCATTGAAAATGTGTTTAGAAAAACCATTGATAACGGGATCAAAACGATGATGGTGAGATACAGCAGCGTAAAACCCATCGTCAATCCAAAACCGGGTATGGTCCTCTTTTTCGTCTGTTTACCTTCAGTCACTATATTCATCGCTTCGCCCCAACCCTTTATCTGATTTATGAAGGAGAAGATGTTAAAGCCACACCTTCTCCTTCATGCTTATTGCTGTTGGTAAATCTCGTCAAATGTGCCACCATCATTAAAATGTGTTTCCTGGGCACTTTTCCAACCGCCAAATGTATCATCAACAGTCACCATATCGATATTGGCAAATTGGTCTCCATATTCAGCGAGGACCTTCTCATCCCTTGGACGATAGAAGTTTTTCGCGGCAATTTCCTGACCGGCATCCGTATACAGATATTTCAGGTAGGCTTCGGCCACTTCCTTTGTTCCTTTTTTCTCGACCACTTCATCGATAACAGCTACCGGTGGCTCTGCTAATATACTGATTGAAGGGTTGACGATTTCATATTTGTCATCACCGAATTCTTCCAGTGTTAAATAGGCTTCATTCTCCCAAGCGATCAGTACGTCACCGATTCCCCTTTCCACAAAAGTGGTCGTTGCACCGCGGGCCCCTGAATCCAGGACTTCAACATTCTGATAAAGTTTTTTCATGAAATCCTTCACTTTTGTTTCGTCATTATCGAAATTTTTCTCCGCATAAGCCCAGGCAGCCAGGTAATTCCACCTTGCCCCTCCGCTTGTCTTTGGGTTTGGCGTAATGACGGATACATCCTTTTTAGTCAGATCATCCCAATCTTTAATGCCTTTAGGGTTATCCTTTTTCACCAAAAACACAATCGTTGATGTATATGGTGTCGAGTTCTCCGGTAAACGTTTTTGCCAATCCTTCGCTAATAGGTTACTAGCTTCATAAATGGCATCAATATCATAAGCCAATGCCAATGTAACGACATCCGCCTCCAATCCGTCAATGACAGCCCTGCCCTGTTTACCAGATCCGCCATGTGATTGTTGTATCGTTACATCCTGACCTGATTCTTGTTTCCAGTGCTTCACGAACGCTTCATTGAATTCCTGGTACAATTCCCTTGTCGGATCATATGACACATTCAAAAGTTCTACTGACTTCGATGTTCCGTCCCCTTTCGTTTTTTCCGAGCTGCATCCAGCAAGTACACCGAAGGCTAAAATCAAACTTGCCAATAACATCAACTTTTTCATGAGCTTCCCCCTTTTTTTAAAGCAAAAAAGGCATTCTATTTCCCTTCAATTATTTTTCGGGAGATAGTATGCCTTCAGTTCTCTGATCAGCAATTATTTTGATTTTGTATATCCTTACCATAAAACAAAGTTCACCAAGTTGTCAACTTGGTATTACATGTCCCTTTAATTAAATTCATTCACATTTGCAGGTTGAAAAATTCCCTAAACAAAAAGGGCTCATCCACCAGGGAGATCGAGCCCTTTTTAATACCTTGCCAACAATTATGAATTTGATGATTTTTGATAAAGCTTATTTTCCAAGATATACTGATAACACTGATCGGGCAGTAAATATCGTGGTTCCCCGCCCATTGCAAATTCATCCCTTATATATGTAGAACTGATTTCCATGGAAAGGCCTTTATCAATAAGGTGAAATGTATTGCCATCATCATAATTCCTTAGCAATGGACTTTTGGATATGATTTTCAGCATATCGATTCCATCCCGAGCCATGACAATGAATTTATGATTGGCAATCAATTTTTCCCTGAATTTCCATCGTAAGTGTACCGGCAGCTCCTGATTATCAATATCTTCAAGTAAATCTGCACCCATTATGAAGTAAACTTCGTCTTTTGGAAATCGAGATTTAAAATATTCCATCGTATACCAAGTATATTGTTTACTTGTTCCGGCACGTTCATTAATTTCATAATCACTGACTTCGAATATCGGGTTGCCCCCTATTGCCAGCTTGAGCATTTGCCAACGGTGTTCATTGCTTGTTTTCATCTGTTTATCGATACGGCCATTTGCGCAAGGTAAAAAAATCACCTTGTCCAGCTTAGCACGATGCGCAATGGTGGATGCTGTCCATAAATGCACATTCGTGACCGGATCGAAGGAGGATCCGTAAATCCCAATTTTACCCATCATCTTATCCCCCTCATCAGCCTTTCTTCTTCACCACGGCCCTGACCGGGCTCCCGTCCCCTGCTTCCAATGCCAGCGGCAATGCAGCCAAATCGTACAGCCCAGGCTCCAGTCCATCAAGGACCAGCCCTTCGAGTATATGAATTCCACAGCCTGACAGTTTATTGTGGGCAGGTAATTCTTTGCTGTCGAGACAGTCGACGAAGGTAAATCAAGCCCAAGGAGCCTAACCCCTTTATTTGCAAGGAAGGGAACTAAATCTGGATCAACCGGTGGAATCCATTCCGGAAAACGGCTAAGGTCCTTCCATTGACCTGTTGCCACCAACAACCGCCGGACCCCTGTCAATTCGATGCCTTCAAAAGCTTTAATGCCAATGCTTTCAGCTGCATCCACCTTTACTACGGTAGCAGTGCCAATATATAAATCAAGATCGAGTTCGATAATTTTTTTCCATTCTCATCAAAATGAGAGGGAGCATCAATATGAGTTCCTAAATGTGTACTCATCCGGATTTCCCCTATATTGACGGAAGACCCTTCAGCCATTGATGAATTCAGCCGATATGAATATTGCGTATCTCCTGGCCAATATGGCGTATTTTCATTGAGGCGCTGAGAAATATCTAACCATTGATTCATATGTTCACCCCTCCTTACAGTTTGGTCCTTAATGTCCATAGCTCAGGAAAAAATGGCTGTTCGACCACTTTCTTCAGATAACTTACACCGGACGATCCGCCAGTTCCCTTTTTATTGCCGATGATACGTTCTACGGTGCTCATATGATTGAATCTCCAGAATTGTTGTTGACTTCCAATATCAACGAGTTTTTCGGCCAGCTCATACAAATCCCAGTAGTTATGAACATCACGGTAGACGGTCAGCCACGCGCTTTCAACACTTGCATTTTCCTGATAAATGACAGACCAATCCCTGTTCAATACCGATTGATCAATGGGAAGTCCCCTTGCAGCCAAAGCCCCTATAGCCGCATCATAAATACTAGGTTTATTCAAGGCTGCCATCATCGACTCATAAAGCTCGGGCTGATGACGGAAAACGGCCAATATTTTCGAATTCTTTTGACCCATCGCAAATTCTATCAACCTGTTCTGAAATGATTGAAACCCTGAAGAGTTTCCTAGTTTCTCCCGGAATTCCATATAATCGGATGGCGTCAATGTCGAAAGCACATTCCAGGATTGAACAAGTTGCTGTTGGATTCTGGCCACTCTGGATAGCATCTTAAAGGAAGGCTCCAAATGTCCTGCCACAATATGATCAGTTGCTGCAGTCAATTCATGGAGGATCAATTTCATCCATAATTCACTTGTTTGGTGAATGATGATGAACAGCATTTCATCGTGATGGCCGGAAAGCCGATGCTGACTTGATAATATTTGATTTAAATGCAGGTAGTCCCCATAGGACATATCTTTTTCAAAATCAGTTACCATACTTTCTTCCAAACGATGTTCATCCCTTGGACCCTTATCCATACCATCCCTCTTTCCCTTTACTTTCTTTTGAATTTCGACATCAATAAATAAACGATGCAAAGAAAGATCAGCCATGGAACCCCGAACTGGAGCACGATTTTAAATGGGCCAGTGAACCAGGTGGATACCGTCAAAGCAAACAAAAGAAATGCACCCAGAATCGTTAGATATGGAAATCCATACATTTTAACCGGTAATTTGCGGCCCCCTGATTTCTCCCACCTCTTCCTGAAATATAAATGGGAAATGAACACCATGAACCAGGTTAGAATGGCTCCGAACATCGATATCCCCATCATGAATGCATATGAAGTATCCGGAAGCAGGACTTTTACTCCTGCAGCAAGAAATATTCCTAAAGTGGATATGAGAAGGGCCCTTAGCGGGACACCTTTCCTGCTCACTTTTTGAAATAGGGCTGGAGCCTGATGTTGCTCGGATAATGAAAATATCATTCTGGTGGAGGCATATAATTGACTATTCATTGCAGATAAAGCAGCGGTTAAAATAATGAAATTCATTATCCCAGATGCCCCGGGAACATTCAGGATTTCCATTACCTTGACAAATGGGCTCTTATCAATACCGGCAGCTTGCCAGGGAACAATCATTAACATGATCCCGATAGTCAGTACATAAAAAGTGGCAAGCCTGAAGACAGTTGCCTTCAAAGCTTTAGGTACGGCTATATCCGGATCCTTTGCTTCCCCCGCCGTCACCGCAATCAGCTCAGTTCCTAAAAAGCTGAAGAGCGAAATGAATATAGCGACCCAAAGCCCCCAAAATCCGAAAGGCATAAAACCTCCATCACTGGCATAGTTCTCTACACCGATCCCGCTTGAAGGCTCGGCCCCAATCACCACATAGGCCCCCAGTAGAATGAATATGACAATGGCGCTTATCTTGATCATTGAAAATACATACTCAAAATTGCCGAATGTATTGACACTCGTCGCATTTACATAGATTAGCAGTGCAGCAAAAAGGACAATCCAAATGCTCCCAGGCACAGCCGGAAACCAATATTTCATATAAACAGCGATGGCACTCACTTCGACACCAATGGCAAGAACATTCGCTATCCAATAGGAATACCTCACAACAAAACCCGCAAATGGACTTATATATTTTTCCGCAATGGTTCCAAAGGATCCCGATGTTGGATGGGCTACAGTCATTTCCGCCAAACATCCCATCAGCAGAAGGACAATGAATGCACCTATTGCATAGCTGATAAGTACACTTGGACCAGCCGTTGAAATCGCAAGGCCGCTGCCCAAAAATAACCCGGTGCCAATTGCACACCCCATGGCTATCATAGTGATTTGATTCGATGATAATTCACGTTGAAGCTTATTTTTCTCCATATGTTGCTCCCATTCTAGGCAATGATTCCCCTTTTATTTTCATAGTTTTCATATAATCTGCCGTCCGTGACCTTCTTTAGTACCTGTACAGTTTCGTAGACTTCCTGAAAAGAGGTATAAAGAGCGACAATTCGGTTCACGATACTCGGGATTGATGGCCTCTTGTTTCAATGCTTTACATATTCTCGCAGCTTCTGGATGTTCAAGGATGATATGACCGCCCCTTTTGATTCATGCCTTGATCTCCCAATTCCAAATCCATATCCAGTTAATTCCGATGTATTAAATCCATAAGATATTGAGTCAGCCTCAAGGATTTCTTCCGAACTTGTTCTAACCCCGCTTCCGCAAACATTTCAAGCGAGCCTAAAAGGGGAGCCATGCTTAATAAATGGGGAGTTCCAATTTGAAAGGCACCTGCCGAATTGGCCTGGGTAAAGGTATGTTCCATAGCGAACTGCTTATCTTTCCGCGAGCCAAACCATCCAGTCAACCCAGGCTTCCTTGCGAAATGCTTCCGATTCACATATAACCCCACTACACATCCTGGTCCGCCTCAAATGCTTATGCGGGATGGCACCCACAGAATGACAGGCATCGAATCCTATCATGATTCCACGCGCATGCGCTTCCTTCGTTAACCTTTCCATATCAAGGATCCGACCGCTTCGATATAAAACCGTCGGAAGTACAATCAACGCTATTTCCCCGTTCATCTTGGCTTTTCACCTGAACCAAGTGTGCCGAAGGGTCAAGCCCATGTAATCGTAGCTGGCTTTGAAGTGCATAGATATCACTTGGAAAGGTTAGTTCATCCGCCAAAATCTTATTCCTTCCAGCTCTCGGTTTTAAAAAAAGTGGCTGCAAGCTGTTGCAGATTAGCCGTAGTCGACCCTCCCATTATCACTTCATCCTCTAAAGCTCCTACCAGCGGGGCACTCAATTCACCCAATCTCTCAGAAAAGTAAAACCAAGGCTCGGCACCCTCCGTCCAGCCATCGATCCCATACTTTTTCCAATCTTACAATTACTTCATTAAACTTTTCTAAGCCCGCTTCGATAAAAGTCCCAATGAGTTGCCATCCATATAAATCATCCCGGGGTTTAAATAGAACTCCTCTCTGTAAGAAACTAATGGGCCTTCCTGATCCATCGTTTTCGCATACTCTTTCGTTGACATGAAATTATGATATCCATGTTCTCCCCGCTTCCTTCCAATCCACTTTTTTTTACTTGTAAATCCCTACCCCTTCCCATGCCAACCTTATCATTCCGTCAGGATCTTTTTCAATATAATCCTTTTTATCAAAAATCATTGTGTAGTGGTTGGTTTCATCATATTTCGGCCAAATTTCACCTTCCGGGGGGTTGGGGTTTCCATATTTCGCAAAGTTGACCCAATGGCCCTGCATTCTATGGGAAACCTTTAGGGCAGCTGACCTTGAACCATATGAAACAATCCGTTTCCCGAATGCCGAATCGAAAGTCTGGAAAGCAAAAGGGATTTCCATACCATGCGTCGCCCCTAATTTACTTATGCGCACGGCCGCCGTTTTATAATCAAAACGATACATCCATGTTTTTTCAAAGCGGCTGTATGCCTCCGCATACCAAACCGAGGGAATATGGAAAGTCGCGTCACGGCCAATGCCTAGTACAGCTTCCTTTTCTGGATAGTTTGTATAAGCGTTCGTAATTCGCTCTTTCGCCTTCGGATCAGTATTTTCGAACATTTTATGAATCATCGCCGTATTAGTTGGGATTAGCGGGGGGGCCATCTGATCGAATAATGTCGCTTCGTCCCTATTTGTTCCTATAAGCAAGGGTATTCCCCCTGCTCTTCCGGATCGAATCGAATCTAGTGGATAATCGGGCAGGAAGTCACCATCTACGACTGGTCCAAATGCTAGGGAGCCCGGCATTTCCTGTGAATTTTCCTGTAAAAGTTGGTGGGAGGCAGCGACAATCTCTTGAACCGGAAGGGTTTTTAACCGGTGGATTTCACCATTTCCAATGCCCAATATCTCAAGGAACCTTTCACTCAATTGGCGCGCAAATCCTTTTCCGTAAACAGATGTCGGAGCAGGACTTTCTGCAATGGCCTGCTTAAAAAGACCCCTTGCTGAAGGTACAGTAAGTAAAGTCGTCACCGCATTACCACCAGCTGATTCACCAAATATCGTAACATTATCAGGGTCGCCGCCAAAAGCTTCTATATTTTCTTTAACCCATTTCAAAGAAGCAACTTGGTCACGTAAACCTAAATTGTTTTCAAATATTTCCCCTTCACCTGCCAACTCGGTAAAATCCAGATATCCCAGTGCCCCCAGCCTATAGTTGATACTTACCACGACTACATCTCCATTTTTAGAAAGTAAGTGTCCATTGTACATATCAAGGGATCCAGCTCCCGTTATATATGCTCCCCCAGGAATCCATACCATGACCGGGCGTTTTTTATCATCAGCTCTAGGCGACCAAATATTCAGGAACAAGCAATCCTCATCCATTTTTTCATTTGTGCTCATCCCTGTTCTTACCGCACGATCCATCGGCTGCGGGGGAACGGGACCAAAATCCACTGCATCCATGACACCGCTCCAATTATCAACTGGCTCCGGAGAACGGAAACGCAGTCCATCAATCGGCGCTTTCGCATACCTGACTCCACGCCAAACGTATATATCGTTTTCCATAGTACCTTGAAGATGTCCTTTTACCGTCGTAACTATTGATCCAATCATTCCCACTCACCTCTTCATATAGTAGTAGATATGTAAGTTCTTCTTTTTCCATTCCCTTATATCCTTCATCTTTATCGAAAAAAGATCTATATTGTCAGTTCAGCCAAAATAAAGGAATACCATCGTATATAAAGCTCCGGTTATCCTGAGGAGTTTGAATTGTTATTTTAAATAATGGTTTTCAAATACCCCGTTCAACAAAAAAAGACCCAATCAGGTCTTTTTTTGTTGAACTCGGCAAAAATCTTAGGCAAGCATGGCAAGGATACTCAATAAAGAGCTGCCCCGAACGGAAAGCTGCTGTGCAGCATATGTTAATTGCTGTTCATCGAGCTGTTCCAATAAAGGCTTTAATTCCAGCAATTCATTCTCCAGTCCTCTAAGGTCTGTAGATAGCTTGTCCACCATCAAGAGCACCTGCTCAGAATCAACAGTGGTTTCAGACAATACTTGTAACCGTTCCTTGATTTCGGTCAAAGGCATATTCTGTTCTTTATACCGATTAATCATTTGAAGACGATTTAAAGCATCTTCTGTGTAATACCGATATCTTGACCCCGTTTTTTCATAGTTCAGCATTCCTAATTGTGTGTAATAGTCAATGGTTCTTCTCGAAACATTCGCAAGTTCAGCAAGCTGGCCAATCCGATATACATTCACCCAGATAGTCACCTTCTTTAAAAAATCTACTGTTAACGATACTATAACATATCTATCCGAAAAGGTGACTTCAAGATGAAACTATTAGACTACTTTATCCGAATTGCCCTTCAGCTGCTTCTTGGCAAAATACAGGGCATCTTCCTTCGATTTAAAAAAGTGCTGTTTTTCTATTTTATGATACAACCCAGTGCTGAGTAACAATTCCTTTGGTTGCTGCTGAATTCCGGAAATGATCAATTTCCCCTTATATTTTCCGATGCGATTAACGATCGCCAATAGTGCTGCCTCTGCTGAAGTGTCCATATATGTTACCCGGCGCATGCTTAATACCAACACTTTCGTCTTATTATCCAAGTTCTCCAATATCGATGACTCCAGGACGTCTATCGAACCAAAGAAAAGAGGTCCTTCCAAGTTATACACATTGATCTTTGAATCCGAATTATCAATTGGAACAATCTCGTTAATCTCATGACTTCTTTCCCTAACCTTTAACGTGTGGCTCATTTTTGCAATGAAGGTGATGAATGCAATCAATAAGCCGATTCCCACTCCCATGATTAAATCAGTGAAGACAGTGATGAGGAAGGTGACTAGCAAAACCGCAGAATCCGCCGTCTTCGTTTTCAATACATGAGCGAATTCCTTTCTTTCACTCATATTCCAGGCAACAAACATCAATATGGGTGCCATGCTAGCCAAAGGTATATGCGCTGCAAATGGGGAAAGCACCAGCAAAACCAGTAAAACGACAATTCCGTGAATGACTCCGGACATCGGGGAGGCTGCCCCGCTTTTTATATTGGTAGCGGTCCTGGCGATTGCTCCTGTTGCAGGTATCCCGCCAAAGAATGGCGTCGCGATGTTCGCGATTCCTTGCCCAACCAACTCTTTGTTACTATCATGCTTGGTCCCCCCCATGTTATCCGCCACGGTAGCGGATAACAATGACTCGACACCGCCTAACAAGGCAATTGTAAAAGCAACGGGAAGGAGTGTGATAATGACTTCCACTGAAAGCTCCGGCACTTGGAATTCCGGAAAACCTTTCGGAATCGCTCCATAAGTAGAACCAATCGTTGCCACCTTATCGGGAAATAAAAAGTAAGCTGCAATTGTTGATATCAGCAGACCCAGAAGCGGTCCTGGCACTCGTGGCACAAACCTAGGTGCCAGCAGTATGACGACAAAGCATATGATCGCAACGATCACACTGTATAGATTGATCGTGTCTGCTTTAATCACCAGCTCCTTCATGTTATCCATGAACGCTTCATGTTTTTCCACTTTCATACCAAAGAAGTTGGCAATTTGCCCTGAAAAGATTATTATCGCAATTCCTGTTGTAAATCCAATGATGACAGGACGGGGAATGAACTTCATCAAATTGCCTAACTTAAGCAGACCCATCAGAACTAACATTATCCCCGCTAAAAACCCGGCAATAAGCAGGCTTTCATATCCATATTGCATAACGATTCCAAATAATAAAGGAACGAACGCGCCGGTCGGCCCGCCAATTTGATATTTGGAGCCACCCAAAATCGATATGAGGATTCCTGCGATGATGGTCGTATATAACCCATATATCGGTTCGACGCCTGAAGCAATTGCAAAAGCCAGCCCTAAAGGAATGGCTACAACCCCTACGACCAACCCTGCCGTCACGTCTTTTTGAAAACCCTTCATGTTATATCCTTGAAATCTAGAATCTTTTATCATCTTTTTCAAACTCACATCCTTAGTCGTTTTTTAAGATTGGAATCTAGCAACATCATGAAAATGACATTCTTTCATTTTAGAGGGAGTTACTTGTTTGAAATTAGTCTAATTATTGTAGGCATTTTTCAACGGGACAAACCAAGCGGGGGACTTTTCAAAACTAAGAAATAATCGTCATATATAATCTCCTTTTGTAAGGTTATTTGACATGGACTCGACCACGCTTCAACATTATACAGTAAAACGTAAAACTGTACATTGTTAGAAACGTTAACATTTGTTTACAATCTTTTGAATATTTTTACATCATTATTACAATCCGGGACCATTTTTCCAGTCTAGTTAATTTGAAACCGGAGAATCAGACTACGAATCAGGAGGTTTGAACTTTGGTCTAATTCCCCATACCGGAAAAAACTTGATCAGTGTGAACAATGGAAAAAGCATGTTTTGAGAAAGATTGCTCAAAACATGCTCTGCCCTAATATACACTTTCAGTTTACAGCTCTTCTCCTCTCGTCTCGATAATATGCTTATACCAATGAAACGACAGCTTCTTTTTCCGTTTTAACTGATCATGATGATCCACATAAATAAATCCGTATTGCTTCTTATACCCGTTTAACCAACTTAAAAGGTCAATGACAGACCATGCGTAATACCCTTTTAAATGGATGCCTTCTTTGATTGCACGTTTAATCACTTTTAAGTGTTCCTCAATATACTTAATGCGCGGAACATCCACTACTTCACCATCGATAATCGGATCCTCATCACCAAGTCCGTTTTCTGTAACATACATTTTAATATCACCGTAACGTTCTTTTAACATATGCAAGCCGTCTAAAAACCCTTGAGGTGAGATTTCCCAGCCCCATTTTGTATAGGTTTTATCTTCCATTTTCACGGTCCGATAAAAGCCATCAAAAGACGGGTTCCCTGGAGCCAGAGTAGATGTTTCTCTTGAGTGCTCCATGTTTGAAACGGCTTCCAGGTTTTTTTCCACCCGAATGGGCTGGTAATAATTGAGTCCAATAAAATCATTTTTCTCCGCATTTCTTTTTAGCGTATCCAGTTCTTCTTCTGTCCAACTTGGTGTCCAGCCTCTCTCCTTTAATTGCTCAACTACATAAGCTGGATATTCACCTTTTAAAATTGGATCATAATACCAAAAGGTTTCATATTCATTGGCATGCCGAGCAGCTAATACATTCTCATGTTTGTCATCAATACTATAAGCTGGCAGGAATACATGGGTAATCCCAATTTCACCGTAATGATTCAGTGCCTTGTATACCTCTACCGCTTTGGCATGTGCATAAAAAACATAATGTGTCGCTTGAAAGTATTTATTTTCATCGTTTTGGATTCCAGGCGGGTGCGCTCCTTTTAAATACCCTAAACCGCAAAACATAACCGTTTCATTAAACGTGATCCAATGTTTGACTCGGTCGCCGAATGCGCGAAAACAAATCTCCGCATACTTGACGAATGCTTCAGCTGTTCGCTTATTCGTCCATCCCCCATCTTGTTCAAGCGTCAAAGGCAAATCCCAATGATACAGCGTAACAAATGGGACAATCCCATATTTTAAGCATTCATTAATCACATTATTATAAAATTCCAAGCCTTTATCATTGACTTCCCCATCACCTGTTGGCAAAATACGGGCCCATGAAATGGAGAAGCGATATGATTCAAGTCCCATCTCTGCCATTAATTTAATATCTTCTTTGTAACGATGATAATGATCTATCGCTACATCCCCATTTGTACCTTCAAAAGTTTTCCCCGGAATCTTTGAAAAAACATCCCAATTCGTCATACCTTTACCATCTTCATCCCATGCTCCTTCTATTTGAAAAGAAGCAGAAGCTGCTCCGAATAAAAAATCGTGTGGAAATTTCATTAAAAACCCTCCCTTTTCATACCTGCTTATTAAATTGATAATAATATATTTTATTCATTGGTACAAATATCAGTGTGATTATATGGCTTTAATTCATATTTGACTGCATGAACTTTAAGCATAAAAGATAGTATTTACTATGAAGGAATGAATAAATCAAGATAAAATAAAAGACGTTAATTCTGCAGAATCAATCTTCCTTTTTTAGTAAGAGATGAATGATATACATCTAGTTGTTAGTTTCATATGAACATATGAAAACCCGTCCACCTTAAGGGGACGGGTTCATATCTTTCAAGATGTCGGCAATTGCCGGGAGGATGTGCAGGTAAGTCATTTCTGAAATAAAACACTCAATGAAGTACGGCACCAATGTATTACCATCCACTTAAAAGGTATCTTGGAGAACTATCTTACTCTCCATGGCATATATTCAGACTTTATCATTTCCCATTGAAGTTCGTTCGTTGCATGTACCTGATAATCGGCTTTAAAAAGAGTCTTTCCCACACCTACAGCGAACATCCCGCTTGCCTTGATGGAGTCAATCCCTGCAGAAGCATCCTCAATTCCGATTGATCGTTTGGGATTCGCATCGAGTTGTTTACATGCCGTCAAGAAAATTTCTGGATCAGGCTTCGATTTTTTCACTTTTGCAGCATCTACAACGTAATCAAAAGTTTCCTCTAACTGGAGTGCCTTTAATACGGTGCTTGCATTTCTGGAAACAGAAGCAAGACCAATGGAAATTCCTTCGAATTTAATATGGGTAATCAGCTCCAAAATCCCTGGCAGTATATCTTGAGGCGTCAATTCATTCAGAAACTTACAGTAGTGAAGGTTCTTTTTTTCAGCCATTGTTTCTTTTTGGCTTAAAGTAAAGTCATTTTGCTGATTCCCTTCTTGTAAAATCAACTCAAGGGAATCCATGCGACTTACCCCTTTTAGCCTCTCGTTAAAGACCTCGTCAATGGCAATACCCAGTTCACGAGCCAGTTCTCGCCAAGCAAGGAAATGATAATGCGCAGAATCAGTTATGACTCCATCAAGGTCAAATACCACTGCATCAATAAATCTTTCTTCCATTATAATCGACCCTCTCTTACCGAAGAAGTGCTGCAACATTTCGAGATGTTCTCTCTATATTTTTAAATGCGCCGCCTAGAATGTTTTCGATTGGCAGTATTGCAGGAATGGTCGGGAATATGGCATCAAACCCATGATCGTAAAGAACTTCAGATCCCGCACCCACACTTCCGCAAATCGCTATTACTTTTGCTTTTGGTGGTGCGCATTTTGCTACACCTGAGGGTGCTTTGCCAAATATTGTTTGGCGGTCCATTTTCCCTTCTCCAACAATCACTATGTCTGCATCTTTGCAGATTTCTTTTACCTTTAGGTGCTCCAACATAAGTTCAATGCCCTTTTTTAGTTTTGCCCCTGTAAATAACACCAGACCGGCGCCAATCCCTCCCCCTGCACCACTCCCTGGTAAGCAGGAGACATCCATCCCTAAGTAATTTCCTGCCATTTGATAAAACCTGCACATGGCTTTATCCATTTCATCCAGCATATCTTCTGGAAGCCCTTTTTGCGGACCATAAATATAGGTTGCACCGTTATTGCCCGTTAAGGGATTTTCCACATCTGCTGCAATCGTAATATTGACAAGATCTAATCGCCGGTCACGGTTACTATCAGACATTGAAACAATATTAAAAAGATCCTTGCCGGCACCCTTTACTGCTTTTCTTTCAACATCAAAAAATTCATAACCAAGCGCAGAAGCCATCCCTACCCCTCCATCATTGGTCGAACTCCCGCCAACTCCAATGATCAGTTCCGAAGCACCTTGGTTCATAGCGTGAAGCATCAGCTCACCCACACCAAAAGAAGTAGTATTCAAGGGATTTCGTTGATCTAAAGGTACAAGATGTAATCCGCATGCTTCCGCCATTTCGATAAATGCTGTTTCACCATCATTAGAGAAAGCCATTTTCGCTTCAACCGGCAGTCCCAGTGGACCTGTAACGGAAATGCTTTCGACTTTTCCCCCGTGAGCGGATGACAAAGCTTGAACAGTGCCTTCACCGCCGTCTGCAATTGGAAGCAAATGATACTCCGCTTTTGGGAAAATGGACTGGAAACCGGATTGAATGGCTCTTGCGACCTGATCTGATGGTAAACTCTCTTTAAATGAATCTGGTGCAATTACAATTTTCATGTTTGCCTCCTGAATGAACCTAATGAGTTCTTCTTTTGAATAATCGTGAAAGCAAGCAAGTAAAATCCATTCAAATGATCTCCTTGCAAGTGCAAGTCTTTTAGAGCTAAGCTGTTCTTCTGCTATTGGAGGCTGACTTCAACTTTGTTTGTAAGCAAATATTCAGCACCGTTTAGTTCTATTGGTACATCATCACCCGCAACCTTCGTTATTACGGCTTTATCATGTGTAAGGTTGATATGTATGCGCGATCCTCGGAAAATTACTGGAAAAGCAAGTTCCGTCCATTCCGATGGCATGTTAGGTTTTAAACTTAAGCGATGATCCTTGATCGAGACATTCGCAAAACCGAACATTGTTGCCATCCAGATGGCACCAAGGGATGCAGCATGAACTCCTTCATCCGATGAAGATGGGTTAGGCCCCAAATCGATTAAAGACGCCTCATGGAAAAATTTGTATGATTTCGCTTTTTCACCCGCTCTTGCTGCAACGATGGCATGAATCGCTTTGCTCAGTGAAGAATCGTGGATGGTGTGCTCCTCATAATAATCCAAATTTTCAGAGACTACATCACTTGGAAATAGGTCCGGAAACAGATAAAGAAGCATAACGACATCCGCTTGTTTTAAAATTTGCATTTCATTTACTTCTTGACGTGAAAAATCCATAAGAATCCCTTGACTGCCCTGAGATTCTTTATAACGGGATAGATCAATTTCAGGCTTGCTGAGGAATGTATCATCCTGGGGAATGATTTTATGATCATTGGCCTTTGGTAAATATAAACGCATTAGAAATTCTTGTCCTCGTTCCATTAACATCCTATCTGAATCCCCGTACTTGTCCATAAAATAAAGTGCCTGCTCAACATTGTACCAAGCCATATAGTTTGTAAATGCATTATTATCAACGTGTTCAGTGTATTCATCCGGCCCGATGACATCTTTGATAAACAACTGTCCCTTTTCTTCTACAGCCCTGCTGATCCAAAACCGGCTCGTTTCTTTAAGAAGCTCAAGCCCTTCTTTTCTCATAAAGGCATCATCCAAAGTATTTTGGTAATATTCCACGACAGTATAAGCAATGTCAGCCACGATATGATGTTCAGCTATAGCAGATGCGACTTTCTGCCGCTTTCCGGTTTTAATATTGATGGCCGCAAATTCAGGTGTTTCCTCTTCTCCGGTTAAAGCACTTTCCCAAGGGAATAAAGCACCTTCAAATCCATTGGCCGAAGCTTTTGCTTTTGCATGTTCCAGTTTTAAATAACGGTAACGTAATAGTTTTCTCGCCTTTTCAGGATCTGTAAACAGATGGAACGGTAAAATGAACATTTCAGTATCCCAAAAAACATGACCTTTATAGCCTTCTCCCGTCAAACCCTTAGCGCCGACACTGAAACGTTCATCATGGGCTGGTGTCATGACTTCTATTTGATATATAGAAAAATCAACAGCAAGCTGATCAAAATCCTTGGTTGACGTTATTTTGATGCGATTTTGCTTCCAAAATTGTGCCCACCTCTCTGCTGACTTTTCAAGTAAAGCATCATACCCATCTAAAGAGTATTTTCTTAGTGCCACAACACCGGCCACTTCAGGGCTTTTCCCCATAATATCTGCATCCAGTGACGTATAAATGGTACTGATTTTTTCTAGAGTAAAAGGGGTACCAGTCAGAAGGTCCTGCTTGATCGTGGATAGCAGCTGCCTATTTTTTGCTGAATGGGATATATCATTTTCTCCTGAACACGTAAAACACGCCGCTAGTGCAATCGTATGCCCTGATTCAGTCGTTTTATAGATACCCTGTATCAGGTCCCCTTCCATTACACGAACCTTTTCTTCAATAAGATGCTGCCTTCCAAAGTTAGTTTGCTGCGCATTGATTCCTGTAACTATTTTTATTTGAGTCTTTTTGTCTAAAGAAATGACCGTTAATTTTGTACCAAGGACATGGAGGTCATTTTTTGCTGCAAAACGTTGAAAAGTAAAACGGTAACGTGCACCGGAATTACTTTTCCATAATATTTCACGGTTTAATTCCCCGGTCTCAAAGTTTAGCTGGCGACTATATGAAAGGACTTCTCCCGTTTGCAGGGAAAACGTTTCTCCATCGACCTCAATATGCATCCCTATCATATCTGGCAAGTTGACTAATTCGGACGGTTCATTTGCCGTAGCTTTATTATAAATACCGGCTACATACATACCCCTTGTTTGGTCTGCATAGTTTTCTTCATGAGTGGCTCGCAGACCACAGTAACCATTCCCTATTGTCATTAAACTAGCAAATTTATTTATATTACGCAGGTCAAATTCGTTTTCCTCTAATTTTTTCATATGGTTACACTTTCACCTTTTTCAGCAGATTGATAGAGAGCTTCGATAAGTTGCAAGATCAAGTGACCTTCTCTACCATTAGCCACCATGACTTCTTTGCCCAAACATTTATCAACAAAGGCAGCCATTCCTTTCTGAAGCCTGTCTGGATCTGCTGTCTTTCTGTCCAAAATTGTAACTAACTCACCTTTTTGATCAGTATAAATACTGGCAGGAAAAAGTGTTGCTCCCGCCTCATCTCCACAGAATTCCACATTCATGATCGATGTTTCTTTAATATTTAAAGCAAATGAAGTCTCGAGTTGCAGCAAGCAGCCGCCTTCAAGCTCAATAAAGCCAAATAGGGAATCTTCGACTTCAAACTTTTTTGGATCCCATTCCCCAAATGAGCCATGTGATTTTTTTGGGCCAATTTTTTGAAACATCTTGGCCGTTACCTTCTCCACTTTTGGATACCCCAACACATAGAGGGCGGCATCAAGCATGTGGACACCCAAATCTATTAGCGGGCCCCCTCCTTGCGCTTCTTTATTTATAAAATCCCCCCACCCAGGTACACCGCTGCGGCGCAGGGCTTTTGCTTTTACGACATAAATATCCCCCAGCACACCTTCTGTCACTTTTTTTCGCAAGATGTTAACATCATCAGCAAATCGGTGATGAAAATTATAGGCAAGAATAAGATTGTTTTCATTAGCAACTTGATACATATGCTTTGCTTCTACAGCGGATATAGCCGGTGGTTTCTCGCACATTACATAACAGCCATATTCCAAAGCCTTTATCACATTTTCATAATGATATCGATTCGGCGTGCAGACACTAACGATGTCTGGCTGTTCTGCCTGAAACATCTCATCTGCATCCGTATATGTGCGAGCAATTCCGTTCCGTATCGCAAAGTTTTTTGTCCGCTCCATATTTCGACCAACGACTGCAACGATTTCTACTTCTTCACGTGTAAGATAGTAGGGAACGTGCACTTTTTCTGCCGTTTGGCCTCCACCAATTATCGCAACTTTCTTTTTCATCCTTGTTCAGCCCCTCTAAAGCCTAATGATTGTTGGAGGTGACGCAATGCTTTTAAATATTCTTCTTTTGGATCATTTCCCCTTACACGGCATTCAAGTGTTAAAAAGCCATCATATCCATCTTCTTTTAGTTGATTAAAAGGGGTCTTGAAATCCAATGAGCCGCTACCTGGCTGAAAACGGTGATTATCTGCCAAGTGAATGTGCCCAATCAAGTCCCGATTTTTGTGCAATGCCTCAGAAATACCATCCTCTTCAATATTCATATGATAGAAGTCCGCAATGATTTTTACATGGGTCAAATCATTTTCTTCTATATAACCTCTTGCGTCGGCTAGTGTGTTGATCATATGATCCTGATAGCGATTCAATGGTTCCAGGAAAATTGTCGTCCCCGTCTCTTTTGCGATTGTGTCCAGGTAGAGAAGGGAATTGCTTATGGACTGTTTATCCCCCTCCCGGCTTCTTGGAGAAACCATTGGGGGCAGACGGTAAGTGAACATGCCCCATGCAGCTGGAACGACTATCCCCTTCCCACCTACTTCTTGTAATGCTTCCAGGATTTTTTTTATTTCCCCTAAACCATTTAGTCTTCGTTCTTCGATAAAGTCACCAATCCAGCCTGTATAGCCTCCGCAGGCAGTCGTAACCGGGATTCCTGTTTCGGCTATGGCTTCTTTTATTTCGTCTAGATGGTCAACTAGAAGTCTGCCATCAATTTCAAATCCTTCAAAGCCAGCCTCTTTTAAAAAAAGGAATTTTTCTTTGATATCCCTAGGGAAAAACTCCTGGTCCTGTGTGCCGATTTTCATTAATAACTCCCCCAAACACATGTATTAAAATGAAAAATTCACCTATATAAGCAGAATTACAATTTTTCAAATTGTAAGGAAACCGCTACAGCTGGTCGATAACATTTTTATTTTTTATACTCGATACCCATTTTAATACTTAGTTCAGGATGCTGATCTACATATTCCATGTACGCTTCTGCACTCTTTTCAAACGTAACGATTGGTTCGATGATGTCTTCACAATTCAGATACCCATTCATCAGCAACTCCCAGCATGTCTCCTCTATCCGCTTTCTATTCCATCGTGGATAATCTGGATTAGGTTCGCTTGCTGCGCGGGAGAATACGATCTTAGCATTATTGAAATGCGCTTCGCGGCCAAAATTCAAGCCTTCAGGAAAAGCCTTTCCAAAGGCTACATATGAGATGGTCCCGCCATATGCAATACCCTTTAGTGCTGCCTGCAAAGCTGCGGCATTGCCACTTGTTTCGATGATTGAATCAGCGCCTATTTTGTTTGTCAGCTTTTTCACTTCAAATCCAACATCGCAACCGGTTGGATCAAAACAAATATCCGCCCCGTTATCTAGTGCAATATCCCGGCGCTGGTTCAAAGGATCAATTCCGACAACTATACTCGCACCTGCTTTTTTAGCCAGCTGGATAGCGAGTTGTCCAATTGCACCCAGTCCAACTACAACTACGTAATCACCTGCACGGACATTGGCATCGCGTACACCGCTCATTGCAAATTGTGCGGGATCATAACATACGGCATTTTGCCATTTTGAACCTTCTGGCATTTTACGTAAACGGTGATTATCAACTGCATTTACAATAACTGTTTCCCTGATTGGTCCATATGTACAAACAGTCTCCCCCACCTGGAATCCCGTTATTTCGGAACCAACTTCGATTATTTGACCTACAACCATATTTCCTAGCTGGAATTCACCAAAGACGATTCCTTTAGTTGCACCTTCTTCCCGTGGCATAAACATGCGCCATTCTTCAGAAAAGTCCTCATCCATAAAAGGAGTCATCCCGCGAAAGTCTATAACTTCCGTGCCATGTTTAGGAGAGGCAAACTGCACTTCTATTTTCACTTCATTTGGACTTATGGACCTGTCTTCATATTCCAGCAATTCCGCTACCCTTGGTTTTACTGCAACTAGTTTTTTCATAATAAATTACCTTCTTTCATTATTTGGATACTCCGTTTACCCTTTCACTCCGCCTTCAGTCAAGTTTCCTTTTATGAAGTGCTCGGAGATTGCGTACATCCCTACTACAGGCAGCGCCGTTATAAGTGAAGCCGCCATCATTCTGCCCCATATATAGTCAGGTGTACTGAACAATGCATTTAAGCCGATTGGAAGCGTGAAGTTTGCGGAATCCGACAAGAAAATGGATGCAAATAGGTAATCATTCCAAGCGACCATAAAGGAATATACAAAAACGGAAATGATACCTGATATGGCTAGTGGAATGATAATATAGAAAATGATCTGTACACGGTTCAACCCATCAATCATCGCCGCTTCCTCCAGATCCTCCGGGATAGTGTCAAAATAACTTTTTAACATGAATATCGAGGTTGGAAGCGTTTGAACAATCATGGTGATAATCAGTGCCGTTTTCGTATCATATAACCCAAGTCCGGAGATGATCTTAAATAAAGGAACGACAAGTAAAATCCCAGACAACATATACACCGTATAAAAACTGGCATTTATGGTGGTTTTTCCGATAAACTTCAATTTCGAAAGGGCATAGGCCCCGAAAATGCCTATTACAACGGACAGCAATGCTGCAGTAAGGGCCACTATTAAACTATTCTTAAAATAAGCTAAATAGGGGAAGATATCGGGATTAAAGATATCTACATAATGCTGGAATGTCCAATCCTTTGGAAAAAAGGATGGGTTAGTAGCAACCGCTTCCTTCGAACTTTTAAAGGAAGTCATCAACATGATGAAGAAAGGGAATAGGGAAATAGTCAATAGGATGATCAGCCCAAGATAAAACCCGATCTTTCTTGCTGCTTTATTCTTTTTACTGCTAGCCATTGCCATTTAATTTCACCCGCTTTCTTGATGCTATTATAACGATAGAAAGAATTATAAAAAGAATTACAGAGATGGATGCGGCTTTACCGAGATCATTAAAAGCAAATGCCGTTTCATATAAGTAAATCCCAATAATATTCACTTTGTTTGTTAACAGATATACATCTGTGAACATATAGAACAACCAGATGGAACGTAGAGTTATAATGGTTATCAGCACCGGCATAATTGCCGGGATGGTAACGTTTTTGAACTTTTCCCATGTGGAAGCCCCATCAATTTCTGCCGCCTCATATAAACTTTTATCCACCGTCTGCAATATCGCCAGGAATGAGATGAACGCATAAGGAAAGTATCTCCATATTGCAAAAAGAACGACTAGAATGAAGCTGCTGACAGGATTGTCAAACCAGAGTGGTGCCTTTTCAAATAAATGAAACACGTCAACCCCTAAATGGTTTATGACACCATAGCCATTATTGAACATGTATTTCCAAGCAAACACCAAAGAAATTGAAGGTGTAACATATGACAGAATAATTAATGAACGGGCAGCCTTACGGAATTTGAATGGGCGGTTAAAAAAGATTGCCACAACCAATCCCAAGGCTGTACTCCCTGCCACCGCTAAAATCATGTATAAAAGTGTAATTCCCAATGATTTTAAAAATTCGATATCAGTCAGTATATCTGTATAGTTTTTTAACCCGACAAAGGTTGCACTTAGCCTTGGGTTGATTGGAAGATCAAAAAAGCTGATTTTTATGTTAGATATCATTGGGTATGCAACAAGCAAAAGCACTAAAAAGACACTTGGGAAAAGTAGCACCACTGCCAATTTCAAATCTGATTTCCCTCTTTGTTCCATTTTCACGGTCCCCCTAAATAATCACATTTTTTAAATCATACAAACCAATAAGGGATTTTCTAACTATATCGTTAGGCGTAGACCTTGGACATATTTCTAAAAATTGAGGGCCTTAATCACCTTCTATTGTGCCTTATTTTTTTAATACCTCTTTCATTTTCCGTTCTGCGTTTTCAAGTTCGATATCAACGCTTTTTTCACCGACTGTTATATCATTCACTAATTTGGGAATAGTGCCTGAACTCGATATATCTCCCATTTTCAAGTAGTTTTTTTCACCAACCAAACCAAACACTTGGATATCATTGAATGATGCTGCGATTTCGGTTGATAAGTCTCCGAAGGCTTTTACAACTTCATTTGCCTGATATGAGGCATTTTCTGTAACCGCTTTACTAACTGGTTGTGCACCGCCTGGGGACATTAACACCCACTCGGTCATATTTTCTGGCTTGGCCAAAAATGCTGTGAATTTCTGTGCTGCTTCTTTTTGATCTTCATCCAATCCAGAAGAGATCGTGATTGCAGAAACCGTTCCAAACACCGCTTTTGTTTTTTTCTCCGGAATTGCAAACCCAATATTTCCTGCATCCCCTTCTTCATAAACAGAAGGCAGGATATATGTCGAATATACCGCCATTGGAGTTGTGCCATTCATGAATGCATCTTTCACTTCAGTGGTATCATTTGAACCAGGCATCGTGTATCGGGCCAATTTTTTATAATAAGTCAGCGCTTCTTTCATCGCCTGTTTATTAAAATCCAACTGCCCTTTGCCATCAAGTACATTCGCATTGTTCGAAAGAGCGAATTGTGAAAATGCCTGCTCTGAAAATCCCCCTTCAACAGTCGGCAAACCAATACCATACTTTTTATTGCCGCTGTCAGTAAATGCCTTTGCGATCGACATTACATCTTCCCAGGTTTTCGGCTCTTCAAATCCTTTGGATGCCAGCATTTCTTTATTAAACCAAATGCCTTGAACCCAGCCACTGATAGGGACACCAGTGTGTCCTTTCCCATCTTCTGGTGTTAATAATTTTAAGGCACCATCATAGAAGTTTTGGCTACCAGCTTTATCAAGCGTATTACTGACTGCCTCTTTGTCGATAAGTTGTTCTTTATCCATGACTTTGGCATAATCATGTCCCACTTCAAGGACCGCAGGGAGTTTTCCGGCACTTGCTAAAGTGATGATTTTTGTATTATATGAATCTTCTTGAACTGGAACTTGCTTGATTTTAATAGTGGGATTTTCTTTCTCAAACTTTTTTACCAGCTTGTTGATGACGGCCAGACGCTCTTGTTCTACAGAGGAATGCATGAACTCAATCGTTGTTTTTGCATCTTCTCCTGTCTTTTCGTTCCCGCCGCATGCTGACAAAGTAATGCTTAAAACTAAGATAACCACCAAACTTAGGATGTTGAATTTCATCTTTTTACCTCCTAGTTAAATCGCTTTCAACCAAAGGAATTGATAGGGACTTAGTATAATAGAACCGTCGAAAGCCATTTCTTCCCCCGTTATAATATTTATAAAACTTCCTGAAATCTTGAAATCAACAGGTTCATTCGCAATATTATGAATATTGACCAGGCTTTTCTGGGGATCATTTCCTCTTTTAAGTGCAAATACTTTTTCACCTTTATCCAAAATTTCCATCGGTACATCCGGATGAAATAATGCTTCTGCTTTTCTAATTTGGATAATGTCCGTTAACTCCCCATATATCCTGCTTCGTAAAGAACCTGATTTCTCCAGTTCAGTTTCAATTTTATCCAAACTATACTTCTGGCGGTTAATTGAACGGTTCATTCCTGTTTTGACAGCACCTTCATAATCATTTCTGGATCCTAATATACTCTGGATATAAACCGCAGGCACTCCCTGAAGTGATAATAAAATAGAATGTGCCGTTAAAAAGCGTTTCACCCTTAATTCATCATTATCCGTCAGTTTATTCAAAGCGTCCAAGTATGTCACATTTATTTCATACGGACTTTCCGTGCCATCTGGATTTTTTTTGTAGTTTACTTTTGCGCCTTCCCTTTTCAGGTCTGTTACCAGATCGAGAATTTCTTCTTCTGAGATAATGCCGCGAATAGGATTCAATCCAATACCGTCGTGTGAGGCAAGGAAATTAAAGAATGTTGTATTATCCCCTGCTGGCTGTAGATTTTTTGCCCACTCTGTGAGAGCGCTCCCATTTCCGCGATTGATGGAGTAAAGCACAAGCGGCGGTAAAGGGAATTGATAAACCATATGCGCCTCATCGCTTCCATTGCCGAAATATGAAATATTATCTTTATGAGGTACATTCGTTTCAGTGATGATGACAGTTCCTTTAGCAACTTCCTCAACAATATCACGGAACAATTTTATGATTTGATGCGTTTTTTCAAGGTGGATACAAGGCCCTCCGACTTCTTTCCACATGAACCCTACCGCATCCAGCCTGATATATTCCGCACCTTGCTCAATATAGAATAATAGAATATCAATCATTCTTAATAAAACTTTTGGGTTTTTGAAATTCAAATCAATTTGGTCTTCACTAAATGTCGTCCAAATATGCTTTTCCGTTCCATCCTCCATTTTAAACCTGGTTAGGACAGGTGTGGATCTCGGTCTTGTTACTGAACTCAGATCTACATTCGGATCCATCTCTGTAAAGAAGCCGGAATATTCAGGGTTTCCTTTTTTGTACTCTGTAAACCAATCACTCTTTGCTGAAATATGATTGCACACATAATCAAACATGATTCTCGTTTTCTTCGATAGTTTTTCAACATCTTTCCAATCTCCTGCAATTTGATTGACCTTCTTATAATCCACTACCGAAAAACCATCATCCGACGAATATGGATAAAAAGGCAGCAGATGGACAATTTCAAATTTGTCTGCTAAATAACGATCAAATACCTTCTCAAAAGTCGCCAGTGTAGGCTGTCCTTCCTCCTGAAATTGATCCGAATATGTAATCAAGACGATATCCTTCTCATCCCATCCTTGTTTTCTTTCTTTATAAGGTGTTTCTTTTGCTTCCACAAGCTTCCCTTTTAGTTCAGGCCACATCTTTTCTGTATCCGATTCTCCATAAATTGCAGATAATCTCTGTTTAATGTATTCCATATACGCCCCCTTCTTGGAACCGTTTCCATAAATTAATAGAATTATTCTTCTTCGTGGAACCGCTCCCACAAACAAAATATAATACAGTAAGCGTTCTCTGTCAACAAGAACCAAAAATTAAGAATCACGCTTTTATTTTAGTGGGATTACCTACTTTTGTATGAAGTATAGAAACGACTTTCTCTGCAACATTGCCTATCACTTTAAAAATTTCTATTGCCACTATCCTGATTCATCCATATAATTTACCCTATGAAACCGCTCTCTAAATTTAAGATCAACCTATAATAAAACCATCAGTAAGGAATTTAATCCATTTTTCCTGTGGTGCATAAAGACCCAATACAATTCAGAAGTAATGATCATCCAGATAACATACTAGGAGGGAGAGAACTTTATTGGGACACACCATCTACGATATCGCCCGTGTTGCAATGGTTTCAAAATCCACCGTATCTCGCGTGCTAAACAATCAAAGCAACATCTCTGTTGAATCGCGAGAGCGCGTGTTAAAAGCAATTGAACAATTAAACTATCAACCTAGTAAATTAGCCCGGGCCCTATCTTCCGGCTTTGATGCGATCATGGTATTATCTCGTTCTGCCAAAACTACCGAAAATAACCCATTTTTCTCAGAGATCATTCATACAATATCAACCAATGCTGAAGACGAAAACTTCGATGTGATATTACAGACTGCGAAAAACAGTCAGGATGAACTTCAAAAGTGCATCAGGAAAATAAAAGAAAAATTAATAAAAGGGATCATAATGCTAAGTTCCCCTGCTGATGAAAACTTCTTTCAACAAATAGATCCATTTAATATACCTATAGTAGTCATCGGAAAGGTCGAAGGTCATTACAAAAACGTTTTTTCCGTAGACACAAATAATTACAAGGACAGTTATGATTTGACGCAATATTTGATAGATAAGGGACACCGTGAAATCGCCTGCTTACATTCTCCACTCGATTATCATGTTTCGATCGATCGCTTGGAAGGATATAAATCATGCATGAAGTACAATGGGCTCCCACTAAAGAATGAATGGATCATCAACAGTGGGTATACGATTGATGCCGCACATCAATCAGCAAAACAACTATTGGGAAATAACGGGCCGACAGCCGTTTTTGCAACTGATGACCTTAAGGTGATGAGTATATATAAGATGGCAGCTGAAAATGGAATCTCCATACCGGGAGACCTATCCATCGTAGGGTACAGTAATTCAAATTTACATCCTTTTCTCGCTCCCTCTTTGACTTGTAAAGAAATTCCCGTAAAAAAATTAGGGGACATCGCTGTACAGGTCCTCTTTACAAAGATAAAGGGTAATCAAGATCAGATACCGCATACCATCATTCCAACTGAAAACATCATCCAAGATTCCGTAGCTGAAATTTGATTTTTAAAATAATAAAAAGCCTGCATTTGTTATTTTAAAATAACAAATGCAGGCTTTTTTAGTCATGGACCTTAGCCTTATTGGAAACTAACATCCCGTCCTCCAATAAAATGAAGGATGGGTAACCTATTATTCTAGATATCGGCTCATCATTCCACAACCGGGAGCCAACCTTTTATCCCGATCAACTTTTCCCAAAGCGGATCTGGAATGACCAGTTCATCCTGATCTTTTTTTGAGAGGGTAGTCCGTATTTCCGCTTCTTTTCCAGACCTGATTTTTTCAATCCAATGCGGTTCCATAAGAAGTTCACGGCCAAGGGCGATAAAAGGGACCCCCGTTTCCATGGCTTCTGCAACTTCATCGGGTGTATGCAGTGAACCTACACCGACCACCGGGATACGATTACCTACTTTATCGTAAATTTTAACGATGCGCGACTTTGTCCTATCACTCTCACGGAATGAACCATTCCAGAAGTGACCTACTGATATATGTAGATAGTCCAGGTTTTGATTCGCTAATCTATCAACAAATTGGATCGTATCATCTAAAGTGATTCCAGGATTGCTGCCTTCTTCAGGAGAAAGGCGGTAGCCAATTATAAACGGCTTTTCTGCATGCTCGGCAACCGTTCTCTCAACTTCATTCACAATGGTAAGCGGGAAAATCAATCGTTTTCCCAATGTTCCGCCCCATTTATCTGTACGGCGGTTCGAGTGTGGCGAGAAGAATTGTTGAAGCAAGTAAGTATTGGCACCATGGATTTCCACACCATCGAAACCTGCTTCGATGGCCCTTCTTGTTGCTTCGCCAAATGCCTTAATAACGTCTTGTATTTCATCTTCATTCATTTCCCGCGGTACAGGTGCTTCCTCGCTGGAGGCAATGGCACTTGCAGAAATCGGTTGGTTATCAGGCAATAATTCCGGCGGACTTTGACGGCCTCCATGATATATTTGCAGGATCGCTTTTGACCCGTTGGACTGAATCGTTTCAGCTAGTTTTCTCAAGGATGGGATAAAGGAATCGTCATCTGCACTTAGTTGGCCTAGGAATCCCTTGCCCCCAGCAGATACATAGGCACATGCCGTGACAACCGCACCTGCACCAGCCGAGCGCTCAGCGTAATAGGCCAGTTCATCATCGGTTACAACGCCTTTGTCATCCGAAGAATAAGTGGTCATAGGAGCCATCATGATACGATTTTTCACTTCTACCCCTGATGGAAATATATATGGTTGAAAGATCTTTTCGTATTTTTGATTCATGCCAATCCTCCCCCTTTACTATTAGTGGTGATGATGTCCATGCGGTTCTTTAGAAGGATTCGTGATTTCAAAGCCTTCTTCAGGAACATAAAAATATTTAATCCAGACACCATCCAGAAATTCTTCACGTGAATCAAGCAAAATATCGATATCTTTATCTGTTTTGACGATTTCATCATATTCTGCCGGTGTATCAAGCTTCATGTCATAATGGGCATGATCGCCATGCATATGGGTGATATATACACGAATCATTTTCCCTTCGGCTTCTTCAGTGCTGAGCATCTTTTGTAAGACCTTTGCTGCATTGCGATTTATTTTGCACTTCATTTCCATTCCCCCAACAATAAAATTATCCCTGTACTAGTTCTACCCAATTAAGGGATATCAGTAACATCCATTTTTCCCCTTCATGATTGGCCTTATCCACGGTCTGAAGGAAAGACGATGCCGATTTGCCTTCTTGCTTCATCCATGATTTCCATAGTCAACAGTGAATTCGAATATGTATTTATATCGGATTCCATTTTCCCCTGCTGTATCAAATCAACAAATTCCTTCGCTTCATAATACATGGTAGGCATATCCTGTTTAACGGAAATATTTTCAGTGGTTCCATCCCGATACTGAATATCCACCGCTTGCGGTCCTGAAATTTTCTGAATGATGATGCTTCCATGTTCACCTTGAATTTCCGATGGCAAATTGGACTCAGTAATTTTGGAAAACATGACGACTGCCTCCATTTCATCATAGGAAAGCATAATCGTACCTTGCCCATCAACTCCTGATTCGAGCATCGTTCCTGATGCCTGCACCTTATTCGGTTTACCGAACAGTACAACAAGAGGATAGAGGACGTAAATGCCTAAATCCATTAAAGAGCCACTGGAGAATTCCGGATTGAATGCATTCAGCACAGTTCCTTGTTTATATGAATCATAGCGTGATGAATATTGGCAAAAGCTTCCCGAGAAACGCCTAATCTTCCCGATTTTATCCAGATTCCCCTTTATACTTTCGAAATTCGGCATGATGGTCGATTTCATCGCTTCCATCAATAGCACATCATTTTGTTTTGCAGCCTCAATCATTTCCCTTACTTCAGCCGCATTCGAGGCCATTGGTTTTTCACATAATACATGTTTTTTATTTTGCAAAAATAACACGGCTTGCCTGCAATGATGAGAGTTAGGGCTTGCTATATACACAGCATCGATTTCATCGCTGCTGGCCATTGCTTCTAAATTCGTAAAAGTCGTATGTACTTCGTATTTATTGGCAAATTCCTTCGCTTTCTCCTCTGTACGTGAATACACGGCGGTTAACGATAGACCCTCTACATGCTTTGCAGCCTCCAAAAATCGTTCCGTGATCCAATTTGTACCTATTACCCCTAATCTTATCAACATCCTATCCCCTTTCAAGCTAACTTTATCATGTCCTCAATATACAGACATTTCACTGAAAAACAAAGTAAATTGAACACTCGCAATTGCTTAAATTGGATTTTTTAGGCAATATTCGTTTATAATTTTTCTATATTACAACTGCCATGATGTTTCTACATACTCCCAAAATGGGAAAGAAAACTTAAAAGGAGCGTGTGAAGTGTATGACAGAATTAATGAAAAACAAAGTTGCCATCATTACCGGTGGGGGATCAGGAATTGGCCGGGGTGCCGCACTGAAACTAGCTGAAAACGGCGCGAACATCATCTTTTTTGACCGTACAGTCGAAAATGCCGAAAAAGTGAAGGAAGAAGTCGAGAGTCTTGGTCGAGAGGCTCTAATCATTAAAACGGATGTTTCCAAGGCTGAGCAAGTTGAACTTGCCTACAAAACAGCCCATGAACATTTTGGGAAAATTGATTTTGTATTTGCAAACGCAGGCATCAACGGAGTGATTGCCCCTATAGAAGACATAAAGCCGGAAGATTGGGATAAGACACATACCATCAACCTCAAAGGGACCTTTCTCACCATCAAATACGCCATTCCTTACATGAAGGAAACGGGTGGCAGCATCGTGATCAACAGCTCCATCAACGGAAACCGATACTTCAAGAATTTTGGTTTTTCCGCTTATAGTTCATCCAAAGCCGGTCAAGTCGCTTTCGGTAAAATGGCCGCACTCGAATTGGCAAGATATAGAATCAGGGTAAATACCATTTGTCCCGGTTCAATCGATACGAGCATTGACGATAATACATTCCCGGAAGAAGAAAACCTTAAAAAAATCAGGATTCCCATTGAATATCCCGAAGGCTCCCAGCCCCTAGCGAGGAAAGCGGGGACTGCCGAACAAGCTGGTGATCTCGTATTGTTCCTAGCATCAGACATGTCCTCCCATGTTACGGGCACGGAAGTTTATATCGATGGAGCGGAATCACTATTATGAATCAAAAAGCTGAAATCCACATCAGGATTTCAGCTTTTCTTTTTAAGCAACTCGCCTTAACCCGCGACGGGCAAGGAGTAAATAGGCGCACATGGCGATGACATGACAACTTACCATCACAATTCCCATCGGCAAGGGCGACTCACCTGAACCTAACCCCACCAGGGGAGCCATTAGTGATCCTAATATGAAGGGAAGCAAGCCAATTAAAGCCGAAGCACTGCCTGCTGTTTTTTTCTGATTTTGCATCGCTAAAGAAAAACTCGTTGTACCGACAATACCGACGCTGGAGACGGAGAGGAATAAAGCGGCCAAGATTCCGGCCAAGCCCATTTCGAGAAGGACTGAGGCAAGAAGTAATATTCCCCCAAACAAAGCTAGGCATAACCCCATTTGAAGCAATCTTTCTTCTTTAACCTTGCCTGCCAGCTTCCCGGCAACTTGTGAAGCGATGATGATCCCAACCCCGTTTATTGCAAAAATCAGGCTGAAGATCTGCGGGGAAACCCCATAAATGTTCTGGAGAACAAAAGGCGACCCGGAAATATAAGCGAACATTGCAGCACTTATGAATCCCTGTGCAAAAGCATAGCCCATAAACACACGATCCTTCAATAAGTTCCCAAAAGTCCTGATCGTATCATTTACCCCGCCAGCACTCCTGTGATTGGACGATAAAGTTTCCTTTATCCCAAAAAATGCAGCCGCAACCATAATGATACTTAATACTGAAATGACAATGAAAACGCCCCGCCAAGAAGTGAACTGCAAAAGTTGACCGCCAAAAACCGGAGCCAATATCGGTGCCGCCCCATTTACCAGCATTAACATGGAGAAGAACTTGGTCAAATCCGTTCCTGAAAAAAGGTCACGAACTATGGCCCTTGAAATGACAATGCCTCCCGCTCCCGCAATACCTTGGATAAAACGTAATAATAAAAGCAATTCAATGGTTGGAGCAAAAGCGCATAACAGAGATGAAATGCAATAAATGGATAAAGATATGATTAACGGTGAACGCCTTCCTTTTGCATCACTTAGAGGCCCTAAATAAATTTGGCCCAAAGCCAACCCTAACAAGCAGGCAGTCAAGCTTAGCTGCGCTAATGACGTACTGCTTTTCAGATCCTCTGCCAGTGTGGGGAGACCCGGTAAATACATATCAAGTGACAATGGTCCAATCGCTGCAAAAGACCCTAGCATAAGAGCCATCAACAGCCTTTTGGATTTAGTCATTTCGTTGCCTGATGATATCGTTTCCTTCATTTCAATCATTATTAACCCTATCCCTTTCAACTAATTGTTCTTCCTAATAAACTCGACTTTCTTTATTTTACAAAAGATCGGCACAATTTACGATAAGTATGCTCCACTTGAATGGGATTCTTCCTTTCGGCACTCAGGTAAGCACAGGTGCATCAAAACTCTGAAATCTTCTAAAAAGGACAAATCATATTTCAGAAAATATCATTTGAGAATACTACGAACCAAAGAAACACTATTACATTCCCCATAAAAAAATGACCCCATTTTTGGGGTCATTTCAGATTGTAGACAAACTCGATGAAAATCGAATTTGTCTATTTTTATGGCTTGTACAATTTGGACGTTGATTGGAACGTAGGGCACTCGCTTTCCGCGGGCGGTCGGCCCTCGGCTTTCGCCTGCGGGGTCTCCCTTAGACACGCTTTTCTAAGCAGGAGTCTCGTACACCCGCTCCAATCAACTTTGTCTTACCTTTTAGTTAGAACACTTTTGCCTGGAGTCATTTTTGTTTTAAAATAGAAGTATTAAAACTTGAGGTGATGAGGATGCTTTCTAAACATGATTCTCTTCAGCGAGATCAACTTGAAGTGAAGAGAGCTTGCCTGCAGTTTTTTTATTTAAAAAAGGTTGCCGGTGATTTCAGAAATCCGCTCCCTTTCCGCCGACTGTCTGCCAAGCCTCCTTGACGCAAGCGTCTGTGGGGTCTCGGCAAGCCAGTTATTCGGCAAGAGTGTCGCAAATTTCTTCAATCCAATAAGGGTTATAGTAAAAAAACATGAAGGATAGTCTATTCTTGTTTTAAAATCTTTGTTCGGGATGAAATCAATCCGAACCCCATTTTAGCGTCATTTTGATTTATTCAACAATACTAAATTACGGGGAGTATCACCAGTTAATCCGTCCACTAAGTTTTGTACAGCAAGAGTTGCCATTTTCATTCTTGTGGCAATGCTAGCACTCCCGATATGCGGTAATGTAACCACATTGGGCAAAGTTAGCAGCGGGTGGTCCAGAGGGACGGGCTCTTCTTCGAATACATCCAATCCAGCCGCCCAAATCTCTCGATTTTCCAGCGCCTGGTACAACGCTTTTTCATCGATAATTCCGCCTCTTGCGGTATTAATGAGCACAGCCGTCCCTTTCATCAATTCCAGCTGCTCCTTGCCAATCATATAAGCCGTTTCCGCTGTGAGCGGCAGCATGACACAAACGAAATCCGAGATTTGGAGCAATTTTTCAAGGGGCTGATATTCGATTCCTAACTCTTTTTCCTGTTCATATTTACGGCTTCGATTAAAATAAACTAAGTTCATATCAAATCCCTTAGCTCTTTTTGCAAGGGCTTCCCCAATTCTGCCTAACCCGATGATACCAAGCGTTGCACCGTGTACATCTTGTCCTGTCAGCTGCATCGGCGACCATGTTTCCCACTTTCCACTCCTTAAATAATCTTCTGCCTCCATCATCCTCCTTGCCGTTGCAAGCAGTAAGCCGAAGGTTAAATCAGCTGTCGTTTCCGTTAAAACCCCCGGTGTGTTCGTTACCATGATGCCCCGTTTTGTTGCACTTTGAACGTCAATATTATTATGGCCCACTGCCATATTCGCGATGATTTTCAGATTGGGTGCCTGTTCAATCAGTGACTCATCGATTTGTTCCGTCAATAAGCAAAGCAGCCCCTCGACTTCTTTCATTTCTTCTACAAGGACTTCTCTAGGGACCGGTATATCCTCTTGATCCCACATCCTGACATCATAATTCCGACTAAGACCCTCGACGATTTGTTCTGGCAATTTCCTTGTAATATAAATTTTCGGCTTCAAACCATAACCCCCTATACCATTTCTTTCCATGGAACACATTCAGTTTTCATTACACAATAATTAAATTTAAAGAATATTGGCTAAATGACTAGCTTGTGTATTCAATTTTAAAATAAACTAGATAAATAGACCATCCTTTTCCAATCAATCTTACTATTAAATTTCTTGATTGCCTGGAAGCTTCCGCTTGACAGTTTCAGTTCATTCAACCAATCATAGAATAAAAACCCTTTACATCTATTTGGTCATTAGTAATATGGCATTTTTCCAGATGAAGTTTATCTCGATTTAGGAGGATATGGGACGTTCATGAAAACGAATACAACATTTAAAATTTATCCAATTATAGCTCCAAGCGCTTTATCTTTAAAAAGTATAAACTTTTATTTAGTTAAACAGGATGAATCTTTAACATTAGTCGATGCAGGTATGAATGATGACGTTTGCTGGAATGCACTGCAGCAAACATTAAACGAAAATGGATTTACAGTTGGGGACATCACGGAAATTTTGTTAACCCATCACCATGGAGACCATGTTGGTTTGGTCAACCGGATTACCGAACTCCATCCCATTCCCGTTTATGCCCATTCTAAATCCATTCCCCGTTTAAAAAGGGACCCTGACTTCTTAAGTATGAGAATTGAATTTTATAAACAGCTATACCTTGAGATGGGCTGTGGTGAACTTGGAGATAAACAAGTGGCTTACCTATTCAACGCGGTCGATAATAATAAAGATCAAAAACTGAATGGTGACATCATCGCAATCACGGAAAAACACTGGCTGAATTTTGAAGTGATCGAGTTTCCCGGGCATGCCCCGGATCAAATTGCTTTCCTTGACCGAGAAGGGAAACAGCTTCTTGCCGGTGATTTATTGATTGAACATATCTCAAGCAATGCCTTGATCGAACCTGATGAAAACGGTAATAGAATGCTGACTCTTGTAGATCATATCGATTCATTAAAACGATGTTCAGCATTACAGGTGAATCTCCTCTTTCCTGGTCATGGTAACGTGATTGAACAACCCGGTCATCTGATTGAAAAAAGACTCAACAGCATAGAGAGGAAATCACAAAAGATCCTGGCCTTGATAGAATCCGGAATTTCTACAGGCAATGACCTGGCAAAGGAGTTTTACAAACAAAAGTATATAGCAGAATTCCCGCTCGTCATGTCAGAAATCATCGGCCATTTGGATTATTTGGAATATCAGGGGAAGGTCACGAAACAATTCGTTGAAAATGTAGTTCATTATCAAGCTAAATGACATCAAAAAAGGCTGAATTGAAATCGTCCCCACTTAGCAGGGACTTTTTCATGGAAAAATGTACAAAATAATTGAATCTGAAATACATAGGCCTTTTTGGGTGTTTTAATGAATCTAACAGGAAATCGATTAGAAAGTGAAGAATTTATTTCTGAATATTAAATATTTTCAGAATAGGAGATTTGATGTGAAAAGAAAATTTTTAAAGGTTTTAAGTTCAACAGTAGTAGCCGCAACATTACTTGGCCCAAATGTCAGCTTAGCTGAAAGAGGACCAAATCCGACAGGCGGAACGAACCTTTCTACCGAAGCATTCCTAAATTATGACGAACTTGTAAATGAATTAAATCAACTTGAGCAAGCGAGTGGAGGGATAGTCAATGTAGAAGTGGCCGGAAAAACGAATCAGGGCCGTTCCATTCAAAAAGTGACTGTCGGTCATGGTGACAAAGTCGTTCTTATTCAAAGTGAAATTCATGGAAATGAAAAAACAGGAACTGTCGCGTTATTGAACATTCTTAAAAACCTTGGTCAAAGTAACTCGCCTGAGGTAAAGAAAGTTCTTGATGAACTAACAATTGTTGCCATTCCAATGATGAACGTAGACGGCTCAGAGCTTGATCGTCGTGGAAATGAGATGAAATGGTCTGAAGTTGTAGGTGAATTCCCCCAACTTTCTAATGCAAAACCTACTTGGAACTATTACACTACTCCCAGATCAGGAGACGACTATGCTAGCAAACCGGGATTTGATGTTAATCGTGACTTCAATCCAGACCTAAATTATGTACCAAAACCTCAAGACTTCCCGGGGGCATCTGAAAAGCCAGGCTGGTTTATTACCCCCGAAGCGCAAACGCTACGTGACACATATAAAGGGTTAAAATCGAAATTCGGGAAAGTGGATGTTTTTATCGATCTTCATCATCAAGGATTCCCATATATCGAAGGAACTGATGAGCGTGCAACTATGTCAATATCAGGAAAATTCGTTCCTAATCCAAGCACTCCAGAAGGTGCTAAATATGCAGAGTATGCAGATGATTTCAAATATGATTTCTCTCGTCAGTTAACACTTACTGCATATAATGCACTGCAAGCAAAAGGGAATTCAGTTTTTACAAATATTTCATTATATGATCAATCTATTGACCTGCCAGGGACTGCTTTAGGGACATTTGCTTTAAACGGAAGTGGGACGGTTCTATTTGAAGTTAGTGGTCAAACACAAAACTTTGGGCAAAAAAAGAATGGCCAGCTCGTAAAAACGGTTGAAACGGGGCTAATGGGTATTATCAATGGAGTAACAGATGGATCGGTTCATAATCTTAATCCATCAGAATATGAAAAAATTCCTGAAAGTTCATCTACACCCGGAATCTAGTCAATTTTGAAACTTAATGTAAAGGGGACTTGTCCGCCATCTGGCATCGGTTGAATATCGAAGCCAGATGGCAGCAAAGCCCTTTTTATTTGTCTAATTGACACTGAAATATCAGCCTTTTCTTGCAGAAGATACTTAAACGCACACGACAATCTCTCTGGAAAAAATGCCTTTCCTTGCAACACAGCGATCAGCAATCTCAAATCCAGCTTCTTCAATCATATGATCCATCGTATCGATCGTTACGACGACTACCTTATCAGCAAAGTCCCTTGCGTGTTTAAGGATTGATAGCTGATCCTCCGGCGTCGCATGTGTATATAGATTATAAGGCATATCGATAATCGCTACATCATATTTACTGGTGACCTCCGAAATCGGACCTGTAGTTACATCACCTTCGAGTCCAAAATAGGCAATGTTCTCCCTTGAACCGTCGGTAACAAGCGGGTTGATATCCCGGCCATCAATATTGATCCCCATCGAAAGGGCTTCCACCAATACCGTTCCAATTCCGCAGCATGGATCAATTGCCTTCACCCCATCCGGATGTGGAACGGCAATGTTGGCAATGGCCCTCGCCACTCTCGTGCTAAGCGCAGTTGAATATTCACGGGGCTTCTTCATATGTTTTAACCAAACCGCTTCAGGTTTGACATACTTCCCAAAATACCAACGACCGCCAAGCGTCACGATTCCAAAGACCTGATCTGGATTACGTACATCGGCATTTCCCTGAATGTGCCAGCCAATCTCCCGTTCAATTTCACGCTGTCCATCATAATCTATTTTTTCTTCTTTATTCAAATCATTAATTTTCACGAATAATACTTTGAACGTCGAATCAGGCAAATGAATATCCTTAACTTGCTCAACGATTTCGGATATGCTTTCCCCTTCAAACATGATATCGACCCGCCCTTTTATAAAAGGGCTCCTGCTCGGTTCAATGGCTATATCACTTTTCAAAATATCCCCTGAAGTCTCAAAGCCAAAGAACGAGCGCATCTCCATTTTAGATAATGAGCGTTCGTCAGGGGTGCATGTAAAGGTATATATATATGCCGGTTTGCGGCTATGATTAGTCAATCCATTCCCATCCTTCATTACTTTAGATTATATCTTTCTATCAAACATAGCCGTAATAGTATAGAAAAGCAAATGGAATCGTGCAGAAAAAAGCGGGAATGCTTTTATTCAGCATTCCTGTCACTATATTTTTCATTGTTCCATCTCTAAACGAAAGGAATTATTAATCCAATTTATACAGGTGGCTATTTATATACTTCGCACGGGCCTCAATGAATTTCAGGATGAATTCGGGCTCATCATCAAATTTCTCCTTATTCCCCTTGATATATGGATCTTTTGATACATAAGGTCTTATTTGATCATGCATTTCCTGAATGATGGGTTTCATATAGTCCACGTTAAAATGATTGTTCAAAATCTCCTTAAGAAGCTCTTGGTACCGGACACGAAATCCCCTTACATCAAGGATTCTAGCAGTCAATGTATTGAACCCCCCGATTCCCACATAATCCTCTTCCATCACTTTCCCGTTAACATCCCTGCCCCATGTCGCATCATAATCCCATGGAATCATTTCAAATAGACCGGTATCTCCATTTCGATACAAAGCATAGTTATGAACGAACCCATCATAGTTTTGCGTGAATATGACACCGGCCAGCCAGCGCAGGTACTTTTCCACATCGACATATTTTACGATTTCCTTTTCAAAATCCACTCTTGAAATTGTATTGATTTGGAGGATCAGCTCTTGTAAATATAATTCCTCCTTTTCTGTCCCGCATTTTTTTTGATAGCCCATCTCCAATGATTTTTTGATTCCTTTATCCAAATCGCTCATCAATGAGAAATTGGCATCACCATCCACTGCATAGAAAATGGACCCCTTGGGGAGCCCCCTTTTCTTCAAATAATATTCATCCACCGATTCCAATTCGAGGTATATCCCTTCGTCCTTTCCGTTCATATTCAGGAAAACGAACTGGGAGTTCGGTGACAAGGTGCCTATATCTGCAAAAAAATCTAAAGATAATTTATTTCTTAGTAAAGATTTATCTTTATATTCGGCATTTAAATGAACTTCCTTGGCATGCTTGAAAGTATTAGGTTTATAAAAGACTACATTATAGGATTTTTTGCGAAAACTTCGGATATGTGAGCCACGGTAAGCAATATCAATCTCAAGTTTTTTTCCGTTAATTGTTAACTTTGCCGGTAAAGGATCATTGCACCATATATCTCTGCGAAGTTCCATTAAATGAACTGGTGGTACATAAAGCTGGTACACAGGCAGCTTCTTGTCAGAATTCATATAACCCTTCCCTTCACTTTCCTATTAAATTATGGAAAAAAAGCGAAGGGTGTCACCCTAAAAACACTATTTTTAAAAAGATTGGGGATTATCTTTAGCACATCACGTACAAGCAACATAGTTTAATGTATAGAAAGGGGGATTATATATGTCAGACATCATTCGTGACATACAAAATGCGGTGGATAGAGCCAATTCCATGGGGTTAAGCGATTTCATGTTTAATGACCCACATCCAATAGGCAGACATTCACGTACAAGTAACAATAAAGGGTGCTCTTCTTGCAGCACTAAACGTTGCATGGGCAGGAATCGGTCCACTCGTGGCACTCAAAGTCGCACGAGCAGTTCCACTTGCCGCACGCAAAGGCGCACAAGCAGGAATACTCATAGGGGGTCTTGCTGGAAACGATCAACTTCCGGAACGCAAAGGGGCTCTTGCTGGAAAAGGAGATCTACTTGCAGCAGACAAAGGCGCACAAGCAGAAACCGGTGCTCCTCCAACAACTGCAGATGGCTCTGCTGCAATAACTTTCGCAATAAACGGAAATGGTGCTTCTAGCTTCTCGAATCCGCTTTAATGCACAATCAATATTTTTCACTGGTCATTAAGCTTTACCTTAACGTTTTAAATACAAAAAACTCGTCGTATAATGACGAGTTTTTGTGTTTTATAATTATCACGTTCAGTTATAACCATCCAAATGTCTCTTTATACCTGAAAAAAACGGTTATTCCGACTCTAGCATAATCCTGTTTAGAACCTGTACCTATATTAAAAGGATCCTACCCTCTTACATACAGTAGGACCCTTTTCCGGTTTCACTTATTTAACGGAGACCAATTCGAACTGTGCATACACATCCTTCAGCCCTGCTTGAATGGCTTGACCAGCCTTCCCACGATAATGAATTTGCACACGATCAATCAATTCTTCGATACCATCTTTCAGGCAATAACCGCGCAGCAGTTGACGGATGAATTCCCTTCCATGCTCTGTAGCAAGCGTACAGGAAGCCTCGACTATTACTCCATATTTAAAGTCAAGCTCCACCGTGATCGTGATTGAATCATATATATTTCTCGCTGCCATCCCTTGTGGAAGTTTTGCATGCCCTGCAATAAAGTATGTGTTCATCATCTGATCTGATCTCCTCTATCTATAGTTAATGTACGGAAACTTGCTCGAAGGGCCATGCAGGCAATTGCTTGCGAAGCTCTTTATCTTGTCTATAGCCAAGTGCGTATTCACCCTGCATTACAGTATGAATCTCACGGGTTCCTTCGTAAATGACCGGAGCTTTTGAATTCCGCAGAAAACGTTCGACTGGATATTCATCCGAGTAGCCATAGGCACCATGAATTTGAACAGCATCATTGGCCGCTTCATTAGCAGAATTACATGATATCCACTTGGCAAGTGATGTTTCCTTCGTATTCCTTTTTCCTTGGTTTTTCAAGGTGCCCGCTTTAAAGACCAGCAATCTGGAAATCTCTAAATTTGCTGTCATCTTGGCAATCATCTGTTGAACGAGCTGATGCCTGCCAATCTCTTTTCCGAATGTGCTTCGTTCATGGCAATACTTCAAGCTTGCTTCCAGGCTTGCTTCTATTAACCCTACAGCACCTGCGGCCACTGTAAACCGGCCGCTGTCCAATGCAGACATGGAAATTTTAAAGCCCTCACCTTCTTCACCAAGCCTATTCTCCACCGGAACTTTTACATCCGTTAAAAAGATCTCGCCTGTATTCCCGGCACGAATTCCCAATTTTCCTTTAATGGCTTTCGACTCCACTCCCTCGAAAGTCCGTTCCACGATAAAGGCAGTGATTCCCCTTGAACCGGCATCATGATCCGTCTTGGCGAAAATGAGGAAATGATCTGCATAATCACAGAGCGAAATCCATGTTTTTGACCCGTTCAATATATAATGGTCCCCAACACGTTTTGCCGTTGATTTCATCGCCGCTACATCAGACCCTGCATTCGGTTCAGTCAGCCCAAAAGCACCAATCTTGATTCCTTTTGCCTGGGGTACTAAATATTTCTGTTTTTGTTCTTCCGTCCCCCATTGAAGCAGGGTCATGCTATTCAACCCTGTATGTACAGAAACTGCAGTTCGGTAAGCCGTATCTCCCCGCTCCAGCTCTTCACAAACGATGGCTAGGGTATTATAATCCATTCCGACCCCGCCATACTCTTCGGGTATACACACGCCCATCAACTGCAATTCAGCTAACCTTTTTAAAATATGCGGCTGGAATTGACCTTGCCTATCCCACTCTTGAATATATGGAATGATTTCCTTATCCACAAATTTCCTTACCACTTTCTTCACACTTTGCTGCTCTTCTGTTAATTCGAAATTCATCATTAAAATTCCTCCTAAATAATTTTATTTTCCTTGAATTTGCTTATTTGATCTGGACTATATCCTATTTCAGCCAAAATGGAATCGGTATGCTCGCCATAGAGAGGCGGATGCTTTCTCATGGTAACCGGTGTTTTTGAAAGGTTCAGGGGAGATCCCGTCACTTTCAGATCTTCGATTGTGGGATGCTCCATGCTCACCAACATGCCTCTTGCGATGATTTGCGGATCCTCGAACATCTCTGCTATATCATTAATCGGACCATTCGGTATCCCTGCATCATCAAACAGCCTTTTCCATTCCTTCTTTGTCTTACCTCTCAACGAATCCTCTATTATCGGTATTAATTCTTCCTTGTTTTGCAAACGTTTTTCATTATGTTTAAACTGTTCCTGTTCCGCTAAATCAGGTCTGCCTATAACGGTTGAAAATCTCCTGAACTGATCATCATTTCCCACAGCTACGACAAGCTCTCCATCCCTTGTCCCGAACGTCTGGTATGGAACGATATTTGGATGTTGGTTCCCCATTCTTTCAGGGGTCAAGCCACTGAATAAATAGTTGCTGGCGACATTCACCAATGAAGAAACCTGACAATCCATCAATGAAATATCAATTTCCTGTCCTTCCCCCAAATTATCCCTATGATGTAAAGCGGATAAAATGCCAATGCATGTATACAAGCCAGTCAATATGTCAGCTATGGCCACTCCGACCTTCACGGGACTCCCATCTTTCTCTCCGGTGATGCTCATCAAACCACTCATCGCTTGAATGATATAGTCATAGCCAGGCAAATCCTTATAAGGACCGGTTAAACCAAATCCTGTAATCGAGGCCATGATCAGTTTGGGGTTGATTTCCTTTAAATCCTCATAACCCAACCCCAGTTTTCCCAATGTGCCTGTCTTGAAATTTTGAATCACTATATCCCCTGAAGCCACCAACTTCCGGAAAATCTCTTTTCCTTCCTCAGATTTTAAATTCAAGGTCATGCTTTGCTTATTTCGATTTGCACATAAATAGTAAGCGCTTTCTCCTTCGGCGAATGGCGGCCCCCACCCTCTCGTTTCATCCCCTGATTCATGATGCTCGATTTTAATGACATCGGCACCCAAATCGCCGAGAATCATTGAACAAAACGGCCCCGCCAAAACGCGGGATACATCGATAATCCTGACTCCCTCCAAAGCTCCATTCATATCATCACCCCTTTCAAACTGTCGTGGATACACAAAAAAAGAGCCAGTAAAACCAACAATGTCATTACATTGAATGTTTCACTGACCCTTATCCACGAACTGTCTTCCTGCAAAGGAAGATCAAGTGAACCAAGTCAATTTTTATGGATTCCAGTTTTTTATGTCAAGCCGGCCATGCAACAAGGTAACTTGTTGTCATCGGTTTGGTAAATTAAGTATAGTTGAATTTTTTGAATTTTTCAATAATTTTTTTGAGTGTTTTATTACATCTGTTCCGTATACTTTCCGTATACTTCAGGACTCCCCCATCCAAAGTAATCGGAATTGCCTTTATTCGTTTGGCATGTGATGATTGAATAGGTATAACTGTCAATATATGAATTTTACATAATTATCAATTGTCACTCGGCAGACATGGAAAGGTTAAAAAGGGGATGGCGCTATGGACAATAAAAAAATGGAAATAATCGAAGCGATCAAGAAATACCACACAATCATCATTCATCGTCATGTAAATCCGGACCCGGATGCATTGGGATCACAACTCGGTTTAAAGAAGCTATTGAAGCACTCCTGCCCTTCTAAAGAAGTCTATGCGGTAGGCGAGGAAGTGGATAAGCTTCTATTCATAGGTAATATGGATGTCATTTCCGATAACAAATACAAAGATGCCTTAGTGATTGTTTGTGATACTGCCAACATTTCACGGATCAGTGATTCCCGATATGATCATGGAGACATGCTGATCAAAATTGACCACCACCCCGAATACGAACAATTCGGTGACATTTCTTGGGTCGACCCTTCTTATAGCTCTGCAAGTGAAATGCTTGTTGATTTATTCTTGGAATTTCCAGAAGGCTTCATCATGAATAAAGGAGCGGCTAAATCTTTTTATGCAGGAATACTTAGTGATACAGGGAATTTCACGAATGGGAATACCACTCCCAGGACATTAAAAATGGTTTCGCACTTAAGAACCTATAATATTCAGCCAGAAAGAATCCATAATAGCCTTAATGTTAAGGCGAAAAACGCTTCCAGACTTCAAAAAGACATTCTCATGAGCTTCAAGGTAACCGATAAAGGGGTAGCTTACTTCATTATTACGGACGAGCTTTTAAATATGTATGGTGTGGATCGACTCGAAGCTTCGAATTTAGTCAATACGCTATCAAGTGTCAGGGACAATAAAATCTGGGCTTTCTTCATCGAATACCCTTCTGAAATCCGTGTCAGGATACGTTCACGGAATATTCCCATTGCATCAGTCGCACGTCAATTCAATGGTGGAGGACATTCACTGGCTTCAGGCGCTACCATCCATTCCTGGGAGGAGGTTGATCATGTTATCCAAGCATTGGATCAGGTCTGTCCATAACAGGGAGTTCATGACCTGAGGTGTTTATATCAGGATTATTTCCCCGCTTAATTAAAATGGATAAATCCGGCCACCATTTAAAAAAAGCGCCAAAGCCAGGATGGCTGAGGCGCTTGCTTGTTTCCATTTATTTGGACACTTCTTCAAGAATTGATAAATCGATCATGCCTTTTATATCATTGCTAGGGATATAACCGGCTTCCTTGCTTATGTCGGCCATTTCTTGAATGACTTGCTCATTAACTTCTGTTGTCACTTCAAGGCGTGAAAATGCTGAAGCCACTTCTTCTTTGCTTAATTCTTTTCCAGTCAGTTCCTTCAAATGCTTAATGACCAGTTCTTGGCTTTCTTCAGGGTTTTCCTGTATGAACTTCACCGCTTTATCATGAGCTTTCAAATAGGAAGCAGCGAGCCCTTTTTTATCCAAGAACTTCTGGCTTGCAGCCACTACCGTGTTGGGTGAATCTTTTCCCCATGCAAATTGATCCCAGTCAAGCACCAGCTTTCCTTTTGCCTGGTTTTCCAATACATACCCCCATGGTTCCTGGGTCGCTGCTGCATCGACAGACTTTTGAACAAAAAGGGCGGTTGTGTCAGCAGGTGCTGCCGCATACAGTTCAACTGTCCCCCCATTTGTAGTCGGTTTTAAATCTACATCTTGAAGGGCCTTCCTAAGCATGACATCCTGTGTGCTTCCAATGACGGGAATCGCTACCTTTTTACCGGCCAAATCTTTTAAATCCGTTACCTTGCTGCCTTCGCTAGCCACAAGTACGGCACCTCCATTAACAGCCCCGGAGATCAGGTGGTATTCAGGGTTTTTTACGTAAAAGTTAAGCAATGGACCAGGCCCGACCGTTCCGACATCAATGGCGTTTGTGGCCATTGCTTCCATGAATAATCCTCCATTGGCCACTGTTTTGGTTTCAATCTTGACATCTTTACCGAACTCTTCTTCAAAAAAGCCTTTTTCAAGTGCAATGATCGTTGCACTATGGGTTAGGTTAGGAAAATAACCAATTTTCACCGATTTCCCCCCGGACCCTTCCCCTTCTTCATCATTACTGCTGGATTGAGTGCATCCGCTAACTATTCCGATTAACAATACAGACAGAATAAGGGTAAAGAATGATTTTTTCAGCATATTTTTCTCTCCTTTATAACTAGTATTTTATTAAACTACCGTTACTTCACTCCCCATTTCAGTTGAACATTACGTTCAAGACGGGAGAAGACGACATTATCCACGATTGTTCCGATGATTGCGATGATGATCATCACGGAGATGACCAAATCCATTTGTCCAAGTGATCTTCCCATTTCCAGCAATTGGCCAAGACCGCCTCCCCCGCCAAGTAATTCACCTGCCATCAATGCACGCCAGGAAAAGGCCCATGCAATTCGGAGACCGGATATTATTTGCGGGACGGATGCTGGTAAAATCACCGTGCGAAGAAAATGAAATCCGGTCGATCCATATGTTTTGGCAACCCGCTGATACAACTGGGGTACATTCCGGAAGCCACTTGTTGCATTAACCGTCATCGTCCAAGTTGCGCCGATGGTGACGATGAAGAGGATCGAAAAATCATTCAATCCAAACCAAATGATCGCTAAAGGAAACCAGACGATACTCGGAATGGACTGTAAAGCCGTCACGACGAACCCTAAAGTATCTTCGACCAATTTAAAGCGCCAAATGAAATATCCTAATATCAGACCTACTATAATCGCAATCATAAAGCCGATCAGGATACGGCCAAGGCTTTTTCCGATGGCTTCGGTTATTTGTCCGCTCATCAGTCCCTTAAACAGAGTTTCCAAAACCTGAGTCAGGCTCGGGAACATGAAATCCGGAAGACTGGAAAGTCTAGATGTGACTTCCCATATCCCCGCTATCATCGCGATGAATATGATTCGTCTTAAAGCTGTAATCATTCCCCATTTCCTCCTTCAGCACTTTTTCAATTTCCTCCTGCAAAATCGATAGAACCCTTTGTTCTGTATGCAAAGTTACACTATCCGGCATAACTCCATCTTTCATGGAAGGAACGGAAATCGTCTCTTTGATTTTCCCGGGACGGGTAGCAAAGACGATAATTTTTTCGGAAAGCTGAACAGCCTCGCGAATATTATGGGTAACGAAAAAGATCGTCACTTTAGTTTTTCTCCAGATTTCGAGCAGCTCTTTATGCAAAACCATCCTCGTTTGCTCATCAAGTGCGGAGAATGGCTCATCCATCAACAGGATATCCGGTTCCATCACCAACGCTCTTGCGATGGCTACCCTCTGTTTCATTCCTCCTGAGAGTTGATGAGGATAGGAGTCAACATATCGGCTGAGGTGAACCATCTTTAAAATGTCCAATGCCTTGGCTTTTGCCTCTTCTTTGGGCATTTTCTTTAACTTCAATCCGTATGTAACATTTTCAAGTACTGTCAGCCAAGGAAATAACCCCGCCTCCTGAAACACGACAACCCGTTCCGGACCTGGCTTCACCACTTTTTTCCCAGCTACACGTATTTCACCTGTATCTGCCTTATCGAGGCCGGCAATCAGATAAAGGAGCGTGGATTTACCACATCCTGAAGGTCCGACGATCGAAACGAAGCTTCCTTTCTCGACCTCTATGTTTATCTTATCGAGCACCTTTATGCTTTCTTTCTTTTCATTCTTAAAACTTTTTTCAATGCCATCTATTGTTAAATACATAAAGTCACCCCACTTTTATATCGCATCGATTTACTAAACATTATTTCTTAATAATGATTAATCCAATGGTTTTTGTCAACTATAAAAATGCAAAAATTCTAATTTATCGGTATCTTTTTATTCAACTGTCAATATTTTGATGAATATTCCAAACCTACATAAAAATACATATCATAAATACCATTCAGCAAATAAAAAAACCCGAGCCCCTTTTTAGGGTTCAGGCTGAATATATCCATAATTTTCAACTTCAGTTAACCGCGGTCACCAACACTCTTTCAATTTCCTTAAAAAATCCTGCTTCCATACAATTTATCCTTCATCTTTTGTGTCCTTGCATGCAGAGGCTTTTTCAAAATAACACCTAAGATGAACGTGATTATTAAAAAGAGAATCAAGATAAAAATGTCCTTGCCAGCTACACTCCAGGTTATTCCCCCAACAGATTCACGAAGCAAACCCACAGCATAGGTGAATGGCAAGAAAGGGTTAATATGCTGAAAAAAGGGCGGTGTGACTTGAATGGGGAAGGTGCCTCCTGAACTTGATATTTGAAGGACCATCAAGACGACGCTTATCCCTTTTCCAACATTTCCAAGAACGGAAACGAAGGTATAGACAATGAGTGTAAATACCGTACTTATCAGAACGGAAAACAGGATGTACTCAAATTTATCCGCTACATAAACACCGATAAGGACGATATTCCCAATGGAAACACTAAGGGCCTGCATCACCCCAATGATGAAAAATATTAGATACCGCCCGATATAAATTTGATACGGGCTGTAGACCTTTTGAGAAACACCCACGCTAAGCATGGAAATCAATATTGTACCGCCGACCCAAAGGGAAAGTGCCGTAAAGAAAGGAGACATGGCGGATCCATAGTTCGGAATCGGAAAGAGACTGTGTTTATTGAGCAGAACTGGTTCTGAAAAAAATTCACTTTCTTGTTCAATATCATTCCTTAGGAAATCGATCACTTCTTCCATATTATAAGACTTATCAATTTCCCTCATTTTAGAAGCCAGAGCCTTTATTTTCGTTTCGATTTCCGGAAACTTATTCTGTAACTTATCAATATCCGCTGTACGTGTTTCCAATGTTCGATTGGTCTCATTCAACAGCTTCCTCACCTCAGGAAGAACCTTGGTTCCCTCCTCCATCGTAAGCTGGACATTATTCAATATTGCTTCTGTTTCATTCCAGATTTCATTGAATTTTGGACCCGTTTCCTTTGAATAGCTCTCCTGGAAGCTTGCCAAGACTTGATCATTGTTCCTGCCAAGTTCGATAAGATTGCCGTATGCTCGGTCAGTCAGCGCTTGAAGTTGGTTCGAAGCATTATCCCTTAGTTCATCAACCAGCTGTATTTCTGGCTGAAGCACGTTTTTCTCATTAAATTGATTGACTCTCACCAATAAATTATACATACTGTCCAAAAGGTACAACTCTTTATTTATCCTCGTTACACCTTGTTCCACTAGCTGATCCGACTCATTGTCAGGTAAATCCTGACCCGTTAACCGGTTTGCCAGCACTAAAATGGATTCATTATCGCTCCTTATTTTCGCAATATCATTTTTCAAGAGGGGATTGATTCCTTCGAATGCCTGCCTTGTTGAATCTACATAACTAGAAACGTCCGATACCAATTTGTCCTTCTGTGATGTTATTCCTTCTATCGAATTCAGGCCATCATTGACCCTCTTAATGATATCTTCAGCCTTTTTGACATGTGTTTGAACGGTTTTGATATTTTGTTCAAGCTCAGGCAGTTCAGCCTCCAATAAATAAACCATATTCTTCATTTTTTGAATCGTCGGCAACTCGTTTTGCAGGGTGATTCCCAGTTCATTAAAGATTGCAAGGATACTCCCACTGGCTGATTTGATAAAGGTTTTGCTCACATTGTCCACAATGCTGTTGGCACCCGCTGCCGTAATTTTAGGAGCAATGGAATTGATTTTTTCATTAACATAGTAATCAATCTCCGCCTTCTTAGGGTCATCGGTCATGATCGTCGCAATATGTTCGGAAAAGTTCTCCGGAATGATGATGGATGCATAATAATCACCCTTTTCCACCTTTTCTATCGCTTCTTTTTCCGTTGTGAATCTCCAGCCCAGATCCTTATTCTCCTTTAACCCTTCCATTACTTCCTTGCCTATGTTCACGGCTTTGCCATTTAACTCCGCACCTTTATCATTATTGGCAACACCGACAAGAATTCCTTCCGTATTTGCATACGGGTCCCATGATGCGACAATATTAAACCACGCATAAATGGAAGGGATGAACATGAGAAAGACGACTACGATACAAACAAAGAAATTTTTATAAATGCTTTTTAAATCGTCAATGAAAATTTCCTGAATATTTCTCAAAACATACCCCCGTGCAAATGTATTTTGATACTATTATTCGAAGAAATTTCTTAATCGATACTAAGTAAACATATCCATGGATTCATCAAACCAAATAAAAAAGAAGCAAGTAATGAGCGGCTTGCTTCCTGATATTACACACTTATATGAATGCTGATTTATGGAAAGTTGTTTCATAATTCATTTTTTTGATGTATCGCACTAATTGATTAAATCTATCAATTCATGTAAGAGGGGTTCCCAAATCAAAGACGGTTTCTTGTCTGTTTCCTTTACAGAATAAATGGCAAGGTGCAAGAACATACTATCACAAACGAACTGTCGGGAGTTTTGTAAGGGAGAAATCGTCATGTCGGAATCTGTTGAAATCATCTTTCGAACCTTTACCTCTTTTATTTTATTATGGATATTTGTCCAACTCCTCGGTAAACAGACAATTGCCCAGAGGACCTATCACCTTTATATCGCTTCAATTACGATGGGGACAATTGCAGGAAATCTAGCATTCAATATTAAAATTAAATTCCTGTATTTTATCATAGCAATCATTATTATGGGTACCGTCGTTTTCATGCTCAATCATCTAGCGGTTCGAAATCCACGTTTCGGGAAATGGATTGCTGGAGAACCTGCCACTTTAATTCAAAAAGGAAGGATTCTCGAAGAGTCTATGGAACGAATGGGGTATTCACTGGATTCTCTTAAACAGGCTTTACGGGAAAAAGATATCTTCAAAATAGAAGAAGTTGAATGTGCCATTTTAGAGATAAATGGCTCACTATCTGTATTAAAAAAAGAACAATACCAAAATGCCACCAAGGAGGATTTACCAATACTGCCCCCAGCAGGTTCTGTACCGATTGAACTGGTCTATGACGGAAAAATCTTATATGATAACCTATCCACACACACCTACAATGAAGGATGGTTGATGGCTGAACTCAAAAAAAGGAACCTTGTTGTTTTTGATATCTCGTATGCTGTCGTAGGGACAAAAGGAAATTTATATATTGATTTGATTAAGGATCCATCAAAGGAATGATCTTTATCATAATCACTATTAAAATAAAATTGGGTATGGATAAAAAAAGTGTTTTTTTCCAGAAGGAAAAAACACTTTTTCACCGTACTATGGATTTAACCCTTTTCAATCACGTTTATCAATTCCCTCAAATAATCCGGCAGATCAGGCGGACGCCTGCTTGACACAAGGTTTCCATCTACGACGACGGGCTCATCTATCCAAGTTGCCCCTGCGTTTTCCATATCATCTTTAATGCCAGGTGTACTCGTTACATTCTTCCCCTGTAAAATTTTCGCGGATATCAACACCCAACCCGCGTGACAAATTTGCCCAATGGGTTTTTTATTATCTTCCATGCTTTGGATAAGTGATATCACTTCAGGAAACCGGCGAATTTTGTCGGGTGCCCAACCGCCCGGTACAAGAATGGCATCATATTCTTCAGCCTTGATACTGCCATACTCATAATCGGATATAGCTGGTACACCATATTTTCCAATGTATGTTTCATTCGCCTTTTCTCCGGCGAGATGAACAATCGCCCCTTCTTCTTTTAAACGTAAAATCGGATACCAGAGTTCTAAATCTTCAAAATCATGGTGCACAAGACTGATTATTTTCTTTCCTGCTAATCTCATGAAAATCTCTCCTTCTTTCGTATTTTCCGCTTTACCATTCTTCCCTATTACTTCCCTTTTTCTACTGCCTGTACACATTACATTCATTAACACATGCATCAATATCCGGTCTAAAAATCAACCTTTACCAAGTATAACCCAGCTGCCTCCGCCATACGGCCCGTTTGGATTCTTTCTTTTGACTCTACAATACTTGGTATATTTTCAGCATCTATTTCACCCAACCCAACTTCTATCAACGTCCCGACAATCTTTCTAACCATATTATAAAGAAATCCATCGCCTCGTACTGTAATTTCGATGAAACCGGCATCTTCTTCTATATCAATGGAATATATTTCACGTACCATGGATTTTTTCTTGGATTTTGCATTTGAAAAAGCAGTGAAATCATGTTCACCTACAAAATATTGACATCCTTTTTTCATTCTAGTGATATCCAGCTTTTTCTCTACATGCATACTGTACTTTCGCATGAAAGGATTTGTATATGGCTCATTCCAGATCTTATACAAATAGGTTTTATCCTTAGCATTATAACGTGCATGAAAACGTTCAGGGACTAGCGTAACCTCTACAATGCTGATATCTCTTGGTAAATATCTATTCAAATAATTCATGATTTCAACTTCAGTCAGATTTTCACCGATCTTAAAATTGGCGATTTGAGCAAGGGCATGAACACCAGCATCCGTTCTGCTGCATCCGATGATCTCGATTTTTTCCCCTGCCATTTCCGTTAATACATTTTCTATTTTCCCTTGGATCGTATCATCACTATTACCAAGTCGCTGCCAGCCTTTATAGCGCCCGCCATCATATTGAATGGTCAATTTATAATTGTTCATTGCTTCCTCCTTATTTCATCTAAACAGAAAAATTCTTGATAAAATACAAGCCCCCATACAACTCCTGCTGTATGAGGGAACAGATGGTCTTCTTAGAAAAACTTTTATATTGTTAAGGTTTTGTACCATATTTCGTTCGGGAGCACCCCACCGCTTACAAAGACCATGAATTATGTAAAGGTGACAGCATCTTATCTATCATTCGATAGTCAATCCTAGCTGAAATGCACTTCTGCATAGTGTACCAAAGTGGCTAGCGTCATGCAACGAACGATTCACCTTCACATGCAGTTTCTGTGCAACTTTGTGCAATGCATAAAAACACACAGGAATGATATTTGGATATGCTTTGATATCAAGGATTTGAGCCTTTGTTAGTACCTGTGAGGGCCCTAAAATTAAGGACAGAACTCTATCTTAATTATAAAATGTAATACTTGAAAGGTAACATTCTAGAAAAATATCACTAAGATGATAATAAATGGATTACCCAATACGATATAATAAGGATATTAGCAAGATGATAAATCAAGAAGGAGCTCAGATAGACTTAGTGTCACTGGGGTCATCTGTTTTCCCATTTACTCTAGGAGGTACATTTTGAAAGAATCTATATCGAAAAAAGGATGGTTAAGTTTGGGGGCCATCGGGTTATTTTTCCTGGGGAAAATGAAATGGTTGTTTGCGCTATTGAAAATAGCAAAAGTAGGTTCCCTGATTTCTATTTTCGTTTCATTAGGTGCGTATGCCTTGGTTTACGGTTGGAAATTTGCCGTAGCCCTAGTCTATCTAATTTACATCCATGAAATGGGGCATTTACTTGCTGCAAAGAGAAAAGGCATCAAAACATCCAATGCCATTTTCATCCCTTTTGTCGGAGCATTAATTGCCCTTAAAGAAGAACCCAAGAATGCTAACCAAGAAGCTTATCTTGCCTTCGGTGGTCCTTTATTAGGTACATTAGCATTTCTACCAGCCATCCCCCTATTTATGATGACGGAAAATCCATTTTGGCTTTTAGTTATTACACTTGGAGCCATGATTAACCTATTTAATCTAATGCCTGTGCATCCTCTTGATGGAGGACGTATAGTGGGAGTCATCTCCACAAAGCTTTGGGTAGTAGGGATTATCGGGATGGTTGTATATTTATTTCTCCATCCAAATCCATTCTTAATTCTTTTCTTATTATTGGGTATTTCTAAGTGGTGGAAAGAAATTCGTAGCGAGACAACCAGAAATCAAAGAGACATCATCATTGAATTGAATCAATTTGGATTAAGGCAACTAGAACAATATGCAGCTGCAACAGATGAAGAAAAAATTCGCCTGGTTAATATTTGGAATATGGAATCAAGCCAACAATATGAAAAGTTTAACAACATGAAGAGTTGGCATATCCCGCTATTTGATGATAATAAGCTAAAAGAAAAACAGCTGACCGAGGTAAAATTTAATATTTATAGATCCTTAATGGATGCTGCTAATTCGAATGAATACCAGAACGGACCAACCGATTTTGAAAATATAGACACCTATGAACGAATAGCAGCAAAGTTCTTTAAAGAAGTGCAAGAACAAACTGAAATTAGGGATAAAGAGAAATCCTATTACTCATCGAGTCTCAAAACAAAAGTCATCTGGTTCTCATTATACATCGGGCTTGCCATTTTCTTAATGATAACAAGCTTATATGCAGGTGATTTAATGGAACAATATAAAACTTTATTACCGTAATACATTATGAAAGGGGGACCTCTATTGAGTGTCCCCTTTGACTGTCCATTTATTTAGGCTTGTGAAACATTAATGTTAATTATGTATAAATAAAAGAGACTAATTCTTATACTCTCTTTTATTACACCTATAGTACTAAAGCTCCTGTTAATCGAAGAAAGATCATCAGTATTATCAAAAACTTAAACACCAAAAATCAAATATACAAAAGGAAATATTAATAAAATCGAAATTACAATGATAGTACTAAGCATCCAAATCTATGCATAACATTGACGGTTCCTGTTAATACCATCATATAAGCAAGAAATTGTTCTCGATTAAATTGCTTCAAGTTTGGCTGGATAAAGACATCGTAATTTTGTCTGCTGTATCTAAATTACTGCCATGAACAAATCGTTGGATGAGCAGGTCATAATACTTATCTACGCAATCGTTCTCTGGAGCAGCTTGACCAATAATCTCTTTCCTCTTTATCTAGTATATGTTGTTCATTAAAACCTCTCTTCAGAAGTATGTTCAGTCCGGTGTATTTCTTTTGTCAAGCAATCGATATCTCTTAAAAACCGAGCACAAACTTTGAACTTGATTTTCTCTTTGTTTATTCATCAATCTTTCTAAGACACCCCCTCTTTCTCTGGGTCTGTCTTATTGGATACCAGTTTAATTGCTCACTCAAAATTCAGCCCAGAGAGATTCTCCAAGGAGGCTCTTTTTCTTTCCTTGTTTTAGTTTAAAGTCGGGTCACCATTTTCTTAGAGCACATTAATTTATTAACATTTTATCCAATTCACGAACTTTATCATATGACTCCAATAGTTGTTCAGGTATTAATGTTCTCCCATAATCCCACGCATTAGTTTCTATTTCAGATTTCAGCTTTTCTTTTTCTTCTTCGTGACCATACATTAAAATCCTTAAATCATGTTTGTTTTTCTTAAAATCTAAATAATAACCAATCATACGATACAGAATAATTTTAACAAAATCTTCCTCTGTCTCTTTAATTCTAATTTTCCCTTTATAACCGTTAACTTGAAGGTAATTGAATTTTATAGTATTGGTCGATACGTTATAACTCATAGGTGCACTTAGATTGTTGTCAAATTCATAAATAATATCCAAATTGTGCTCATTTAATGTGTTATTAATTATCTTTTCGATATCGCTTATATAAAGCATTTAACAATCACTTCCCTTTTAAAGACTTACCAAATTATAGTAGTAGTAGATTAAATACTTCATCCTTTATCAATATAATAAACTGTTGAGGTATTAAAATCATCCGTTAAAAACAAAGGTAATATTTACTATATAATACTGAAGTGGAGGGTAAGGGTTGTAATTCTTCTCTATATTGTTCTACCATCATTTTAAGTGAAGGCATTGTATTATACTTTTCAAGCCAAGAAACCATCGTTTGCTGATATTTCGCATAGTCTTCATGCGTCATGTTCAGGGCTTCCAGGAAGTATTCCCGTGCATGGTATTTAGTAGTGAGTAATCCAACACATTATAGTAAAGTGGATTTTACCGAAGAATATGATTATGTACCTTTTAAAGAAAAGCCAAAAAGAAGGTCTTCTTTTTAACCTCCATCGTGAGCTGAATAAGCGAAAGGCTTTGCCTACAGATCATTGAAATATCAATCATTACAAATAATTGACATGTATTAGGTTTAAATGCTGCTCTATCCGCAACCAATCCAGTAAATAATCCAAAATGAACTATATATTTATAAACAAAAAAAGGCCCAAATCCTTGTTACATAAAGGATTTGAGCCTTTTTTAGTTGATGACCTGTGAGGGATTCGAACCCACGACCCCTTCCCTGTCAAGACTATCTCATTGTTTTCCTCTAGTTCTTTATTATTCCCAGAAATACTGATACGTAAGGGATTATCGCTATTTTTCATAATAAAATTACCCTCTGATACTTTCCGATTCATTGCAATCCGCCCCCATTTCGCCCCCAATTAGACCGTATATTACTGATAAAATAGTGATTGTACTAATCTAAAACCATATTTCACTCACTTCATTTAATTTGACGCTAGGTCGCAGTTTTTAGTTAAAGATGTAGTGGTCTTTACCTATTTTCATCAGATAACAAATTATCCATAACCAATTTATTTTTTCACATGACAGCACTCTTTTGCTTAAGTCCTTTTTTAAGTAATTGGAATAATCATTGTCCAACTTGTTAAAAATTAACGAAAAAACATTAGAAGGGACTTCCAATGAGTAAAAGAAGAGTTAAATATACAAAAGGTGAGTATATAACTGTAGCAATTATTTTCTCAATATTAATAATGATTCAATACCCAATTTTAGCATCATTCATTGTAATAGGTGCTTTATTAGTGGGAACATACCGCTACCTTATTTCTTTCAAGAGATACAATAGAGACTTTGTTAAAGTCAGAGACCATCTTTTTATTATATCAACAACAAGATACTGGAGGCGAAAAAAACAAAATTATTTTAGGAATAGCACTATATTTATTAATTGTGGTTTTAAGTGATACAGCTTTAAATCCGGTGGTAAGGGTGGTAAAAAATCTTTTGTACATTGGTATTTTCTTTGGTTGAATAAGGATTATTTTTGTTTTCGAATTATGCATCTGAGCCACAACTATATCGGCTATTAGTAAAATTAAAATGTGGTATAATTATCCTATTATCAAATAAAAGGGGGTTGTTTTTATGGAATTTACTCAAGAAGTAATCCTAGGTATCATTGGTTTACTTGCGGCAGCTGCTATTACTATTACTATTAGTTTTGTAATTAAGAACAACAAAAAAGTAAATAAAACAACAACTAAAACAAGTATAAAGCAAAAAGGAGATAATCCCCAAGCTTATATTAATTCCACAGTTAATAACTCTAAGAAGGTTCAAAAATAATGGCTGACAAAAAAATTATTAAACAAAACGGTGATAAACCTATTGCTATGATTGATTCTGAATTGACTATTAATATTAATGCTGATAGTCAAGGTTTAGCAGAAATTAAAAGACACCAGAAAGGTATACGTAAAGATGTAAAAGAAACACAGCAAAAAATTGGTGGATTGGGCAATTATCTAGCTAATCTTATCAATAAAGGTTTTGAAAAGCTAAGCGGTAGTATAGGGTATGATTTTGCTGTTAATATGAATACTTTACAAAGGGGAGGGAGCAATGCTCCTCCCTTGTCGCAGGTTTTGCTTAAAAGAACTCAAACGGTATCTAAGCATAAGCAACTTATAAACGATTTTACCTGGCTAAATGTTTATGGAGATGTTCTTACTGGAAAAACACATTATATTTACTTGTTAGCAGAAAAGGGGAATCCTGAAAATTGTATTTGGATTAAATGTAAGGACTTAAATATTGAACAGACAGTCATGACTTTTAAAGTAACTTTAGCTGAAATAACCAAGACCCCAATTTCATCTGATAATATTTGGTATGAAAAGGTCGCAGAAAAATTAGGACAAGAAACTTTAGTCATAATTGACGATTTACCTTCTTTTAAAAATAACGACTCCTTGTTTGAAGTATTGTATTTTCTTTATTATGCTTGTAAAAAGTATGGAGTAAAAATCATTTCTTCCAGTTCCATTAATATAAATCAAAACTTAATTAGAAATTTTAATAAAGATTATGTTGGAGTACAAATTCCCCCTTTCACAGTGGAAGATATTCAAGAACTCCTTAAACTAAAAAATAATTCTTTAAATAATACGGAAAAACTTGCTTACTGGGTTGGCGCAGTTACAAAGTATAACCCAGCTCTCACTTTAGCGTGTGTAGATTATTTAGAAACAAAGAACTGGGAAATAACTAACGAAGTTTTTAAAAGTATTCAAGATGGTTTTTATTCCACTGAACTTAGCAGAGAGGCAAGAGATTTACTATTAAATGAAATTGATAGTGATGATACAAAGGAACTCCTATATAGACTATCAATAATTTCAAATGTTTTTGATATACGCTATGTAGATAATATTTCAGCTATATTACCTGAGATTAAACATCCTTATGACAAGTTACATCAGTTAGAAGGATACTGGTTACAAAGAAATGGTGAGGAATATAGAATTTCTCCCTTACTTGAAAAAATAGGAGCAACTAATTTACCGGTTAAAACTGTAAAAGCAGTCCATTTGTGCATTGCTCAAATTCTTGGGAAAACAAAAGTTTTATCTCCTATAGAATTTGTAAAAATGTTCTCCCATTTGATACAAGCCGAAGAGTATAATAACGGTGCCCATGCTTTGTATCTGGTTCTTACGGAATTAATTAATTCAGACATTGATAAAGACTATTGGGGGATTAGTTCCATTTGGTATGACATGCCCTTGCCGCCTAAAATCTCTAATGAGTTAAAGTTTTTAATTAGAGCAAAACAAATTATTACCTGCTTAAAATTTAATAAGGATGTTTCATATTTAATAAACGATTTGAATCGAATGGATGAAAATAATCAATTTGCAGGAGCTATTTTTTTAATGCTTGCCGTTGAATCCATAGATTATAATCCTGATTTATCACTCACCTATTTGCAAAAATTTTTATCTTTACAGGATGACCAACTATTGAAGGAAGTTTTTAAAGAAAATCTGGAGAAATTTATTTGGATATATCCTTTAAAAATAAAAGGGGATTTAAAGTTAACACAAAAGTTCTTAGCGATAATAGAAAATATGACGGATGAACAATTGGCTAAGTCATACGACGAGGACATGTACTACGACAGTGCGATGTTGTTAGTTGATAATATTTGGTTAGAGGAATTACGAAAAGTTGAATCCTTCAGAGATTGGGAAAAATGTATTAAACTATTTTTAAAAATAAAAGAGATTGGTGAAAAGAAAAATGACGCGATTTTATTTTCATGTTCAGTACGAGCGTTAATTATAGTTAAATTTGAATACCAAAAAAAAGAAGAGGAAGCATTAAAAATTTATCATGATGCATTATCTTTTCCTCACCACCAGAATGACTCATTATTCTTATTGCATGCAATAATAGGAAAGCAATATATATTTATAAAAAAATATGAAGAAGGAGAAAGATACCTTTTATCTGCATTGCAACTTAGTGAAAACCATTACCCTTTTGAAACTATTGATGCATTATTTTTTGCAGCAAAATGTAAAGAAGGTAATAACTCTGGTGCAGTTTTAGGTTATCTTCAAAAAGCCCTACATTTAAACTGTAAGCAAGAACTTAAAAATGAATTAATAAATATTAAGATATTAGGAGAATTAGGTGTTTTTTATTTTAATGAGGGTAAACATATTGATTCATACAATGCCTTTAAGGAAGCTGTAACAGGTCTAAGGAACATTGAAGAAAAAAATAACCCTTGGAAAAGTACATTAGTAGTTTTTGGTCACGTTCTCGGTTTTATTAATCATTTTATGGAAACTGGCACTGAGCTAACTGTTTTTAGGAATAATGAAACTTATGCAAAGCCGTCATTGGGTTTCTTTTGGATTGAAAACGAGAAGCGCCATGAATTTTACAATATGCAAAGAGATATACTTATAAATTTGTCTATGGGGAAGTTTGCTGGTGATGTAAATTTTTATGAAGATGCAAAATATTGGTTAAATATAGCTGAAAAAGAACTAAAACAAATTAATTATGTTGCTTTTAGCATTCTTACCAAGAGGGAGCTGATTCCTTACTTAATAATTGATGGTGATTATCAGGAATCCATTGATAAATGTATAGAATACTCTATTCAGTTCATAGCTAGTAAAAATAATCCCGAAAAAGAAATAATTAAGCTAGAGGATTTAGAATTAATAATTCGAGATGCAGAAAAACTTTCAGGTGCAATTGACCTATCGGTTCCGTTTGTATTCATACCACTCATGCTGCATCTGTTGGAACTTAAAGTTAAGCGTAATGAGAATATTGAGCTAATTTCTATTGAGATTTTAAAGAATATAAAAGAGATTAAAACTAAGTATGGAGAAACAGAAGTTTTAAACAGCATTTTAAAAGTTTTTGCAGTTACCTTTTCGGAAACGCAAGAGGAAAAGGATATTTTAAGTAATATTAGTGAATATCCAAACGATGTGAAAGTGATTTATTATCTAGCTCATTCAATTGTAACTACAAAAAAAGAAGCATTAGAACTCCATCTAATGGTTGTAGAGTATTTGTACTCGCTATATCAAATAGATAAGTTTGTTCTTCTAGAAATAATACTTCCCTTTTTTAAAACATTTTGGTTGCATAGTTATATTGATTACAGATATGACTTCCAAAATACAGACATTATTGATTCTCAACTAGAAGTAATGCTTAAGAGAGCAGAAGAAAGCACGCTTAAACAGTTATTAAAGTTAATGGTTACAGGTCTCAATCCTAATGTACCATCTCAAGCTTTAGACTTTTTGGAATCTTAAAGCATCATTTAGTTAGTTCCTATTCAAAATAAAGAGACCGGTAAATGCATTTCCGGTCCTTTTTTTGCATTTTAAACCTTCAGTTCCGGAAATTCATTGAACGTAAATAGTAAAGAAGAAGAGAAAAACTAAGACAAGAAGAATTAGTAAGCAACCCATTAAGTTGAATTTTCCTTATAAGTAAATAGTTAAGGGAGAAATACATAAATTCTCCTTTATAATTCTTTTATCTTTAAAAGTGCATTAATGAGGTCCTCGACTCCTTCTACAGGGAACTCTGGTCCCATCGCTCGTAGCTGCCCATTTGTTTTACGAATCTGAAAACGATAATTAACTTTGCCAACCTCCTTTTCCACTCTTGTTATACGGAAAAATTCCTTTTTTCCTCCATAATTCCACGAATGTAATTCAACATAAGCATTTCCACTTCCATCGTGTTCAAAGTGCAAAATTCCCACCCCTTTATCCTTATTATCCATAAGTATAAAAGTATCAAATATATATTGCGAGTCGAGGATGGGGTAGAAAAACCTTGAACATCCTAGGACGTCTCTAGGAAATGTATAGGAAAAACCCCCTAAAAAGCCAAATTTTAACCTTTATGGTTCCTTAATATATTTAGCCTGTATATTCTATTATTTTTTTAAAATCTAAGTTTTTATAATAAGGCTATGAACAAGGCTTTCAACAACTTACTAAAACATTTGGGGAGTTTAAACCAGATACAAAAAGAAAAAGCATTTGATTTCATAAAATCCTTTTTATCTAAAATACTTTCTCAAATGGCTTGAAAAGGTCGTATTGCGGCTGGTGAATTAGACAAGGTTTATGGAGTCATATTGATACCTCTGCTTTGTTATACACAGATACGGTAACGAATGATAAAAAGTTTGCAGCGATGCAAAAACTTGGCATATCCCACTCCTAGAAGATAATAAGCTAAAAGAAAGACAACTGAACGAGTTAAAAGAAAATATATATAAGTCAATTAGTTGATGCTGCTAATTCAAATGAATATCAGTACGGACTGACCGATTTTGAAAATATAGGCACGTATGAACGAACGGTTGCAAATTTCTTTAAAGAAGTGCAAGAACAAACAGAAATCAGAGATAAAGAACAATCCTATTACTCATCGAGTCTAAAAACAAAAATCATCTGGTTCTCATTATATATTGGACTCGCAAATTTCTTAATGTTAACAAGCTTTTAATACTGGTGATTTAATGGAACAATACAAAACGTTTTTGCCTTAATTTATTATCTAAGGGGGCCTATTATGATGGTCCCATTTTAACTTATACTATTTATTGTTTAAGCATTGTAAAACATTAATATTGATTTTGTACAAATAAATGAGACCGCTTGTGTTTAACGGGTTCAGTTTTCGAGTACAAAAAGAGAATTCGCATAAGTATTAGCACGGATTTAATATATAAATTTGTTGCTTTATTTTTGTTGTTATATCAATGTTTATTCAGCATTGGTATTCAAAACGAAATCTTAATTACAAAGCAAATTGGCAACAGTCTGATACAGTATAAAACTGATGTTAATTTGAATGTTAATCCGTTGACCATATTAAATTTAAAACTCATTTTTTATCACAAAAAGTACATTTAATGTAAAATTAAATGGTAAATAAGATACACAGTAGAATATTATAACGAAGTAAGAGAGGAAATAGTATGGAACAATGCTCTTTTTGTAAAATAGAAAAACTTGAAAATAATTTTTATATGTATAGTATTCACAATATGACTAGGGGGAGAGTTCAAAAAGGTTATGTTTGTAAACTTTGTAGTGATATGACATATGGTGATAAATGGTATTCAATTATAGGTTATGATGAAAAATGTGAAATTAGTAATCAAGGCTATGTTAGAGAGTTAAGAGAAAGCAGATATTTTAACATAACGCGGGTACAAAATGCTAGTATGAGTTATGTGTATTTAACTAAAAATGGTAAGAGCATGAGGAAAAATATTCGTCCACTAATGAAAAGGTTTTGTACGGAAAGATGAACAATACGAGAGTATTGTTTCGTATTATTAATTGGTAATTTAAAAATTAAAAAAGCAGTTGGATATGATTCCACTGCTTTTTCTATTGCTAATAATTATTTGTTTCTTAATGTTATTCGTGTTGTGAATTTCAAGTTCTTCAAAACCGAACCCATTAGCTTATTAAAATAATTTTGTTGCCTGTCATCAGGCTCTTCTATATCATCCATTATTTTTTGATGCTTACTAATATGATTAGCTATATATAAAAGTAAACCACCCCCCCACCAACAAGTACCTTAAAACCTGAACCACAGCTACCCACTCCAAGGCGTAAAAAACTATCACACCGAGAAGAACATATATCCAAAGAACAGAACTTGGTTGTACCTAACGAAATTTATACAACTGTAAACTCTAGGAAACTTTTACGAAAAAATCTTGAAATTTGAGTTGCTAAACCTTTTATTCATTTGCTTATTTATATCGTTATCTGACCGATATAATTTTGCTGAGTTCATACGAAAAGTCGATTTATTACGCCTAATCCAAACGGAAGGTGAGCTTCTTTTCCATAATATTTTTAGTTACATTACATTCATAAATTCTTTCCAACAACACCTTTTTACCCAAAATACAATGTTCGATTTTGTTCACGCATAATATAACCTTTATTACAATTTTCCTTAAGCTTATTGTTATAGTGGATTAATTCATCTTTTGTAAGTTTCTTTATCATATATTTGTCTATCGCGCCATTTCTAAAAACCCCGCAAGCAATTTTCGGATTTATGGGAAAGATATATTCGGTTGCACCACCATTATTAGTAAATCTACATACAGGATTGTCGCTTGTTATGAATTCACCATCATTGGGAGCTAAAAACAAAACTATACAAAAATTATTGATGATTTTAATTGCTTCATCCATCATCGTTCCTTTTTCATCAAGAAATTGACGATATAGCTTTATTACAAAACTATGAGCGAATTCATCATACATGTTTTCTAAAAACGGATATAACCTTTCTTCTTCTGGTATAATGATACCCTTCCAGTCAATTCCGAAAAATTCTTTATTTAGCACTGTATCAAACGCTTCTTGGAGACTTGGATGATAAGGCTTAGTCCTCCATTCAAGGGACACCATAAACTTAATGAGTTCATCACGCTTTACAGCTTGTATCGCTTGGGAGCTTACATTGGCAAGGACCTTATTAGAAATAGTTTCATTAATAGAGTTCCAATAATTCTCATACAGCCGACTCCAGCCAACTTCTATATCTCTTACATGAATTTTTAAAATAGCATCTTTTAAAGTTTTTTTCTCATGTGGGTCCACCACACGTTTACTATCGTTATGAATGATAGTCCATGAATCAAAATCATAAAATTGTTTATTCATCTCTATCGTACTTTTAATTACTTCGTCATCTTTCATTACAGTATATTTTTCTAACGGATAAAAGAACTTTTCCGTATCATCCTTAGTATGGTACGGAAAGCCTACTCTTAATGAATGATAATTATCTACTCCTCCAAATTTTTTAGTGCTTTTTCTATCTCCTACACCATCTGTCCCTTTTTCAACTACATAAACATGAGAATTGCCGTTTTTCCAAGCTCTCATATATGTTTGAGGTGTGAGGTGATGATAAATAGCTTTTGTCTCCATATAAACACTCCATATCTTTAGTCTTTTAAATAAGCACTTTAAATAAGTCTCTCAATTAGTCCACTTTAATCTTATATATAAAAGTAGTTAATGAAAATTATACCTTGTTTTCAAAAAATAGACGATTATGAAAAAGCATTTTACACCTATACCATCGACCTACCATCTAAAAAACTTTATTACTTCAAGGCTTTATATCTCTTTTTGAAAAAGGTATTAAAAATTTTCTGAAAAATAACCAGATATGAATTAAAATATAAAATAACAACAAAAAAGCCAGCATCCGCTGACTCATTAACCCTTATTAAATTAAATATCGTAAATTGAATCAAAACCCATACCATAGAATAACTCTTTATTTTCTACTCTCAATTCTGCTAAGGTTTTGTTTTTTTCTTTCACAATGCAATATTCATAGCCATTTATTTTACCGCCATTTAATTGACTCGCCCACTCATTTAAGGAGATAATTTTTCCATTGAATTCTAAATTGTCCCCACCGTAAATTTTCGCCTTCGATTCTTCTTCTTTGTTTCTATAAAAGCAATCGTCCCCTTCAGACACCAGACCAACCTCTATCATGTGGCTTAGTTTTGGGTATTTATTTCTTGAGCCACCACTTTTTCGCTTCCTAGTCGTTGGTCGTTTATTTTCACTTTTTATAATTTCTGAAAAATAATCGTCATCTGAACCCAACGGCAATAATTTCTTAATTTCCAACAAATATTCATTCCCAGTCTCTCTTTCAATCAATTGTGGAGCGATTTCAAAACATGAAATATCAACACCCTTTGTCAGCAACCAAGCCGAAGCGGATAAGACACTAGGTTCAAAACTTGAGGCAACTAGAATAATTCTTTGGTCCGCATTGAAATCATTAAATGTTCCATGCTCCTTCAAAAAGGTATAAATATCTGTTATACCCTGTTCAACAGCTTTTTCTTCCTCCACGCCCATATATCGTATAAGATACTCGGCATGGACTTTCTCCACTAATTCTTCTATGCTATTGATTTTCGCAAAAGACGCAGCATATCTTATAGCTTGAGATTCGAAATTATCTCTTCTAATTTTCATGTCGTCTGAATCGCGTTTGATTTCAATAATTACAACATTGCCGTTGCTATCTACACCAACTAAATCTGTCCGTTTGTTGGAATTATCCCTGACTTGTTTCCCTATAATTTTTAATTCATAATCTTCTTCCTGAGTTAATATTTCAATATTCTCTTGCAGGAATTCTTCCAAAGCGTTTTCAACAAGTCCCAAGCTTTTGTATGTTACCCTTGCTATTCCACATTCGTTTTTCTTGATTTTCATTTTACTTGATTCATTTTCTTCTATTTTGATTTGAATTAACATGCAACACCATCCCCCGACTGAATATGAACACAATAAATGAACAGGTATTTAATCTCTATTATAGATTAAACCGATAACACCTGTAATGGGTTGTTGACTGCAATTAATTTATCTTTCTAAATCATGTTTTCAGAAGAACAATCCTTACCTATTTCATGGAAGGAAATTCATAGGTCATTTCTTCACTCCCATTATTAAAATGCAAAGAATAGAGATTTATTTCCTCATTATTGAACCGAATATTTCGTTTATTTATTGCCCTTTTTTTATCCACTCTGTATCATTTTCCAGTGGTAAGGTTATTAATTAATCTTTTATTCATTGTTATCTTCTTTGGTTCAATTGGTTTAGGGTTACGTTGGTTACCTTGTTTGCAAATCTTTTTTATTCAAAATTAAGCCAACAAATTTAATTGAACATATAGAAAATGTAGATAAAATGAGTTGTCTTGAATTTGAACATTTTTTAAAACCTATTTTTTTAGAAGTAAAGGCTACTACGTAGAAATTACAAGCGCCTCTAGTGTTTTTGTGGAGATTTAATATTAAAAAAGAAAAGAAAAATCTGTGGTACAAGCCGAGCAATATGGGGAAGACAAGAAGGTTGGTGTAGATGCGATAAACGAAGTGGTTGGAGCTGACGGATACTACAAGATTGTAATTAACAATCGTTATTATACCGATGCTGCTAAGATAACCGGTAAAAGGAATGGGGTTATTTTACTTGATAGGGATGACCTAGTAAGGATGCTTAATCATCAATACAACGATGCACAAATTAGATACTCAAAGCAGAAAGAACCTATTGATATATAAATTATTTTTTTATTAATACTGATTGAAAAGAAGTGTTACTTAAATATTAGCTATGAAACGACTTTTATTTATGTAGTAGAACTATTTTTCAAATAACCTACTAATAAAGCATTTGAATTAATGGCTTTGGTGTGAAGGAGAGGAGGACAAAAAATGCCCTTAATATTAAGGACAGAATTCCATTGTAATGTAAAAAAAATTGTAACAACCAAACTTTTGGCGCTTCAATCGAGTATGGATTATTTAAGGTGCCAAGAGCAGGATTCTCATACTCTTGACTTGCCCAGGTCTCACTTTACCAAGCACTCTACTACGAGTACACCTTATTCTGCCTAGCTTTCGCTATGAGGACGGTCACATCTGGGTAGTGTATTCCCTTTTAACGGGAGACACTACGAGAGTAAATCGTAGCCGGGGCAGACGGGATACCCAACGGAAAGCTTTTACGTCATATTACAACAGCATATTTGCCTATCAAACATACTGAGGAGCGCTTCGCCACATCTATAATTGGGATTAAAGTAATTCAAGATGGATTGTTTAATCCATGTTTATCATTTTAAAGTAATTTTTTTAAATCCTTTTTATATATAGAATTCACTTATATATTTACTGAAAGAAAATATAATCGTTTCGGCGGTTCGTACATATCCCAATTAAATTTACCTTTCAATCATGGTATATGCTGTCTTATACTTCTAGCAGGTTCCACAGCATAGCCTTCGTATGATGGAAAGCACTATGGTCCTTATAATCCGGTTGGAAAAACATACTTTTTTCTTCTAATACTTCTTTTTGCAGGGACTAATTTTCCAAAGTCATCTGAATCGTCAACAGCGACTTTATCAAAAATCATGTTCATTACCTACATCTAGTATTTACTGTGATAGGTGCACTCTATCTTAATTATAGTCTCTATTAAAGTTTAATGTTGATAGTAGGTGTAAAAATAGAACTTTCAATTTAATGGAAGTTCTATTTTAAATTATTTGCTTATTAAACTAACGCCCCGTTACTAACGATATCACTGTAAATAAAGCATAAAAAATACATCTAAAACTTTACTATGGAGTACACCTTTAAGTCTTTATGTTCCCCTTTAACATACATTACCTTTCTACTTATACCTTCGAAAGACATACCTAACTTTTTCATACGCTCTGAACCCTTGTTTTCTAAAAAGCATCTCGCCTGTATACGAACTATGTTCATACTGTCGAAACCAAAAGTGGTCGGTAATTAACCCTTTGCCCCAGTATTCTTTAGATAGAACATATCCATTTTCAGCACTATTGTGTTCTGGCTGCCACCAAACAAAGTGAACTGTTCCAATAAATTCACCATTTTCTTTAAGCTCAATCCCCATAGAGCATCATATTGAGGTAAAAACGTATTTATAAATTTAATTGTATCTGATGATGAAGAATGAGTATCCCAAGTTACATATCTCGTTACTTCTTCATTCGAAGCACCTAAATATATATCTTCTGCATCATCTAATGTGATATTTCTAAGGGTGAGACGTTCAGTTTCTATTTTAGGTACATCAGCAAACTTTTCTAAAATATTCATAAATCCACCACTTTACAAAATATTATCGACTGATAATAATCTTATCATTTTTTTAAAAATTCTATATTCAATTAACCAGTGAGTTAGTTGAACAAGAAACAAAATATTCATAAATTCTTTTAATTTATTGAACTAAGCAGTTTTACTTTTTCCCTTCCCTTTTTCCTTCACTAGTTGTTTTTCGTGCCACTTTTTATATCCAGTTATGTGTTCATCAAGAAGTTGGTAATAACGGAACCAGTCATGTGTTTCAACTTTTGATGTATAATCTTCCAAATTTCTCCAATCAGACATTAATTCAATAGCTGGTTCGATATATTTTTCATTTTTAGCTGCTATTTCTATTAAATTGGTACAAACATTTCTTGTCCAATTTAATCTATCGTATTTATCCGAAGACTCTTCGTTTGGTATTCCAATCAAATCGAAAACATGGTCAAGCATCTCATTCATTTCAGCATCAAAAACTTCAATAGCTTTCGACATTACTGGTTCATTCAAAAAAACCTTTTTAAATGATTTTTGTTTTTCATAGTAATTTGAAAATGACTTAATTACATTTATTAATATTTCTTTCTGTTCCATATAGTAACACCTCTTTTATTCATAGCTGAATTAATCAATTAGTATCTTCACTTTTTTTTTCGCCACGCCAAATAGCAAATTGTTTTTCACTTTCAGCTTTCTGTTCGTCTGTTAATTTCCTCCAAATATAGAACTCGAAAATGTGTTGCATATATTGACTATGAATTCCCCTGCCAGAAAACAATTCATCCATTATTCTATTACGAATATCCTGCTGTATTTCAGGAAGACGATATTGCAAACAATATCCCGCTTCTTCTAAATTTCGAATGTTGGCTAGTCCCTTTGTATCCGGGTCAAATAACTTACTCTCCGTTTTCGACCTTTCAATTTCATCAAATATTGTTTCATCTTCATGTCCACGATAGCCGATTATGTAATTGTCTAATCTTTGATAACATTCTACATCGCCTCTGAATATCAAAAGTTCATCATATGGAACTCCTAAAATCCTGGAGAGTGTTATTAAATCAAGTTTATCAGGAAAAGATTTCCCACAATAATAATTAGAAATCGTTTTTCCTTCTCTTCCCATAATTTTTGCTAATTGTGATTGTGAAAAACCTGCTCTCTGAACTAAGAATTTTATTCTTTGACCAGTTGCTTTTTCAACAATCTTGTCCAAATATGAAAAGTCTTTTATTTGTTTATTTGTCAATTCTACGAGCCTCCTCAAGAGTAAACATATCCATATTATAGTTACGTTTTGTAGGCAAAAGAAGTAGAAAAATTCTTTCTAGAGTTATATAAAATATCGAGGTTGTCTTCTTTTACTATCCTGACCCGTTAGTTGAAGAGGATTATTACATACCAAATAAATGCTAAAAGCAATGCGATTTCAAGATTTTAGTTTATTGTATATTTCCTACTTCATCTCCTCCCCAAAGAGACAAGGTTATGCCTTTTGTAAAAACAAAATAAGACCTTCAACAATGAAGGTCTTAACTAATTTCCCTTATTAACAAGAAGTCATTCTATTTTAATTTAAATAGTTGATAATAGTATCAAGTTTATAAAAATCCAACTAACATATTATATACATCACCCTTGGATATTTAAATGCATAATTTTCTTTTCGTTGTCGGTAATAGTAACTTCAGTCAAACTAATTTTACTGTGAAACTGAAAGTCGCTATATTTATACAATTCAGAATAAAAATTTCTCAAAATAAAATCTGTGAATAGTATTGGTGAAACTGGTGCATTTACTGGAATTCTACAATTTTTAAAGTGTCCTAGTGTTATATGTGACTTTGAATGATGAATATCAATATGGTCATCGTCACTTTTGCTATAATCGAACCTAATAGGAAAAGGCACAATGTTTTTATATAAAATTTCTTGATATATTTCCTTTTGACTAAGTAAGTTTTCATTCTCTTGGTGTTTATGAAGATGTGGGCAAGGATAGTATGCTAATCTATGTTTTATCAGTCCCTCCTCATTAAATAAATACATAAACTGAATAAGGGATTCATCAATGAGTTTTATACTAAAATTTTCATTTTCTGTTAATTCATCAAAAACTATATTGTATGGAATGTTTTTTAAGGCAATTGATATATTATCTATCTTCCCCCAATCTACAATAAATTCACCCGATGTTTGCATCCTAACAGATGGAAAATTTTGCTCTTTGCTTATTCCAAGTGCAATTAGTTCTTCAGTTACATGATTTATTTCTCCAATAACACCAGTCTTATTCATCTTTTAACAATCCTTGGAGAGTTTGTCGTAAACCTTCTGGAAGGTCTTCAAGATATATTGTTCCTTCTTGAATTGATTTGACTGTTTCAGTTAAATTTTCTATTGTTGATTTTATTTTTCTTTTTTCATCTATAGTCATATCACGATTAATTAAATTCATTGTTTTTCGTTCTTCTTCAGTCGGATAAGTAAAATCAAGCTCGAAATTTTTATCTTTAATCGACTGATATTCCAACTTTAGTTTTTCCATATTATTTCCTATCCCAGTTACCCTTACCCAAGATTTACTTCTCGTAAGGGCTGTGAATAATATATTCCTCTTCTTAATTAATTCCTGACCGGTATAACAATATTGCCCGTTCATTACATATACCATACCAGCTTCATTACCCTTTGCCCGATATATTCCTGTAATTGTAATCGAATCTTTTTCTTTAAAGATATCAGGGTCATTTGAACCAGCAATGTGTGAGTTAATTCCTAACTTATAAAGCTTTTTTCTTAAAATGCTAGCCGCACTCTGAGTAGTTAAAGGGTCAGTGTGAATTACCATAATATCCTGATACCTTAATTCATCTTTTTCAATATTTTTTTTAATATTTTGAGCTAACCATTCGGCTTGCTCTTCTTCATCTTTTAAAACATGGAATTGTATTAACTCATCTATAGGAGAATGCTCTAAAAATTCCGGACTTGCTTTACTACTTCTACTTAGTTTGACTTTCTTTCCATCAGCTAGCTCACCTTCTAATACATCATAGCCAACTTCTCTCCACAAGTTCTTTTCCCCAAACATCTGTATTAAGAGTGCATCTTCGGGGTAATAAACTCCAAATCCAAGTGCATGAGCGGTAGCTAGTATAGGTCTAGAATTTCTATAGCATACTTGAAGTATTATATCTTGTTTGGGCTTATCAGGTTCATTCCTAAGAATTACTCTAGGTTTATCTTTCTCATCAGTTCCAAAGATTTCTTCAGGACTTAACATAGATTTTTTATTTAGAGTCTGTAATTCGTCGTATGCAAAAATTAAACGTTTCTCCTTGGTAAGGATTTCATAACATAGAAGTAAAAAATCACCTGAAAAGTCTTGTGCTTCATCAATAAGAATTAAATCATAAAGGGGTTTAAACTCGTCAATTTCATTTAGTGCCTTTTTACATACCATCTCAAAACGTTTATCACGGGAATACGTCAACCTATCAGCATCATCAAATGTATAATATTCTATTCCATGTTCCTTACATACATTGTAATAAATACCTTCATTTCTGGAACTACCCCATGCTTGAATAATGTTAACTTTATTCCAATCCGGTTCTTCTCTTTTATGTTCATATGTAAACTTTGTGATTAAATCTTGAAATTGTTTTTTTAAAGACCTTGTGTTGAAAGTTACTGCAATATTCCAATCTGGATGCATTGCATGTAAATACGCAACTTTTAGCGCTAATACTATTGTTTTACCGGAACCAGCCAAGCCCCTAACCCTTTGTGGACCATCTACTGTTTCTATTACTGCTGCACTTTGGTTACTATCTAAATTAGATATTGAGTCATCTAGCATTTTTAATATTGCACCCTTAGAGCTTGAATCTTTTATATCTCTTTTGGGTTTAGATTTTATTTTAGTCACTGCTTGAATCGCTTCCAAAAGATGAGAAAAATATTCTTCGTTCTCCCACACTTGTGTTGATAGCATTTCTTCTAATTCTTGGTGATTAGTTGCCCATTCAAATTCTCCGTCTTTATTTCCATGCGTTCTCCAACCTGAAGCATAGGTAATAACCCCTATTTCAACCATAAACTTTCTTCTATCCTTCAGTGAATTATAATCACGTAGTTTCGCTTCAGCTTTATTGAACAAATCATCTTGGATATTTAATCTATCTTCAAATTCAGTTCCCTCTACTAAGTCTATTATCACTACACCATGTTCCTTAGACACAAGCATTGCATCTATGTTAATGGCACCATCAACACTTCCAATTATCGGATACCCCAGATATAAAGTTCCTTCAATTTCTTCTTTTTTTTGAAAAAATTCAACTAAACTTTTAGTTGAAGCATATTTATCTGCCGAACCTCTGATAATGTTTACCATTTTATCAACCTTTCTTAACCTATATTATTTTTTCTTAATTATCTCAAGGGTCACCCATTTAAGGTTGATTGATTACATATATTCTATAACATCAATCATATTATTATTAATGAGAGTATCCATCAACAACAAAAAATAAAAATCCTTTTTAGTAAGCACCAGAGCATCAATCAATGCAAACCTATTTAGTAAATAGTAACATATTAATAAGGAGGAATTCTTGTTACTTTTTTTCGGCTAATGAATGAATTAAATTCTGGTATTAAATGGCATACACCAATATACCCGACACGAATATTTATAAAAAATTGGATGATTTATCTATTCACCAAATTTCAAGATATAATACATAAAGGCTATTATTCAACTTCACTCTTCACCACTTTAGAGTGTAGCTTATCTTTCTATTGACGTCGCATCTTTTTATTTTCACTGACAGTATTCCTTTTGTTACAATGAACCTATTAATAGGAGTTTGTAAATAATATTTTCCTTCCCAACACCCATTACTAAACCCTCGTTAACAATCCTTCAAACTAATTAGACTATCACTTTTTACAAAACGAGAAAAGCCGCTTTAATATAAATAGGCTGAATATCCAGTTTCCCGTCCCATTTTTTATTTGGGTATATAAGTTCGATTTTCTGTCCATACTATTCTTATAATTTTCGATAATATATCCATAAAACTATACCTTATAGGATTGAATATCGAACTAATAAAAAGAAAAAGCTTATAACATATAGCATTTAATGCCATTTGTTTATAAGCTAGTTCTATTCAGAAAAATCCGGTTCGGTTTTTCATACAAGTGTCCGGTAGAAAGTTCGATTTTCTATCCTATTGTATTTTCAAGCAGTACCACTGGGTTAACTTTGAAAAGCACATTAAATTTCAAATCTGTTCCCATTCTATCGTTAATCCTTATACTTTCAATAAAATACAGGAATACTAATCTAAGTTCTGTATGTGATAATTCGTTTAAATTCAGCTGCTCAAAATTGTGTAAAAAGATATCTATATTATCTGGTTCTAAGAGATTTTCGATATCTTGTATTGTTAGATTAACATTATGAATTTGCTTTTGTATCCTCTTTTCTACATTTCGAAATACGCTGTCCAATTTTAACCCTTTTTCAATTTGACTCTTTTGATTTTCCTGACGAAGCTTTTCTTGAGCTTTTAGTTGTACAAGAAAATCTTTTAAAGTATCAGAGTAATTTAGTAATGAACTAGTTACTGTGGAAGAGTTAATTTTAAAAGAAACTGCCAATTGTTTTTGTATATAATTAATTAATAGGTGGTTTAAACTTTCAGCTTCAATTTCAAACGGACAATTAGTGCAGTAATATTTCAAATAGGCATATTTAATACCCTTCTTTTTAGTTGAGCTATTCCGATGTTTAAGCCGATACTCACAATTTTCACAATACAATAGGTTACCGAATAAAAATGGTGTTTCAAATTTATTGTACTTTTTTTTCAATGAACGATTAATTTCAATTAATCGTATTAAAGAACTTGGCACGATTGGTTCATGTGTGCGCTCTTCAAAGATTTGTTCACCTTTGATATTCCAGTCTAAGTGACCTAGATAAACTGGATTTTTCAACATATTGTCTATGGTACTTGCTTGCCATTTTTTTTTGGAAGGTGAAGGAATTTCAGCTTCATTTAAAATATCAGCAACCTTTTGTACGGAATGACCCCAAGATGCTAAATAAAAGATGAATAATACAATTTCTTCATCTTTATTGGGTACTAATTGCTTTCGTTCTTTATTATGCTTATAACCAAATGGACTAGTAGAACCAGGTCTTTTAACAACTTTTAAATTCATATCAGTCTTTTGACTATCTACCGCTCTTCTTGATTTTTCGTTAGACTCTGCATTAGCTATAATCAGTTGCAACTTAACGTCCAAATCCGCAGGTGTCCAGGCTTCTTCTTTTGTTGTAGTGAAAAACTTAAGATTTGGTTTTTTATTAATTACATCATAATAAAACTCAGAAACAAATGAATAAATTTTTCTATCAATTCTTGAGAAGTCATAAAAAATAACTGCTCCTATATCTTCTGTTAATATTATTCTTTTCATTTTATTTAATCCATCCCGTTTGCTAGCCTTTACTTTAAAAGCACTTACTGCATCATCATAAAAAATAAACTCATCTGGTAATAGATAACCCTTTTTTTTAGCTAAATCTTGTATTGCTAACTTTTGAACTTCAAAAGAGTTATTACCTTTTTGATTAGTGGATGAACGTCTAATTGAAGCGACAGCCAACTTTTTAGATTTTAATGTTAACAACACTACTCATCCTCTCTATGTAGTCCTTATCTAGATATTCATTAAAAAAGAAATAAAAGGTTAAATATTTTTCATCAACGAAACATTCTTTAACAATAAGGTTTACGAAGTTCTTGATTTCATTTTCCGTTAATGAACTACCAACATCTATTTTTTCAATCAACACTTCCAAATTTTTTTTATAGTTATTACATATTAAAATCTGTTCTTTCACTTCTTTTCTTGCAGCTTTTAATTGTTTTAATCTTCTGATATCTTCATCGAGATTACTTTTGTAAAACTGCTCTTTAGGTGAAGTAGCGATTTTTAATTCTATATCTTCAATCTCTTTTTCAGTTGAGTAATGCTCTCTTTTCTTAATTTCTATAATTTTTTCAAGAATCACTAAAGCCTGTTTCTCCAAAGCATCTTTATTCACCGAGCTAAATACTATGGAAAGGTTACTGATTAATGATTTGTTAAATTCACTTACGTCAATCGATATCTTCTTGTGTTTCCTTGAACAAGTGTATAATCCTGAATTACCCATTTTATTCTTTCTATATACCATTTTGTTTTGACACATTTTACAAAAGGGTATAAAAAAACTTTCTGATGAACGTTCGTCTAGATTCCCCTCTAGCTTAGTAATAAAGGGCTCAACTTTATTTTGAACTTCAGAAAAAACCTCAATTGTTATTGCAGGTTCAACATATGATAGTAAAGCATAACGTTTTCCAATTTTTTCATGTCCAGCATAAAAACAATCTGTTAATATCTTTACGATTTTCATCGGTGGTCTATTGAATACCCCTGAAAAAACTGTAATTAAGTCTATGAATTCTTTAGTATTCTTAATTCCATTTGCTTTTTCGAAAAGGTTTGTTAATTGAGTTTTATATTCTGAATCCAAAACGTATTTTTTTATGATATCCTTTTTATTAACTATAAAGCCGAATTTCCTATTGGGTAGCTTTCGATTATTATCCGCCACCCTGCGCGCAATGCCTTTACCTTCTTCTTCTATCAAAATCCCGTTAAACCCCTCTACCAAGTAATTAGAACTAAAATTTGAATAGCTTGCATCAGTTGTGGTGAAAATTATTTCAATATTATTAGCAATAAACAAATCTACTAATTCAATGTATTCATAGAAGTTTCTAGTCAACCGGCTTCTGTCATAAACATATATCTTAGCAATTTCCCCTTGTTTAATTAATCTAATGACCTCCACCATTTTCTCTCTGTTCTTAATGCTAATTTTGTTTGCTGAAACTCCCAGTTCATTAATTTCTAGATACTCATCTTCATCCAATACATCTCTGTACTTTTTATCAGCCGCTACTTGCATTTCTAAACTCTGATTTTCTGTACTAACTCTCCGAAGAAATAGTATCAACTTGTCTTTTTTTACTAATTTATTCAATTTTATCTTCCTTTCCTTGGTACCGCTTATTAATTATTTGAATTTGCTCAGTGACGGAAAATCCAATTTCCTGAAAAAGTAATTTTTCAATAAGTCGCTCAATCCACATTGTCCCCAACTCGTTTTGCTCTTGTGTTATAACAAATTGAGTTTTAATGTCCTTCATATAATCGCCTCCTAATCTAGTCTTATATACATAATTGACTGAAAGCGTTTTTTATATACCTACAAGTTTTTTAAGCTGTCAAAATCGAATTCTAGTTGGTATGTATCGTCTAAATCCTCTGACACTTCTAAAATATCTTTTCTTTTAATGACAGCCTTATATGTATTTGAGCCTGGCAACTTAAGTTGCTCGAATATATTTTTCATTATTTATTCCTTCTGCTCATAATCAGAGCTTTATATTTATTAACAATGGTTGAAGAAACATTATGTTTTTTACATACTTTCTCAAGACTTTCCAATAGATTTTCAGGGATATGCTCATTCATAGTTTGGTTCTTCTCCAATTTTATTTGTAAATACATTTATTTTTTGCTGGGTAATTGTTCTTATCCTTCGATTAGGTTTCCTTACTTGAATTTTCATTTTCCTATTCCTCTCTGTCATCAATTTAGTAAGCATCATTTCAGTAAGGTCATAGTAGCAAATAAAAAAATTGAATGGATGGAAAATCGAAATTTTTTTTCTAATTCAGGATTTATTTTTCCAAAAAAAAATCTAATTAAAAAAAACAACAAATAGGAGACTTAATTTGCTATACTAGATAGTTTTTTTAAAAATGATATTCAAAATGGGATATAAAAAAATATGTAGATGGTTTAAAGGAGGACGGGTTAAAGGCTGTATAACATGGCTTATTTTGAACGGACAATACATAAGAAAAGGACCATGCAAGGGTCCTTTTTACTTGGTAAAAAATTAATTATGTGTTAAAGACTCAACAGCTAATACCTCTTTATTCGAGCACCTAGATAGTTTAAAAATTGCTTATGACCGGTTTCCTTTGTCACCGGTATCCCGAATAATTTGTTTTATTTCTTCTTTTTTCATTATTTTCAACACCTCAATTAAAATCTCACATTAATTATATTACTTCTAATCCTCAATAGAACAAAAAAGTTAAAAAGCAAACCAGCGCAAACATAGCCAAGTATTAAGTAAATGGTGTCGATTTATTTTTCGACATATTCTTTTCTTAAAAGGAATTAACACTTGGATAAGCGAATATAGGTATTTAAGTTTATTAGAAGAACTTATTTGGTGTTATTCGATACAGAACCGGCAGATATTTTGGCTACAAAAGCGAAAAAGTTAGCCTCTGCAACAACTGTAGAACAATGCATTGATATTTTTATATAGAAGATTGAAACATAAAAGGCATAATAAAAAAAGGTACTCACCATTGTTGTGAGTACCTTTTTGCCTAAAATTTTTGCTTCAAAAAATGAACATGAAAACGATTATTTCACTTCCATAATCCATTTTGCTTTGCTACCCGTAATATAATCTGTGTAAAAGATTTCATAAGGTGCATTACCGGTTACTCCGAAAGCAGCAGGTCCGTTAACGTGCTTCCCAGCTTGGACAGTCTCGGTTAAAGTATCGAGTGCATATACCTCCATCTTTTCACCTTTGCTGTCATATACCTCAAAATCGTCTGCGCTAGCTAGTTGTTCTTCCTTTGTCCCATTTTGGTATTCAATATCAAATCCCAATACTTCTTTTGGCTGTGTTTCTTCGAATTCGTTTCTTTCCTTTGTATAATGTGCATTTGTTAATGTAATGATGTGCCCTTCCACATTTACCTTTTCACCCAGCTTAAAGGTTCCAAGTTCTTTAGGTTTTTGTTCGGAATCCTCACTGTCTTCATCGAATTCAATGGGTTTCTTGTTTTCCGCAATAACTGTATTACTCAAATCAACAGTACGGATAGTTGGTTCTTTTTTATCATCGTAGAGCTCAGAGTGTTTATATAGTTCTCGTATGTAGGCATCCATAATTGCTGCTTGCATGCTATTTTCAAAGCTTCCGCCGTCTGAATTGTTCACTTTCATTTCAATTGTTTTGGAATCTTTTAATTCCATGCTTTTATAGGCGATAGCGCCTTCGTCATCAGGACCTGCCATCTGTTTTAAAATTGTTTTGAAATCTTTTTTTGGCATATAAATTTTAGCCCATGCCTCTTTATCTGGATTCTCAAAATCTATTTTAGAGAAATCTTCCAATGTTGTGAACTCTTTTTGCTCTTTCTTCGGTTCTTCAACCTTTTTGACATCTCCGTTTGAACTGTCTGAACATGCCGATAAAAGAATGATAGACAATAAACCTATTATTAATACTTTTAAAAACCTCATTAATCATTTTCCCCCTGTATGGTGTCTCTTTTAGCACGGTTTATTATCTCTTGTAACAATATTTTAATCAATAGTTGTTTTACAAAAACATGCAAGGTAAATAAAAGTGGAAAATCCAGATTTCAAGAATCAAATAGTAGATTGTTTAATGGATGAATTTAAGTAAACGTAGACATTTCATGAAAAACGATATTTGGTTCAGAAATTGAAAAGAAAATGGATGGCGATATGGTTTGGTCACAAGATATGGGACCTGCTTTTTAGGCAAAGGAAATAATAAAAAGTGTGGGTCTACCAAATGGAGGAATAGACGTCGTTCTAATTTATATATCCTTACAGATGAATGATTAGAATTATAATCAGCAGATTCTTTTTGTGTTAAGCGTTAATCGGTTTTATTAATCTAGTGCACCAACATTATTGTTTAATAAATATACAAAAAAGAACGGTCATACTTGGAGAAGTATGACCATTTTTGTTAGTGTCTTTTGATTTAACATTAGCTTACCTTCGTTGTTTTACTTTTACTCTTGTTCCGTGATTTGTCTTGAGCGTATACCTTTATAGTAGACCCCTTCTTTTGTGCCTTGATTTTCACTTTATAATTTCCTCGGCTATCTACTACTCCTTGTCCGATTTTCTTGCTTCCATTGTAAATATAAATGGATGCGCCTTTTTCACTCTTACCAGTAACCGTTATGGTCTTACTAGTTATTTTATTAACCGTTGGGACAGGTGGAGCTGTTTTATCAATGACCTTAACAGTTCTGCTGGAGCTCTTATTTCCTGAAGCATCTTTCGCATAAACAACAATGGAAGTGCCAGCTTTTTGCTTCGAAATCTTCATGGTATACGAACCGCTTTTTGATGTGGCTTCTCCAATTGTTTTGGTTCCTACAACCGCATATACTTTTGCATTGGTTTCGGCTTTACCAGTAATAGCCGTCGCATAATCATAAACGGTATTAACACTTGGAGCAGAAGGAGCTGTTTTATCGATTACTTTTACCGATTTACTTGCACTCTTATTTCCAGCTACATCAACCGCATAAATAAGAATCGTTGTACCGGCTTTTTGTTTAGCAATCTTCATGGAATAAGCACTGTTTTTCGCTGTTGTTTCCCCGATTTTCTTGCTTCCCACCATCGCATATACTTTTGCATTGGTTTCAGCTTTACCAGTAATAGTAGTCGAATAATCATAGATAGCATTAACGCTTGGAATAGACGGCGCTGTTGCATCTTTAACCGTTAAATCTTTTGCCTCACTTGTGTTTCCTGCTTTATCAGTAGCTGTGACGGTTAGTTTTGTTCCAGCTTTTTGTTTGGATATTCGGACGGTGAATTTACCATCGGTACTTGTTGTAGTATACCCTATTACTGGTGTACCGGCTTTAACCATAAGGATGGAACCAGGTTCGCTTTCCCCTATTATATTCGTCGTTTTATCTGTTACTTCATTCACTTTTGGTAATGCAGGAGCTGCGTTATCTAAAGGTGGTGTCCAAGACGAATCTCGCTTTTTAATATAAGCAGAGGAAATATAACCAGTTGATTTCCCATCTTTCGTTTTAACATGAAACCAGACAAACTGATTTGCATTTGCTGTTTTCTCTGTTTTTAAGGTATATGCCAATTCTCCTGTGATTTCCAATAAAGTATTTTTTGGAGCTATATAATTTATCTCACTGGAAGCAGCAGGCTGTGCTCTTAAATACCTATTCCCTCCTGTTACGACTACATCTTGCCCGTTTTTTACAAAGTAGACAGAAGTATGCAATGGGTCAGTTAGTATAAATGTCTTTTCCCTAAAAACAATATTGTTGTTAGGGTCGTATGAGAAATGCTCTTTCTTGAAAGGAAATTGTGCTAAAAATTGAGTTTTTGTTAAGAAGCTATCATTTTCAATATAAGAAAAGACTATTTCTTGATAAGCTTTTGTATTTTTCGTCCCATCGCTCTGGTATACAGGACCGTTAATAGATTTTGTTCCATTGTACGCCATGATAGGGAAATACCAATTTTCTATTTCCTGTCTTCCTGCACCTTGTATTTTTGGAAGAGTATTGTTATCGAAATAATCGTACTTTTCGTTGAGGATTTTGACGCCCTCCTCGATATTGAAAGTAATATCGTATGATAATTTCTCTACATATTTTAATTTCTCTTCCTTGCCGTACTCCTCTGGTATATCTGTAACCTGCATGATACCGATTCCATCATCATAGGAAATTTTAGGTTTGTTCGGCGCTATGAATTGCACCCAATCACTTTCTTTCCAAGCCACAGCCTTTACTACTTCAGGAGGGATTTCTGCATCCAAAGCTGCATTCGTCAGTAAACAGTTAATATGCTGAAAAGAGGGATTTTCATTTTCCTTAATTACACCAAACAACGGTGAGCATTTGGATGCCCATTCTGACGCGGCAGAGGTTTCTTCATTGACCAAACCAAGTAATAAACATGTTAATAATCCTGTTCTCAATAAGATAGATTTCATTATTCCATTCTCCATTCTACTCAGTTAACAATCTAGCTATATTTTACCATAATTAGTTTTTATTAATAGATTCTCCAATGTTATTTAAATAATAGAATGAAGACTTGAAACACAGCCAAGGTAGTATTACTAGATTTAAAACAGAACAAAAAAAGAGTTAATACTCATACAAGCATTAACTCAAAAGTAAAACATCTAGATGGATGCTCCAACACTATATAAAAAACTAACTCACTTTTACCGTTTTGCTTTTACTCATGTTGCCTGATTTGTCTTACTAACTGAAATCCAAAATTAAAAGTAGTTACAAAGAACTATTTTTTATCTTATCAAAAATAAAATAGATATTTTCACATTTAATAAAATCAATTTGTTAATATCAGCGTGTAGAGTTTTGAAAGGAGGAAAATAAACGTGATAACAACCGAATACCCTTCTATATTAAAAGTTAAGGATATACAAAATATATTAAGAATCGGACAAAGACAAACGTATGATTTAGTTAAAACTGAGGATTTCAAGACAATACGACTTGGTAATAGACATCTCTATTCTAAAGAGCACTTTATTAATTGGTTAGAAGGAAAGGGGAAATAGACATGACAAATATAAGTACGCTTGATTCATATCCAGATGTTATAACTGTTACCGAATTACAAAATATCCTTGGGATAGGGCGGGAACAAGCTTATATACTAGCTAACAGCAATTCTTTTCCTGTTAGAAGAGTTGGGAAGAGAATTATAATATATAAACCAACTTTTATAGAATGGTTAAAAAGTTAACTAAACAGATGTATAAGATATCAAAAAGTTAAACATACTGTATCTATAAGACTATTAACGATAAAGGAGAGTTTAATATGAGAGGCAGCGTAAAGAAAGAGGGAAGAACTTGGTGTTATACAGTCGATATTGGTAAAACAGCTGATGGTCGGAGAATTAAAAAGAAAAAAAGAGGATTCAAAACTCAGAAAGAAGCACAAAATTCCTTGAATGAAGTGTTAAATGAAATCAATAAAGGGAAATTTATACAGGCTGCAAAGTATACTTATTGTGACTTTTTAGACATTTGGATGGAACAGATTGAACATTCAGTTGCTAGTTCTACTTTTTCTACATATTCTAGTATTGTAAGTAATTATTTAAAACCGGTGATTGGTCATTATTTAATAGAAAATTTAAATATTAGACTACTAAATAATTTTAAAACCGGTTTACATGATAAAAAATTGTCCAATAACTCCATTAGTAAGATTATTTCTGTGCTAAAAAACAGTTTAAATTATGCTGTAGAACAAGAATATCTTTCAGTAAACCCTGCTAGTAAGATTAAAAAACCACCTGAAATTCTTAAAACTACTATTGAATGGTCAGAAGATGATATCAGGAGATTTTTAGATGTCGCAAAAGGTACAGTATACTACCCCGCATATCTTTTAGGAATTTTTTGTGGTCTTAGGCGTGGCGAGATTCTTGGTATAACTTGGAATGAAATTGACTTTACCAAAAAGAAACTAGTTGTTCTGAAAGTTTTAAGTACAGATGGAAAGACAATCATTATGAAACCTAAGACAAAAGGCTCTCGAAGGAATGTTGATATTCCTACTGATATCTTAATGGAACTTAATAGAATAAAAAATGAGCAAGAGAAAAAAGACCATATATCCAGAGAACTTAACTTGGTTGTACCTAACGAAATTGGTACAACTGTAAACCCTAGAAACCTTCTACGTAATATGAAAATATTAATAAAAAAAGCTGAAGTACCTAATATAACATTTCATGACTTGCGTCATATTCATGCTTCTCTTCTTCTTCAACAAAACATTCACATGAAAGTTGTTTCTGAAAGATTAGGACATACAAAAATATCAACTACTATGGACAGATATTCTCACTTAATTCCTTCACTACAATCGGAAGCAGCGGAATCATTAAATTATTTATGGGGTAAATAGACAGCAGATTGCTGTCTATTTTATTGTTATTAGTATGAAACTTACACTTCCACAATTACCTTATTGACTGTCAATCATTTTAAGAATGTCCTTAAAAATACAAAGGAAGTTTTCAGTGTGGTAAAGTTCTAACCTACTCAGAATCCAGCAGGATATCTGTGCTGATAAATGGGAATTCCGGGTATTCCACAGAAATACTTAGTTTTTTTCCGACTTCATCCTTTCTGAGAGCTCATTCGCTCCGTCTAAAGCCCCTTGATGTAAATAAACTACTGTTTGATAATACCCAATTGCTGCCCCAAACTGCATCTTCCATAAATTCCTTAAGGAGTTTTCTTTTTAGAGTTCTTGAATGGTTGGACGAACAATCATCTCATTAACCGCTACATCTGATGGTTGTTCAATTGCAAATGCAATGGCACGAGCAATGCTAGCAGGCTCGATTCCAATTTTGCTATCTTCAACGATTGCAGATTTCAACTCTAAATCTGAAATGGATTCTAGTAATTCTGTAGCAATAGTTCCTGGTGAGATAATGGTTGTACGAATATTGTTGCTAGCCTCTTCTATACGGAGACCTTCTGTGATGGCACGTACAGCAAACTTTGTACCACTATAAACTGCACTAGCAGGGAATACTAAGTGACCAGCTATTGAGGAAACGTTAATAATATGCCCTTCTTTTCTTTCTCTCATGGAGGGAAGAACAGCAGCAATACCATAGAGTACACCCTTGATGTTCACATCAATCATCTTATCCCATTCATTGATTTTTTTCTGATGAACAGGTGATAGAGGCATTACTCCTGCATTATTGACCATTACATCAATCTTTCCAAACTCTTTAAGAACATAATTAGCTAACTCTTCCATTTGTTCATTTGAGGCAACATCCGTCACTTTATAAATAGCTTGCCCGCCATTATTTTGAATCTCTTCTTGTAATTTCTTTAATCGCTCTTCACGACGAGCCGCCAGTACCAGCTTCGCACCTTTAGATGCAAGTTCTTTTGCAGTAGCTTCTCCTATCCCACTAGAAGCACCGGTAATAATGACAACCTTACCTTGAATATTTGACATATAAATAACATCCTCTCTTAATAAAAACGTGATAAAAAACAATTACGATGTTATTCCTCAATCTTAAACCAAGGACCTGAAGCTTGAATTATATTCCAAAGTTTTTCAGGAAGCTCAAGCTCGCTTACTTTTGACGTCTTAATGGCTGTCTCAATTTCAGCTTCTTTTCCAGTCTGAACCTTTTCTACCCAGTCTGGATTCATGATTAACGTATGTCCAATCGCTGCTAGGGATAGACCCTTATCTACCGCTGTTGAAACGTCATCCGGAGTTACCATAGAACCAGCAGCCATTACAGGAACTCTGCCGTTTACATGTTCAACAATTAATTCAAGATATGTTTTTTCATCTTTACTATCTACAGGCTTTGAGGATAGGGCATTAGCCAACGAAGCATGTACATAATCAACATCTGCTTCAATAAGACGATTAATTAATTCATAGGTATCCTTCATTCTCAAACCGCCTTCTTCATGTTCGTCAGGAGATATTCTGTATCCGAAAATAAATGGCTTTGTTGCATGTTTTTTAATCACATTTTTCATTTCCTGAACGACTGCCAATGGGAAACGCAAGCGATTTTCTAGAGAGCCACCCCATTCATCCTCACGTCTATTGAAGAAAGGAGAGAAGAAGTTTTGAAGTAAAAATCCATGTGCACCATGAACTTCAACACCATCAAAACCAGCTTCAATGGCTCGTCTTGTTGTATCTCCAAACGCATGAATCACTTCCATTATTTCATCATGTGAAAGTTCTCTAGGTAATACTGAAGGAGCAAATCCAGTAGCTTCAGTCTCTACAGCACTAGAACTAACCACCTCTCCATCTGGAGTTAAAGATGGTAGTGCTTTGTTACCCGCATGGAAAATCTGAAGTATTGCAGGAGCTCCCCCACTTTTAGCAGCATCAGCTAACTTACGTAGACTTGGGATAAATTTATCGTCATAAGCTGCGAATTCATTCGTAAAACCTATACCGTTTCGTTGCACATGAGTACAGCCAGTAATAACAAGTCCTACTCCATTGACTCTTTTTTTATAATATTTCACTTCTTCATCTGAAATGGTGTAATCATCATTACTGGACCAAGTCGTCATTGGTGCCATCACGACACGATTTCTAAGGGTGATTCCATTTTCAAATGCGAAGGGTTCAAATGAGTTGTTATATTTTGTGTTCATTTTTTAACCTCTTTCTATATTTTCTTGTTAGTTATGCACTATTTTGTAAATGTTTATCAATCCTTCATGTATTTAAATGGTGCAAGAGTAGATTAATCCTTAGAGTACACTCTAAGGCAAGTGTTTTTTTGTTATTTTTTTCGATAGGCACTGTTTCAGAATGATGTTGATTTTCTTCTTCAACTAACGGGTCAAGTTAGTTAAACAAGGCCCTTAGATTAATAAAGAGAGGGAAATCCCCTCTCCTAAAGTCCACATATTTCAAAAGATATATAGTTCTTGATTGTTTTTTACCAGGTACCATCAGTGCTAATGGAAAGAGCGTGCCACTCATCGAGCTGTTCCTTTTTTTGATTAACAACGCTCTTTGCCCAATCCACTGCATCAGTACCCGCAACAAACGAAACCGGAGGCTTCTCGACCTGAACCAGTTGAAGAACAACATAGGCGAGCTTCGCCGGGTCGCCAACTTGAGTATGATTTCGGTTGTCATGGAAATCACGAAATTCCGCTAATGCTTCAGAATAGTCACTAATGCCTGCTTTAGAATATTTAACAGAACTCAAGTCAAGGAAATCTGTCCGGAAGAAGCCTGGTGAGACGACAGTAACGTAAACTCCAAATGGCGCGAGTTCTTCAGCGATTGACTGTGAGAAACCCTCTACCGCAAACTTGCTGGAGTTATAGATTGAACCGCCGAAAACACCCTTCAAACCTGCAGCTGACGAAATGTTGATAATTCGCCCGCTACGTTGTTTACGCATAAATGGAATAACCGCTTGAGTTACTGCCATCGTTCCAAAAACATTCGTATCATACTGAGCACGGACCTCATCCAAGGAAGTTTCCTCGAAGACACCGAGATGTCCATATGCAGCGTTGTTGACCAATACATCAATACGACCAAAGCGATTGATGGCTGCCTCCATTGCGTTCTTCACTTGACCTTCACGCGTGATATCAAGCTCCGTGACGAAGAGGTTTTCCGAAGTGCCAAGTGCCTTAGTTACCACATCTACACGACGACCCGTCGCAACTACTTGATTACCGGCGGCTAGGGCTGCTTTTGCAATTTCAGCTCCCATACCGCGGGCAGCACCTGTAATAAACCAAACTTTACTCATATATAATTACCTCCTTCATTAACTTAATTTGATTGTACGTTGTTATTGTTACTGCAAGTCAAATCAAAATTATATGAAAGCATGAATGTGATAAAATAAGGTTTATCTAAATTACTTTCTGATTTGTGATGAAAATTTAGTTATAGTAACTATAACTTAAAAGGAGAAGAGTTAAATGTCATATTCATTGAAATATGTAGTTGAAAATTTAGATGTATCGGCAAATACACTTAGATTTTATGAAAGAGAAGGGATTTTAAAGGACATTTCTCGTGACTCCAATGGTCACAGAATATATAACAATCAAAATATTGAGTGGATAAAGCTCATTCGCTCTTTCCGATTGACAGGAATGCCTATTGCCAAAATAAAAGAATATGTAGAACTCTATGAATTAGGAGATGAGACATTCTTTCAAAGAAAAGAAATGATGATGCAGCATAAATTAGAGGTACAGAACAAAATTAATGAAAATCTTAAACATTTAGAAGTGATAAGTTATAAAGTAGCAATGTATGAACTTCAGGAAAAAGAAATCATACAAAAAATTTAATTTACGCAATTGTGTTACCTGTGTTAAAAATAGGTGGTTCCAATACCCGTTCCCTTATTTTTTAAGATTGTGGAGTATTGTACTTAAACTATCTGGTGCGTTAATTTAAGAAGGTGTAATCAAAAGGACCGTCTTGGTCCTTTTGGTTTTGCTAAAAAAATCAACACTATCGTTTAACAGAGCAATTTGATAAAAACACGATTTCAAAGACTGCCAGTACGAGGTTTATCAAAATTTCAAAAAACTTGTTGCTTAATTTTCAGAGAAACAGTCTCCTAATTCATTTTCATAAAAATTTATTTTATTATCCAGATGCTCTAAACTTTGACGAAGCTTCTCCAAATCTTCCACTACTTTCTTTCGATGATTTTTAAGTAGAGATAACCTTTCATCCATAGTTTCTTCCCCGATATGCCCCCACATGGCAAATTTCTTCATGTCTTTTAGAGTCATCCCCGTATTTTTTAGGTGGAGCAAAGATTCAATCCATAATTTATTTTCATCCGAGTAGATTCTGACATTTTTATCGTCTCTGTTTACTTTTATTAACCCTTCTTTTTCATAAAACCTCAATGTATGTTCGCTCAACCCAACGATATTAGAAAATTCTCCAATAGAATATGTCAATATAACCGCCTCCATTAAATCTGATATGTCTATTTCTTCTTTCTTTTTTAATTACTGACACAAAGGAAGAGTAACACTTAGAGTTTACTCTAAGTCAAGAAATTATGAGCTTTTCTGAACTAGAGTAAGCTGTTTTTACTACACCGATGTCAGATGGAAAATCCTTTAGCTCTTCAGTCCACATGGAATTACATATTTACAGAATGGTTTCCACAATCGGCATTGAACATGATGGAACAGTGGAATTCGAACTGTATGATGAAAGATGTATGGAGCAGAGAACAAAGAATTGTACATTTACATTCCGGTGAAAAAACAAACAATAAGGGGGTAGAGTTAAGTATCTCTATTGTAAAAAGACTTAGCGAACTTCTTTTCAATTTATAAAGGCACTATTCCTTTTGGAACAGTGCCTTATCTTATTGAGACTAACAATTTAAATTTTTTCATAAATAGTTGATTATCCTATTCAAGCAAAACCTCCCTTTAGTTTTTAACATTAAAAGTTTTTTATTAGACAATCTTCTTAGTAACCTGCCCCGTCAGTTCAATAAGAAAATCAACAAGTTCCTTTAACAAAGCCATTGTTTAAATATTGCAAAGCACCCTTTAGACAAAATAAAAAGCACTAACATTTAATTATAAGAAGACCAACATAGAATAAGTTGATGGTCTTCTTTTTAACCTCCATCATTAGCTAAATAAGCAAAAGGCTTTACCTACAGTTCATTGAAATATTAATTATTACAAGTAAATTGTCCTGTAATACGTTTAAATGCCGCTCTATCCGCCACCATTACGCCACCAATTGAGTAAATAATACAAAATGAACTAATTCTTTATAAACAAAAAAAGACCCAAACCCCTGTGATATCAAGGATTTGAGCCTTTGGCAGTTGATGACCTGTGAGGGATTCGAACCCACGACCCCTTCCCTGTCAAGGAAGTGCTCTCCCACTGAGCTAACAAGTCGTATGTAAATCAAGCTCTTTAGAGCTTGGTTTTAACCTTACTTAGTTGCTGACTTCTTTTCTGAACAAGATTTATTATATAGTGGTATTCAAAATAAAACAAGTAGTTTTGCTAAAAAAAATTTTTTCCGTAAAGTGTGGTCTTAGGCGTTAATCCCTGAAAGATCGATCTGACCCCAAAAATTTCTCGGAATAGAATCCGCCTCACCTTTTTCAAGGAGAATCCAAGGCTCCTAATCATACGTTTACTCAACTTTAATTAACAAATATGATGTCCATTTACTCAATCTAAGACTAAAGCAGAAAGATCTTTACATTGGAGAAGGGAATCTGGCAGCCTGAAAGTTTGTTAAAGATGCTTCTGCTAAAATTTCTCCGTTTGCATCTGCGCTAAATAATACTTGTACCCGATCTCCTGCTTGTAACTGAAGGATTGTAGTAACGGATAGTCCAATAGGTCTTGATTTCTCCAAGAAGTCATTAACAATATCTAAATTATCTCCGTTTACGTTAATGGAAATGGATGCGACATATCCTTCTTTTGAAGAATTCCTTTTTTTGTCTTTTGAAGAATGATGTTTTCTGCAATAATCACAGTTGCAACTATTTTTACTGCAATAATCACATTTGCAATTATCTTTTTTGTTTTTTGAGGAATCATTGCTTTTACTTTTTGACGGACAAAACGAGACTTTTGCTGTTATCTCATAAATTCCATCCTTAGTTGGAATAAATGTTGATATATGCGGATTATATTCATCCGCTAAATCAAACTGTTCAGTTTGGAATAAAACTTTTACAGAGGGAGTTAACGCTGCTTCGTAAAGTTGTGGTGTATTCTTATTAGCCCTGAACGCAGATGCTCTTACTAGATTATGTTTCTTATTATCACAGTGACAGTCATTATGTTTCTTATGGCACAAATGACAGTCATCGGTTTTCTTTTGCTCACAAATACAGTCACTGTGTTTTTTATGACAACAATGACAATCATCCGATTTCTTTTGATGACAAATACAGTCATTATGTTTCTTATGGCACAAATGACAGTCATCATCTTTCTTTTGCTTACAAATACAGTCATTGTGTTTCTTATGACAGCAGTGACAACCATCCGGTTTCTTTTGATGACAAATACAGTCATTGTGTTTTTTATGACAGCAATGACAATCATCCGGTTTCTTTTGGTGACATATACAGTCATTGTGTTTCTTATGGCAGCTATGACAATCATCCGGTTTCTTTTGGTGACATATACAGTCATTGTGTTTCTTATGGCAGCTATGACAATCATCCGGTTTCTTTTGCACACATTTCTTATTAAGATATGTGGTGTCTATAAAGGAATTACAATGTGAAATGGAATAATGATTTTTAATTATAATCACCTTTTTCTTTTTTTATTTTCGGGTTATTTTATTCATTAAAAGAAAAGATGTTTGTACATATGTTACAAATTTGAAAATAAATCTAACTCAAACAGCAAAAATCTACTGGATTTTTATATTTTATTAAGAAGGTGGTCGTTAACAATAAGGAAGGGATTTTTGTGGATATAATCGGGGAAACAGATTCTTTATTCTCAATGAAAATGAGGTGAGGTATAACCGCACTTCAGTTTTGGTTGATGAAGAACCTAGCTACTGCGATTCAAAGAGACCTGTTAGTAGAAAGGTCAGAAATTGAGTACATAAATCGTTTTTTGTTTTTTTGTTAAAAACTCTACATATAATATTAAAAAAGTTATAATTTCATCTTCTTCCATTCACCCTCACAACAAAACAGAACAAACATTCGCTTTTCACTTGCATATAAAACGTATGTTCGCATATAATGATAGCAAGCAAGTCAGCAAAGGAGTGACTGGGAATGAAATATATACTTCGTAAACATATGGAAGAAAATGCTCCATTAGAAATAATTTATCTCTCTGAACAAGGTAAGATTACACAACGGAAAATCCAGGTGCTTGAAATTTATCCAGGCCATATTCACGCATTCTGTTTTCTAAGGCAGACAAAACGGACATTTAAAGTAGCCAACATCCTTTCTGCCCGCCTCATTAAGGCCAGGTTTTACAGGTCTGGCTGAAGAATGCTCTTCAAGGTTCAACCTATTAACTCTTCTTCTTCCTGGATGTCCTTTTCCTGTTCAGTTAACGATTCCTCTTCATCTCTCAGACGATGAGCTAACCTTGAGGCGGCACTCGCGGCAATGCTTGCAACGATGTCATCCAGGAAGGTATGCACGATTCCTTCTTGCTTCTTATCAAGTTCGTGTATGACGCCTATTTTATTTTTATCCAAATGGCCAAAGGTTGTTACAGCAATGCTTCCGTAACCGAGTACTGCACCAAAGGCAATCGTTTCATCCACTCCGAATAGCCCTTCATCCGATTCAACAATCGATTGCAGGGGTTCTGATAGTTTTTTTTGCTCTGCCAGTTTATCCAGCTCCACACCGACTAAAATGGCATGTTGAATTTCCCTTTTCAACAGGACACGCTCAACGCTGTGGATGCATTCCTCCAACTTAAGATCAGCTTTGTACGGGAACTGCAATTCATATACGATTTTTGCAATTGCCTCCACACTGACACCACGCTCCAATAATGTTCGTTTAGCCGCCTTTGTCACTTCCCTGCTGTGCACGTGTACATCTGCCATTTTATTCGCCACCTTTTTTTGTATTATTTTTCTATATCCTTGTATTATAACACCTTATAATTTAAATTTTTAGAAAATATAACGAAAATTTTATATTCCAAATTCTTGTCGCGGGAAAAAGTTGCAAGGCTATGCTAAAATAATCAAGTAAGTTGTTTTTCATTATTAATTATCATTGAGGTGCGGGAGAATGAGTTTACGCAAAGGCACAATTAAAGAGTACATGTTTAAAAGCGAAGCTTTAGCAGAAGAATTGGAATTGCTTGTTTACTTGCCTGCTAATTATTCGCCATTGTATAAATATTCGCTTGTGATTGCTCAGGATGGCCGTGATTATTTTCAAATGGGCCGAATCGGTCGGGTAGCAGATGAACTGTTAGGGAACGATGAGATCGAGAATATCATCATTGTCGGCATTCCTTATAAAGACCGCTTTGACCGCAGGCGCAAATATCATCCGGACGGGGAACAGCATATTACATACATACGTTTTCTTGCTCATGAACTAGTTCCGTTTTTAGATGATGAATTCCCAACCTATCAAATGGGACATGGTCGAACTTTGATCGGTGACTCTCTTGGCGGTACAGTTTCTTTATTGGCCGCTTTGCAGTATCCGCATACATTCGGTAAATGCATCATGCAGTCCCCGCTTGCCAATGAAGCAGTAATGGATGCTGTACGTAATTTTGAGGATCCGCATCTCCTCGAACTTTACCATGTGATCGGGACGGGTGAAACGGATGTACCGACGACGGATGGCAATAAGGCAAACTTCATAGAACCAAATAGGGAATTGCATAAATTAATAAACCAAAAAGGATTTCCTTGCTTCTATGAAGAATTTGAAGGTAATCATACCTGGAAATACTGGCAGGCAGATTTGAAACGAGCACTATTGGAAATGTTCTAATTACTCGAAATCATCTGTTTGGGATGGTTTCAAGAAAAAAACATGTCCAACTATAATACAACAATAAAAAATATCAGGAGGTTTTATTTATGAAATATGGTGTTGCAATTTTCCCTTCAAAAAAACTTCAAGATTTAGCTAACTCCTATCGCAAACGGTATGATACGAAGTATGCTTTCATACCACCGCATCTAACGCTTAAACCAACGTTCGAAGCGACGGATATGGAAATTTCAACAATCGCGGAACAATTAAAAGGCATCGCTCAAAAGTGCAGACCTTTTACGATGAGCGTAACCAAAACGAAGTCTTTCCAACCCGTAAGCAATACTATTTATTTCAAAGTAGAATTATCCGAAGGGCTTCAAGAGCTGCATGATGCGCTTAACAATGAGGATTTCATAAAAAGTGAAAGTGAACATGCATTTGTCCCGCATATTACAATCGCTCAAGATTTATCCGATAATGAGCATTCTGATGTTTTAGGCCAATTAAGCATGCTTGACATCAGCCATGAAGAAGAGGTGAAACGAGTTCACTTGCTGTATCAACTTGAAGATGGGGCATGGACCGTTTATGAAACATTTAGATTAGGAGCTGAATGATTTCGTGTTTGTAAAAATCGCAGAGAACAGCCAAGAGCTTGAAAACGCATATATGATTCGAAGAAAAGTGTTCGTCCAAGAACAAAACGTCCCTCTTGAAGAAGAGATCGATGAATATGAAAAAGATTCCACACATTTCGTTTTATATGATGAGCAGCATCAGCCAATCGGTGCCGGCCGCTTCAGGGTCATTGACAACATCGGTAAAGTACAGCGCATTTGTGTACTGTCATCGGGCCGTAAGAACGGTGCCGGCGCCATGATCATGAATGCTATTGAGGAATACGCAATCCAGCAGGAAGTGCCTCAATTAAAGCTTGATTCCCAAGTGCATGCCATCCCTTTTTATTCAAAATTAGGTTATGAGATCGTTTCCGACGAATTCATGGATGCTGGCATTCCTCATAAAACGATGAAGAAAACCATTTTTTGATATAAAAAAGCTGTCCTTTCAGTCTTCTGATTGGACAGCTTTTTTTGTTCGTTCATGGACTTAAATTATCGTTTTATGAAAAAAACCATTTCCGTTCAATGGCAATCTCATCAAAAATACATAGTCTATATATAGAAAGCAAGAAGGAGGGAAAATTTTATGGGTAACAATGATTTTAACCTGGATGAGTCTCAAAAAAGACTGATGGAGCTGCTGGTTTCGAGGACTTTGAGAAAACATGGTTTCAAAAAGGAAAAGGTCGATCTTACTGAAAAAGAGAGAAACAACCTTAAAGAAACCGTTCGTTATTTACAAGAGCAATCACTAAAAATCATAAACCAAGAAAAGAACATCACGGAACATGATGTTAATCCAGTTACCAATTCCATTCACAACAAATTCACGGATTCCAAAAATAAATGACGCACCATATCACCTAATCACCTTACTTGCTGGCGAGAAATAAGTAAACCGAGACATAGCAGCACTTACATTTCATTCCTAAAGCTCCAGCTTCTTTATTATTCATCCCCCACACACTAATAATTTCTCTAAGTATTTAAAAAATAGACGAATGAACTGATTTATTCGTCCAACCCGATTAACCATCAAAGCATATTTTAATAGGGAATAAAACCTAAGGAGGAAAAAACAACATGAACCAAAATGTATATCGTAGCAATTGTAACACACATGATGACTCTGAAAGGTCATGGTCGGCTCTAGATTCCGCTTCCAGACATCCCCTTTCAGGATTCTGTAACGACGATGACACAAAGATTGACCAAGATGCAAGACAGGATAATAATCAAGTTCAGCTTTCTGAAGAACTTATTTACATTAAAGATTCTTGTAATGTAAATATCACTTCAACGGATGTTAAAGCGGCCCTCTCACTACAAGCTGCTCTACAAGCTGCAATTGCGGTCATCGTAAGCATTTCCGTTGCAGATGCTGATAATGCTGATAAGATCACTCAACAATTAATCCAATCTTCCAATGTTAAACAAATCACGCGCCAAAAAACAATTGTTGAAAACAGCCGTGATATCGACATTACAACAACTGATGCACAAATTGCTCTAAACATCCAACTTTTATTGCAACTATTGTTAGCCCTAATCGTGGAAATAGACATTCTTTAAGAAGTCAGCACAAAAAGGACACTTCACGTGTCCTCTTTTGTCTTTCTGGAGGAACTAGACAATTTCGTTGATGAACCTGCCTTTTCCTGTCATTCCAGCCGTTAAATCTTTCCTGACGCTCCTGCCCATTTCATGTTGATATGTGCCTGCTCCATATGCACTTACCCGAACATTATCTTGAATTTGATTTAATCCTTCAACGCTTTCCCTTTCCCTTTCCAACACCTGATCAAAACGGATGGGTTGAATGGGTGCCGCTCCTTTAACAATTCTTACTTTCCCTGCAGCTTCGACCGTCCGGTTGGCATATTGAATATAATCAAATTGTGTGACAGGTGCTATATATCCCATAGTAACCCCTCCTTATATTGAGATAGTTATGTTGTCATTTAATTACCCTGCCAGAACAATATTTAAACATGATTTCCACATTCTTTTTTCCTAATCTTCTGGTATGATGAATATTGCCGATATTTTTAATAGATTAGAGGTATCCATTTATATGAATCAAGCAAAATCTGGCAATGAAATCGTACATTTACATACCGTTTCAGCTGGTGAGCTGCAGACACTTTTTGAAAAAGGAAAACGTGATCAGCTTTCTTGTATCATTTGTCATAAACCAGTGAAATTATTTATTGGAATCCATGAGACACCTTATTTTTATCATAGCGACCCATCGCAGGGACCCTGTGAAATGCCAATTTCAGAATCCATAAATGAAGATAAGCCCTTAGAATATATGGAACAGAATGGATTTAGGATTCCTACATCACGAACCATTACTGAAACGAAAACCATTACCGAACCTTTCCTTAAAAGCCGCCCTATAACCGGCAATCCGAAATATTCAGATAAACCATATGACATGGCACAATCAGAGGAACCATACTTTCAAGAATTATCCTCTTCAGGGGTTGTACTCGATGCAGAGCAACTCAAAGCGGTAATGACGATCGATGGACCCATCCTTGTCCTTTCAGGAGCAGGCAGCGGGAAAACCCGCGTATTGACAGTACGTACTGCCTATATGCTCACAGTGAAAAAGATTGATCCAAAAAGTATCATGCTTGTAACATTTACGGCGAAATCCGCAAAGGAAATGCAGCAGCGTCTGCTCGGCTATCCCAATATGACTCCTTCCCTTGTTTCTCAAATCGTTAGCGGGACATTTCATAGCATCTTTTATAAAATCCTGATTTTCCATGAACCAGCCAAATGGCAGCGCGATTTCCTATTGAAGTGGGAGTGGGAAAAAGAAAAGGTATTGAAACAGGCTGGCAGGGAATTGGAACTTGATGATAAGGAATTTGCATATGATCAGGCCCTTCAACAAATTGGACTATGGAAAAACTCATTGGCTTTTCCAGAAGATATACAGCCTAAGGACGATTGGGAGAAATCCTGTTTACATTTATATAAGAAATATGAAGAATATAAACAGCAAACAGGGAAGTATGATTTCGATGATATGCTTGTAGGCTGTTATGTATTTTTAAAAAATAATCCGGAATTTTTAAAGAAATATCAGCAAAGGTTTAACTATTTTTTGGTTGATGAGTTTCAGGATATTAATAAAGTTCAATATGAATTGATAAAACTCCTATCTGCTGAATCAAAAAATGTATGTGCGGTTGGAGATGATGACCAATCCATCTATTCATTCCGTGGAAGCGATCCGAAGTATATATTGAATTTCAATCATGACTTCCCTCGATCCCAAGTGGTGAAGCTGACGGAGAATTACCGCTCTTCCCATGAAATTGTCGCTACAGCGAACCGCTTGATCAAGCGAAACCAGAACCGGATGGAAAAAAAGATGAGGGCGCAGCATGATTCAGGAAATCCACCTGTTTTATTTTATCCTTATGATGAAGAATTGGAAGCGACGATGATCGTATCCGATATCCAAGAGAAAATATCCAAGGGAGCAAACCCTGGGGACTTTGCAGTATTGTATAGGACACACACGATGTCAAGGGCCATTTTTGAACGGCTAGCCGCTTCCAATCTGCCATTCGTCATTGAAAAGGATGCGGATTCGTTTTATCAGCGCAAGGTCATTCGCGGCATGCTTGCCTTTATGCGCTTGAGTTTGTTCCCGCATGACAGCAAGGCAGCATCTGATGTCCTTTCCTCCCTATTCTTAAAGCAAAGTATATTACAAGAGTTAAAAGCAATGACAATATTGCAGGATTGTGATTTCATCGATGCATTTGCTTTTGTTAAGACTGGACATGCTTTTCAAGAACGAAAATTAAAAACGATTCCGGGACAGATTCGGTCTTTAAAAATTATGTCGCCACTCGTAGCGTTAGAGATCATCGAGAAAGATTTAGGATACCAGGAATATGTAAAAAAACGCGGTAATGATGCGAACCTGGAAAAAGGGTCCGATGACATCCGCGACTTAAAGGTGGCGGCAAATCGTTTTCCAACCGTTGCCGCTTTCATTGAACATGTCGATCATATGACTGCGATGGTCCAAGAGATTAAACAGCTATCGAAACACTTTAAGGATGCCATACAACTTACCACCATACATCGTTCCAAAGGGCTTGAATATCAAACCGTATATGTCCTTGCTGCTGTCGATGGCAGCATTCCTCATGATTTCGCACTTGAATCTTACCGAAAAGGGGAACTATCCCCTCTTGAAGAGGAAAGACGATTGCTCTATGTAGCGGCAACCAGGGCTAAAAAGGATCTTTACCTTTCCATTCTGCAAACTAGACGCGGTCGGACTGCCCATCCATCACGTTTCCTGAAGCTTTGACCAAAAGCCCACGCTATAAATCTTGCAAATGGACTTTTTAAAATTAAAAAACTGCAGGCAAACTCGCTTTTTTCAAGTTTGTCTGCAGTCTGAAGGCCTGCATGATAGCAGGCCCTTTTTCATTTTTTATTAATCATATTGGATATCGTCCCGAAATCAAGTTTATTCCCTTCAGCTACGATGGAATGTACGATTTTATCTTCCGTTTCCTTATTGACCGGCTTATTCGCTATTTTTGAAACGCGCTTAATGACGTTTCTAACCGTTGTTTCATCTTTGAAGTTGGCTCCTTGCAGCGAGTTTGCCAATTCTAATACATCTTTCATATTTACGCCGGTTTTACCTTCTATGTTTTTAAAAAAGTTATTATCCATACTTAAGCCCCTCCCTTTTCTGTACCTATCCTATGGCATTATCAGAAAAAAGTGCTAGGCCATACAAAAAAAATAAAAGGAATAGGCTTCTTCTGCCCATTCCTTTTACGCCTTAGCAGAAAGAAGCCCCTACAATGATCAATAGGATAAACAATACAACGATTATCGCGAAAGTGGAACCGCCGCCACTGTATCCTCCGCCATAACCGCCGCCGTATCCATAACTGCTGCCGCCACAACAACCGTAGCCACCAAAACCAAACATACATATCACCTCGCTCTCGCTAAAGCTTACTGATAACATATGTAGGTCTGGACAAATATGTATAGGCCATGTCCTAGTCCAGGCTGCCTATTTCCGCTTGTTTCATCCTTTTGGCCTGAAAACCAAAGCTCCGATGAATCCAAAGACGATTGCTGCGGAGATACCTGAACTTGTAATTTCAAACATGCCTGTCAGTACGCCGACTAGACCATGCTTTTCCGATTCCATCATCGCCCCGTTCACCAGCGAGTTCCCGAACGAAACGATCGGTATGGTTGCTCCGGCACCGGCAAAGTTAACAAGCGGCTCATATAAATCAAATCCGCCAAGAACAGCCCCTATTACAACGAACAAGCTTAACGTATGTGCCGGTGTCAGCTTAGCAACATCGAAAAGAAGCTGGCCGACTACACAGATCAAGCCACCGATGACAAAGGCCCAAAAAAACATTGCTAACATCGAAATCTCTCCTTTTTCATGAATTCATCCCATATTCAATTGCTACAGCATGGGCAATGCACGGAATCGTATCTTTTTGCTGGACGGAAAGCGGTGACAATAATGCTCCTGTTGCGACAAGGAGGATTTTTTTATATTTGCCGGAAATCATTTCATTCAGTATATGACCGTATAATACCACTGCCGAACATCCCGCACCGCTCCCGCCAGCCAAAACAGGCTGGTCCTTTTTGAAAATCATCAACCCGCAATCCTTGAATTTTTCCTGATTGATATCACAGCCCTTTTGCTTTAATAAGTCAAGAGCTGTCTCCCTCCCTATTTGACCTAAATCACCGGTAATGATGAAATCGTAATCATCCGGGGTCAAACCAGTATCTTTGAAATGGGCAAGTATCGTATCGGCGGCCGCCGGGGCCATCGCTCCCCCCATATTGAAAGGATCTTTCAATCCCATGTCAATGACCTTTCCGATAGTGGCGGAGACAATATGTGGAAATTCCCCTTGCATGCTTCCATCAGGAGCAACCAGCGCCACCCCCGCTCCCGTTATCGTCCATTGAGCTGTAGGTGGTTTTTGCCCGCCATATTCAGTTGGATAGCGAAATTGTTTTTCAACAGCTGCATTGTGGCTCGAGGCACCTGTCAACACATAGTTAGCACCGCCATAATTAGTGATGAAGGCAGCTAGAGCAAGCCCTTCCATCGATGTGGAACAGGCTCCAAACAAGCCGAAATATGGAATTCCATTGGTTCTGGCCGCAAAGCTTGTGGGTGTAACCTGATTGATTAAATCACCCGCCAAGAAAAATTGTACCTGCTCCTTGTCAATCTTGCCTTTCTCCAATGCAAGCTCTACCGCTTTCTCCATCAAATGCCGATGAGCCTTCTCATATGAATCCTGCTCCATCCACAAATCGTCGTATAAAATATCGAAATCACCAGCGATTTCTCCATTAGCTTCAAATGGCCCGCCTGTTACCCCTGTTTCCAAGATGACCGGTTTATTGGTGAACATCCATGTTTGTTTTCCCTTTAACACCGCTTAGCCCCCAATCATTAGGTAAATCGTTTTTATCAACGCCACGACAAAGGCTGAAAATACTCCAAATAAAATGACCGATCCGGCCAATTTAAACATATTGGATCCAACTCCAAGTACAAAACCTTCCGTCCGATGTTCGATTGCTGCCGAAATGACTGCGTTACCGAACCCAGTGACAGGGACGGCACTCCCTGCCCCCCCAAACTGGCCAATGCGGTCGTAAAACCCGAAACCGGTCATCAAAAGGGCCAGAAACACCATGGTGGCCGTTGTCGGACCTCCTGCTGTCTGCTCCGTAAAGTTAAAAAAATAAATATAGAAGTAGGAAATGGCTTGTCCCACTATGCAGAAAATGCCACCTACTAAAAAGGCCTTCAAACAATTCTTCACTATCGGTCTTTTAATTTCATGCTTCCCTTGGAGCTGCTGATACGCATCCTGTATTGGGGTAGTTTTATCCTTGCCGCTCATATTGCTGAACCTCTCTTCTAAATTAATTCTTTTTGAAGTTCTTCAATTTCCTTGAACTTCTTTCTTGCCTTTTTCTCGGGTACATCTTTTTTCTTAAGTAACTCGTTCAACCTTACCGATTCCAAAAAGATTTTATAATCGCTAGATACGATGAAATCATTTTTGGGAAACTTCTCTTCCAGATTTTCAGTCACAGTCTTTTCAATTTTCTTCATATGAAAACGTTGTAAGTGCTTAACTTTATAAGCGACGATAATCTTTTTGTCGTTTTTCACGACGATCACGTCATAGATGGTGTCTTCATTAGCAACTGTTTCCTTGACCTTTGAGATCAGTCCCTTTTCATCCTTTTCATCCATTCCATTAATGATATCCATCGGTTCAGGATTCGTACGTTTAATCATCGCGAAATTCTCCGTTTTTCCATCATTCTGATTGCTGCACGCCGTAAGCACACATAAAACAACTATAAAAATCAGCCAGCTTCCCTTAAAATATCTTCCTTGTCTGAACATAGAATCACATCCTAATTTATCGTTCTATTGTTATTTTCTTGTTTAACGGTTTTTTTATGAATGGTAGGATTAGGAAATAAAAAAACCCTTCCAAAATGGAAAGGTTTTTTCACTCAATAGCCTTTATTTTTATTGTTATTATTACAGCCACAATCTTTCTTGATTTTGATCGGCTGATCTTTTTTTATCGGTTTTGCATATGCCCATGGATTATTCTGTTTCTGATTCAATTCCTGACTCCTCCTTTAAGATCTATATCATACTATATGAATGATTAGACAAGTTGTTTCCAATCAAATGTCCATAATTTTGCTGATTATGACCTCAATTATCGCTCCTACTGCTGCAACGGCAAGGATTAATATCAGTACGTCGCCTATAAACCAATGTTGGATATAAAGGAAAACCAGAAAAAGGCTGACCCAGACACCCACGCACCAGAAACAACTTAGCAATTGACCAATCCACCCCAGCAGACCCTTTTCTTTAGGCATTAAAAATATTTCCACAATTCCTTCTTCGTTTTTTTCCTCTATCTCTTTAAAAAAGGGGCTGCGCAGCGGCTCCATGATTTTATCGAAAACGATCAAGCGTGTCAGCCTGAAGGAAGCCAAGCCTAATATGATAAATAAGGTAAATTCACTTTGTGGGGGAAACATTTAATATTGCTCCTTCACTTGGATTCTTCAATTATTTTGGCATCGATGATATCCGGCAGACCCACGAAACGGATATGGTTCCCTCTTTTAATTTTCACTGATTCCCCTCTCATGCCCAACACATGAAACCGAAGCTTTTCTCCGTTAATTACAGCCTCACATAATGGTTTTGGAAAACCTTGATGATTGGATAGGCGGGAAATGATGTCACGGGAAGATTCTTTCTTCTCCACCTTTTTCCTTTTTCTCTTAACTGGCTTTTTATTTTCCTGTTCTATTTGTTCAGGATGTTCCATTTTTTCAACCGGAGCTTGCTCAGGGACATATTCTTCCGTGATTTTCCTTAATCCCGTAATCTCTTTTTCAATTTCCATCATGGCATCATAAACACCAAATTCGCGTTTGACCTGTTCGATTTTTTCTTCTTTATGCTCGGCTTCTTCCTGAAGTTCCGGCTCAGCGCTGTCTTGAGGTTTAGCCTTTTTCGTTCGAAAATCACTTTGCATATTTCCACGCAGATCTGATATTTTTGCTTGATCGACATATATAAGTGGTTTGGATTCCTTATCGCCATTTTTTCCTGACATGAAAACCCTCCTTAATATTTCAGAATATCCACGGACTGCAGCTGTTCCATTTGGTATTGGACAACTTTTTTCCCGAATTTATGCCTTATGAACAAACTGGATTCTTTTTTTTGTTCCAATTTCCCGAATAGTGTACGGTCATTGATGATGAACTTACAAACAGGCTTAGGTGCAAAGGCTGGAAGTCGGGACAATAGCTCCACCAATTCCTCGGCGGTATATGAAGTGCTGATATTTTTTCCATGTAAATTGATATGTCTCTTCAGCGTATTTTGTATGGTTTGTTTTCCATCAGCACAAGGCACACCAACTTTTTCCACGTCCATGATACCCCTCCTTCTTTTTCTCGAATAGGGTTGAAAGCCGCTTTATGCCGATTCTCGCAAACAATGAATATCCGCTCTATGTATCATTTATATGAAACTCACCCTTCTTTATGCTGGAGATGTGACACTCCTTCAAAAAAGGACATCAACCAAGCTTGGATATGTTGGGCATTTATGGAGAAAACTAATAAATAATGGCTGTTAAAGGAGGAGCTCCGAAGATGAAAAAAAGCGGAAAAATTTCAACTGTACAACTATCTTTAATCGTGATCACGGCTGTCGGTTTAAAAAATCATGTCACGATTCTTCCTCATTTACTGCCAAATGCAAAACGGGATGGATGGATTTCCGTACTGCTTGCTCTAGGATTGATATTGATTTGGTGTTTACTTTTGTTTTACATACACAAATCCACCGGACAGAGCAACATATTTGTATGGGTGGAAACGAATATCGGAATGGCATCAGGCAAAATTTTATCCATTGCCACGAGTATCTTTTTCGCTTCATTAGCTGCAGTGTCGTTGAAAGAGATGATTGTGTGGACAAAAGTTTCCTATTTGCCCATAACGCCACCAATTCTCGAAATAATCCTTTTTACGGGATTATGTTTTTTTCTTGCTTCCACTAACATTCAAACGATTGTTATCACGAACACATTCGTACTGACTGCGGTAATCGTTTTTGGAATATTTGTGGCGATCGCAAATATTCAATTTAAGGATTTTTCACTATTAAAGCCCATTATGGAAAATGGTTGGTCTCCAGTTGTTTCTGGAATGATTTATCCTTTGTCCGGGCTCATTGAGTTGATTGTCATACTATTCATGCAGCAGAAAGTACATGGCCAATTAAAATTCAAGGTATTTACATTAAATGCCATTATCCTCACCTGGCTAATCCTTGGACCCCTAATTGGTTCCATTACGGAGTTCGGTCCGCTGGAGGCTTCCAGACAAAAGTATCCGGCTTTTGAACAATGGGGACTGGTGACTTTAGGCAGATTCATTGAGCATCTTGATTTCCTCTCGATTTACCAATGGTTAACCGGAGCCTTCATAAGAGTATCGTTTTTCTTATTCTTATCACTGGAAGTGCTATCCATAAAAAAAAAGCGAAGCAAAACGATTTTGCTACTTGCCTATTCAATTTTACTTATCGTCGCCAACGCATACAGCTTCAGTGATGTAATTTTATATCACATTATCGGAGCATTTGTCATGCCGATTACATTCTGGTTCTTTTTAGCGGTTTCCATCCTTTTAAGTATTTTTGTTTTCTCCAGCAATCGTAGAAAAAGGAGGCCCACATCCGATGTTCAAGAAAACCAAAAAGCAACTGTCCAAGCCGAAAAGTAAAAAGGATTACATAGAAAAGCTTGAAATAAAAGAAGAATCCGATTTAAGAAAAATATTCCAAAATTCAGGAGATGTTTTTTTCCAAAGCAGTCTATATCGCAATGAGTTTCCCCTTAAAGTCACATTAGTAGGATGTGAAGGACTTATCGATACAGAACTGTTAAATAATCTTGTTTTTGAAAGATTAACATTATTTTTTCAAAAGTACCCAAAGGGGAAGTTGACGATTGAGGAGTTAAAGGACTCCCTTTACCTTCCTCAACTCGCCGAAGTTAACACAAAAGAAGAGTTATTTGCAGACATCTACTCTGGGAAGTTAATCCTTCTCATTGAGGGATTCGAATATTTATTATCCGCTAATATTTCTAAGCGTCCCCAACGCAACCCTGAGGAAACATCTGCCGAAGTCACGATTAAAGGCCCTAGAGATAATTTCATAGAAGATTTATCCATTAACGTCGCTTTAATCCGTAAGCGAATGCGAACAAACTCCTTGAGTGTTAAATATTTCGAGGTGGGCAAGCGAACTTTGACTAAAGTCGCAGTTTTATATATGGAGGACATTTCCAATCCCGATATGGTTCAGGAAATATCTCGAAAAATAGAAGCGATCGATGTGGATGGGATATATGGCGGTAATCAATTTATGGAATTGATTGAAGAAAAGCCTTCGATACTTTTCCCTAGGCATGACTATTCGGGAAAGCCGGATTTTGCCGTACAATGCCTGTTAAAAGGAAGGCTCCTAATTTTAATTGATGGTGTTGCCTACACCATGATTACACCAATCAACCTCTTCATTGTCTTAAAAACATCCGAAGATAATGAATATCCGTCCATTTATGCTTCATTTGAAAGGGCCCTTCGATTATTCGGTATTTTTATTGCGGCTTTATTACCTGGTTTTTGGGTCGCATTAACAACCTTTCATCAAGACCAGCTACCGCTGATATTGCTGGCAACGGTAGTGGAGTCCAGAAGGGGCCTGCCACTTCCAACCGCACTGGAGGCAATTACCATGGTGATCGTCTTTGAAATCTTCAAAGAAGCAGGGATGCGTCTCCCCACTTCGATTGGATCTACTTTAAGTGTATTGGGAGCCTTGATCATAGGGGATGCCGCCATCCGTTCCGGTTTAACCAGTCCGGCCATGCTTGTTGTCATTGCCGGCTCGGCTGTTGCCACTTTCACTCTCGTCAATCAATCGATCATTGGCGTCATCAGCTTAATAAGACTCGTGGCTATTATATCCGCTTCATTTTTGGGACTTTTCGCATTTATGCTACTAGCTCTATTTTTATGTGCATATGTAAGTAATATCCGGATATTAGGAGTTCCTTATATGGAAGTTTCCGCTAATTTGAGTATGTCCAACATAGTCAAAACACTTTTTCGCATTCCTCCCTCATTTGATAAAAGACGACCATCCATCTTTTCTTCAAAAGATCCTACCAAGAAAGGTGAGGAAGGACATAAATGAAAATGAAATGCACTTTCATTCTTTTATTAAGTGTTTTCGTTCTAGCTGGCTGTTGGGATTCCAATGAACCTGAACGACTCGTATATGCTAATGGTTTAGGTATCGATTATAAAAACGGAAAGGTCCTCGTTCACCTTCAAATAATTAATATGAAAGGGTTAGCCAAATCGGAATCCGGCGGTGACCCTAGTTCACTTAACGCAGCTGATGTTGGAACAGCTACTGGAAACACGTTGGAGGAAGCATTATTCAATTTATATCATACGGCCGATCGGCGTATTTATTGGGGACACCTTTCATTTGTGATTTTTTCTGAAAAAGCGCTTAATGCGGGCGGGCTCAAATATGCGGTTGATTTTTTGGACCGTTACCGTGAAACACGTTATCGGATATTCTTTTTCATGACTAAAGATTCAATAAAAGATGCCATGCTCATTTCTCCCATTGAAAATATCTCCATGGCATTTTCAAAGTTGAGTGATCCGGATGATAACTATCATCAAAGTTCTTTCATCCCGCCCATTAATCTAAGAGAAATTATCATTCAACTGGATGAACCTGCTTATCAAGTATCCATACCAGAATTAAAAATAACAGAGCAATGGACCGGTCAGGATAAAAAGAAGAAGTCATTATTGATGGAAAGTGTAACTATCATTTCCAATAATAAAATAAAAGAATTTCTGCCGAATAATGCCATGAATGGAGGGCGTTTAGTCAATAAAGATTTCGTTCGTGATAGCATTACCCTTTTCCCCGGAACAAAAAAGGATACATCTGTCGTCCTTTACGATAAAAAGACAAAAATCACTCCTATCATCGAGAAAAACGGCAAAGTCCGATTTGATGTGGACCTGAAAATAAGGGCAAGTGTGGAATTGATGAAAATTGATATAACGCGTAAACAATATGAATCAGAAATAAAACGCTCAATCAAGAAAGAGATAAAAAAGACATATCAATATACGCAAAAAAGAGATATCGATCTCTTCAAACTCTCTAAAATACTTTATCGGAATGAAAATGATACTTGGAAAAGAATTGAGAACGAAGGAATGATCCCCTTGGAAGATGATACACTCAGATCAATTCGGGTTGAGGTAGAACTTCAAGATACCGGTAAACAAAAATTATCTCCTATCTTTGAAGGGCATAAAGACAAAGGAGTGGAAAATCAATAAAAAAGGGGACCGATATCGGTCCCTTCTTTTACTGTCATCCGATTATATGGTAACCAGAATCCACATGGATATTTTCCCCGGTAATCCCGCGGGACATGTCACTTAATAAAAATACGGCCGTATCCCCTACTTCTTCTGGTGTTGTTGTACGACGAAGCGGTGCTTCTTCTTCAATCTTCTTTAAAATGGTATTGAAGTCGCGAACACCTTTTGCGGATAAGGTACGGATAGGTCCCGCTGAAATAGCATTCACTCGAATGTTATCTTTGCCAAGATCACTTGACAGGTAACGGACATTGGCTTCAAGTGAAGCCTTAGCCACTCCCATTACATTATAATTAGGCATGACCCGTTCACCGCCAAGATACGTCATTGTGACGATGCTGCCGCCTTCCGGCATGATTTCTTTCGCCGCTTTAGCTACAGCCGTTAAAGAAAATGAACTGATATTATGGGCAAGCAAGAACCCTTCACGGCTCGTATTGACGAACTCACCATCCAGTTCTTCCTTGTTAGCGAATGCGACACTGTGTACCACGCCATGAATGATACCTGTTTCTTCCTTAATCGTCGCAAAACATTTTTCAATGCTTTCATCCTTCGTTACATCACATTGTAAAATGATGGAGGGCTCCCCTTCCAATGTAGAAGATAGTTCCCTAACGCTTTTTTCCGTACGGTCTTTTCCGTAAGTGAAAATCATCTTTGCACCTGCTTTATGTAAGGAACGGGCAACTCCCCAAGCAATACTTCTTTTATTCGCAACACCCATTATGACAAACGTTTTTCCCTCTAATGAAAAAGTCATCGTATGTGACCTCCTATTTTTAATACAAGTTATTAGTACCTGCTACTAATGACAGTATATCAAATTTCCTTTGATAAAAACACCGTTTTCTAAAGTCCTCTGGAAATGACCCTCCAGGAGGACCTTCTTTGACTTATAGTAAATAGCCCATTAATAATGTTGCTAATCCGAAATAAATAAGAATACTGATAAGGTCATTTATAGTTGTAATGAAGGGACCTGAAGCTACTGCTGGATCGATTTTCATTTTATGCATGAGAAGCGGGACGATTGAACCGGCAAGTGTGGCAACGATCAGGGTTATGAAAATCGAAATACCGACCAATAACCCCAGCATTAAATCTTTTTGCCAAAAATAGACGATGAAAATGATGGCAATTCCGCATGTCAGACCAATAATAAGGCCAGTTCCAGCCTCTCGAAGGACTAGTTTCCACTTGCTTTCCTGTTCTAATTCACCTGTTGCGATTCCTCTGACCGCCACGGCCAATGCTTGTGTTCCTGTATTTCCAGCCATGCCGCCAATCAATGGAATAAATACAGCCAGAATCGCTTTTTGGCTTAGTGTCTCTTCAAATCGCCCGATCAAACTCGCAGTCAGCAAGCCTAAGAACAAGAGGATGACCAACCATGGCAGCCGTTTTTTTGCAGCTGAAAATGGACTCTTATCAACATGATCCAGATCAGATATACCGGCGAGTTTAGAATAATCATCGGATGCCTCTTCATCCATGACATCAATGATATCATCAACCGTAATAATCCCTAACAAATGGTTCTGGAAATCGACGACCGGCACGGCAAGGAAGTTATAGTCCCTTATTTTTCGTGCCACCTCTTCCTGGTCTTCAGATACAGGTACGGAAACTACCCTGTCATCCATTAAATCACCAATTAAAGCATCTTCATCTGCAATGATCAAAGTCCTGAGCGATAAAACACCAAGCAGCTTCTTTTCCTGATCGGTAACGAACACATAATATATCGTTTCCGCATCCGGAGCTTCTCTTTTTAAGATCTGCATGGCTGATCGAGCCGTTTCATTTGCTTCAATGGCAATGAACTCTGTCGTCATGATACTTCCTGCCGTAGATTCCTCGTAATTCAGAAGTTCCTGGATTTCGCTTGCCGCTTCATCATCCATGATGGTCAAATAGCTGACGGCCTGCTCATCATTGATTTCATTCAGGACGTCAGCAGCATCATCCGCATACATATGGGAAAGCATATCGGCTGCGTAAGAAGGATTCATTTCAGCCAACAGGCTTTCATAATCCTCTTCATCTATTTCTATATTCTCAAAAAGGTCCGCCATTTCTTCCGGTGACAAATATGTGTAAATGACGGATCTGAATTCATCTGACAAGCTTGTATAAAATTGAGCCTGATCATAAGGATGCATTTCGAGGAACTCCGTACGGAACTGATCTAGATTTTCCGTTTTAAGCGCTTCAAGCAAAAACTCGTTATTCACTTGACTACTCTCCCGCTCCCTCTCCCGGTCCTTCATCTCCTCCATAACCATACACCTCCTAAAACAAATTTTTCATTTCTTCGTTTATATTTTATTTTTTAAATAATACTATACTAATACCATAAACATATACAAAACAAACAAAGGATGTGTCAAATGAACATCGATATCATAGGTGACATTCATGGATGTTTCGCTGAATTCAGGCAGCTGACCGAAAAAATGGGCTATACATGGGAGACTGGGGTTCCTGTACATCCCTCTGGAAGGATTCTCGGCTTTGTAGGGGATTTAACCGATCGCGGCCCCAATTCCCTTCAAGTAATCGAGGTTGTCCATGAATTAGTCATTAACCAAAATATAGCAAGGTATGCCCCAGGTAACCACTGCAATAAATTGTATCGTTATTTTTCAGGCAATAAAGTACAAATTTCACACGGTTTAGAAACTACTGTAGCTGAATATGAATCACTGAACAGTCGGGAGCAGAAGAAAATCCGAAAAAAATTCATGGATCTATATGAACGCTCCCCACTTTATCAAATCATGGATGAAGGGCGATTGATCATTGCCCATGCAGGAATTCGCAGTGACTATATTGGTCAATATAGCAGTAAAGTAAAAACATTTGTCCTCTATGGTGATATAAATGGCTCCAAACATCCGGATGGGTCTCCGGTCAGGAAAGACTGGGCCAAATCATACAAAGGGGAATCTTGGATCGTATATGGCCACACACCTGTCCCTGAAGCTAGACAAGTCAATCATACATACAATATTGATACAGGCTGCGTCTTCGGTGGAAAACTGACGGCTGTCCGTTATCCCGAAATGGATCTTCAAGAAGTGCCTTCAACCATGCCATATATAGCGGAAAAATTCAGGAAATCTTTTGATTAACCAAAAAAACTCGCCATCTTGGTGAGTTTTTTTGAGTCCATGATTTTTTTCAAAATCCTGAATCGTTCGTTTTAATGTGCCCCGTTATAAAATCAGGAATCCCATCCTTTACTTCCATCGAGCAAACGGGACATATCTTCTGGCAACTCTTCTTGAAACAACATCATCTTCTTTGTGAAAGGATGTAAAAATTTCAGCTCAAAACAATGCAGGGCTTGGCGAGGTATCCCTCTCCTGTTCCCTCCATATAAATCATCACCAGCCAGCGGGTGACCAATATGAGCCATATGGACCCTGATTTGATGCGTACGCCCTGTTTGGAGTTCCAAATCAAGGAATGTATGGGACTCTGTGTGTGCCAATACCTTAAATAGGGTACAGGCATGCCGGCCATCCTCCCTAACTTCCCGTTCGATGATGCTGGTCGATTTTCGTCCGATTGGCGCCACTATCTCTCCTACAGGTCCTTCAACGATCCCCTCAGCTATGGCTTGGTATCTCCGTTTAACCTGTCCTGATTTTTGCTGTTCACTTAATAGGTGATGGATATGCCGGTGCTTGGCAATTAAAACCAGACCTGATGTGTCCCGGTCAAGACGTGTAACTATATGGATCGTCGCCTGTACTCCCGTCTTCCTATAATAACCCGCCAAGCCATTCGCCAGACTGCCGTTGGGATGCTCGCGGGAAGGAATGGTATTCATGAAAGGGGGCTTGGCCACCACCAATACAAACTCATCTTCATACCTGACATCCAAGGGGATCGGTTCCGGTAAAAGGCCTTCGCTTGCCTGCTCCGGCGGGAATATGACGGTGACGGTGTCACCTGTTTCAATCCGTTCCCTTACGGTTACTTCTTCGCCGTTCAACCGGATATATCCACCTTTAAACTTAATATCCGTTAATGCTCGTTTTGAAATATCGCATTTGCTGAGAAACTCTCGCAATAAAGAGCCAGAATCCTCTTCAGAAACCGACCAGGTCAAAGAAAAGTTTTGATTTGACATGAGGTGAGTCTATCTCCTTAATTAGCAATAAATGAATCATGCACTCTTTTCCAGAAAGGAAAAGGGCGGAATCTGGCAAATCGGATCTTTTCATCTGCCACCCGGCACTGTATCGACTTTACATTTTCCTGAAGCAGGGACAAATGGTCGACCGTAATTTGAAAATTGACCGCATTCACCGGCCTGAACATACATGTATGATGTGCCGGCAGCAGAAGTGGAGATCCTACCGTTCTAAACACCCGGTTATTAATGGATGCCAATTCGGTAATCTGGATGGCATCGATTGATGGATGGACGATGGCCCCGCCAAGCGCCTTATTATACGCCGTGCTTCCAGATGGCGTCGCAATGCATAAACCATCTCCACGGAACGTCTCGAAATGCTGGCCGCGTATTTCAACGTCCATTACGAGCGTCCCTTCAACACTTTTGACTGTCGATTCATTCAAAGCCAAAAATCTGTTTTCCCGTCCTCCATGCTGATAACGGACAATCGTTTCGAGCAGTGGATATTCCACTATTTGAAATGGGGTTTTCGCTAAAGCTATCACCAATTTTTCAATTTCATCAGGGGTCCAATCTGCATAAAACCCAAGATGTCCTGTATGTACTCCAACAAAGGCGGTTTTATCCAATCGATTCTTATAACGGTGAAAAGCATATAATAAAGTGCCATCACCACCGACAGAAATGACAATATCCGGCTGATCTTCGTCATATTCCAAATGAAAGTCCTGAAGATACGTTCGCATCCTTTGCATTAAAGTATTCGATTTCGCATCTCCTTTTGACGTAATCGCAAATTTCATGTAATCCCACCTTCAATATAGATTTCTTCTCGTTTACCCATTTATTTGTTCAAGAATCTTTCTTCCGGGAAAAAAGACGCTGTGCTTCCTGGATTTCCGTACGGATTTGCGACATCTCTGCATCAAGCAGGAAGGCCGCTTCAGCTGCACGTTTGAGTCGCAGTTGAATATCTTCCGGGAAAATGCCTTTATATTTATAATTTAAAGAATGTTCAATCGTCGCCCAAAAATTCATCGCAAGAGTCCTGATTTGAATTTCGGCAAGGATATTCTTTTCACCATGGATCGTCTGGACCGGATAGCGGATTACAACATGATAAGAACGATAGCCGCTAGCTTTTTTATGGGAAATATAATTCCTCTCCTCGACTATCTCGAAGTCATTTCGACCTCGTAAAAGTTCAACCACCTGTTCGATATCATCCACGAACTGGCACATCATGCGAAGCCCTGCAATATCCTGGATCTCAGTTCCCAATTTATCAATGGGAATGTCCTTTAGGCTCGCCTTATCCAATATGCTGACAATCGGCTTTACCCTGCCTGTTACAAATTCGATCGGTGAGTGAATATTCTCTCTCTCAAACTGTTTCCGTAAACCCTTTAGCTTAACCTTCAATTCTTCGACAGCCTGAGTATAAGGCGCCAAGAAATCGTCCCAACTCTCCATTGCCACACCACCTATATCTATCTAAAAAGCGCCTGTTCAACTCTGGTATGGGCAGAACGCTCTCCTAAACCCAGCAGCCAAATGACTTTATGCCAATTCACCACTGGATCCTATTAAATCTTTCTCTAGCAAAGAATATGTATTAAATTTCTATATATACGATTGACCAATTCTCGTGCTCAACGTTTATATTTTATCATATCCTGCAATTGATTCCTAAAAATTCAAGTACAATAGCAAAAAATTATTGAATTCAATTTGACAGCTGGAATGGTTCTTATATGATTAACCTAAGAATCAGCGAAAAAAGGATGGGACACATGAACCAGCATATTGAAATTGAATTTAAAAACCTCTTAAGCGAAAAAGAATTTCGTCAACTGATCGAATACTTTCATGTCGGGGCATCGAACTTTAAAACACAGAAAAACCATTACTTCGATACACTTGTATTCTCTTTGAAACAGCAAGACTCTGCACTTAGGATCAGGGAGAAAAATGGGCGATACGAGCTGACTTTAAAACAGCCCGCTAAAGAAGGATTATTGGAAACGAATCAAGATATTCCTGAAGAAATCGCATATGGCTTCCTGAAACATAACATATTCCCTGATGGCGAGATCCGACATCTTATCCTCGGGTGCGGAATTGATCCAAAAGACTTTACCTGCTTTGGGACACTACAGACAGACCGTTTTGAATTTCCTTACAAAGAGGGTCTGCTCGTTTTAGACCATAGTTCGTATTTGAATCAGGAAGACTTTGAGCTTGAATATGAAGTGTCGGATGCAAAAGCCGGGAAAAAAAACTTCCTGACCCTCCTTGAAACCCTTAAAATTCCGGTAAGGGAAACCGAAAATAAGGTTAAGAGGTTTTATCGTGCCAAATTCCAAAAATAATCCTGTTTGAACCCATTCGGAGGTGGAGAGTTTGAAAATCCAAGATTTCAAAACGTTTATGGAATTGCAGGCAATCCAGCAATTCACGAACGGCAACATCAAAAATACAAATTCATCTCGATCCGTTTTCCAGGACATGCTCTCGGCATTGGTTTCAGATGATGCTCTAGAAGGCGCTTCGCAGACATTGGGTTCCTTATTATCCAATGTGGAAACGGAAGCGAAGAAGTCCTTTCTTCAACCCATCGGCCTGACATCGAACATCAACCCGATTTCCGCTGCCCATGCTAACAATCAGAGCAGCGGAAACGCAACAAACTATGATCATATCATCAGCCAGGCGGCAAGTTTATATAATCTCCCGGAAAAACTGATTAAGTCTGTCATTAAACAAGAATCGAACTTCAACCCTGAAGCCACCAGTTATGCGGGTGCAACCGGCCTTATGCAGTTAATGCCAGCAACTGCAAAAAGCCTTGGGGTGGATGATGCAACCGATCCAGAACAAAACATCATGGGCGGGAGTAAATATTTAAGTCAAATGATGGCTCGTTATGACGGGGACATTCAGGTTGCCCTTGCTGCATATAATGCTGGGCCAGGAAATGTCGATAAATATAACGGCATCCCTCCTTTTAAAGAAACTCAGAACTATGTCCAAAAAGTTTATGGCACATTTTCAAGCTAAAGCAAGCTGACCCAGTTTATTTATGATGGGTCAGTTTTTTCATGTCTATATTTGCTTCTTCCACGCACCTTGAACAAATGGTAAAGCTCCTCAAATGCTGTCATCTTCGATCATTTCCCTGTGTCATACTACAGATGTAAAATTTTCTTTAAGCTATATATTTGTTATATCAGTACGTCATTGATAAAATATGATTAAATATCAACCATCTTTCTTTAAAAGGAGTAATCAACATGATGCAAGGGAACCCTACACCATATGAATTAATTGGAGAAGGGCAATTACACAAATTAATTGATGTGTTTTACTCCAACGTTAGTCAACACCCGGACCTGCAGCCAATATTCCCTGACGATTTAACTGAAACGGTCCGTAAGCAAAAACAATTTATGACTCAATATTTAGGCGGTCCCTCTTTATATACCGAAGAGCATGGCCATCCTATGTTGCGGGCTCGACATATACCTTTTGAAATTACACCAGAACGTGCGAAAGCATGGCTCTCATGCATGTATCATGCCATGGACGAAGTTGGCCTTGAAGGTGAGATTAGGGAGTTTTTCTATCACCGCCTCTATTTGACGGCACAGCATATGATCAATACATCCGGAACTGACGGGAAAGGAGAAGACAGTTGAGCGCACAAAAACCAGTTTTCAATATTTCCGATTGGATCAAGACGCAGCATTGCTATGAAATAGGAAAAAAGCCAATTGAAATTTATGTTTTTGTTGATCCGCTTTGTCCCGAATGCTGGGGCTTAGAACCAATTATTAGGAAATTACAGATAGAATATGGCCAACTGTTCAGTTTACGCCATGTTTTAAGCGGTAAAATCGATTCTCTTAATATGGGGAAAAATAAAAATTATGAAAACCTTGCTCAAGTTTGGGAAAAGACAGCCAGCCGCTCGGGAATGTCCTGCGACGGGAGCCTTTGGTCTGAAAACCCAATCTCTTCTCCATATACAGCTTCCATCGCAATAAAGGCAGCGGAATTGCAGGGCCGTAAATTGGCCATTCGTTTTTTAAGGCAGCTTCAAGAATATGTATTCATAGGTAAAAAGGATATATCCAATATCGAGGTCTTGACCGAATGTGCCAAAATGGTCGGTTTGGATGTGGAGGAATTCCTTTATGACATCAATTCTTCCAGTGCAGCAAAAGGCTTTCAATGTGACATGAAAATCACAAGTGAAATGGAAGTGACTGAAATACCTTCCCTTGTCTTTTTCAATCAAAATATTGAAGAAGAGGGAATAAAGGTTTCAGGTGTCTATTCTTACGAGGTATATGTTCAAATTTTAGAAGATATGCTGAATGGTCTTCCAGCCCCCGCACCCCCTCCCTCTCTCGAAGAATTTCTAAGCTGTTTCAAACTAGTGGCCACAAAGGAGATTGAAACGGTTTATAATATGAGTAAGAATACCGTCGAGTTGGAAATGAAAAAGCTTGTTTTAAAACAGTTGGCAGAGAAAATTCCTGCTAAATACGGAACGTTTTGGAGATACACAAAGAAACAGTCATGAATTTGACTGCTTCTTTGTTATATATTAAAAAGGAAAAACCATGCAAATCAAAACATTGCATGGTTTTTTTATTATAAGAAATAAGGGGATGGGAGAAATTTTTCACGATCAAACAAAGGGGTATAAGTTTGTTTGTGATTCACTTCACAATATATAATATATCAGATAACCCATTTATGTTTCAACCATATGTGTAACTTTTCACAAATTGTTCACAATATATATTTTTCGTCTTTTATTATCCTTTCTAGTATATATAGCTAAATAAGAGACGGTTTTAATTTTTAGGCCATACGTGTTTTGATAGCTGATATAGTATGGGATTGAATCTATTTGTGAAATGTTTCACAATAATAACTAAACATTTCTTTTTATTCATTCAGCTTACGTTCAACTTTTATTACTACCGGTACCATTATATTTCATGCACATGAAAAACCCCGGCAAATCACGAAATTTGCTGGGGTTTTCACCTATTTATACGATTAAGGGGATAGGAGAAATTTTCACGACGAACAAACAAAGGGGTATATGTTTGGGATGTGATAACTTCTATATCTGTACTATAGCAGATTACACACCTTATTTGCAAGAACTTTGTGCGCGACTTCACATTATTGTCATATTCTTAGAATACTGCTTATTCTAAAACATACTATCTAATAATGAGCAGATGAGTTTTTACTGCTGCCAGGTTGGAGGTGACCAAATTGAAAGGCTTTATTCTACTCATACTCTTGATAGGGTCGCTATTTGTCCAGCTACTCGGTATCATGGACCTCATTCCTCTGTATTTTACCTCCCCTATTTTATTTTTTGTTTTGTTCATAATTCTTCATAGCTTAAATCAGAGAAATCGTTTTAAAGGATTATGACGGACATCCAGATAAAAATGAAAAGGACCCGAAGTGTTCGGGTCCTATCCACATCCTATTTATTCAAAAGTTCTTCCAACTCATTTAATTTTTCTTCGAATACATTCATGGCTTCTTGTACAGGCTCGGCTTTTGTCATATCGACGCCGGCCTTTTTGAGTACTTCAATCGGATAATCGGAACTTCCTGATTTCAAGAACTCCAGATACCTTTTGACAGCAGGCTCTCCTTCTTCAAGGATTTGCTTGCTCAATGCTGTTGCTGCACTGATTCCAGTTGCATATTGATAAACATAGTAATTATAGTAGAAGTGTGGAATACGAGCCCATTCCAAACCGATTTCTTCATCAATGGTCACGTTCTCGCCAAAGTATTTCTTGTTCAGCCCATAATATTCCTTAGTAAGCATATCCGCCGTCAACGCTTCCCCATTTTGAGCTTTTAAATGAATGGTATGTTCAAACTCTGCAAACATCGTTTGTCGGAACAATGTGCCACGGAAGCCTTCCAGGTAATGGTTCAGTAAATAGATGCGTTTCTTTTCATCTTCGATCGAATTCAGTAAATAATCATTCAACAGGTTTTCATTACAAGTGGATGCAACTTCCGCTACAAATATTGAATAATTCCCGTATGGATATGGCTGATGTTTACGTGTATAGTAGCTATGGACCGAATGCCCAAACTCATGAACGAGCGTGAATAAGTTATTGACGTTATTTTGCCAGTTCATTAGAATATAAGGGTTCGTCCCGTATGTCCCCGAAGAATAGGCACCGCTTCGTTTCCCTTTGTTCTCATGCACATCGACCCAACGGTTTTCAAATCCCTCTTTCAAAACGTTCAAATAGTCCTCCCCTAGCGGAGCAAGACCTTTAAGGACATAATCTTTGGCCTCGTCATATGTCACTTCCATCTTCACTTCTTTAACAAGAGGAGTGAATAAATCATACATATGAAGTTCATCTAATTCCAGTACCTTTTTACGTAAATCAAGATAACGGTGCAGTAATGGCAAGTTGTCGTTGACCGTTTTAACGAGATTATCGTATACGGTCTCCGGAATGTTATTATTACTTAACGCCGCTTGGCGTGCTGAATCATATTTTCGAACCGTGGCATTGAAGTTGTGGTTTTTCACCTCACCTGACAGGGTTGAAGCAAATGTATTACGGAACTCCCCGTACTTGCTGTATACCCCTTTAAATGCCTCCTCACGTACACGGCGATCTTCACTCTCAAGAAATCTGATATACCTTCCGTGAGTAATTTCCACTTCATTTCCCTCTTCATCCTTGATGGTCGGGAATTTCAGATCGGCATTGTTAAGCATACCGAAAGTATTACCCGATGCATCGAGTACTTCTGATGCCTGTGCCAATAGTTCTTCCTGTTCTGCTGATAGGATATGGGGTCTCTGAAGATTAATTTCCTCTAAAGAATGTTTATATAATTTCAATTCTTCTTTTTCTTCCAAAAACCCTTCCACTTTACTTTCGTCAATACTCAATAGTTCAGGAACCATATATGAAAACGCAGCCGCTGCCTGTGCGTATAAAGCTTTTGCCCGATCCTCCATCCCTTGATAAAATGGATTGGTTGTATCTTGATCATTGCGCATGTGTGAATAAGAATAAACTTTCCCTAGCTTCTCGAAAACCTCATCTTGAAGTTGGAGGGCCGCAAATAGCTTTTCTGCGCTTTCTCCCAACGTCCCTTTATGCGCCTCCGCTTTCTTGAGGTCTTCCTTTACCGCTTTGAAGGCAGCTTCCCAATCTTCCTCGGTTGCGAAGATATCTTCCAGTCTCCACGTATCTTCAGGAGCTATTTCACTTCTTGAAGGTAATGTATTCGTTTTTGTTTCCTGTACCATAAAAATTCCTCCCCATTCTATAGAAACTTGCCATTGGGCTAACTCATTAAACCGGATTGAACACTGCAATGCTTCATTCTGTTTAATTCCCAGTTCTTATTACTATTTCTCCATTTACAAAAATAATCCTGCCATTTCATCTGAATTCAAGATAAATTGAGATGTTATCACTGATTATACTGGATATTCCCCTTTTCCATCATCAATTTATGCTTATCATAGAAATCTTTTTCCAAAATTTGAGCTTGATCACTGGTGAAGGGAAGGGGAAATTCCTTTTCAATTATAAAAACCCCTTCTTCCAGCTTTGATAGATAACCCAATTGCTCCAAAAGCATGATATATTGATCTATAGGGTACTCGATGGCTTTTTCATGAAGCAATGGCAACGGTCTGAACTTTATTTCCCCTTTTTTTGAACGCTTTCTAAAAATGCGGATAATATCAGCCATATAAATCTTTTCCCCTGTTCTTTTCTCTTGAAACGCATCCATGTATAACCATGCCTGCCATTCGATTGAGGCAGTTTCGATCAACAGCATCCCTCTGACGGGAACACCCACTTCAATTGGAAGTGTCGCAGGTGAAATATGATGTAAATACAGGGCCTCGAAAAAAGGATCGCATCTGCGTGCTGTTTTTACTCGATGTAGCGACCAGCCATTTCGTTTATATCTCCATACAGGCAGAAAAGGGAAACGAAAGCAGTTTTGGGGCAATGCCCGACTAGGAGGAAGGAGCTTTAGAGAAGCTGTTGTCATTTCGGCAAAGACGGTTCTAGGGGTAAAAGGAGTGAGGTTCTTCAATACTGATAAATGATCAGTTTCTGGGCAATACATCCAAAGAAACGGATGATGGAAGCTGCCGGTGACGAAGAGCCATTGGAAGCGGGATATACTGAATTCATAAAAGCTTTTCCTTTTTAAGCTTTTTGCAGCGAGGATCCAGATTGGTTTAATGCCTATGCTTTGATAGGCTCTTGACCTTTCCATGAATTCCACCTCGGGGATAACTGAGCATTGAAATTCTATCGCATAACGATTACCTCCTATCCTCACTAAAATATCAGTCCTTTTCTTAATTTCGGGAAGGTAGGCTTCTAGATCCACTTGATAACCATGTGATAAAAACCACTGAAACAATTTTCTTTTTCCCATTAAATGATAGGCGGATTCCGGTTCTGAAGAAGCACGGCATGAAGAACTATTTTTATGGGCGAAATGCGGAACCCTTACACTGCCCGCTTTGATGGTCAATTCCATCTTGCAGCATGGACAGTAATATTCTGCTGACTTTCTCCAGTCATCAATCATGTTTGCCGGTATCTTTTCAGGGAGGGTAATCCAAGTCCCATCTTTATTTATCGCAGTTAGCATACATCTCCTCCTCACCCACTACATTCGCCTGGTTTGCTTAGGATTCCTTTTAATGTGAAAAAAAAAATGCCTGATCGGCATAAAAGAGAGTTACTATCTAAAGAAGGGGTGAAAGCAACCGGCATGTGGACTCCAATAATTTCAAACCGAAATTCCGTTTGGAAAACTCATCAATCTCCACTTCCTTGGATACCTTTATATCTTCCATGTAATCATTCACCAGCTGCTGAGCACTTTCCGTCCGGTAAAGAAATGCATTGACTTCGAAATTCAGGTTAAAGCTTCTCATATCGATATTGGTTGTCCCAATTGATGCCATTTGGTCATCCACTATGATGATTTTACTATGCATGAAGCCTTCATTATATTGAAATATACGAACTCCAGAAGCAAGCAATTCGGGAAAATAAGTTCTCGAAGCATGAAATACGATACGTTTATCGGGGTTCTTCGGGACGAGAAGCCTGACATCCAAACCACTTAAAGCAGCCACCTTCAACGCTTGTAAGATATTGTCATCAGGAACGAAATACGGGGAGGCAATCCAGACGGACTTTTCTGCTGAAGTGATCATCTTAAAAAAAATGCTTTTAATGATCGTCCATTCACTATCCGGCCCTCCGCCAATCAATTGAACTCCGCCATATCCGTGATGGTTCGGCATTCCGGTCATGAGGTATTCATCGCTTAAAAAACTATTGTTGGTGCTATAATACCAATCCTGCAGAAATATGAGCTGTAACGTCCTGACCGCTTCCCCCTTTATGATGAGATGCGTATCCCGCCAAGAACCGAATTTCTGGTCTTGTCCCAAATATTCATCCCCTATATTGAGGCCGCCGATGAAACCGACAGAGCCATCTATCACAATTATTTTACGATGGTTGCGAAAGTTGAATTTATTATTTAATAAAGGGAGATGCAACGGACCAAAGGCCACCATTTCGGCTCCCGCATTCTTCAGTTCATCGATATAAGATCGAGCTAACTTCCAGGAACCAACCGCATCATAGAGAAAACGGACCTTTACCCCTTCTTTTACTTTTTGTATCAAGATGTCTTTTAGCAGTCCGCCAATGCGGTCATCCCTAACAATATAATATTCTAAATGAATATGATGTCTTGCTTTTTTTAATTCTTCGATGATATTGGAAAATGTCTCCTCACCATTCCGTAAAACCCTAGTTTCGGTCGTAAATGATACAGGGCTATTCCCCAGCCTATTTGCAAGAGTGATTAACTGCTGAGGGTGCTCGCCCATTTCCTTAATTCGTTCATTATATCCCGCTTCGCCGCTTATTTTCACGAAAGTCTGTTTATCCAAAAAGTACTTCTTGCGAAATATCCTATCTTTCCGAAAATTACGGCCAAACAAAAAGTAAAAAATGAAACCGATGAATGGGAAAGCGCAAAAAATAACAAGCCATGTTATGGTCTGGATGGGATCTCGATTTTCGAGGAAAATGTTGAATCCAATTATCACCAGGAAAATGGTCAAAATAAGGCTAGAATAAAAAATCAGCCCGCCATCAACGCCATTTAATAGAAAATGCCAAGTGCTGACCAACATGAGAATAAGCAGACCGATGCCAACTATATTCTTCACCTAGACTCCCTCCAATTAACAAACACAGGAACACTAAAAAAACCCCCTTAGACGAAAAGGCCGATTTCTACTGAAATCGGCCTCAACAGTCTATGCGAAATATTTATCGACCGTTGTGAATACATCATTTTCGATAACTATCTTTCCGTACTCTTCAAGCATGTGCACCGTTATAGGCGACTCCTGGCTATATTCCAATAAAAGACTTAGAACATTATCGATTTCTTCCTCATCAATCTCCGCTTCGGAAAATTCGATATAAAGATAATATTTATTCTGATAAACATAAAGTTTAGTCGTCCAATCATCCAAGCCATGACGTTTGCTTAATGAAATGACATCTTCGAAATCCTCGAAAGTCGTGATGAATTCAATCATGCCATCTTCGAATGTCATACCGCTTTCTTCATCTTTACCATGAAAATGTTGATCAAGAAGCGTATCCATCTTGTCTGATACATTCAAATCCCTTAACTTATCATCTGAAAGAGGCAGCTCGAGTTTCTGACCATCTTTGGCAAGCTGGGCTTTTGTGACCAAAACTTCCAAGCCTTTTTCAAGGGCTTGAACTTGAATCCATAAAGGTCCTTCAATCATGAATTCTTCTTCCTGATGCACTTCATCCATCATTTCCCAAAAAAGTTCCTCACTTCGCTCGCGGCTGTACCAAATTTCTTCGCGATCAAAGCCTCTTTCCTCAATATCTATATAGGAAATATAAAATTTTACTGTATCGTCATTAATGCGTTCGATTTCCATGATTCCCCTCTCCCTTCCTTTCTCATTTTGAAGGGATAATAACCCCCAAGCGAAAATTGCTCTTAAAAGCTCTTTACCCGTAAGTGAATACTGTAAATCATGATAGTCATTAAAACAGACTATTTTACATCATTTTATGACAAAACCTTGAAGAAGGGAAATAAAAAACATTACTTATCTAAAAAACAATTGTTTGCCTAATATTCCATTCATTCTATAAAAAAATACATCCGCATGCAACTATCATAATGCTTTATTAAATTTCACTCTTACTGCCGTCAATGTCATATTATATACATGGCATGATGAGCTGCATTCTTATTTTTTCTTTAAATGATGACCGGTTCAAGGGACCTGTTGCAGCTAAGAAACGACCGCTGTCGCCTATCATTCCTGTTATGTTCCCCGTCATTAAGTTAAAAAAATCAGCGGAAAATCGGATATGTATAAAGAAAAAGCCCTGCACATTTCCTGGCAGAGCTTGAAAGACCTTATTAGTTGACCATACGTTGTGCTTCCCGTAATTGGAAGGTACGAACTTTACGTGGTAAAAATCGTCTTATCTCATCTTCATTATAACCAACTTGAAGCCGTTTCTCGTCAAGGATAATTGGACGTCTCAACAGTCCAGGATTCTCCTTGATCAATTTATATAATTCTTGAAGAGGCAGGCTCTCTAAATTTACGTTTAACTTTTGGAAAGTTTTTGACCGTGTTGAAATGATTTCATCGGTTCCATCTTCTGTCATTCGAAGAATTTCTTTAATCTCATCAATCGTTAACGGTTCTGAAAAAATGTTTCTTTCTTTATATCCAATCTCATGTTCCTCTAACCATGCTTTCGCTTTTCTGCATGAAGTACAACTAGGTGATGTATATAATGTTACCATGCTTACTCACACTCCCTAAATATAGAATCGGTGATCTATGAGGGGAAATCTACTATTAGTATTCATAAGTACCACTCTAATTTGAAATAATTTTAAATAAGTATTTCATGTTCCTTATTATACACTAATTTTTTTAAAATGAATACCCTTTTTGATATTTGAAAAAATCCTTTAAAACTTCCTGTTCAAGCTGTACTATAGCTATTTCATTTTTTTATGTAATACATTAAGACCACATTTTCTAATTGAAAAAACATACCTGCCATTCTCATTTAACTCTCAATTCGGCCCTCATGATTATTTAATTATCTCGTTATTTTATTTACCCCCAATCCTTGTCAATAAACAAGATCATGTTAATATATTTTCTTTAATAAAAAGCAAATTCCTCCTTTTACAAGAAAAACCATTCTTTTAGCACATATATTTCCAAAAGTGAAAAAGGTAATTCGAAAGAATCCGCAATAAGGGAGTAATCTACCATCCAAGAAGTTATGGATATTCATTTCCCTGCAGAATATGCCAATAAAATACAGTTAGTCTTCAGTCTAAAAAACGATCCAGTTGATTCCAGAAATCAGCTCCCTTTCCGCCGACTGTCTGCCCTGCCTCCTCGACGCAAGCGTCTGCGGGGGATCGACTAGCCAGCATCTCGGCAGGAGTGTGGCAAATTTCTCAATATATTGGAGGTTACATCCAATATGACTTTATTGAATATTAACCAAATTATCCTTTTAAAAAACATGATCTCGACAAACTAAAAAGGGCCGGTTAACAACCGGCCCTTTTTAGTCAAACTTCCATCTCTTTAAAAATATCGGCTTCCTGACCTGCATTCAAGCTAAGTACATCATCTACATCTTGATAAGATTTCCCATAAAGATCATCATCTTTGTAAGTATGGATTTCAGAATAAATCTCTTTCATGAAATCAAATACATCTTCTTCATCAATAGATGGATTTGCCGGCCAATACAAGATTTCCATAGGCGTATTCTCCTTGGTGGCAAGCGATTTTCTGCTGTAGGAAATCGAAGAGGCGTGCTTGAATCCTTCCCTTTTATAAAATTTCAGCCTTTTAAATGTATCATCATCATTTTCTTGTACTGGTTCTACTTCCAGCAAGATCGTTTTCTGCTTTTTTTGCAATTTTTGAATTAATTTCCTTCCAAGTCCCTGACCCCTTGATTTCTTTGATACAAAAAGGTAATCAACGAATATAAACTCGTCCCCTTCCACATATAATAAAACATGGTCGGGGCCTTCATCCTTTTTATATATTTCCTGCTTATCTTCTAAAAGAACTTCTATGTGTTCTTTTGACTTCATTTCTTCAATAGGGAAATACTGGTTTAGCTTTTCATACCAATTCATAATTTAATCTCCTCATTTGCTAGTTTATACTTTCCAGATTTTTTCTTATCCTCTACAATGGAACTTGAATAGCTTGAAAATATTAGGAGGGTTTTGATGATCAGCTACTTTTTGGACTTTTTTTTAGTCGCCGCTTGCGTTATTGGCATTACGGCTGTGAATGGCGTTGTGACGAATGGCATCGGTGAAAAATGGTTTGGCGGGAAACGTCACTCTCATATTTTCGATCAATCGAAACGAATTCAGTCAGGGTGGAGTCAAGTTGGCGGGAATAAAAAGCGGTAATTCAGAGAGAATTTTGGATGACCGGAAGGAACTTCCTGGGTCATCCTTTTTTTCATGGGGTATAGTCTACTCCCTTTGTATATCGATTTGCTGCATTCCACAATAAGTATTCATCAATACCATTATCATTCAATGCTTTTATTTGGGCTTCCACTTCTTCCTTACCATACCTTTGGTAATTACCATCACCTAAATATGAGGCAGTAAAATCTTGCAGCCAAGGTCTTGAAGTAGGTGGTGTTTTTAATTCCTTCAGCTTCCCGTTCTCCAATTTCGCATATTCCTTAACGAGATTATAAGGCTCCAAATCAGGCTTTTCGATACCAAAATAAGATGTCCAGTGGCTCGGATAGATCATCGAGGAAATTACATCAACATTCTCAGAGATTTTTGTGAAGTTTTGCCCAATTCCGGGAGCTTCAGGCAATGTAGCCGCATATCCAAAAATATCCACCGACACTTCGACATCGTATGGCTCCAGTTGCTTCCTCGCATAACTTACGAAATCCGTAACTGCCTGAACCCTTTTGGCTGTATGACTCATTTTCGCTTCATCATATTCACCGACATCATATTTTAAATCATCTTCTTTATTTTCGAATCCTTCGGGAAAACGGACATAGTCAAATTGAATTTCTTTAAAACCCATCTTTGCCGCTTCAATGGCAATACCGACATTATAATCCCACACCTCTTTTAAGAATGGGTTAACAAAGGCTTCCCCTCGACCATTCTTCCATACCTTTTCACCATCTAAAAAAGACAACTCAGGTTTCTCTTTGGCCAAAAGGGAGTCTTTAAAGACGACAACCCTTGCAATCGGATAAATCTGTTTATCCTCAAATTTTTTCAGCATTGCCTTTGGGTTTTTTATGTAGTCTTTACCAATCCCAGCATATGGAGAGTCGGGATCTTCCGTTTTATACGTTACGTTCCCCTTGTCATCCTTAATGTCAATGACCATCGCATTCAAATCGGTTTCATCTACATATTTGATAAGTTCATTCAGTTTATTGCCACCCGCTGCAGGCCCTGTCACATATATTCCGCGTACAGCATCCGGATAGTCGAATTTCAACCCCGAATCAAAAACAAAACGCGGTACGCTCGCAGGCAATTCTTTATTTTCTAATGCTACCTGCCTGGTTTCGTTCATGCCTTGCGCATGAACTGGCTTTTGAATCAGGAATATGCACATACCTGTCATCAACCATTTACACATTGGTTTCATTTTCTCCACCTCATTCGCCATCAGTCATCAATATTCAACAAATATAATAAACCCCTTTCTTTAATACCACAAACAATTAACTTTACTCCTATATATGATAAATAATTAAAAAAACTGCTTTACAAAGTTTCAGCTTAAGAATACGTTCACAATCCTGTATTCCCTTGTGAGTATCCTTCCCTAAAATGGTCTGCTCATTGTGATATATGTTAAACGGTTTGATTTTCCTTGAAGCCTTCATTTCTTCCATGTCAAAAAAAAGAAACGGAAAATCCTTTCTATTGGCTTGATTTCCGTTTCGATTATACATTTAATATGAATAAATGCTAAAATACAGTATAGTGGACATTTCGTATTCTCAAAATGGCATCGATACAGGACAAAACGGCCCTCCACAAGATTCAAATGAGCGTTTCCCCACAAAGGAACATGCACATTTCTTTCAAAGAATGTGGATTCATTTTCTATTTATCCTTACAATAATGAAGAACGAATATCCATTTATCAATAAACGTATTTAGAGGAGTGACTAGCAGTTGAAAAGGATTTTCTCCGGCATTCAGCCATCCGGTTCCGTTACTTTAGGAAATTACATTGGAGCCATGAAACAATTCGTTAACTTACAAAATGAATATGAATGTTTCTTTTGTATTGTTGACCAACATGCAATTACAGTTCCACAAGACCGCATCAAGTTAAGGAAAAACATTAAAACATTGGCTGCTTTATATCTGGCCATTGGCCTGGATCCTGAAAAGAATACCATCTTCATTCAATCAGAAGTACCAGCGCATGCACAGGCAGGCTGGATTTTACAGAGTATATCCTATATCGGGGAACTTGAGAGAATGACACAATTCAAGGACAAATCCGCTGGCAAAGAAGGGGTATCCGCAGCACTGCTCACTTACCCGCCGTTGATGGCTGCCGATATTCTCCTTTATAGTACAGATGTGGTCCCTGTCGGGGAAGATCAAAGACAGCATCTAGAATTGACACGCGATTTGGCTGAACGATTCAATAAAAAGCATAATGACATATTTAAAATCCCGGAAATCAGCCTCCCTACAGAAGGGGCCCGTATCATGTCCCTTCAGGAACCAAACAAGAAAATGAGCAAATCCGATCCTAATAAAAAGGCGACGATTGCCTTATTGGATAATCCGAAACAAATCGAAAAAAACATCAAGAGCGCAGTTACCGATTCGGAAGGAATTGTCCGTTACGATAAGGAAAACAAAGCAGGTGTTTCCAACCTGATGTCCATATACTCCATTTTCAGTGGAAAATCCTATTCAGAAATTGAAGAGATGTATGAGGGCAAAGGCTATGGTGACTTTAAAAGTGATTTGGCTGAGGTGGTTCTTGGAGAAATCCTACCAATCCAAGAACGCTATAATGCATTGATCGATTCACCTGAATTGGATGAAATTCTGGACCGCGGTGCAGAAAAGGCGAATATTGAAGCCAATAAAATGATCAGAAAAATGTATAATGGCATGGGACTTGGCAGAAAGAGATAAAGGAAGACAATCCTTATCGTCTCAGTGTGTAAACAAAAAGGTTTCGGAATGGTATCATTCCGAAACTTTTTGTTTGTTTGGAGAAATTAACTTCTCGTGATTCTTTCTCACATTTTTACCAAATATGTCACTCCTCCGCGGGCTTAGGCAAATTTTCAATTGCATAAAAAACTGTAGACAGATTCGATTTTCATCAAGTCTGTCTACAGTCTGAGACTTATCCTCAACGGATCGTCTTTTTTGTTCATAAAATCGATGGGCTATCGCCAGCCTCCACTTGCCAAAGCTTTTCAAAAAAAGGCTGCCCCTTCACAAGGTTTTCACAAAGTTGAAGGTGCTTCTCTGACCAGCCTTCCTTCATTTCTTCATATAACTCAAGCCAAGCTATCTGAAAATCCATTTCTTGAATGCTTTCATATTTCTCAGGGGCCCATTCTGTGTACCAATAACGGATTTCAGCAGTGTTTTTCGCCGTGAATAATTGGTCCATGGCCATGAATAGCAATTGCTTAAGCTGTCTTTCTTTTCTTGTCAAACCGTTCATGAATAAGGGAGACGGCGACAAAATATGATATTCTTTCTCAGATGTAGGTTTTTCAGTAAAGGTGTAATCCATCTCATCATGGTTTTCTATCATGTCATAAACAATTTGTTCCTGCCGGGGAATTATTCTGCTTTTCCTAATCGGAATATGATAACCTATCGTATCAACAGCTAAAATTCCATTTCCGTCAGTCACGATAAAACAATAGTCAAGCTGAATTCGCTCATGATTTTTCCTTGCATATGCTTTTTGATAAACATCATTCAGCAATGGCTTAGGTAATTCTGACAAGTCGTTTTCTATGTAGTGGAACAATGTTGATGACACTTTCAACAAAGGAACTTGATCTAGTAGTTCGATCCCGTCATCTTTCCTCCATTCATGAAAATGACAAATATTATAGCCGTTTTCTTCTCCTTCAAACCAGTTAACCCATACATCATGAAGATATAGCATCATTCATCCCTCACTTAAACAAATTTCTGTTTGTCAATCAGTATAGGCAGGAACCATACAATTTATTCCTATTCTAGAAAACAGATTTAGAAAAAAAGAACGTATATATTAGCTCTATTTTGATAAGAATTCTTCAGATTGAATAATGAATGATCTTTTCACGGAGAGTTTTTCAAAATTTTTCACCAGGTAATAGCCACTACAGTATCCAAGCATATATGGATATCCTTTCGTCCCAAGCAGAAGTACATCATGAAGAGGATCTGTACGTTTTATCGTGTGCTTTTCCTCTAAATGCTTTCTCCAATATTCTCGTAGTTTATCTTCCTGATATAACTTAGTCCAATTCGCTAAATATTTTGTTCCTAAATATTTTCCCACCGTTCTTTCCGCCAGTCCTTCCATGATCATCGTATCAAGGAGAGTGAATTCTTTTTGGTCCTTTTTCAAATGATGCAGACGGCAAACATGATGGTATTCATGAATCAACAGGGCCTCCATTTCCTTTTCGGCTATCCCCTTTCCGTAAAAAAGGAATAGTTTATCTTTAAAGGCCAACCCTGATTTCGTTTCAACTTTTTTATTCCATATCCCTGTAGACATGAGCGGGAAAATATATATGGGAACATCTGGCCCTCCCCATAGCTTCTTATAAGCTGTAAACAAGCTTTGTGTTTTTTCCCATACATCGTTTTCCTGTAAGTCTTCCCATGTGAGTTTTGTTTTTTGATTCGGCGAATACATGCCATGCTTCAATAAATGATGATAAATCATTTCAGCATCAAGGGTATCGTTGAAAGTGCTTTTAAGTCTTTCCATCATCTGGATCGGCCGGTTGAAATCCTTACTCATCCATTCATTGGTTGAAATGACTCCCATTTCCCCATACACCTCCGCTTCTATTGACTATCGTATGATTTAATGAAGGCGCATGACACAATATATCCCTTTTCCCTTCAACATAAAAAAGAGCAGATCCCAAAAGATCTGCTCTTCCTTCAAAACTTATTGATATTTCTTGAAAAGAATCGTTGCGTTATGTCCACCGAATCCAAGTGAATTGCTGATGGCTGCATTGATTTCGCCCTTCCTTGCTTGATTCGGGACATAGTCCAAATCACACTCAGGGTCTGGTGTTTCAATATTGATGGTTGGAGGCAAAATGCTGTCCCTGATTGCCTGAATCGTGAATATTGCCTCCACACCGCCTGCTGCCCCTAACATATGGCCTGTCATTGATTTAGTGGAACTTATCGCAAGTTTATTAGCATGGTCGCCAAAGACTTCTTTGACTGCCATGGTTTCGTATTTGTCATTGTATGGCGTACTCGTTCCGTGGGCATTCACATATTGGATGTCTTCAGGATTCAAACCTGCATCCTCAATTGCAATTTTCATGGCTCTTGCCCCGCCTTCTCCACCTGGTGCCGGAGCGGTAATATGGAAGGCATCTCCAGTTGAGCCATAACCAGCTATTTCAGCATAAATCTTGGCTCCTCTATTCAATGCATGTTCAAGGTCTTCCAGAACGATGATTCCAGCTCCTTCACCTATTACGAAACCATCACGGTTAAGATCGAAAGGACGGCTAGCGGTTTGTGGATCAGGATTTGTCGACAAAGCCGTATTTGCACAGAAGCCTGCAACCGACATTTTTGTGATTGGCGCTTCGGCCCCGCCTGTAATCATGACATCGGCATCGCCCCGTTGAATGGCTTTAAACGCATCACCAATTGAGTTTGTTCCTGTTGCACAGGCTGTTACCGTACATGAATTGATTCCTTTTGCACCCAGTAAGATAGAAACCTGGCCGGCTGCCATGTCCGGTATCATCATTGGAACGAAAAATGGGCTAACCCGTTTATATCCCCTGTTTAAAAAGTTTTCATGCTGTGTTTCAAGTGTCTCCAGCCCGCCGATACCCGAACCGATCCAGACCCCGACACGTGCAGCATTTTCATCGGTTATTTCCAGCTTGCTATCATTATATGCCATAACGGAAGCTGCAATTGCATAATGCGTAAAACGGTCCATTTTGCGAGCTTCTTTACGATTTATATATGTTTCTATATCAAAGTCCTTGATTTCAGCAGCCACTTTAACGGGAAATTCTTCAGCATTCAAACGAGTTAAAGGCCCTATTCCCGATTTCCCCTCGATTATATTCTTCCATCCAGTTTCTGCATCATTACCAACTGGAGAGATTGCTCCAATACCTGTTACAACTACACGACGATTAGTCATTGAAAATGGCTCCTTCCTATTTTTAAAGCTCTTACGATTTGTTTCTTCTTTTATTTACCCCACCTAAGAGCGATCGCTCCCCATGTAAGGCCACCACCAAAACCGACCATGACGATTAAGTCATTGTCCTTGATTCTTCCGGCTTCCATTTCTTCCACAAGGGCCATTGGAATGGACGCTGATGAAGTATTTCCATATTTATGAACCGTTTTTGTCATTTTTTCAAGCGGGAGACCCAGGCGTTCCCTTGAGGCTTCCATTATGCGTATGTTTGCTTGATGCGGAACAAGCAGATCCACATCTTCCTTTGTCAAACCAGCTTTGTCCAATACACCCAGGCTGGATTCCCCCATCTGACGGACAGCAAATTTAAATACTTCACGTCCATTCATATGAATGAAATCTCCTTCCTGTAATAAATGCTTCCCGCCGGTTCCATCTGCGCCTAATTCAAAGGAAAGGACCCCTTTGCCATCAGATACAGGTCCAAGTACAGCTGCACCCGCTCCGTCACCAAAAAGGACAGCAGTATTACGGTCTTCCCAATTGGTTACTTTCGAAAGTTTTTCAACACCGACAATCAACACATGCTTATATGCACCTGTCTTAATAAATTGCTGTGCCGTGATCATTGCATACATAAATCCGGCACATGCCGCACTTACATCCATTGCAGCTGCCTTCATCGCTCCCAATTTCTCTTGAATCATGCAAGCGACAGAAGGAAACGACTGATCAGGTGTAACGGTAGCCACAAGAATCATATCTATCTCTTCAGCCGAAATTTCCGCATTTTTCAATGCAGCCTTTGCGGCTTCATAAGCCATATCTGATGTATCAATATCATCATTTGCAATTCTTCTTTCCTCGATACCCGTCCTGGTCCGGATCCACTCGTCAGAAGTGTCCATAATTTTTTCTAAATCCGCATTTGTAACGATTTTGTCGGGTAAGTAGCGGCCAAGCCCTAGTATTCCAGCATTCATCTTGCCATCCCCTTATATTTTAATGAGTTATTATAATCATCTATTATTACCTGGTACTAATTTTATATAAAAAAAGACTTCCTTGCAAGAGTTAACAATTTGAAAGGCTAAAGAAATCTCTTTCGGAAGTCGGTCAAGCGCCTATGCCAGGGGAAATTCAGGGACATACATTATAAATAAAAGGAGTAAAGGAGGACTCATTGTGGACATTTTCAATCGCAACCGCGAAAGAAACCCGGATGATCATTTTTCGAATTTGATGTTTGGCAGGAAACCCGAACCGGAGCAAGAGGAATCGAAGGTTGATTACTTGCAATTGTTGGCGAGCGTTGAAACATTGATGGGCTTGTACAGTCAATACAAACCGACCATTGATAAAATCAATCTGGATCCATTGATTGCCAAGTTCTTGAAAAAAGAATAAAAAAGTTAAGGCTGCCCTTTATCGGGACAGCCTGCCTTTAATTAACGCTGAGCATCTTGTTTGCCAAGCTCATAAGCTTCTTGCATTACGCTTTTAAAGAGCTCCATGAATGGCTCTGCCATCTCCATTGAAAATGGAATCCCGCTTGCCTCAAGCTTCGCTTTAGCCTCTGGGAAGTATTTCATGGCGATTCCCATAAATTCAAGAGTTTTATCTGAACTCATTCGCGTTTCCCCCCAATCTTTTGAATATTCATCAATTGATTTGTGATGCCCAAATAAAGCTCAATAATATCATAATTCCACAGAACCCTTTCGTAAAGGGCGCACATATAAAATCATGGATATCTTTTGATGTTCTTCCTATCCTTGTACATTATAGTACAAGACATATAGATTAGAGGCAAATATACCGTTTTGTTCTTCTCAAATAACGAAAATATTTTTTTAATCACGCTTTCTCCACTTTTTAAGTAAGTTTAATCGTTTATTATGTTTTTTTTGTAATGCAATGCCTTCTTCCGGTTCCATTTTGCATTGCACTTCAAATATTGTTCCTTTATTGATTTTAGTTGTTGATTGTTGGGGAGTGAATGAATCCATGCTTTCACCAAATATTAGCTTGGCACATTCATTCCAATGATCATCAATAGAGCTGCACAATTGGATGTCCCTATCAGAACCTGAGGTTAGCACCGCTTCCAAGGCATTAACAAAATCAGTGATATAGAGAGCATCAAAGGTATATTCGGCAGCAATTGCCGCTTTGATATCAGACTGCCCAAGCTGATTGATTCCAGCTTCAAAGCTCATGCCTTCCGATTGCCAAGGTCCATAAATCGTCGGTAAAAATATGATTTTTGCGGAATCGATTTCACGAATCGAGCTTAATATGGAATGAAAAATACTGACATCTTTTTCAATGGGCATGAAAAGAACGAAATTGGGCGTTTCATTCTTGCCATTTTTGAATTTCTCAATGAAGGAAACGATTTCGCCTATCAGAAAATCGATTTTCCCCATTTTGCCGCTTTGAATATCGTAGCAAGAGATGAACACCGTGTCCTCCTGTGAAATATCCAATAATTTAAGTTTATTTATCGGAAAGTATATAAAATTTGAATTCCTTCCTATTTCAAGTTCTTTTTCTTCCATAATATATTGATTTGCTTCGGAATCATCCCAATCGATTCCAATTACTTCTTTCCCTTGGTTCAAAAAATATTGAGTCACATAGAATCCCACAAATCGATAAGTGCCAATGACAATGTTTGTTTGCATAAATACAGCCTCCTCGTATGCCATCAAGCCCACTTCACCCGGCACGTCTAGTTTTTTTAGATGCTGTATCGTATGCAAACTATTGTAAAAATATATCTCTTCTCATAAAATCTCTTCATTCTCATTGAAAAACTTTTGTATTTGATAGGGGATTTTATAACGTTTTTCGGGCAATATATACGTCAGCTGCAGTTCTGCTTTTCTTGCCAGCTGGATTTGACGATAAAGGGAGGCTTGCTCTTTCCGTAAGCTTCCAAAAACCTGAATCACTTTCATGGGGATATTCTCTGCGATTACTGAATCTTCAGTGTCCAGGATATGCTTCTCACATTCTGCAGGTTCAAGCTCATATGCAGCAGCAACCTCGGACAGCCACTTTTTATAGAAGAACTTATTTTCCTTTTCTTTCTCTAATTGTGCTTTCAAGGAAAAAACCGGATCAATCAATACGACAGACCGAATTTTATTTCCAAGTTCATTCATTAACTTTAGGGCAAGGAGTGCGCCTGTCCCCTCTGCCAATATATGAACCCTTTGATTGACTATTTCTTTTTTCATGAAAAGAATATATAGGTTAAGGGAAAGGTCCAGTGCTTTAGGACTGCCCCAGTTGGCTCCGTGAAAATTGGATGAAAACAGCGTGTATCCGTATTCCTTTAAATATTCCAATATTTGCAGCCTCCCAGGATGCTGCAGCCAAAAGCTGCTGTCTTTTTCGACAAAATGACTGCGGTCTCCAATTACCATTACGGAAAAACCACTGGGCCGCTCTGGATAATAGATGATATTCCACTGGTCATCAATTTGAAAAGTTCGTTGTTCCATCGTTCTAACTCCTTTAAGGAATATTACTACTACTATATTAATTTATGACGAAAAATAGAAAGGGTCAGTGGAAACGCCTAACTTCTTATCTTAAATTAACCAAGCAGGGACGATTTTTGCTTTTATTTTCCCCTATAATTTCCTTTTTGAAGTTTTGAACCACCTTGTATGCCAAAAAAAATTCTCTTATGATTTAATGTATTGAATAATTTAAAGGTTATTATTAAAAACACGTTTTAACTGTATATTAATTATGGTAAGATAAAAATGAATGTAGTGGAATGAGGTGAAATTCGATGCGTTATGCTTGGACAATTTTTTGGACATTCTTATTAGTGCATATGACTGTATATGTTGTTTCTTCCATGATCGGAGTTTCATACGATGCTGCGCAGGGAACGATTTTAGGATTGGCTGCTGCTATCCTGATTCTTATCATCCCTGCTATCTTGCCTGCTGGGCCAGCTAAAGACTCCCATCAACATTAAGAAGCAAAAGAGGACATCCTTTTTAGGATGTCCTTTTTGTTATACCATACTTTGCTTACGGGTAAACTGCATGGCGACGTTTTTATATGAGGACCAATTCATCATGATCATAATCAATCGTGATTCCTTCTTTAAGCTCAACAGTCCCAGCTATGATTTTACGGGCGATTTTCGTTTCGAGATGCTTTTGGATGAAACGCTTCAGCGGTCTTGCTCCATATACCGGATCATATCCCTGGTCCGCAATGAATTCCTTAGCCGCTTTTGTGACGTTGAGGACTATATTTTGTTCAGTTAACCTAACTTGTAATTGATGAACCATTTTATCTACGATTTCAACGATTTCTTGTTTTGTCAGAGGTTTGAATAAAACAATATCATCAACTCGATTCAAAAATTCCGGACGGAAATGCCCTCTTAATTCTTTAAAGACCTGATCTTTTATTTCTTCTTCAATGCCACCATCCACCCGGTTGGATTGCAATAAGAAATGGGAACCGATATTGGAAGTCATGATGATCACCGTATTTTTACAGTTGATTGTTCTGCCTTGGGAGTCTGTTATTCTTCCATCATCCAACATTTGCAGTAAAATATTGAAGACTTCCGGATGCGCCTTTTCAATTTCGTCCAATAATATGACCGAGTAGGGGTTTCTCCTAACTGCCTCCGTAAGCTGGCCGCCTTCCTCAAATCCAACATAACCGGGAGGTGCACCAACAAGTCGGGACACGGAATGTTTCTCCATATATTCCGACATATCAATTCGAATCATATGTTCCTCACTATCGAATAATGTTTCTGCCAAAGCTTTTACCAATTCGGTTTTACCGACACCAGTCGGCCCAAGAAAAATGAATGAACCGATTGGTCTGTTTGGATCTTTTATTCCAGCCCTTGCTCTTAAAACAGCATCGGATACGAGTTCCACCGCTTCTCCTTGACCGATTACGCGTTCATGCAGGATATCTGATAGGCGAAGCAGCTTCTCCCTTTCACTTTCCACCAGCTTGCTTACCGGAATCCCTGTCCACCTTGCCACAATCGAGGCAATTTCCTCCTCCGTCACTTCCTGGCGAAGCAATCGTGATTCCTGTTTTTCCTTTTCCAATTCGTCTTCCATTGCTTCCAATTCTTTTTGAAGCTGCGGAATCCTTCCATGCCGAAGTTCAGCTGCCCGGTTAAGGTCATAGTCATTCTCTGCCTGTTCCAGTTCATGACGCAGTTTCTCAAGCTCTTCACGTTTGTCCTGCACCTTTTGAAGCGCTGATTTCTCCATTTGCCACTTTGATTTCATGCTATTCGCTTGATCCTGAAGTTCTGATAGTTCTTTTTGAAGCACTTCCAGCCTTGCTTTGCTTTGAGGGTCGTCTTCATTTTTCAGGGCCGCTTCTTCAATTTCAAGTTGCATGACTTTTCTCGTGATTTCATCCAACTCGGATGGCATGGAGTCGATTTCCATGCGGATCATCGCACAAGCTTCATCCACTAGATCGATCGCTTTATCCGGTAAAAATCGCTCCGTTATATATCGGTTCGAAAGGACAGAGGCTGCAACGATTGCCCGATCATGTATCCTGACGCCATGATGAATTTCAAACCGTTCCTTTAATCCCCGCAAAATTGAAATCGTATCTTCAACATCCGGTTCAGGAACCAGAACCTGTTGGAAACGGCGTTCCAGAGCCGGATCCTTTTCAATATATTGCCGATATTCATCAAGGGTCGTTGCACCGATACAATGCAGCTCACCGCGCGCAAGCATCGGCTTTAACATATTTCCGGCATCAAGGGCGCCATCCGTTCTTCCTGCACCGACAATTGTATGCAATTCATCAATGAATAAGAGAATTTTCCCATCACTCTTCTTGATCTCATTCAACACCGCTTTTAGGCGTTCCTCAAATTCACCTCGGAATTTGGCCCCTGCGACAAGTGCACTCATATCGAGTGAAAAAACGGTCTTATCCTTTAAACCTTCCGGCACATCCTTCCTGACGATCCTTTGAGCCAACCCCTCGACAATCGCTGTTTTACCTACTCCAGGTTCTCCTATTAAAACAGGATTATTTTTCGTTTTCCGTGAAAGGATCCGGATGACGTTACGGATTTCCGTATCTCGACCGATTACTGGATCGACCTTACCCGATTTAACCTCAGCAACGAGATCTCTGCCGTATTTTTTCAGTACTTCATAAGTGCTTTCAGGATTTTGACTAGTCACTCGCTGATTCCCCCTTATATCGCTTATAACCCGTTTTGCTTTATCATAATCAATTCCATATGATGAAAATAGCCTGTTTACATTCGTTCTATTGACTTGCAAAGACGCAAGCAGTATATGTTCGACAGATAAGTATTCATCCTCCCACATCTGCATTTCCTTTTCGGCAGCCGTCAGGATTTGCTGTAGGGAGGATGACATGTAAACCTGGGAAACACCCCCGCTCACTTCCGGTAATCTATCCAATTCCTTATTCAGCTCTATATCAAATTGATTCACCGATTTACCAGATTCCGATAAAATCCTGATTAATAAACTTTCATCCTGCTCCATTAAGGCCTTTAATAAATGAAGCTCCGTCAGCTCGGGATTCCCTCTTTCGCTGGCTAGTTCCTGACCGCCAGTGAATGCCTGTTGGGTTCTCTCCGTCATTTTATTAATATCCATCTTGAAACCTCCCATTCATCTATATCATGAACGAATCCCCACTTGGTTTGACCAATTTTGACCTTTATATTTTCATTATACTTCTAATTCTCCCCATGTAAAGGAAAGTTATAAGAAATGCAGTAGTTTGGAAAATAAACGGAAAAAGCCTTTCTTCCATATAGAAGAAAGGCTCAGACTGTACAAATTTGGACGTTGATTGGAACGTAGGGCACTCGCTTTCCGCGGGCGGTCCGCCCTCGGCGCACTTACGCCTGTGGGGTCTCCCTTGGACTCGCTATTCCCGCAGGAGTCTCGCACACCCGCTCCAATCGACTATGTTTAAAATTTCAGATAGAACTCCTTTTGCCTACAGTCTTTTTTGTTTTAAAATAGAACTATTAAAACTTGAGGTGATGAGGATCCATCTTCTTTAAATTAATGGCAGCGAAAGTAAGCATCGCTTGCATCGACAATTTTTCAGGGTCCCCTTAAAGTAGTCCAACGCATACCATGCTTTTCTTTTGCATCTGCGAATACACGCTCAATCGTTTCTTTGCGTTTCGCATATATAGGTTTTACATCTTGATGATGACGCAGATGATCCACTTGGACATGGAAAGGTACTAATATGGCTTATCATAATGGCTCGAGAGCCCAAATCTCTTATCCTTTGGTCAAAATTTCAAGGGAATTTTAAAAGGGGTTCGGAATTTTTTAATTCCGAACCCCTTTTGCCTACAAACTGAGCCTTTCTTCATATAGAAGAAAGGCAGACCCATTTGTAACATGGATACATTCCTTTATGGATGAAACAAAATGGTTATGCTTTCACGGCCGTTTTATTGTAACCATGAAATTCATCGACGAATTGGAAATCCCTATCCGTCCGACCTGCAAGGATCGTATCTCGGAGCAGAATGCCTGCATCGGTCGTATTGTGGATGATTTCCCCCCACATTCTTGCACTTGTTTGAACATTAGCCGTACGTGGAATGCGTTCCTCCTGGTATTCCAAAAATGCCTGTTCAATGTCATTCCCATGCTTATGGAGCATATCAGACAAATAAGCTGCATCTTCTAAAGCCTGGCAAGCGCCTTGTGCCAAGTATTGAAGCATCGGATGTGCCGCATCGCCCATAAGCGTAATTCTTCCTTTTGTCCAATTATCAATTGGTAAACGGTCATACATCGGCCAACGGCGTTGTCTTTGAATGAATGAAATCGCATTCTGAACAAGCTCACAAGTTCCGGCAAATACACGGTCCATTTCTTCCGGTTTTCCCCATTGATCTGTTTTTTCGTTTTCTTCCGTATATTGAGAACTTTTGAAAACCACTACTTGGTTATAAAGTTCTCCCCTTCTAACCGGATATTGAACAAGATGAAGGTCTGGCCCAATCCACATGTATACATCATCTAAATCCCCATGGCTCGTAACCTCCTCCATCGGGATCGCTCCCCTGTATGCAACATATTGAGAGCAGACCGGCTGATCTTCCACAAAAAGTTTCCGTGCCTTGGACCATAATCCATCGGCTCCAACGACAGCAGTTCCTGAATGTTGGGACCCGTTGGCAGAAGTAACCGTCACTTCACCTTCATACTCTACTGTCTCAATAATGGTTTGATTCGTGACCAGTTCGATATACGGGTTCTTTTCACAGGCTTCAGCCAATACTTTATGCAAATCGGAACGATGCAAAACAACATACGGAGCTCCATATCTTTCTTTATAAACATCACCTAAATCCAAAGCGGAAAGCTCTTTTCCGGAAAAGGCGTCCATCAGCACCAATCTTTTTGGAAATACTGCAATATCATTGATTTTATCCATGACACCTAAACGCTGCAATACGTTGGTGGCATTTGCTGCAAGCTGAATCCCTGCACCAATTTCCCCAAATTCGGGAGCTTGTTCTAGAACTTTTACATACTGTTTTGTTTCTGCGATTCCTAAAGCAGTTGCCAATCCGCCAATTCCCCCACCGATAACGATGAATGGTTTTTTTTCTGTGTTCATCATCAATTCCCCCTATATTATTTGCTTTTAGCCAAATTGCGGATCACTACCATAGTAAGCGTTTTCATTCGAATGGCATTCATCTATTCACTAGTATCTTAGCTGAAGATTCCAAACCGATTATTTTCAAACCAAAACAGGCTTGAATTCACTTTCAACCTTTTGATACCCATTGTTTGTGTCTAATGCTTGTTGCTGTTCCAAATCGAATCTTTCCATTATTGGTATGTCGTTTACCGAGAATAAGTAAGAATCCGCTTCTGCAACGTGCTCATGCCATGCCCAATTCGGAACGACGAAATAATCTCCCTTGGACCAGTCAAAACGCACTCCATTAATGACCGTATATCCTGATCCTTGGTGCACTTGATAAATCGTGGAATGGGTATGGCGATGGGCTTTCGTATGGAAACCTTTAGGAAGTTTCTGCATCCATGCCCCCATCGTCGGATTGGCCGTCTGGCCATTTGATGGATTGATATATTCCACGGCAAAACCTTCATATGGATCCGGTTCGAAATTCATCAATCCTTCTATCGCTGCTTTGGTGCCCTTCCACTTGTAGTTGGCAAGCGGTGCCACTTGTGAATAACGGTCGGATACTGGACGAACCATTCCGCCTTGATAACGGAGCTCTGAAAAATTATCCGGCCGCTTAGGCGTTTCAATCCGATCTGGATATGGTTCAAAGAAAGTGCCGCCTATGGAATAGATGGTTGGGATATCAAGGGCATCCATCCAAATCATTGGTTTTTCCCCAACATGTCCATGACCATGCCATAAGTTTTTGGGCGTGATCAAAAAATCGCCTTCTTCCATGAAGATCCTCTCTCCCTGCACGATGGAGTATGCACCTTCACCATCCGTAATGAAACGAAGTGCACTTTGGGAATGACGGTGGGAAGGGGCCACTTCACCTGGCAACAGTAGCTGGACCGCTGCATAAAGCGTTTGTGTTGTCGAAGCCCATCCCCAAGGCTGGCGATAAGTAAGGCCAGGGTTTTGAAAATAAATCGCCCTGCGCTCCCCGCCTCGGTCAGGTGTGAAGATTTCAGCCGCTTCCATCAATTTTTTTGTCAAAAGCTCTTCTTTCCATAAATAAGCATGCGCATGGGGTTTAGGTTCATGGTCCATCAGAGCGGGAATGGCTTCCCACAGCGGCCCAAGGTTATACTGCTGAATATCCTTTGTAAAATCTTTTACGATTGTACTATTCATGTATTCCGATTTTTCAGCCATATTAATCCCTACTTTCTTTTTTATCTTGCCTCAATGGATTTTAGAAAGATTTCGCTTAATTTGATCATAATGTCCTAAAACATGCTCATCGATGAAGTGATCGACTATATAAGAAACTGGTTTGTTTCCGAATTTAGCGAAATTCCGGTGTGGCGATTCTTTGGATAGTGTTTCTTCATCTAAATTCCCGAGACCGCTCTCCACTTTATATTTAAGCTCCTCCACTTGCTTCATGACATCATCCACAGCAAGTTTGTCAGTATCGGTAACCGCCGCCAATCGGGCTGGATCTTGCAATCCACGCCCCCATCCGGCTCCAGGCATCGCTATTACAGTTTCCACTTCACCTAACCAATAAGGAATGGCTTCAGCTAAATGGGAAAGTATCTGCATGATTGACCATTCATCCTCTGCCGGTTTAAATCGGATCGTTTCTTCCGGTAGGTTTGCCGTTGTCTCAAGAATATGGTCGATGGATTGTTGCACTGATTGGATTGATGTCCCGATTTCCTGATAAGCCATTTTATTCTCCCTCCCCGACACGTCTCACACGGTTTTCAAGATAACCTATTTTGTCGATTTCGATTTTGACAACGTCACCATCTTTCAAGAACACTTGTGGATCACGGGCTACTCCTACCCCACCCGGTGTTCCTGTTAGTACGATATCACCTGGTTCAAGAGTCATTAAGTTCGATAGGAATTCAACTAGATACTTCACATCGAATACGAAGTTGGAAGTATTCGTTTTTTGGCGTTCTTCACCATTTACCGTTAATCGGACATTCAAGCCCGATGGATCGGACAGTTCATCGGAAGTGACTAACCAAGGCCCCATCGGAGCACTTCCTTCAACCGTTTTCCCTTGTAGCCACTCAAGTGTACGCCGTTGGATATCACGGTAAGTGACATCATTCGCAATTGTATAACCAGCTACATAATCAAGAGCCTCTTCTTTTGAAACATTACGTGCCCTTTGTCCGACAACAAAAGCGAATTCCGCTTCATAATCCAGTTGTTCCGAGATTGGGAAAAACGGTATATCATCCTGGGGACCGATAACTGTATTGGCGAACTTTGCGAATACTACAGGGAATGGCGGCAGTTCACGGCCCATTTCAGCTATGTGTTCACGGTAATTATGGCCGACACAAATAATTTTGCTTGGCTTTTGGACAGGGGCATCAAGCTTTATATTTTCAATTTCATGTACCAATTGATGTCTGAAGGAATCACGATTGTTAATAGCGTAGTCCGCAGCCTTTTGCGCGATGGAAAGGCTTTCATTCCCTCCCTGTAAAAACTCCTCCATTGTTGCAGGGACATAAGCGTCAGCAATTTGTTCACTGCGAAGTTTCCCTTCGCTTTCAAGTAGCGCTTGATAGGCATAGTTCAAGTCAACGACTACATTTTCCGGGTAAATTGCACCGATGCGTTTAAATCCTTGAATGCTGAACGTTACTAATTTCATATTCATTCTCCTTTATTAATCTGGATTTTTTTAAAACCTCTTTTTGATGCCAACATCCTAATTCTGTTGGATTTGCTTCGCAAACCAGAATTTGAATGACATACACCTTATTTATTTCACTTATAGATAACATTGTTCACTATTTATATAAATGATAACTTAATTTTCGGAATATTGTCAAGAAAGTATTGCAAATTTTTGTGCAAATGTTATCATCTACACCATTATCAGTACTGCGGAATCAAAAAGTTCATTATTCATTTAATAGGAACGTATATTGATAGCTTCAAGCAGATGGCGGTTTTTCTGCTGATTTTCATGTATATTTTACATATTCTGATATACTAGACCTAAATTAAAACAGATTAGGGAGATTGATTTATGGAAATCGTAAAATCCGGTTCGACGATTCAATCATTACAAATAGGGATGAGCATCATAGATTTACTTGCTTCCCACAGAACTCCTTTAAGATTCTCTGATATTCAGGAATTAACGGAGATAACGAAAAGTAACCTCTATAAGTATTTGAATACTTTGACTCAACTAGAGTTACTATATCGCGATAAGACAACCGGTATGTATCACCTTGGGAGCAAATTGATTCAATACGGAATGGCAGCGATAGGAAATGAGGATATAACGAGCAGAATAACTCCTTATTTACAGGAAATCAGTCACCATACTTCCTGCACGGTCCTTTTTTCCGTTTGGACATATGATGGACCAATCACGGCAAAAATATGGAATTCCAATCAAAACTTAAACATTGGGGCACAGTTAGGTACACGACTTCCGCCATCATCCTCTTCCGGAAAGGTATTCACTGTATTTCAGGATCCTTCCTTGACGGCGGAATGGATTGAAAAAGATCGTAATGTTACGGGCTCGTTCCTTAATGAAACGAATGAATATGATGAAATTCGGACATACAAAATAGCTTTTGCCAAAGAGCCTCTTGTACCATCCGTTTCCTCCATGTCCATTCCGGTTTTTAATTATAATTCGGAATTGTTGGGAGCAATCACTGCCGTTGGGTTCACCGAAAACATTCCTGATCATTATGAAGATTCTTTAAGCGTCTATTTAAGGAAAAGCTGTTTGGAAATCTCGAATATATTCGGTTATTCCGCTGAATAGAAAAAAAGCAGGAAGAAGGATGGCGACCATTCCTTTTTCCTGCTTTTTGATGTTTCATGGCTTTCGCTTATAGGTCCATATCCGATTATGATTGGATGTTTCAGGAAAAGAATCCCCTGCATCCAGCTTTACCATTTTCGGATTCACTACCGTGCTGCCCGTTTCACCGATTTCTACGTATGTCCCATTATTCGGTGCCTTCTGACCTGGCTTAAATTGACGATTTTGCCCCATAGATTTCACCCCTTTACATGCTTTCCCTGTTATTATTACCAGGTTCCTACCTTTCATGTCAGAAAAATTAGGAACATACAGGAAATTCGGCTGAATTAAAAAGCGTCTGTTCTCTGAGCAGACGTCTTTTTAAGTTTTTAAAAATTGACCGTCGATTGGAACGTAGGGCACTCGCTTTCCGGGGCGGTCCGCCCTCGGCGCCATTGCGACTACGGAGTCTCCCTTGGACGCGCTTTTCCCGCAGGAATCTCGAGCACCCGCTCCAATTAACTTTGTTTTAACATTAAGGATAGAGCCTTTTACCTGCAGTCTTTTTTGTTTTAATATAGATGGATTAAAACTCGAGGTATAGGGATGCTTTTCTAACCATGGTTCTATTTTAGCAAGATCAATTTGAAATGATTACTTTAGATCAACTGGTACCATAGAACCATTTGTTTCGTAAAAGTAAAATGAAGGCAACAATTAGTGTCTTTTTCATTTAAACTTGATGGGAGATATGTTTTAGAGGTAGAGTGCCCAAGTATTGATCCAGTTATTATTCTCTAACTGCTACAAATAAAATCAAAAAGGTTTCGGAATGAGACCATTCCGAAACCTTTTTTTCTACAAACTGAGTGACTGATCTCTGAGGTAAGCTTTTTTGGTTAAGACATTAAGTCCACAAGGACCGCCTTTTGGGCATGAAGGCGATTTCCGGCTTGGTGGAAAACGACGGAATTAGGACCATCGATGACTTCAGCCGTAACCTCTTCCTCCCGATGTGCAGGCAGGCAATGCATGAATAAATAATCTTCTTTAGCAAGTTTTACTAGCTCACCATTAATTTGATAATCTTTAAAAGCTTCTAAGCGGATACCATTCTCGATTTCCTGCCCCATGGAAGTCCAAACATCCGAATAGACGATATCCGCATCCTTTATGGCCTCCGAAGCTGAGGTTGTCACCAAAATTTCACTGCCAGTCTCTTCTGCCACTTTTTTAGCATAGGCGACGACCTTTTCATCAGGTTTGTAGGCGTCAGGACACCCAATGGAAAAATCCATTCCCATTTTTGCACAGCCTACCATCAATGAATTCGCAACATTATTGCCATCACCGATATAACTCATCTTCAAGCCTTTTAACTGCCCTTTTATCTCGATGATCGTCAAGAAGTCTGCAAGTACCTGACAAGGATGTGCAAGATCTGTTAACCCATTGATGACTGGGATAGAAGCATTTTCTGACAATTCCAGGATTTTTTCATGCTCGAAGGTACGAATCATGATGCCATCAATGTATTCAGAAAGAACTTTTGCAGTATCGGAAATTGTTTCACCACGTCCAATTTGCAAGTCATTGCCACTTAGGAACAAAGCGTGCCCGCCAAGTTGCATCATGCCCACTTCAAAAGAAACACGGGTACGGGTAGAAGATTTTTCAAAGATCATCCCCAGCGTTTTCCCTTTTAAAGGCGTATATTCTTCACCTGCTTGCAATTTGCCTTTAATGGTCTGCGCTAGCTTTAACAAATCTGCAATTGCCGTTGGTGTGGACTCTTTCATGGTCAAAAAATCTTTTCCATTTAAAATCTTAGCTTGTGTCGGTGCCGTCATTGAACTCATACGTGTGACACTCCTTTCGAATATGGTATAAGCCATTCCTGAAGAGAGGTAACCCCTGGATCGGCATTCTCCACCGATTGCAGATAGGCCTTGAACGTCTCTTCTTCCGTAAAAGCAAGCAGTCGGTATTTCGCTGCAAGTAACCTTAGCTGCTTATCTTCCTCCGTTGTTCCATATGCCAAAACGACCGCCGCATTTCCTTCATTTAACCATTCATTAAAATCTGAATTCCCCAATGTCAAACCTGCTTCTTTGATTTGCACTAACAGGTCTTCACTTAATTGAACTGATTCTGATTGATAAACGCCTGTGGTATGATTAGCTTTTTGAGCATGGAACACTTTTGTCAATGCTTCATTTACCGTTTCCCCGATGGCGATTCCTTCACCTGTTGATTTCATTTCCGGACCTACCTTCGAATCAAGTCCGCTTAGTGCAAAAGTAGAGAATACGGGATATTTGACAACTGCATATGGAATTTCATCCATTAAGCCCGTTTTTTCGAAAGCATTCGACAATGAATATTTCCCAAGCAATATTTTTGTCGCTATTTGCACCAAAGCTACATCGGTCACTTTACTGATGATTGGGATTGTTCGACTTGCACGAGGATTCACTTCCAATACGTATACACTATTTCCTTCGATCACGAATTGGATGTTCATAAGACCTTTATAACCAAGTTCACTAACTAGTTTTTTAGCATAAAGAGTCATTTTATCTTTAATATCATCCGTTAAGGATTGAGCTGGCAATAAGGCCATGCTATCTCCTGAATGGACGCCTGCTTTTTCTATATGTTCGGCAATGATGGGAATATAAACATCATTTCCATCAGCAATCAAATCGATTTCGGCTTCCTTCCCTGGAATATAGGAATCGATCAACACGGGATAGACTAGTGCCGTTCCATTAGCGATTCTATTCAACAAGCTTTCTTTGGAGCCGATGATTTCCATTCCCTGGCCGCCAATTACATAGGATGGGCGTAAGAGTACCGGAAAGCCGATGGCCTCTGCCCGGGAAATTAATTGTTCTTCTCCATTAGCCATTGAACCTGGTACATGGGGGATATCCAGTTTTTGAAGAAGCTGATAAAAACGATCACGATCTTCTAATTGATCAAGCGTGTCGAAGGATGTCCCCAACAAATTGACACCGTATTCTTCCAGGCCTTTAGCAAGGTTTATCGCAGTCTGCCCGCCAAATTGGACGATAACATCTTTTATGTCTTCCGCTTCTATTACATTAAGAACATATTCAAGGGTCAACGGTTCGAAATAAAGGCGATCTGCTGTCGCAAAATCCGTGCTTACCGTTTCCGGATTATTATTGATCATGATCGTTTCAACATTTTCATCCTGGAGTGCATAAACACCGTGAACTGAACAGTAATCAAACTCTATTCCCTGCCCGATGCGGATCGGGCCGCTGCCAATCATCAAGACTTTCTTTTTATCCGTTTTTTGCTGTTCGTTCTCACCAAAATATGTTGAATAGTGATAGTTTGTATGTGATTCGAACTCGGCTGCACATGTATCAACCGTTTTGTAGACCGCCGTAACACTTAGTGATTTCCTGTGTGCCCTCAACTCCATCTCATTTACTTTCCATACGGAAGCAAGATAGCGGTCTGAAAAGCCCTTTTCCTTGTATGACTGAAGTTCTTCCCTTGTTACATGATCGATTGCCTTAGCTTCAATCTCCATTTCGCTTTGGATCAATGAAGCAAAGGATTTAAGGAAGAAATAATCTATGGCTGTCGCTTCATGAATTTCTTCAATCGTCACGCCTTTTCTGAGCATTTCAAAAATGACAAAGATTCGTTCATCCGATTTTTCGGCAAGCTTTCCCCAAAGTTCAGGAACGGTTTTATTTTTCAGTGATGATAGCTGCAGCCCAATCGTTTTCAATTCCAAAGAATCGACGGCCTTTTGGACTCCCCCCTCAAAGCTGCGGTGTAAAGCCATGACTTCACCAGTTGCCTTCATCTGTGTTCCCAATTTGCGGTCGGCGGTCGTGAATTTATCGAATGGCCACCTCGGGAACTTCACCGCTACATAGTCAAGCGCAGGTTCGAAGCTTGAATATGTGCTTTTCGTTACAGGATTGATGAGCTCCGATAAATCGTAGCCGACAGCGAGCTTTGCCGCTATGCGGGCTATGGGATAACCTGTTGCTTTTGAAGCTAGTGCCGATGAACGGCTGACGCGCGGGTTCACTTCTATTAAATAATATTGCTTGCTATTCGGATCAAGTGCAAATTGAATGTTACATCCGCCTATGATCCCTAAAGCAGAGATGATTTTAATGGATGCGGCACGCAGCATCTGAAACTCATCGTCCGATAAAGTCTGTGATGGTGCCACGACGATCGAATCACCTGTATGGATCCCTACCGGATCGATATTTTCCATATTACAGATAGTGATGCACGTATTGTTGCCATCTCGCATAACCTCATATTCGACTTCCTTAAAACCAGCTATGCTCCTTTCAATCAAGCATTGTGTAATTGGGCTTTCTTGCAGTCCGCCCCGTACAAGTTCCTTAAAGGTTTCCGGTGAATCGGCAATACCGCCGCCAGTTCCGCCGAGTGTATAAGCGGGACGAACGATGATGGGGAAACCGATTTTGTCAGCAAAAGCCAGCGCTTCTTCAAGAGTATGGACAATTGTACTGTCGGGAACGGGTTCACCTATTTCAAACATCAACTCACGGAACAGCTCACGATCCTCCCCTTTTTTGATGGAGTCGATCGGAGTTCCCAATAATTTGACCTTATATTTTTCAAGTATTCCAGCATCATCCAACTGATAAGCTAGGTTCAATCCTGTTTGACCGCCTAATGTAGCTAGCAGGCCATCCGGCTTTTCTTTGGAAATGATCTTTTCCAGTACATCAACCGTTAAAGGTTCGAAATAAACAGCATCCGCATTCATATCATCAGTCATGATCGTTGCCGGATTGTTATTGACCAGTATGACTTTATACCCTTCTTCCTTTAAAGCGAGGCAGGCCTGTGTACCTGCATAATCGAATTCGGCGGCCTGCCCGATGACAATCGGCCCCGAACCAATCACTAAAATGGTCTGTATCGTGTCGTCCTTAGGCATAAGCTTTTTCTCTCCCGCTATAATCATTTATCATTTGTACAAAGTCTTTGAATAGTAATGAACTCTCGATAGGTCCTGGATTTGCCTCTGGGTGGTACTGGGTAGTGAAGATTGGCAAGTCTTCATGCATGAGTCCCTCAACCGTGTTATCATTCACGTTTCTGAATCTCACTTGAAGCGATGTTCCTTGCAAGCTCGGTTCATCAACCTCATAACTATGATTCTGCGAACTCATATACACCTGTTTCGTTTTCAAATCGACCACGGGCTGATTCGCACCACGATGTCCAAACAGCATTTTTTTTGTATTTCCACCTAAGGCAAGGGCCGTTAATTGATGACCGAGGCAGATGCCCATCGTTGGAAAACTCGTAATGATCTTTTTTATGTTTCCTAAAAGGTATTCAAGCTGTTTTGGATCCCCAGGCCCATTTGAAAGCAAAATACCATCTGGCTTCAAGTCCTTGATTTGCTCGAATTCCGTATCGAATGGGACGACAGAGACTCGGCAGCCTTGAGCGACCAATGAATCCAAGATTGATTTTTTATAGCCGAAATCCATCATCACAACGTGCTTGCCGCCTTCACCAAATTTCTCGACAACCTTTGTGGATACCTCAGCTACATGTGCTGATAAACCATTCAGGCTGGGTACGACAGTGTATTTTTCATCAGCTGTGATGACTGCCTGCATGGAACCTTCCTGTCTTATATTCTTAACGACCGCTCTTGTGTCCACATGGCTTAAAAGAGGAATGTTCCACTTGTCTAAATATTCACCAATTGAATATTTAGCCTGATAATGGGAATGGCTCATATTTCCTTCATATACAATCACACCGGCAACATGCGGCTTTTTACTTTCAAAATCATGTTCATTGATTCCGTAATTTCCGATTAGTGGGTATGTGAAGATGACAATCTGGTCCTTATATGAAGGATCTGTCAACACTTCTTGATATCCGGTCATTCCTGTAAAAAAGACAATCTCTCCAACGATTGTTTTTTCAGTCGATGTAGTAAGCAGTTCCCCTTCAAAAACGGAACCATTCTCTAAATGTAGATAGCTTTTCATGATTTTCACCTCTTTAGATGATGTATATTTATATATACAATAGCATAATTATTCATTTTATTCTATAAAAATTCAATTAATTTAGACAGTTTGTTTTATTGCCAATACTTTTTTAATTTTATTTATCGCCGTATCGATCTCAGATTCGGAAACAGTCAGGGATGGAAGTAAACGAAGTACTTTAGGACCTGCACTCAATACAAGTAAGCCCTCTTCTTGCAATTCCATTAAAAACACTTGAACATCTTGTTTACATTCAATTCCGACCATCATTCCCAGACCGCGAATCTCTTTCACTTCTTCGATGCCTTTCAATGCTTTTGCCAATTCGCTCTCAAGGTATTCCGCCTTTTTAACGGTTTCTTTTAAAAACCCTGATTGGAAAATTTCCTTTAATACAGCTTCGGCTGCTGAGACACTAACTGGATTCCCTCCAAAAGTGGATCCATGACTTCCAGGGTCAAAGAATACAGACAACTCTTCCTTCCCAATCATCGCCCCGATTGGCAGGCCATTTCCCAACCCCTTTGCCGAAGTGATGATGTCCGGCAGGATATTGAAATGCTGGAATGCAAATGGCTTTCCTGTACGTCCTATCCCAGTCTGAATTTCATCTATGATAAGGAGAGCTCCGTGTTCTTGGCATTTAGTTTGAATCGCGTCCAGATATGATTGCTGTACAACATGGATGCCGCCTTCTCCTTGAACGATTTCAATCATTACAGCTGCCGTATTTTCATCGATGGCCGCTTTCATGGCATCATGATCATTAAATGGAACATATTCGAACGAAGCTAGCATCGGTCCGAAACCAGTCTTGATTTTTTCCTGTCCCGTTGCAGCCATCGTTGCAAACGTACGGCCATGGAAAGACTGCTGACACGTGACAATCTTGCTTTTCCCGGTAGCTTTACGTGCTAGTTTTATGGCTGCCTCATTCGTCTCGGCACCGCTGTTGGCAAAGAACACCTGACTTAAACCAGAGGCATCAGCCAGCATTTTTGCTGTCCGTTCCTGTATGGAACTTTGAAACATGTTCGATACATGCCAATATTTATTAAGTTGTTCCGTCACGGCCATTTTTACCAACTCATGACAATGTCCAAGATTCAAAACCCCGATTCCGGATGTGAAATCCAGATACTCTTTACCTGTTTCACTCGTAATCTTCAATCCTGACGCTTTTCTTGGCTCAATGTCCCACCTAGCGTATGTAGGAAATAAAGAACTCATTGAAATACCCCTTCTTCCTGAAGAAATTTTGTACCGATGAATTGTCCGCCTTGATAAAAATGATCTTTCCCACTAACGATCATCACTTCTTCAATCCCTTTATTCAGCACCGACAAGGCTGTATTGACTTTCGGGATCATTCCGCCATGGATACTTCCATCCATGATCAAATTCTTCGTTTCCGTTTCATTCAATTTCTCAATGATCTGCCCATTCTTCAAGACCCCTTGAACATCGGTCACAAATAAACACATGTCAGCCGATAGTGCCTTAGCTACAGACCCGGCAGCCATATCGGCATTCACATTTAGTTTATTGCCCTCTTCGGTGGATGAGATGGGCGTCAATACCGGACAATAGCCTTTTTCGAATAAAAGTCCGAATAATTCCGTATTGACTTGTTGTATTTCTCCAACAGCCCCAAGTTTCTGTTCATCGATATAATCACCTGTGAGAATTCCGCCGTCCGAGCCATTTAAACCGAGTGCCTTGATGCCATGGGCTTCCAATTTATGAACGAGGCTTCGGTTCGATTTTCCTGCCAGCATAAGTTCCACAATTTCCAGCACTTCTGTGGTCGTTTTTCTTAACCCATCTTCAAATACTGGTTCAATTTCAAATTTTTCAAGCATTGTATTTATATCAGGTCCGCCCCCATGCACAAAGACAATATGGTATCCGCGGTTTTGTAACTCTTTAATACTATTGAAAAACGACTCCGATAACTCATTGATGATGCTGCCGCCGCACTTTATGACTAATATGTTCATACTTTTCACCTCTTACGAACGATAGCTTCCGTTTATTTTCACATAATCATAGGTTAAATCGCAGCCCCATGCCGTGCCTGATTCATTACCATCTTTCAAATAAACATGAATGATGATACTTTCATTTTCCAAGTATGCTTTGGCTTCTTCCTCAGAAAACATAATCGGCTCACCGTCTTTAAGTACGACGATATCACCAAAAACGATCGTTGTTTGATCCGGATTGAATCCCACTCCGCTTCTTCCCATTGCAGCTATGATTCGTCCCCAGTTTGCATCCGCTCCAAAAGCTGCCGTTTTCACAAGATTTGAACCGACGATCGTCTTCGCCATCATCTGTGAATCTTGTTTCGTATGCATGCCATGAACATTCACTTCTATCAGTTTAGTCGCACCTTCTCCGTCTTTCGCAATTTGTTTGGCGAGGTTTTCGGAAGTTTGTTTTAATAATTCCAGGAAGATGGACCATTCTGGATGGTCAGGTGTCAAAGGTTCATTGTTCGCTTCTCCATTCGCGAGCACTAACACCATGTCGTTCGTTGAACAGTCGCCATCAACCGTGATTTGATTGAATGTATCATTGGTAATCGAGGATAATGCTTGCTGTAAATCATGTGGTTCAATGACGGCATCCGTCGTAATGAAACCTAGCATTGTGGCCATGTTCGGATGAATCATTCCCGAACCCTTGGCAGCACCGCCCATTTTCACGGTTTTACCGTCGATGATTGTTTCATAACCACAACTCTTCGTTACAATATCCGTTGTTAAAATGGCGGTACCGAAAGCTTCAGCAGCTTCAGGTGTATTTTCTGGCTGCAATGCCTCTATGCCGTTTCTTACTTTCTCCATTTCCATGAATTCCCCAATGACTCCCGTTGAAGCCACTGCAAATGAATGGTCCTCCAAACCGAACTTTTGAGCCGCAAGCTTCCTCATTTCATTTGCATCTTTTAAACCTTGTTCACCTGTACAAGCATTCGCACAAGCACTATTCACTACAATGCCGTGAAGTTTTCCAGTAACGGCAATACTGTCTTTCGTTACATTGATTGGAGCGGCTTGAACGACATTTTGTGTATAAACGGCCGCGGCTGATGCTGGGACATCGGTATAAATGATGCCAACGTCCTTTTTAGAATAGCGTAATCCTGCATGGACACCTGACGCTTTGAACCCTTGGGGCATTAAAATGTTTCCTTCTTGAATTTGTTTGATTTCTTCAACTGGCTGTAGTGTATTCATTGGTTCCCTCCATAGTTTACGGATATAACGGACTGTTCCATAGTCCTGCCGTTTCTTCTAGTCCCATTAATATATTTGCATTTTGAATGGCCTGCCCTGCGGCACCCTTCACTAAATTATCAATAACCGAAACCACCGTTACCTTACCTGTTCTTTCATCATAATCGACGCCAATGTCGCAAAAGTTCGATCCGTATACTTGTTTCGTGGATGGAAAGCGATCAAGGGGCTGTACCCGGACAAATGGGTGTCTCTCGTAAACCGTTTCGTACAAATCCTTTAATTCAACATTTGAGGTTTCCCGATTTACCTTTATATACATCGTTGCCATAATCCCTCTTGTCATTGGGACAAGATGGGTATTGAAGGAAATGGGCTGTAAACCTGATGACCATCGCCCAAGCTGTTGCTCGATTTCCGGTATGTGTTGATGTTGATTCACCTTATATATCTTAAAGTTCTCATTCATTTCACTAAAATGGGTGACTGCGGAAGGTGATTTACCCGCTCCTGAAACCCCGGATTTTGCATCGATGATCACATCGGCATCCGCTCCGGCCAATCCTTCAGTGAATAAAGGGGCGAGACCTAATAGTGATGCGGTTGGGTAGCACCCAGGATTTGCAATGATCTTCGCTTTTTTTATAGCTCCGGCATTCCATTCAGCCAATCCGTATACGGCTTTTTCAATAATATGCTGAGGCGCTGCCGGCTTTTTATACCAGTTTTCGTATTCACCTGGAGTTTGAAGCCTAAGGTCTCCTGATAGGTCGATCACTTTAATGTCCAGGTCAGAAAATTCCGAAATCAATTGCGATGAAACGCCCGAAGGAGTTGCAAGAAATACAATATCTGATTTTTTTGCAATCGCTTCCGGGTCGATTTCTTCTAATGTATCTTTCATATGCATTAAATGTGCATTTTCTTCATATAAATTTCGACCAAATTGGGATGAAGTATGCAATGATTTTATTTTAAATTGCGGATGATTATTCAAAAACCTTATTAGTTCCATTCCTCCATAACCCGTTGCACCTACTATTGATACGTTCATAAAACCATCTCCTATAATTTCAGGTCCCTCTGTCAATCTTTGATTCTATTATTATAAGACTGAATAAAAATAAAATCAAATGTATTTTTATAAAATTATAAACATAAATTTTAAATGAAATATTATCCAACGAAATTCCTAGAATTATCCAAAGCTGTTGACTACTAGGGTTTTTTCCGTTTAAATCAAAGGTAGTAATTGAGTAATGACGGTTTCTGAAAGGTGGTCATATGCATGAATGAATTATCGTTATCCAATCGGATGCAAGCAATTTTAGATAATAAACAACAAATTAAACATATGGAAAAAGGGCGCTACCTTTTTCATGAGAGCACCCCAGCAAGTGACTTGTATTACATTATAAATGGGAAAGTAGAAGTGAGTAAGGTTGTTCCCGACGGTCGAGAATTAACTATACGCATTAGTTCGGAGAATGATTTGGTTGGGGAGACAGTCTTATTTTCTCAAAATCCTAAATATATGATGAATGCAAAAATGATGGAAGATGGTACTGTCGCGGTTATTTCCAAAGAAGCATTAGAAGAAAAAATCGCCTCCGATAGCCATCTCGCAGTCGAGATGATGACATGGTTATCCGCTCAAAACCGTAAAAATCAGGCTAAATTCCGCGATATGCTCCTGCACGGTAAGAAAGGTGCATTTTACTCCACCCTCATCCGTTTATCAAATAGCTATGGCACTGAAGCGGAAGACGGCAAAGTTATCAATCTTCCCTTTACAAACCAAGAACTCGCCAACTTTTGCGGCACATCCCGCGAAGTAGTCAATCGAATGCTCGCTCAATTAAGGAAAAACAATGTCATCTCCATTAAAAAGGGCCGCATTACGATTCTTGACTTTGACTATTTGAAACAGGAAATCGACTGTGAAAACTGTCCAATAGAAATCTGTACAATCGATTGAATCCTTTTCCATAAAAAGCAGCAATACATAAAGCCCTAATATCTTAATAATGAATGGAATTTATTTCAGACTAATCCATCCCTAGGACCATTGAATCATTTTCATTACCTGTATCCTAAATAAAAATGCATAAAAAAAGTATAAACATGGATTCCCCATTGACCGGCATCAGGTCCTGACAACTATACAAAAAAGGGATGGCATAGCTGCCATCCCTTAATTTTTCATTCAGACGAATTATCCGCCAATGAATGACATTTCGATTTTTTCCTGTTTCTTCACCGTTCCCGCTGCACGCTCATCCGAATAGCGGTCGTCCCTACGGTTCCAAAGTGAAATGATGAACCCTGTCAATTCTTCATCGGTCATGTCGGAACGGAGCAATGACTTCAAGTCATGTCCCTTTCCATTAAACAGGCATGTATATAAACTTCCATTAGCAGAAAGACGTGAACGTGTACAACTTGAACAAAAAGACTCGGAAACCGAGGTAATGAAGCCTACTTCTGCAGTAGTACCCTTATAGCGGAAGCGTTTTGCGACCTCTCCAAAATAATCTTCTTCAACTGGTTCGAGATCGAATTCGGTTTGGAGCATTGCAAGCAGTTCTTTTTTCGTAATGACATTCTTTAACTGCCAGCCATTTGTATGTCCGACATCCATGAATTCTATATAGCGTAATTGAAGGCCCTCATCTTTACAAAATCGGGCCATCGGCAGGATTTGAGATTCATTGGTTTCTTTTTTGACTACCATATTCACTTTAACGCCAAGCCCTGCTTCTTTAGCAGCAGCGATGCCTTCTATTACGGGCTTTATGCCGATATCCCTGCCGTTCATCTTCTTGAAAAGATCGTCATCGAGGCTGTCCAAGCTGATATTCACCCTCTGCAAACCAGCTTCCTTCAAATTTACGGCATGTTTTTTCAAGAAGACCCCATTCGTGGTCAGTCCAATATCTTCAATACCTTCAATTTTAACGAGATTTGAAATCAGAGTGCTAAGATCTCTTCGGAGTAATGGTTCCCCGCCAGTCAACCTTAGTTTTTTTACCCCTAAGCCTGCGAAGATTTTAGAAAGCCTTACAATTTCCTCATAAGATAATAGCTCACTTTTAGGCAGGAACTGAAAATTCTCGTGAAAAATTTCAGCAGGCATGCAATACTGGCAGCGAAAGTTACAGCGATCTATGACTGAAATCCTTAAATCCCTTAGTGGCCTGTCCAATGAATCTTTAATTTGACTGTTCAATTAACCACTCCTAGCCGAAAGTATTAGAAAAAAACCAGACCATAAAAAGTGGCTCCTTGAATGGGTTCACTTTTTTTGACTGGCTTTTCATTTCTATTACAGAGTTATTATTTGATACCTAATGCAATTTTAGCATATCTGGACATTTTGTCTTTCGTCCATGGCGGACTCCAGACTAACTTCACGTCCGTTTCCTTGACCTCGGGGATATCTTCCAGAACCAATTTAACTTGATCGACGATCGTCCCAGCCATCGGACAGCCCATTGCTGTCAATGTCATCGTAACGGTGGTCAGACCTTCCTCATCCATATCCACATCATATACCAAGCCTAAATTAACGATATCTATACCAAGCTCAGGGTCAATGACCTGCTCCAAAGCTCCAAGAATAATGTCTTTTGTATCTTGATCCACTTCACTCACTCCTTTTATGGAAAATCTCTAGTTTGTCGCTTTCATCATTATGTCCGTATAAGCATCATAACAGATTTCGAGTGAGTACTTAAGCATTTTGCACAGCAGACAGTAAATGTTTCGCGAACCAGTCCGCTGTCTTAAGCACTCCTTCTCTGCTGACCTTATGCCCAGCCTTAGGGTCAAGGATAAAATCAATTTTTTCATCCGCCTTGCCATACCCTGCTTTGACCCCCTCATAAAAACGGTATGCATGCTGATAAGGTACAACCGGATCTTTGGCACCATGCCAAAAAAGAAGCGGTCGGTCGCAAAGCTTATCCTGATTTAGACTCAAATCAAATGGCTTGAGCTGTTCAATCACTTTCGCAACTTCCTCATCAGTAACAGGGAAATCAACTTTCCTTTTCTTAATCTCCTCCATTTGGAGCTCTGCATACGCGACATATGATGGGTTCCCCATTAAACTGACTCCGGCGGAAATCCATTCATATGCAGCCAGAGCCCCATTAGTAACTATTCCCCCCATTGAAGTACCTGCCACGCCAATTCTGTCGGGATCAATCAATTTTCGGGAGAATAAATCATCCTTCAGCAAAGATAAATCCTGGATTGTTTGTAAAACCATTTCCCAAAAACGGGGCATCATTTGAGAATCACTTAAACCGGCTTCCCTTTCCCCATGATGAATCACATCGGGTAGAAGCACACGAAACCCCTTTTCAGCCAATAAATAAGCATAGTGCAGATTGTGTTCTTTTGCACTTTGAAAACCATGTATAAAAATAATAAGCGGCAATTCCTGATTGAAAGTGGTTTGTTTCCCTAAGTGCAAGACAGGAATTTGTCCAATTAGTTCTTTTTCAATTATTATCAAGTTAACCCCTCCGAATAATTTGTTCCGGTCTTTTCAATCCATTATCAAAATGGAATTCATTACCTTTAAATCTGAGCTTCGCTTTAATTATCATAATCCTGAATATAGTAATATCATACAGGAATGCATAAAGAATGAAAAAGATTTACATTTACTTTAAAATAGGCTTAACAATATTTGCATATAATGAAATCAAAAAGAACAGAAGGTGTGTACATGACTGAGAAACATTTAATCGTATTGGATCTTGATGGCACTTTACTTACAGATAACAAAACAATTTCTTCAAGGACTAAAAAAACACTCCTAAAACTTAAAGAAGATGGACACGAGGTTATGATCGCCACCGGGCGCCCCTTTCGCTCAAGTGAACTTTATTACCGGGAACTGGGGCTGACTACACCAATCGTTAATTTCAATGGCGCTTTCGTCCATCACCCATTACATACTAGCTGGGGGGTATACCACTCTCCATTGGATATAAATGTTGCGAAAGAAATTGTCGAAGCGTGTGATCAGTTTACATATCATAACATCATCGCTGAAGTCCGGGATGAAGTTTATGTCCATTATCATGATGAAAAGTTGATGAACATGTTCAATCTAGGAAATCCGATCATGAAGACAGGTGATTTACGCAATTACCTTCAGGATTCCCCAACTTCGATGCTGATTCACACAGATAGTGAATTCGTAGGGCAGATTCGCCAGCATCTATCCGATGTCCATGCAGAATTGGTCGATCACCGCCGCTGGGCAGAGCCTTTTCATATCATCGAAATAATAAAAAGCGGGTTAAGTAAAGCCGTAGGGCTAAAACGCGTATCCAACTATCTGGAAATTCCTCAAAACAGGATAATCGCTTTCGGTGATGAAGATAATGATTTGGAAATGCTCGAATATGCGGGAACCGGGGTGGCCATGGGAAATGCGATCTCACCAGTAAAAACGGTAGCAAATACGACGACATTGACGAATGAAGAAGATGGTATAGCCGTCTTCCTCGAAGAAAAATTCAATTTGAAAGCCTAATTCGTCATTTTTTACCTTCATAATATTCAACTTTCAAGCCAAACTAATATGGACAACAGATCTATTCCGTTGTCGACAACGCTCAGAATCGGAGGAGATAAGAATGGGTAAAAGCAGTAAATCTAAACGATTTGTACAGCAGGGCAAAGAAAGTGTTGCCAGGCATGCCGAAAAAATCCCTTATCACACTACGTTTGAAGAGGCAGAAAAAGACAGGTTAAGAATTATGTCTGAACAAAGCTATGGTGGCTTCTAATGGGAAACAAATTATTCCAAAAGGCTAGGGAATTTGTTGAAGAAGCTCTCCACTCTGAGCATGACGGTGACCAGCATAAGACAGAGGAAATCGCTAAAAACGCTCTTTCATCAGCCTTTGCCAATACGAACGAGGCTGAAAAAGAACAATTGCGAGAACTCCAGCAAGAGCTGGAAAATCACTCTAAATAATGTGAAAGCCTCCAGGGATTCCTGGAGGCTTACGCTTTGTTTTTCATCAATTGTTATTTCGTGCCTTACCGCCTTTTTCACCGATCTCCTTATAAAAATCTTCACCATGGGAATCAGCAGTGGCTTCCCCGCCCTTTTGTCCAATTTCCTGATAGAATTCCTTATCATGATTATCCGAAGTGGCTTCTCCACCCTTTTGCCCAATTTCCCGGTAAAAATCCTTGTCGTGATTTTTAGAAGTGGCTTCCCCGCCTTTACGGCCTGCTTCCTGCCTGCTCATTTTTTCGTCGTTAGCCATTTTAATCACTCCTTCATAAGGTTTTAAATCGGCGCTACAGTATTAGAATTAGCCGTTTTGTACAGGCAATAAACTTAAAACGCCGAAATACCTCCTTTGGTAATAGAAGTGTAATGGCCTTGATTTTTCATTAATATCATTCCCTGCGGAAAGTCCCAACAATTCCTGACGTTTCTATGATGTTTGTGAATGCGTGTGGATCCACTTCCTTGATGATCTTTTCAAGGTCATACAGTTCATACCTTGTTATGACAATCAATAACATTTCCTTAGTTTCGTTAGTGAATGCACCTTTAGCGGGAACCCTTGTAATTCCGCGAACTAATTTAGCATGGATTGCCTGTTTAAGCTCTTCGCTTTTCTTTGTAATGATCATGGCCGTAAGCTTTTCATGACGTGTATGTATCGCGTCCACGACACGGGTCGATGTATAAAGGGTAACAAGTGTATACAAAGCTTTTTCCGGTCCATAAACAGCACCTGCCGTTACAATGATCACGCCATTCAGCAGAAATAAATAAGTCCCTACAGGTTTATCCTTCTTCCGTGAAAGAAGCATGGCGATAATATCCATTCCGCCAGTCGATGCACCGTATTTCAAGGTGATCCCCACACCAACTGCAGCTATGACTCCGCCAAATACCGCATTCAATAATATGTCAGGTGACCAGCGTGTAATCGGGATGATTTCCATAAAAAAGGACATCAAGGCAACGCTGAGGAAACTATAAAAAGTGAAAGACTTTCCTACCTTTCGCCAAGCAATGATCGTTACTGGAATGTTCAATAAAAGCAAGAGAATACCTGTCGATACATTAATAGGAGCAAAAGATCCAATCATCCTCGATAGAAGCTGGGCCACTCCGGTAAATCCGCTTGCATATACGTTTGCCGGTATTAGAAAAAAGTTCATTGCGATGGCATTAAGCAATGCCCCGACCACAACTATGATAATTTTCTTCATTTCACCACTGTACATCCTAAAAACCTCCATTTCACCCTTATTCTATTATCTTTTTACCCTTAATTATTTATTCTATTTACGTAGAGATTGAATTTTTACCGTTACGTGCTACACTAAAAAGTAGAGTGACCACTCATTTTCTAAAAATTGCAAAAAGAAAGCAGGTGTATTATGGCTATCACAATTCTTGCAGATAGTGCATGTGATTTGCCGTTGTCTTTCTATAAGGAAAACAATGTTTCATTAATCCCTTTACAAGTCCATCTTGACGGGGAAACTTATGAAGATTTACTTACCATTAATTCTCACGAAGTCTATCAGGCGATGCTTGAAGGAAAAGCCCCGAAAACATCGCAAGCTTCTCCAGAATACTTTATAGAACTTTTCACACAGTTTGCCAAAGAGAAAAAACAAGGGATATATATCGCCTTTTCCTCTGAGTTATCAGGAACATATCAAACGGCAGTCATGATTCTTAATCAGGTGAAGGAAGAGTACCCTGACCTTGACATTGAAATCGTCAATACGAAATGCGCTTCGATGGGCGTCGGTTTGATTGTAAAGAAGGCAGCCGATCTGGCAGCAAACGGTGCCACTAAAGAAGAAATCCTGGCTGCCATAGAATTCCAAACCCGGCATATGGAGCATCTGTTCACTGTAGATAACCTTGAATATCTGGCACGTGGCGGCCGCATCTCCAAGACATCTGCCCTTGTTGGCGGTTTATTAAACATTAAACCGTTATTGCATGTCGAAGACGGGAAGCTTGTTCCGCTTGAAAAGATACGCGGCAAAAAGAAATTGATCAAACGTGTAATCGAATTAATGCACGAAAGAGGCAAAAACTTAACTACCCAAACGATTGCCATCATTCATGGTGATGATGAAGCAACGGCCCTGGAATGGAAGGAAGCCATCCAAAATGAATTCGGGACGACCGACTTCATGATCCATACAATTGGCTCCGTCATCGGTGCACATGCCGGCCCTGGCACAATTGCCCTCTTCTTCTTAAACGATACCCCTGAGAAATCATAAACATACATACTCCCTTCCATAATTGTGAACAATATATATTGATCAGATAATGGAAGGGAGTTTTCACTATGTCCAAAACAACCGATGACAATAAAAGGCCAAAAGATAACCAAGCGAGAAATGCTGAAAAAAATATCGCATATCAGGAAAACCTTACTGCAGGTAAGCACTCCTATTCGAAGAAAACGGACCATAAATGAAGCGTGGGGCTTGTCCCCTCGCTTTTTTAATTATCGTTTAGATAGTTGTCTTCCTATCATACTTTCTCTATAATAAAGGAAATAAACCCTGCTGGAGGTAAGTGATGGCAAAGGAAAATTCATTTGATATTGTTTCGAAAGTAGACTTTTCAGAGGTAACGAATGCAGTTACCATGGCTATGAAGGAAATACAGACACGCTATGATTTTAAAGGGAGCATAAGCAGCATCACCATTGATAAAGAAGACTTGGTTTTAGTATCCGACGATGAATATAAGCTCGAACAGCTGAAGGATGTTCTCATCAGTAAACTCATTAAACGTGACGTACCCGTCAAGAACCTGGATTATGGCAAATTGGAAGGAGCTTCTGGCGGGACCGTTCGCCAACGGGCCAAGTTAATTCAAGGCATCGATAAGGAGCAAGCAAAAAAGATCAATACCATCATTAAAAATAGCGGCCTTAAAGTGAAAAGCCAGATCCAGGATGATCAAATCCGGGTTACCGGTAAGAACCGGGATGATTTACAAGGAATCATTTCTGCGATTCGGGGCGCTGATCTGTCCATTGATGTACAATTCTTAAATTATCGCTAATTATGAAGGCCTCACCTGCTTTGGGTGGGCCTTTTTTCATTTGTTTCAACTGCCCCCATCAGCGCTCATCCTCCTCTTTTTCTTATGAATCGCCTTCATGGAACATGGAAAGACTAGTCATGTTCCCTTCAGTTAAAACACATAAACCAAAACTTTTATGGGTATTTTTTCCATGTTTTCTTTTTCCTAAAAGAAGGAATAGAAAAAGCGTAGATCATTAAATGGGAGGCGTTTATATCTTGACTAATCAAAACCAAAATCAAAACAAACAAGGATTTCCACCTCAACATCAGCAGCATCAACCTGGATTGGAAACAAAAATGGAACCGAACCCGGATTCAGTTAATGCTGCCTACAAAGGAAGCGGCAAATTAATAGGTAAAACGGCAATCATAACGGGAGGAGACAGCGGAATCGGAAAATCAGTTGCCATTTACTACGCTAAAGAAGGAGCGAATGTGACAGTTGCATACTTGGATGAACACGAGGATGCCAAAGCGACAAAAGAATTGATCGAAAAAGAAGGCCAGAAATGTTTACTCATTTCCGGTGATATCGGTGATGAAGCCTTCTGCCAGGAAGTCGTCAAAAAAACGGTTGATGAATTTGGCGGTTTGGACATTCTAGTCAACAACGCCGGAGAACAGCATGTGCAGACAAGTATCCTGGACATTTCAGCTGAACAATTGGAAAAAACGTTCCGCACGAATATTTTCTCGATGTTCCACTTAACTAAAGCTGCATTGAAGCACTTAAAAAAAGGAAGCAGCATCATTAATACAACCTCTATCACAGCCTATCAGGGCAACCCAAAACTAATCGATTACTCTTCAACTAAAGGTGCAATACTTGCATTTACAAGAGCCCTGTCGAACTCCATTTCAAAAGATGGCATCCGAGTGAATGGTGTTGCGCCTGGACCGATCTGGACACCGTTGATTCCTGCCTCATTCGGCGAGGAGGATGTTGCCAAATTCGGACAGGATACTCCAATGGGCCGTGCAGGTCAGCCTGAGGAATTGGCACCAGCCTATGTATATTTGGCAAGTGATGATTCATCCTATGTCAGCGGACAAGTCATCCATGTAAACGGCGGGACCGTTGTTAACGGATAAGGCCTTACCTTTTCTCCAAAAGCAGTGGATTTCATAAATTGAAATCCACTGCTTTTACTCTTTCAGGCAGGATATTTCCGGTTAACGCGGAATTTATGACTTGGAAGGAGTGGAGTCATTTTTGAAAAATATTGTAGATCCATGGTTCACCGTTCAGGGATTGGACTCAAAAACGTTTGCAATCAGTGAATATGGTCATTGGGAGAAAGTTCATTCCTTTTTATTACTTGGTGAGACCCGGGCTGCGTTAATCGACACAGGATTAGGCATCGATTCGATTAAGCGGATTACAGACCAGCTTACCGATCTTCCGATCATCGTTCTGACCACACACGTTCATGCGGATCATATTGGCGGTCACGGTGATTATGAAACGATTTATGTTCATGGTGATGATGCCAATTGGCTGATTAACGGCATTGAAGGTTTGCCCTTGGAACAAATAAGAAAGAACATGGCCCGGGATATCACATTACCCATTCCCGATTCATTCAATCCTGATACATACAAGCCATACCAGGGGTACCCCGATAGGCTTTTATCGGATGGGGACACGATTGATCTTGGAAACCGAAGTTTAAGCATTTATCATACACCTGGTCATTCGCCTGGCCACATTTCAATTTTGGATGATGAAACAGGTTATTTATTTACTGGCGACCTGCTTTATTCAGATACTCCCGTTTATGCATTTTATCCCTCGACAAGCCCTGAAGACCTTGTTAATTCGTTAGAAAAAATCGCAAAGATCAAGGCAGTCTCCAAAATCTATGGCGGTCACAACCAACTAGGCCTCGAACCAAAGATCCTTGAAGAAGTCCTTGCAGCCATTCAATATCTTAAAGAGAATCATTTGGTCAGACACGAAACGGGTATACATGCATTCAAAAGTTTCAGCGTACATTTCTAGATAAAAAAGGCATTGCTTTTACGCAATGCCCTCTCGTTCAATAAGTCATGGCCATTGCACCTTGCTTGATCGATCTGCAGGAATGCCTTTCCACGAAATGATGTGGAATGATGGTCCCGGCAGGAGCATCTCCAGTCTGCAGCATATGAATGATGCCCTTAGCGGCCTGATATCCCAAATCAAAAATATTAATATCTACGGAGGTCAGGGCTGGTAATGACAGTTCAGAGAAAAGAACGTTATTGAAGCTGACGATTGACATTTCTTCAGGAGTGCGCACGCCCATTTCGCGAAGTGAATGCACGATGCCAAGTGCCATGAGATCATCACTGACCACCAAAGCGGTAGGTGGTTCATCGATGGATAGTAACCTTTTTGCAGCGGCTTGTCCCCCTTCATGCAAAAAATCTTCATGCAGGGTATATTCCATCCTTCGATCGATTCCAGCCCTCTCCAATGCCCGTTCATATCCTGATAAGCGATCAATGGTCATCATGAGGGATTCATCCCCTCCGATGAATCCAACCCTTTCATGTCCTAGCTTTATGAGGTAATCCGTTGCCTGTTCGGCAGCCAAGACATTATCGTTATCAACATATGTTATCTCTTCGATGTAATCATAGGGTTTCCCAATGATCACAAATGGAAAATCCCTTTCCCTCAAATAGGTCAGAATGTGATCGTTCATCCTTGAATACATCAGGATTATTCCATCCACCATCCCCCCCTGCACCATATTAACTACTCCTTCGTAGATTTCATCTTCTGTTTTTCCCGTGCTTAACAACAGGGAATAATGGTTTTCCTGAGCTCCCTCACTTAGACCCTGGAGGATCGTAGGAAAAAAGGGATTTTGATAATAATCATTTGACGAACTTGGCATTACCAAGCCAATGATCCTGGTCGATTGATTGGCAAGACTACGTGCAATGAAGTTTGGATGGTATCCTAATTTAGTCATCGCCTTACGTACCCTTACCTTTGTTTTTTCACTTATTCGAGGATTATTTGCAATCACTCGAGAAACTGTTGAAGGAGCAACATTCGCTAGCTGTGCCACATCTTTTATTGTGATGGCCATGCATTTCCCCTCTCCTTTCTTAGCCTTTATTGACTTCATTTAAAAAAGGTGAATACCAATAAACACTTCTCTAATATTTGTTTTATATTTATACATTTTGTATGTATTCATAATACACTCAGTTCAATAGTTATATCCATACTTTTTTTAATGTTTGTTTAATTTTTCAGAAAATACTTACTTTTCCGTTTTTTTCATCTGAATTTAAAATTCAAAAAGAAGCTGATGGATGATCAGCTTCTTGAAAAACGACAGGTCTATTGGAAATTAAGAAGTCAGACGACTAACTACATAGGTTTTAGGCTAATTTCCAATCAAGTCCATAGAATCAATAACGATAAATCCTCGTTTCATATGGACGTAAGTCAATAAGGGGCACCTCAGGACAATCCTCATAATTAGCAAGCAAAAGTTCCATTTCCCCCCAATAAGAAAGGTCGATTTGATGGTGATTCATACTAAAGTTACATACTACCATAACTGAATTATCATTCATGTTTCTTGTATAAATATAAAGTTCAGGATGATCTTCCCATAATAACTCATATTCCCCATAAACAAGGACCTGATGTTTTTTTCGAAGTTCAATCATCTTTTTATAAAAATGATAAATGGATGACGGGTCATTTTTCTGCTGTTCTACATTAATGGCGCGATAATTTGGATTAACCCTCATCCAAGGGGTTCCATGAGTGAATCCGCCATTTTCAAGATCATTCCATTGCATCGGTGTTCGTGAATTATCACGGCCGCTATGCCATATAATGTTCATGATCTCATCATGAGGCCGACCTTTCGAGGTCTCTATCCTATAAAAGTTTTTCATTCCGACATCATCATAATCATCAATCGAATCAAATTGGACATTTGTCATGCCAATTTCCTGACCTTGATAAATAAAAGGTGTCCCTTGCATGAAAAAGTAAAGGGCCCCTATCATTTTTGCGCTTTCCAACCAATATTGATGATCATTTCCCCAGGTGGATACACTTCTCGGCTGGTCATGATTTTCAAAAAACAAAGCATTCCATCCTTTGTTTTTCAGCCCCTTTTGCCATTTGGTCATCGTTCGCTTTAATCCTTGAACATCAACAGCGTGATTCTGTCCCCTATTCCAAAGACCAAGATGTTCAAATTGAAAGATCATATTGAACTTCCCATTCGATTCCCCGACCCATTCTTCCGCCTGCTCTATCCTGACGCCATTGGCCTCACCGACGGTCATGATATCATACTTAGAGAAAGTCTCTTCTTTCAACTCCTGAAGGTAATCCAGAATCCCATCCTGATTGGTATGCATTTCAAACGCAGGTACATACTGATGCCAATATGGATTGGGCATATCCGGAAGGCCTTCACGCTTATGAATATGCGTGATTGCATCAATCCGGAAGCCATCGATTCCCTTATCGAGCCACCAATTGACCATTTCATATAATGCCTTTCGCACATCAGTGTTTTTCCAGTTTAAGTCTGGCTGCTTTTCGGCAAATAGATGTAAATAGTATTGATTGGTCCTTTCATCGAATTTCCAGGCACTTCCGGAAAAGATGCTTTCCCAATTATTAGGCTCACGGCCGTCCTGCCCATCCCTCCAAATATACCAATCCCGTTTCGGATTATCGCGGGAAGAACGTGACTCGACGAACCAGGGGTGCTCATCACTTGTATGATTCAAAACAAGGTCGAGTATCACCTTCATCCCACGCCCGTGAACATCTTTCAATAACAGATCAATATCTTCGATTGAACCGAATTCATCGGAAACTGCTTGATAATCACTAATATCATAGCCATTATCCGCATTGGGCGATTTATAAAAAGGACAAATCCAAATGACATCTATCCCTAATTCCTGCAGATAGTCGAGCTTTGAAATCAAACCTTTTATGTCTCCGACCCCATCACCATTACTATCCATGAAACTGCGCGGGTAAATTTGATAACAAACCGCTTCTTTCCACCAGGTCTTATTCATGCTGTAACCTCCCGATCCTGTTTTCCACAAAGCCTTAGGGACAATGTTTGGCGGTTACCGACAATCGAGAGGTATATGATTATTTTGGTTGATTCCGTTTTGAACGTTTAATAACCAAAGCAATGAATATACCAAAAATGAGAAGAACCAATCCTATGACTAACAGGTAAGGAATATTAATAATCGACTTAGGTGACAGCGTATAGACTTCAGTCGTCTCCCTGTCGATTACGATAGAGTAGCTGTTGTCCTTACTGCGGACCAGATCCCCATTCAGCATACCTCTCAACTCTTTATTGCTTTCAAGTTCCTTATCATCAAGGTTTATCGTTTGAGTTTCAGTCGTATTGTTCATGGCGACGACGATCGTTTCATCACCATACACACGCTTGAATACCGAAGCTCCGCCTTCTTCATATAAAAGCTCCATATCCCCTTTTACCAATGCTGGGTACATGTCTCTGAGATCAGAAAGCTTCGTTATATATTCCACCAATTCCTGTTCTGTCTTAAAATTCATCAACTTATGATTATCCGGGGCAATATCGCCATTTAAGGCAATTTCCGATCCATAAAATACGATAGGCACCCCTGGCATCGTATACAGATACGACAGAGCCATTCTCCATCTGGAGCCTGGATTTTCGTTATGATCGGCTGCATCCTTTGTAAAACGGGGCATTCCCTGTGTGTCCATGAACAATGCCTGATGGGCATTGCCCCCTAATTCATCTTCGCTTTTCGCAAACGCATTAAAAACAGGTTTCAATTCCTTATCGGGCGCAGCAAATGCTTCACGTAGCTCAGCATTCTGCGGATAAGCCATAAAAGCATCGATACCCGTCTCCTTGTAGCTTGAGATCAATTCCGCATCACCTTGAACATCGCCGATTGTATAGAAATTTGATTTTTCAGATTTGACTGCATCCACAAATTCCTTCCAAAAATCTTTTGCTACGTATTGGACTTTATTTATACGGTATCCATCAATATCAGTTTCCGTTATCCACCATTTGGCAGCGTCAAGTAAATATTTCCTTGTTTCCTCATTATCTTGATTCAAATCGGGAAGACCATCAACCCACCCTGTTTCCAAATCCGTTTGGCTACCGTCCTTGGAAATCTTTTTTTCTTCATGGAACCAATCTTGTTTTTTTGGATCGGTCAGCCACGCGGATTCAGGCCCCACATTATTTGCTTGAAAATCAATGATCACCTTCATATCGCGTTCATGTGCCTCATTCACGAGTTTTTTAAACTCTTCCATTGTCCCATAGTGTTTATCCGTTTTATAAAAATCGGCCACCCAATCGCCATGATAGCCATTTGCATCATTAGCGAAAATCGGTGAAAGGATGATAGCGGTATAACCCATATCTTTTAAATAATTCAGTTTCTTCGTGACACCTTCGAAATCCCCGCCATTAAACGTGGAAGGGTCATTCACGTTCGCATCTCCATTATTTTGGGTATCCCCATCGAAAAATCTGTCGACCAATAATGAATATACGATTTCATCCTTCCAAGTTCGTTGTTCTTTTTCAGCTGCTCCTACTGGAATGGCGTAAAAAAGAAGCAGCGGAATTAAAGCGAGTGATAACGCCCTTTTTCTCATATCCGTTCTCCTCCTAGCTATCTCTTTACGCCTTTAAGATTAGCCTTTTGCCCCCTTAACGTCAAATCCAATTTATAAAAAACTTTACACTTAAGGGACAAACTGGGGATACTGGTTATGGTTACTGAATTGGAAAAGAGCCGAACACGGTTAACGTTCTTTTTTTATCTTCTTGACCGCTTTATCCAAAGCCCTTTTTGGTTTTGCTTTTTGAGTGGTCATTTCATCCATGGCTGAATTCATCGGTCCCCATACTTTATTCATTTCCGGAATATTCGGCACTGGTTCAGCGTATTGTAATTGTATGCTTAAGGCTTGTGCCCTTTCATTTTCTTTGATTGCGGCTTTGTTTTTAATTGATTTATTAGGTGGGATTTCCCCTGTTAAATCAAAACGCTTCATTGCATTATCATCATTAGTCAAATATTCAACTAACTTCGTAGACCAATAAGGGTGTTTTGTGAATGCTGTTACATGCCAGCCTTTGATTTCCATGAACGTTTTCATTGGCTGACCATTGGGCAATTCTGGCATGGGGGCAATTCCTGTATCCTTTCGCTCGGTAAATGAGTTCCCGTCACTCATGATAGAAGCCAATTTCCCTTGTAAAAACAACTTCTCGATTCCTGCCTTGCCGCCTTTAGGAATCAAACCCGCCCTATACCATTTTTGGATGTACGCAGCCCCTTTTATGGAACCCTTATTATTCAAACCAATGTCGGAAGGGTCTAACTTTCCATTCTTATCTTTAAATATATAACCCCCCATTCCAGCCATTACTCCATACGAATCATGGAAATCATTCCACTTGGCATAGTAACCATGCACGTTACGCTTTCTTAATTCCTTCGTCATTTTATAAAGGTCATTCATCGTCTCGGGAGCCTTAGCCATCAATTTTTTATTATAAATGAAGACGGAGGTGGTTACGGACTTTGGCAATCCAAAAACCTTATCTTGATACATCTCCCCCCTAATTGAAGGTTCAATGAATGCATTCAATACCTCATCTTTCACCTTCACTTCCTGAATTAAGCCTTCCTTCACGATTTGCCCGACTTTCTCATGGGAAAAAGTTACGACATCCGGTGCCTTTCCATTTCCGATTGGCCCATCTCGACGAAGTCGTTCATACATCCCGGTAGCCATTTCAAGCTCTTCATGCTCAACTTTGATTCCATATTCTTTTTCAAAGGCTTCAATCACCGGCTTTAGGGCCTCCGCTTTACCTTCTTCCTCCCAAATGATCAATTTTTCCGGCTTCGCTTCATTGCTGGCTTCGTCTTCTTTTTTCTTATCTTCTTTCACTGCTTTATTTTTATTTTCTAAATCTGAACTGGATCCGCAAGCACTTACACTAACAATCAATAATATGGACATGAACAAATGAAAAATCAGCTTCTTCACTTTCATTCTCCTTTTTGCAATGTTTATTCTATCATGTCCAAAAGCACCAAATAATACTGTTTTTCAGTTCAGTACTTCAAATAAAGCCAATTGATGAAAGCGATACCAAAGCTATTGTTATCATTATATGAACGGCTTTGATTTTTACAACATTTTCCTTGGCGTATTTATTTCCTTGTAGTGATGAACAATTTTTGTTATTTTTTAGTTAATAAGTGCTTCTTTCAATTGAAATTGGGTATATAACCAAAATGAATAAGCACTTTACCTGGCTTAGTACCACTTCATAGAGACCCTCCTCGTAACAGCCGGAAGTTTCCTTTTTCACAGTCCCAAAACCTATAGAATCGGAGTGGTTTTCATGGAATTTTCATCCATACACCATAGACCTAATGACAATTACGGCTATCCTATCAACACTGAAACCCTACATATCCGCCTACGCACGAAAAAACAAGATATCTCCTCAGTTGGATTGATTTTTGGGGATCCTTACATTTCAAATAGTGGTCAATGGCAGTACGAGGAACTTCCCATGAGTCTGTCGGGCAGCGATACCCGTTATGATTACTGGCATATCCATGTGAAGCCTCCCTACCGAAGAATTCGATATGGGTTCAAGGTATCGGCAGAAGAAGAATGCTCCATTTACACGGAAAAGGGCTTCTTCAAAGAGCCTCCCCGAGATCCCGGATGCTATTTCGCGATTCCCTATCTCCATCAAAATGAAGTTTTCGGGGCACCGGAATGGGTCAAAGATACAATTTGGTACCAAATTTTCCCTGAACGATTCGCGAACGGAAACCCCGCCAACGACCCCAAAGGTGTGAAACCCTGGGGAAGTGAAGACCCGGCGGTGGATAATTTTTTTGGCGGGGACTTCGAAGGAATCATTGAACATTTGGATTACCTTGAGAATCTCGGCATCAACGGAATCTATTTCACGCCAATCTTCCATGCCTACTCCAATCATAAATACGATACGATTGATTATCGGAGTATCGATCCGCAATTCGGAACGAAGGAAACATTGAAAACACTAATAGCCGAATGCCATAAACGGAATATACGGGTCATGCTGGATGCCGTTTTTAACCATAGCGGCTACTATTTCCCCCCTTTCCAGGATTTACTCGAAAAAGGGGAGAAATCGAAATATAAGGATTGGTTCCACCCTCACAGCTTCCCTCTTAAGGGAGGGGAAAGGCCCAATTATGAAACATTCGGTTTTTTTGAATCGATGCCAAAATTGAATACGGCAAATCCGGAGGTGAAAGAATATCTGCTCGAAGTCTCGGCTTATTGGATCAAGGAGTTCGATATAGACGCCTGGCGGCTCGATGTGGCAAATGAAGTTGATCAGCCATTCTGGCGTGAATTTCGAACAACGGTGAAAAATATAAAGCCTGACCTTTATATTCTTGGGGAAATTTGGCATGACTCCATGCCATGGCTTCGCGGCGATCAGTTCGATGCCGTCATGAATTACCCTTTCACCAACCAAGTCTTTCGCCTGGTCGCTTCACAAACCATCAATGCACGCGAGTTCACTGAAGAAATGACAGCCATCTATCACAGTTATCCAACCAATGTTTTTGACGTGACATTCAACCTTCTTGGAAGCCATGATACACCGCGGATTTTCACGGATTGCGGGGAAGATCTAGCTAGAGCCAAGCTCATTCACGCAATCCTGCTGACATTCAATGGCAGCCCTTGTATTTATTATGGAGATGAAATCGGCTTAACCGGCGGCATGGATCCAGGATGCCGAAAATGCATGGTCTGGGAAGAAGAAAAACAAAACACCGAGCTACTCAATGAAATTAAGGCATTGATCCACTTGCGAAAAGAAGAACGGTTACTTGCCAATGACGGAGAGTTTAAATTCCTTGATACAGCCGGAAACGAAAATATCGTGGCTTACCAAAAGTATAATGAAAAACGTTCTGTCGTGATCCTCATCAATCCGACCGATGTCAAGCAATCCTTTACCCTTCCTGTTGATTTGAAAGGACGTACACTAACGGATTTAAGAACAAAGGAAACCACACAAGTTGGCAAATTTGAATTGGGTGGTTATCAATATAAAATTCTCGCAATCAATCATTAGGCAAATGGAAACGGGGCGTTGATAATCATCCGCCCCGTTTTTTTCACTCGATTATTTGGATGTCATATTCTTTGAACCATACATGGGTCTGTGCCAAATGCGCGAGCAATTGTGGCCCTGACATCAATTGGCCGAACCATGGCACTTTAAAAGCCGCACCCTTGGAATCTACTATATCGGTTAGCTTCTGTTTATCGAAAAATTCATGCAGGATCGAATTATTATCCGTCAGTAAGTCTTTCAACCACGCCTGCACACTGTCTGTATATATAGGGTTATGGGTTTTGGGATATGGACTTTTTTTACGATACAATACTTCATCCGGTAATAGCCCCTCCAAAGCCTTCCTGAGAATACCCTTTTCACGGTTGCCTTCCATTTTCATTTCCCAAGGAATGTTCCATGCATATTCAACAAGGCGATGATCGGCAAATGGCACGCGCACCTCTAGACTTGCCCCCATACTCATCCGGTCCTTCCGGTCAAGGAGCGTCGTCATGAACCATAATAAATTCACATAGAAAAGCTCTCTCCGCTTTGCCGCTATACCGCTTTCCCCTTCCAATTTAGGCGTTTCGGCAAGGGTGGCCAAATAAGCTTCCTGGGCATATTCCTCCAGCTTCAATTTCTCGCGCCATCCCGTTTTCAATAAAGATACCCGCTCATCCGTAGATCTCATCCATGGAAAACCAGCTCGATTCAAATCATCCTCACGGTGAAACCAAGGATAACCTCCAAAAATTTCGTCCGCACATTCGCCGGACAGGCCTACGACAAAATCCCGCTTGATTTCCTTACAAAACCAAAGTAAAGAAGAATCGACATCCGCCATGCCTGGGAGGTCCCTTACAAGGACAGCTTCCGTTAAATAATTTGTCAGCTGCTCTTGAGAGATGACCGATGAATGGTGAACCGTGTTAAAACTATCCGACATCTTTTTAATCCAATACCCATCGGAGTTTGGCTGAAAATCATTTGCCTTGAAATAACGCTCATTATCCTCATAATCAATGGAATACGTATGAAGCTGGCCTTTCCCTTCTTTTTGATAGGCATTTGCAGCAATGGCCGTAATTGCGCTTGAGTCAAGCCCTCCTGATAAGAAGGTACAAAGCGGAACATCAGATACAAGTTGCCGCGTCACTGCATCTTCGACAAGGAAGCGAACCTTCTCGGCCGTCTCGTCAAGCGTATCCCGATGTTCTTCGCTTTTCACATTCCAATATCTCCAAATCCGGAGGCCTTTCCTTGATAAAGTAAGCGCATGGGCAGGCCTTAATTCCTGGATATCATGAAATACGCCTGAACCTGGCTTCCGGGATGGACCAACACCAAAAACTTCAGACAACCCTTCGCGGTCAATCTCCGTTTTAACATCCGGATGGGCCAGAATCGCCTTCAGCTCCGATCCGAAAATGAACCCGCCGTCCCTTTCCGCATAAAAGAATGGTTTTACCCCCATGCGATCTCTTCCGATGAATAATTTCTGTTCCTTTTCATCCCAAATCGCAAACGCAAAAATCCCATTGAACAAGTCAATGCATTTTTCTTTCCATTCTATATAAGAAGTTAGCAAAACTTCTGTATCAGAATGACCGTTAAAGGAATATCCTTTTAATAATAGCTGTTTACGAATATCCTCGGTGTTATATAGCTCACCATTATAACAAAGCGTATATCTGCCGTTTTCATGATTTTTCGTCATCGGCTGTTTTCCGCCTTCCGCATCGACAACCGTTAACCGTTTATGACCAAAGGCAACATGGGCTTCGCTCCAAACATTATCTTCGTCAGGCCCCCGCTTTGCCAACGTTTTTGTCATGTTTTCCAGCGTTTTCGTTTTTGTCCGTAAATCTTTTTGAAAATGCACCCAGCCTGTTATCCCACACATTTTACACTTCATCCTTTCTATCCGGACTATCAAAAATATATTGGCTCCCTGTCTTAAAAAGATTTACAGTCCCTAAGTATCGCTCAGCATCATTCCGTAGGGCCACCTGCCAACAACGCCCGGCGTCGTTAATGAATTGTTGAGCAAAGCATCCCGTGTTAAACATAGCCTATGCAAAGACGGAAAGATGGTTATTTGTCCATAATATTTTAAAATATACAGTTATATTTTCATTGGATTTTGACTAAAAAGTAGGTGAGGATTCCACTATTGGAGGTATATGTATGAGTCAGCAACAACGAACTAAGTTAATGAATAGGCAAACAAGAGCTTTTACCGAAGGAACAGTGGAAAATATCAATCAACAATGGATTTTTTTCGATGATGAAACAGATGAGGCCTGCTCCATTGAAGACCACGTTAACAGCATCATCGAAGTGTACAGGGGCGGGCGCTGGCAGCAAGGAGTAATTGAAGAAGAGGGAAAGATCCTGCTTCATCGGGAAATCACCTTCTTAAGGGAAAATGAGCCCATTCGGATACGCAAAAAACTGCTCTACTCTTTTGAACGTTTATTGGAAGAATTGAACGATGATTCCTTTTTCCAATTTGTAACGACATTGAATTCACTTGATTTTTCTATTTATGATTGTATATATAGCTATAACCAGCTCACTTTTTTAAGGGCCGTCCCAAACCAGTCCGGCGTGAATTTCTTCACCTTTGATAACGAGAGCCAAATTTGTCTCGTTCAGCACCATTTTTCTTACGGGAAAAAGGATCATGATCGTTTTGAATTCACCCTGAACACCGGAAAAAGGATCGTCATTGAGAAAGTGAATTCACAATAACGGGTAAAAGAAAACGGGTAAATGAGATTTCCTCATTTACCCGTCTTTAATTCTGTATTAAAAAAAGTCCATTCCTTGTGGCAGTGAAAATCCTAAATAAAGGACGAATACAAGCGCTACGATGAACAATATCCACATGGCACCTGTGCTTTTTCTTTTTTTCGTACGGACCAGCACCATTTCCATCGCCGCAATCACGATGATTCCAACGATCATTTTTACTGCGTAAGCACCAAAATCAGTGATCAACATGCCGCCAGTAAGAAAAATCAATAGATAGAACAACCGTGTTATCATATGTAGCAATTTCGCTTTCGGGTTTGCACCTTTAAGCATCGAATATGTGACAAAGAAAAGAATGATTCCGATAACCCAAGCTGTAATATGCATATGTGTAGTCATTTTTTTGCCCCCTCGTTCAGTTTCCATTTCATCATATCATAGGCTTTTACAAAAAAACAAAACTAAGTATCCACCTGAATGGGTAAAACCAACAATTTAATGAACATCATTTACATTTCTTCTTAACTGGTCCCTCCCTGCGCAAGACCGGCTTTTTACCATACGTAAAAAAACGCCATATATATTCAACCGGTCCGTATTCATAAAGGCCCATCCACAATAAGGAAAGCAGGATTTGCAGGCAAAACAGGGCTATTAGAAAAACAAATCCTGTCGTATATGAGACTGATCCATATAAACCAAGGCCATATGAATAAAAAATGCCCGTACATACCATCGATTGGAACAAGTAATTGCTCATCGACATCCTTCCGATATACGAAAGCGGATGTAACAGGCAGGAAGCCCCTGCACGTTCCGCCAAAAGCGTGATTGCCGTGATATAAAAAATCGTAAGTAACGGTCCTCCCAAATAATCCTGGACGAATATCGTTCCAAAATGGTATACCGTCACATATGGCAGCATCTTAATTGACATGCCCAATAGCAAGCTTACGATCGATATCGCTTTCAATTGTCGTTTATATTGGGTTGGATTTTGGAGAAAGCCATGTTTTGCCACGCCTGCTCCCATTAAAAAAAACGGAAAAATCGATAAAAAAAGGATAATGGCATTTAATGGGTTGTTCACCATATACCAATCCAACGCCCTTTGACTCATCAGTTCCGTAAATGTACCAGATTGATAAACTTCCAAAGACTGTTTCATCATCGCCGAATCAGTCGTGATCGCCATCCCTTCCTTATCAAAAGTGCCCATTATAAGAAATAGAGAACCCAATATTGCAAAAGGCAGGACATAACAAACCGAGCCAAGCAGAATTAAATTCCGGCCCTTCATCTTATAAAAAAACAAAAGTGCAAACCCAAATACAGCATAATTAATGAGGATGTCCCCATGCCAGATGAAGAAAGCATGAATACAGCCCAGTATCAGCAGGAAACTTAGCCTTTTCATATATAGTAACGGAAATGAAATACCCTTTTCTTCACTCCTTACTGCCAAAATGATTGCCCCGAAACCGAACAGAAAGGCAAATAACGGATAAAAGCTGGCCTGTGCGACTATATCACTGAATCTGTACAAAATCCCATCCCATCCTCCTGCCCACCGCTTTGCACCATCTATGTACAAGAGCGGGGAGTGGAAAGAAGGCATATTCACTAAAAAAATCCCTAAAATGGCTAATCCACGTAAAATATCGATGCTTACGATCCGTTTACTTTCCTGCAATGGTACCATTGCGCCCTTCATAGGTACACCCTCTTTCATTCATACAGATTTAACATCTTTTCTATATCTCCATTGCATCACCTTTAACTTTCGTGACCGCTTTGTGCTTTTTTATCAGTATGACAAACAAGCTGCCCAATAAGCAAAAGATTCCTGCAAGGAAGAATGCCCATGTATAGGAGTTGAATATTTTGAAGATAAGCCCTCCACCGTACGCCGCCACTGCTGCACCCACCTGATGGGCCGCGAATATCCACCCGTATACGATCCCGCTTTTCTCCATGCCAAATACTTGCCTTGAAATGCTTATGGTCGGAGGAACGGTCGCTATCCAATCCAAGCCATAGAAAACGGAAAAGATAATCAATAGACCGACAGAACCTTCATTTAATGCAAAAGGAAGTAATACGAGGGAAGCCCCCCTTAGAGCGTAATACCAAAACAACAGCCAACGGTTATCAAAACGATCTGATAGCCATCCGGATACAGTCGTACCAATCAAATCAAAGATTCCCATGAAAGATAGCAGTGATGCTGCCGTCACAACCGGTAAACCAAAACTAATGCAGTAAGAAATGAAATGTGTCCCGATCAACCCGCTCGTTGAAAGTCCGCATATAAAAAAGCTACCTGCCAATAACCAGAATTCCTTCACTTTCACTGCTTCAATCAACGATTGAAAAGCCATGGCGATGGGATTCTTATTTTGGACTGTAACAGCCTCCTGCTTTTCCTCTTCCAATCCATATGGAAGAGTGCCGACTTCCTTCGGATTGTTTTTCATGAATAAAAGGATGATTGCCAGCATGATCAAGCTAAGGACCAAAATTAATCCAATCGCCCATCTCCACGAATAACTCTCAATGATGATGGCTAAAACCGGAAGTAAAATGAGCTGGCCCGTGGCCGTACTTGCCGTAAGTATCCCGACCGCCAGCCCCCGCCTCTTCTCGAACCAACGATTTGCCACATATGGGCTCAATACCGTTAAAAACACTCCAGAACCCAATCCAATGATAATTCCCCAAATTAAAATGAGCTGCCACTCATGCTGCATGAAAAAAGTGAGGAGAATCCCTGCCAATAAAGTGGACATGGCCGATACCATCATTTTCTTCAAGCCAAGCACTTCAATTAGGGCGGCCATGAACGGACCCGATAATCCATAAAGAAAAAGACTTATGGCAAAGGCTAAAGAAATGACGGACCGGTCCCACCCGAACTCATTTTCAAATGGTACGATGTATACTCCCGATGATGACCTAACGATACCGGCTACAATAATCGAGAAGAATGTTATGATTAAAATAACCCAGCTATAATGAATACGTTTCAATGCTCTCCCCCACAATCCAAAACTGTTAAAATCAACATAATGAAAAAAGAAAAATTATAATAATTTGAAATATTTTATAATAGTAACACTTTATCTTTAAACAGGAAGCTTTTTATCGAAACAAATTCCAATGTTCCTGAATGACCTTCTTCCCTTATCCAACAATGGCATGAGTTACTGCGGCTATTTACGAATGGAAACATATCAGTGTCCACCTCAGGAAACCGTTTTAAACGGCAACAGAAAAAAACGCTGATCATTTCTGAACAGCGTTAGCGAACTTCAATTAACGAATCTGCCTGTTTTCCCCTTAGATTCCCAATAATCATTACGAAGATGGATTTTTTGTATTTTCCCCGATGCCGTTTTTGGAAGCTCATCGACGAACGACACACTGGTAACTGATTTAAAATGAGCTAATTTTTCCCGTGTGAAGGCCTTTATATCATCCTCCGTTAATTCCACGCCCATTTTTGGCACGACGAAGGCATGCGGTGTCTCTCCCCACTTTTCATGTGGAACGGCAATGACTGCCGCTTCAAGAATGTCCGGATGTTCGTAGAGTATTCCTTCCACTTCTATTGAAGAGATATTTTCTCCGCCACTAATGATTATATCCTTTTTGCGGTCTACTATATCCACATTCCCGTTTTCATCGATTGTGGCCATATCCCCTGTATGCAGCCATCCATTTATCAGTGTCTGGCTGGTCGCTTCTTCATTTTTCCAATAACCTAACATCACTCCATGGCTGCGGACGATAAGCTCGCCGATATCCACGCCATCATGGGCAACTTCCTCACCATCGCCATAGATAACCTTTACCTCACTGCCTATGATGGGATATCCGGCTTTCGCCTTCATTCTGTATTTTTCTTTTTCCGGAAGATCATCGAATTCAGAACGAATCAGCGATATCAGACTGACAGGTGTTGATTCCGTCATTCCGTAAATTTGAATGAACTCCCAGCCTAACTCTTTTTCCACCCTTGTAACGAATGCAGGAGGCGGAGCGGAGCCTGCAACGACGATTCGGACATCCTGCTCGATATTCGGAACATTCCGTTCATAATATTGGAACAGTGAATTCAGAACCGTCGGTGCCATATGCATGATGGAAACCTTATGCTTTTGCAGTGCATCAAATATCATTTCTGGGCTGGTTTTCCTCAAACAAACTTGAGTGGCACCATTTGCCGTATAATAAAATGGCGCCCCCCACCCATTCACGTGGAACATCGGCAGTACGTGCAAATATGTATCGCGGTCATTGACCCTGAAATGATGCATCGCACCCAGGGCATGTAAATAGTTGTTGCGGTGAGTCAGCATCACCCCTTTGGGATTTCCTGTGGTCCCGCTCGTATAAAGAAGGCTCGAAACATCATTTTCATCCACTGACTCCCGGTTAAAGCACTTGTTATCATAACGTTCCAGCCAATGGTTGTAATCGGTTTCATTTATCTCTTCATCTTTATAATGAACGATTATGTGCTCCACCGATTCAAGTTCGTCCCTGACAGGGGAAATAAGATGATACAATTCCCGATCTACGAAAAGGACCTTGGACTCGCTATGGTTCAAAATGAAAACATAATCTGCAGGCTTCAAACGGATATTCAAGGGAACGATTACTGCCCCAATTTGAAATACCCCATAAAAGCCTTCAAGCATTTCAATTGAGTTAGGTGCCAAATATGCCACCTTGTCACCCTTTTTGACACCGAGATCCCTTAAACCATTTGAAAGCTGGTTTACACGGCCATTCAGCTCTAAGTATGTTAAAACCTTGTCATCTCCAATGATGGCTTTCTTATCGCCATATAGTAAGGCTGCTCGATCTAAGAAATGCGATAATACTAATGGTACATTCATTTCCTCACCTCTAATTTTATTTGAAAATTCTGAATTAGCATCATATTACCATATCTGTTTCCAACATTCCAACAATATCCGCCGTTGTTATATAACAATATATTAATAGGCAGATGAATCACATCAATCATGAGTCAACATACAATACATTGAAACTCCCTTCAGTGATAGGCTCATGGCCTTAAATTCAGGGGAAAACCAGAATAAAAAAAGGGTGATTTTCTTGCCGGCCATCGTAGGAATCGTTCAAGTCATCAACGTCGGTAGCAGTGGAATTGTCCATATTGGTGACGTCTTTAAAATTAGTCCCTATTCCACCTCAAAAACGTTTGCAGGTGCTGGCTCGTTTAATACGGGTGAATCCATATCCCTTTATAATGCCTATAGCACCACGAATACAAATGATACTGATGGTGTTGATCAGCCACTGGTCCTAAATCTCTAATGTTTTAAGAAAGGAGTCAGCATGATCTTCAATATTCACCAGACCATACAAATCAATATGATAAAAATTGAAAGCATCGCCAATTCATCCGTTTTTCAAATAGGCAGTGCAGGGGTGATTAAGCCATATTCCACATTGGCCAATACCGGTGGATTCACAGAGCCTGCTCCCGAAATTGAAGCCGATGTAACCCCATTAGCCAGTTTCGTCCCATTTACGCCCTCCTAGTTCATAGGCATTCACCTACATCCTACTTTTTCATATACTGTCTTATATGAAATCAACTTATTGTGAAGGTGGGTGTTGAATCGTGACTCAGGATCTCTATTCATATTCCATACAAATGCAGCGTTTTCTTGAAGCCCAGGATAAACGGATCATGAAACTTGAACACGAACTCAAACGCCTGACAGATGAACTTGCCGAGCTGAAAAATAAACCGCCAATCCATGTAGATAAAATTGAATATAAATTCGATCAGTTAAAAGTCGAATCTTTAGATGGAACATTGAATATCGGTTTAAATCCAACTGACCTTAACAACATTGATGAATTTGCCGTCAACAACCAACCCATTCAACCTGCACCTAACCTATTTCCAGGAAGGGAAATCGTCGTCCAGGAAATTCACAATGATATACTTTCTGACTTGGAAAATATGATTCACGATGCGGAAAACCAACTGAAAACATCATTGGAACCCTCATATCATGACTTCATTAAACAGGACGTCGAACGCCAGCTTCATCAACGTATCAATATGTATTTCGATAATCTTTCTTACGCGGAACGTGCACCGCAGCAACGGGATAATGTCAAGGAAATGATCAGGGAGAAGGTGAAATCCGATATTCAAACTGCATTATTCCAATTCATTACCCATTCACAAGCCGAGACAGGAGGAAATCCAAATGGAGTTTAATGTAACCAATCACCAGCTTTGTGTAGGAGATATTAAAATTACCGGTGTATCAAGCTCTGCTTTATTTCTCATAGGGGATGTACAAACGGTCCAACTATCCTCAGCATTCGATACCCCGCCGGAATCCCTTATCATAGGGCCATTCGTGCCGCTTTCTCCAGAAGGATAAAAAATATGTTTTCAAGAATATCAAAAGTAAAATCTATAGTATCAGACACGGTATCGTTCAGCTCCGCCATGCAAATCGGGGATACCTCATATATTGACGGGAATTCCCTGGCTTTAGCCGTTCAAAAGAAAAGTGAAACTTTCCACTCAGTCGATATTCATTTCGAAGACTATGACATTTTTAAGAAACCATTTTATATCCCAAGATTGAATGAACCAGTCATATCAAGTTTTTCAAATCCGAATCCCTTCATACGGGTCGGCAATATCAATATAATCGGGGTATCGGCCTCATCTGTGGTTGGTGTGGGGAACGTAGGCCATGCACGTATGGAATCAAGAGTGAAGCATATTCGGGAAGTGCCTAAAGAAAACGAAGAGACGCCAATCGAGGATTCAACCAACAACACTTAAACTTTTAAAGGAGGGGTTCATATGCCTGCCATTATCGGCCCGGTCCAAGTATTTAATGTCGCGCAAGGAAACCTGTTATTCGGTGATTGCGCCGTCATTTCCCCTAAGTCTTCCTCCAAATCGGTTACTGGATCCGGTTCAGGGAACACGGCTGCAATCGTCTTTACGGCCAATGGCCTGAATGGAAGCAATGTCCTGGATATCAATGGAGTTGACCAGCCCATTACGGGGAATAATTAGTCAAAGAAAAAAGCCTCCCATCTCCAGGGAGGCTTTTAATTTCGACCTATTTTTCTAACATGTTGAATACTTGCTCGACATCTTTGTCTCCCCTGCCTGATAAATTAACGATCAGTATATCATCCCTTGTTAACTCTTTAGCGAGCTTCATGGCGTGAGCTAGGGCATGTGAGCTTTCGAGAGCCGGAATGATTCCCTCTGTTTTGGATAATACCTGAAAAGCCTCAAGAGCTTCTTCCCCTTTTACCGTCACATACTCCGCTCGTCCGCTTTCTTTCAAAAAACTATGCTCGGGCCCCACGCTCGGGTAATCCAAACCTGCAGCTATAGAGAATGTCGGTTTTGGTTCTCCTTGTTCATCCACTAACGTTAAACTTTTGAATCCATGCAATACTGCCGGGACACCTTGCGAAATACTTGGGGCTTCAATTGGCTCTACACCAATTAAACGGACATTATCTTCATCAATATAATGAGCAAAAGCACCGATCGCATTACTTCCCCCTCCTGCACAAGCAATGATGGCAGTTGGCAGTTTTCCTTCCTTTTCAAGGATTTGGCGTTTTGATTCTTCACTTATGATTGATTGGAAATGTTTAACGATCGTTGGATATGGGTGTGGCCCCACTGCTGAACCAAGCAAGTAGAAAGTATTTTCATAGTTTTGCACCAAGTCATTCAATGCCTCATCAACAGCATCCTTCAATCGACCCTGTCCCTTTTCGACCGCTACGACTTTTGCCCCCAGCAATTCCATCCGAAAGACATTCAATGCCTGCCTCTCCGTATCCAGCTTACCCATATAGATCACACACTCCATGCCAAACATCGCACATGCTGTCGCAGTCGCCACACCATGCTGTCCTGCTCCTGTTTCTGCGATGATGCGTTTAGCACCCCTTCGTTTAGCGAGCAGGATTTGTCCGATCGCATTATTAATTTTATGAGCACCTGTATGATTCAGATCTTCACGCTTCAAGTATATTTTTGCCCCGCCAACCTTTTCCGTTAAATTCTTTGCAAGTGTTAACGGGTTTTCGCGTCCGACATATTCTTTCAGATAATATCGGAACTCCTCAATGAATTCCGGGTCATCCTTATATTTCAGGAATTCCGTTTCTAAAATATCCATAACTTCCTGAAGTTCACCCGGTATAAAGCTTCCACCGAACTCACCAAAGTATCCCTTGCTCTTGATCTCACTCGTCATACTCTTCTCTACTCCTTTAAAAAGGTATTTTTCTCAACTAGTATATAGTAAGCATTTACACTTTTTCAAACTATTCTGTTTATTTAACCAAAAAGAAGCGTCCCACATCAATGGGACACTCCTTCTCTCTTATACTTCCAATAAATGCGAGCCGTCAAAGAAAAACAAGTAACGGCCGGTTACCTTCTTATTCATTATTCCTTCAACAGCCCTCGTATAAAGCTGAAGCTGCATCTGGTATCGATCGGCAAGAATCCCTTTAGCCCCTTCGTACCCGCTTGCAAAACGGCCGGTGATCGTATCCGTTTTATAGTCGAGAAGCACAAGACCTTGTTCATCCTCAAAGATACAATCAATCACCCCTTGGATAAGGACTTCTTCATCTCCAGCTGTCCAATCGCTGTAAGCTTCCTTTGCAGGCAGCGACATCGTAAATGGCACTTCACGGCGAATGCTTTGGGCCCTCTGCATTCTTTTGCCGATTTCACTATCGAAGAAATCGACGATCGTCTCCGGATCCACAGCTTCTTTCTGTTCCTCCGTCAACAGCTCACGTTGAATCAGATCAATGATCAGTTGCTGAATCGATTGAATGGTAATCTCTTTAGATAAATCAATATGCTGCATGACTAAATGTGTAATCGTACCCCTTTCAGCAGGAGTCAGTGACTTTTCTTGCATGAAAGTCGGCCGCTTCGTGATAGGCCGCTTAAATTTACGCAACAGCTCTGTGGAGCTTTGCTCGTCCTTGAGTTCATATTGACGTTTTAATTCAGAAACGGATTGCTTGGAACGATACACCGTCGCCTCATGCTCGGGGTACTCCCATTCCAACTGCTCCTTGATATCATCATAAAACTCGGAAACGATGCCGACCTTCTCCGATTTCTGGACATGTTCAAGCATTTGCTCTTGAACCAGTGCCTCTTCCTCATCCAGAACAGCAAGCTCTTCACTTGGAATGACGGAAATGGACCAATTCGATGGATGCGACTCCATTTCCAGGCCAAGACCTGCAGTACCAAGAGAATCCCGATGTCGGACAAGGGATGGACCAATCCAATCAAGATAACTTTTTGCACCTGCCCGTACATAGTCCTTCAATAGCCAATCTCCATGTGCCGCATTACTTTCCCAGTTCTGCTGCGTTTTTTCTGCATCATTGATACTGGCAATCAAATAAAGCTTTTCCTTAGCCCTTGTTAGCGCCACGTAGAGGACACGCATCTCCTCGGCAATTAATTCAAGCTGCTTTTTTTTCTTAAAAGCCAATTGAGGGAGGGATGGATAAGTTATCCGTAATTCGGAATTCACATACTTTGCCGCAAAGCCATAATCTTTATCCAGTAAATAGGACTTTCGTAAATCCATCATATTGAATTGCTTGGAAAGACCGGCAATGAACACGATCGGGAACTCAAGCCCCTTTGACGAGTGAATTGTCATCAGCCGGACTACATCTTCCTGTTCTCCTAAAGCCCGAGCTGCCCCTAAATCATCTCCACGTTCTTGCATCCTTTCTATGAACCGCAAGAAACGGAACAGACCGCGGAAAGAACTTGCTTCATATTGCCTTGCCCTGTCATATAGCGCTCGTAAATTGGCCTGACGCTGTTTGCCGCCCGGCATCCCACCTGCAAAATCATAAAACTGCGTTTCGCGGTATAGGAGCCAGATCAGATCTGATAATGCCTCCTGCCTGGCAAGCTTCCGCCACTTCACTAGTTTTTTATAAAATGCAGAGGCTTTTTCATAAAGCCCCGGATGTTCTTCAGGGTCACTCTTTCTGTAAAAATCAGCTAGTGCTTCGTAATAGCTTCCTGTATGGAATAAACGCACCTTTGACATCTCTTCTTCATCCAACCCGACGATAGGTGAACGGAGAACGGAAGCCAATGGGATATCCTGTTGCGGATTATCAATCACCTTCAATAGGGATATCATGATGGCCACTTCGGTCGCTTCAAAATACCCCGTGGATAAATTAGCATATACTGGAATTCCCTGCTTTTTAAATTCCTCCATGATTTGCGGTGCCCATGGCATCGAACGAAGAAGAATGACCATGTCCCGATAAGTGGCAGATCGGTACCTTTTGGTTTTCGTATCATATATCCGATGCTTTTCGCTTATAGCCTTTTTAATGAGCTTGGCCATCTGCCTTGCTTCGAGCTGCGCTTTTTCAAGCTCCTCAGCCTCAAATCCGCCATCATTTCCTTCCATTTCCGAATGAGCTTCAGGATCGGCTGCTCCATCAATTAAATGGAGTTCGATCGGGTATGGATTGTCTTCGGGATATGGGGCACCTTTTTTCAATTGGGCATCTTCATCATAATCAATCTCACCGACTGTAATGCCCATCAACTGTTGAAACAAGAAATTGGTCCCATCAAGAACTTCCTTTCGGCTCCGGAAATTGCGGTTTAAATCAATTTTCAGCCCGGAATTAACACCGTCATGGGTAAATCGTGTGTATTTTCCAAGGAAGAGATTCGGTTCTGCAAGCCTGAACCGGTAAATGGACTGCTTGACATCGCCTACCATGAAAAGATTCCCATCATATTCTCCGTCAGCCGTCACCAATTTTAAGATCGATTCCTGAACCAGGTTCGTGTCCTGGTATTCATCCACTAATACCTCTTTGAACTGGTTCCTGTATTCGATGGCTGCCGCTGAAGGTTTTCGTTCGCCATCCACCGTTTCCCCTGTCAAAATTTGAAGACAATAATGTTCCAAATCGGCGAAATCCACCAAGTTCTTTTCTGCTTTTGCAGCAAAGAATCTTTCGTCAAACCGTTTAACAAGCATTACAAGTGTATCGACATAACCCTTAAGCTCCCTTATATCCCGCAGGTAGCTTTCCGGTTTCCGGGAAAATAACTCTTCCTGTAACGATTTGATGATCTTCTTGGCCTTATCCCGGTACTTGGTAGCCTCATCAGCCACTTCCTTGATAAAATCTGCACCGGTAAGGCGTTTTGCCGTCCCGAATTTCACGTTTTGGATTTCCTCATAAAGTGCATTCCAGGATTGGTCCTTCACTTCCGAAAGTTTAGCAACCAGTGCAAGATCGGCTAGATAGTTCTCAGCCCTTGGAGCCGGCCCCCCAGGGATTTTTGTCAACGCAAGCGAGCGTTCCAATAAATCCCTGGCCGTGTCCAATTGTAAACCTATATCGAACTTCAATGAATCGATAAACGAAAGATCATCAATCCCATCATCACCTGCCAGCTCATACATGCTGGCGGCACCATCGAGCCATCGGTCCGGGTTTGGATTCGATTGCGAAAAATCATGCAGCGACCGAACGATATTCTGAAGTGCATCATCATTTCGATCGCTTGTGAAAGCATCGACCAAATTAAAGAACTCTTCGTTATCACTTTGGCCATACTGCTCCTCGAAAAGCTCTTCCATCACTTCATCACGGAGCAGCTGGATCTCCGTTGAATCTGCAATCCGGAAGCCCGGGTCGATATCCGTCAGATAATAATACTTCCTGATCACCTCTAGACAAAACGAATGGAGTGTGGAAATCGAAGCACGATTAATCAAGCTCAACTGCTTACGTAAATGCTGTGAATGCGGATTATCATCGATCGCTTTTTCTAATGCCTCACTTACCCGATGGCGCATTTCGGCGGCCGAGGCATTGGTGAATGTAACCACGAGCAGTTCATCAACATCGATTGGATCTTCTTCTGAAATGACTTTTTGAATGATCCGATTGACCAGTACCGCTGTTTTCCCTGAACCCGCAGCGGCCGCAACCAGGATGTCCTGATCTTTAGCCCATATTGCCTTCCATTGATCTTCCGTCCAAGTCACGTCTCCTGGCAGAGCAGGAATTTTCGTTTTACTCATCGCTCTCCCCCTCTCCCCTTAATAGCTCAAGAACGTCATTTTGTTTCTTCTGTGCCAAATTCCTGAATTGGTTCTCCTCCAATGACTGGTCGAATTGGCATACAGATTTAAAGGAACAGAAGGTACACGGCGTTTTTTCCTTTAATTTGTATGGAGTAATATCCACATCACCATTGACCATTCGATCTCCAGCCTCCTGATAAATACGGCGCACATGATGATTCAGAAGCGAAAACTCCTCCCTGCTGGCAACTTTGGAAGCCGCCAGGAGCGATCCGTCCTTTTTAAATCCAGCTGGAATGATATCCGACTTACCCGAATTTTCAATATCAAGCGAGGTATCCATCAACTGAATGACATTTGATTGGTCCAGTACAAGTCCATTCATTTTAAAGCTTTTATAAATTTCTTCTTCAATTTTATCCAAACTGAGCATTCCCTTTGATTTGACAACGGGATTATGCACATGAAAATACAAAACTCCGGCTGGAATCGCTTCTTTTCCAATCAGCGACTTGGAATGGGTGACAACGATATCTAGGTATGTCAACATTTGCAGCGCTAGTCCATAATATACTTCACTCATGTTCAGTTCCTTTTCACTCGACTTATAATCGAGCACACGCAAATAGACACCCTCATCTTCTTCCGCTTTATCAACGCGGTCGATCCGCCCGATCAATTCCATCTTCGTACCGTTTTTCAATGTGAAAGAAAGTGGCGGCAGCTCGCCATTTTTTCCGAATCCAAGTTCTAATCCGATCGGAGCAAAACCGCTCGCCTTTGCATGTTCACTTAATACGATCGAGGCACGTCCAATCACGTGTTCGAGTTTCCTGCGTAAATAGTGATGGCGGTTCGTACTTAACAAAATCTGGTTTTGGAGTTTAGGAGCAAGTCTCTCCACAGCAATTCTGGCCAGCTCCAAGCATTGTTCCGGGGTCAATGTAGACCAAGGAATATCATGTTCCTTCAAGTAATCGGAAATCATTTTCAACGCTCCATGGAACATCTCGCCTATATCCGGGGCATCCAAACGGAAAATCTGCCTTTCCCTCAATTTCAAGCCATGAGCCGCATAATGGGAAAACGGGCAGCTATTGAACATTTCCATCCTGGATACACTCGTAAGAATGCTCTCACCGTATAATTGCTTACTTGTTTCCTCAGTTAATCTCTTTGTCCTATTTTGATAAAAAAGGCTCGATAAAACCTTAGTTGCTGAAGGACCGGCCATTTCATCATCAATAATGGCATTATATACATCCCACCATAGTGAATGGATTGGATAGTTCCTTTTCTTCAGCTGCAATTGGGCAGCCAGGTACGAAAGGGCCACATCATGATTCGCTGCATATTTCACCTGTTCCTCTGCAGACAGATCGGACGGATCGTTCATATAATACACATCGGAAACGTTAGGCAATACGTCCCTTACCCGTTTCAAATAGGATGAAGGTAAAAGCGCCTTCCCTTCCTCATCGGCAAGCGGATATGATAAATAAAGGGCCTCGGCAGGCGTAGTGAATGCTTTGTATGCTGTGAACTCCTCATCCAGCAGGCGCACCTTCGAACTTGGGGCAACATCAAGTCCACCAGCCAGCAGCACATCACGATCACTATCTGAAAATATCCCGTCAGATACTGCTTTTCCCGGCAGAACCCCTTCGTTCAATCCGATAACAAAAGCTGTCTTCACATCATCCAGGCGGGATAAATCTAGATTAGCGACTAATACTTGGTCAATTGCCGGCGGTACCAAAGAAAATTCAAGAGACTCCAGACCAGCTTCAATGATTACCGCAAACTGTTTCATGGAAAGCTCTTCCCCGCTCAGCAGTTCAACGAATTGGTCCAATAGGTCGACAACCGCATTCCATGTTTGCTCATGCTCTCTTGCCGATACCAAATCACCTGCTTCTTCTGCCTCCAGTTTCAGCTTTTCCAATTTTTCCGGTATATGCAATTCTTCAAGATATAGATAAAGGGCTTCACACAATTCCCTGCCATTAGCAGCCTTTTTAGCCCGTTTTGAGAGCCTCAAGATGGGCTCGGTAAATAATTGCTTCATTTCATTCAACTCTTGCTCAAGCATCATTTCCTTATCCGTTTGGTTCCGGTCCTCGAGTTCCAGACCGCGGAAGCGCCGGTAGGTCCAACGATCTTTGGACGTCCACCCGCTTCCTTTAATGCCGCGGGCCAGCACATAGTTTTCCAGCTTATCTACCTGTTCACGCATCCGGTCGTGGTTTTTTTGCAACGGAAATAGAAGCTCCGTCTTGATTGCACGAAATACCGGTTCATAACGCCAATAGCCATTGATGATCTCCAAAGTCGAACGAATCAGTTCAATCAGAGGATGATTCAGCATCGTCCGTTTGGAATCGACGAACAAGGGAATTTGATAATCCCGAAAAACGGTTTGTAAAATATCTGCGTATGCTTCCCCGTTACGGACTAAAATCGCAATGTCACGGAAACGATGCTGTTTCTGTCTGACCAGCGACAAGATATCCCGGGCAACTCCTTCAATCTCAGCTCTGCGGTTAACTGCCTGGGCGATCGTTACATCAGGTGACTGCTCAAACGTTCGTGCAGGACGTAAGGAAAAATAAGTTTCCAGATGATTCAGCCCTGGACTCTTTCCAAACCTTTCCGATCTTTTTAAGATTCGATCTTCTGAAATCGATATGCCATTCCTCAACCCAGCCTGATATAGGTGATGATAAAGGTTTCCCGTTTGCCTGAACAATTGCAAATCATCCGGAGCATATTGCCTGTAGGGCTGATCTAACGTCAGCGAGATCGTTACACTCCTGCACAGCTTCATCATTTCTTCAACAATCAATAATTCCTGAGGAGTCAAACTATAAAAACCATCGATATATATATCCGCATTCCTTATATATGAAGACTCTGACATTTTTTCGATCAGCAAAGTGAAATAATCTTCGGAGTCTAAATATTTATTGACCATTTCATCCTCAAAAGCCTGATAGACCAATTCAAGATCATGCAGTTTATCCTGAATGCCGCTGCCGGCCTGTGAGGTTTCAGCCAAATAGTTTTGAATGTCATCAGGTTGGATGCAATACTGCTTGAACTCAGCCAGCATTAGCTCCATCTGTGCAATGAACCCCTGCTTATCAGCAGATCGACTGAACATCTTTAACTCTTCCTTTTTATCATCCATGATCTTCCGTATCAGCATATTAACGCCCACACTGTCAAGATGCAGCCGGCTCATCCCCCCGGTTTCCTGAAGAACGCGCCAAGCAAGCCTGCTAAAACTGAAAACCTGTGTCCGGATCATTCCAGCAAGGCCTGGTGTTTTAATTAATTTATATTCAGATAGAAACGTCATCTGATCAGGAACGAGGTAGATAATTGGATTTCCTTCGGGATCTTCTGCCAATTTAGAGCGGATTTCGTCCAATATATTCGAAGTTTTCCCTGTACCCGATCTTCCCAGTAAAAAACGGAGTGACATCTCTTTTCCCCCTTACAACATAATATCTAGATCCATCATACCAGAAATACTTTCGTCTTTATGACTAGGTTTCTGTTTCCAATTAGATTTACTTTCTATTATTTTACCGTTTCCCTTTAAAAAACACCAATCGTACGTTCGCGTTTCCCCCAAAAGAAAAAGCCCGCATCTTACTCGGGCTTCCACGATCACTCACCTGTAAACTTAAAATTGAAATCATTGACCGGCCAATATCGAACATCCACTTTACCGACAACATTTTCTACCGGTATATAACCAAAGTGACGGCTGTCAGCACTTTCAAGACGATTATCACCCATGACAAAAAGCTTGCCCTCCGGAACTTTGGTCATATCCGTCAATTCTTTTAATGTAAAATCACCTGTAAAATCCTGTCCTGGGAAACCTTCCTTGAATTTCTCAAGATAAGGCTCATCCACTTTCTCACCATTTACGTAAAGCCAATCATCTTTATAACGAATACGGTCACCTGCAACCCCTATAACCCGCTTAACATAATCTTCTTGTGAATTCGCATGAAAAACAATAATGTCAAAACGGTTGATATCATGAATCTGGTAATTGATTTTATTCACGACAAGTTTATTTCCATCTTCAAGGGTCGGCTGCATCGACTTTCCTTCAACATCATAGCTTGAAAAGAGAAATGTACGGATTAAGATGTAAATAACAAAAGCTATCATCGCTGGTTTTATCCAATCGGATAAAGAATTCTTGTTTGTTTTTTCCATCTAGTTCAACCCCTACTGCATTTATATATTAATTTATTGCCCTTCTTCTCTCTTCATGCTTTTATTTAACCGGACTTCCAGCCTTTTCCCCACATACCATAGGATAAAGATGACGATTCCGATAATGATCGTTCGCACAGGTTTATGAATCAATGATACTAAATCGTAACCTACGAAGCTGATCGTAAAAATCATCACCGCCTTCCCTCCAACTACTGCGAGTCCATATTGCAGGGTACTGACTTTTGAAAGTCCTGCCACGATATTAACGATAGCCGAAGGTGTAAAAGGGAAGCAGAGCAATATGAACAAAGGACCGAATCCATGGCTCTCAACCCATACCATCAACCTCTGCACCTGTTTATGTCTTTGCAAAAATCGGAAAAACCTCATTTGACCATATCTTCTAATAATCCAAAAGATCAAAAAGGACCCCGCTACCGCACCAATCCAAGAAAATAAAAACCCCCACCAGAGACCAAATGCCGTTGCATTGGCAAGCACGAACACCACTAAGGGCAAAAAAGGCAAAAAAGCTTCCAGCATCGGCAGTAAGATTCCGGGAATTGGACCGAATGAGCGATATTGCTGAATAAGTGCCGATATATGATCAAGTGTAAACCACTCACGTATAGTATCCAAATCCATAATTATCTCCCTCGACATGCTGCCATCAAAGCAGCATAAACTTATTAAAAACCGTTTATTTTAGATATATCACTTTCCCCCGAAATTGCAAGAATTATTATCCATATATCTTCATACTTTCCCTATCTCCGGAAAACATAATCTTATTAACGAATATTTCTAGATTTATCAAAACTGCTTGCATAACCACTGAAAATACATTAGGATAAAAGCGGAACAAGTGTTCCTATTTTTACAGGATATACATATTAGTATTAAAAACGCGCTATTTAGAAAGGGGCGGTCATGATGACCCGCATTCCAGAAGGTGACCGAAATATGATTGAAAAAGCCATCTACCTCCCTATGGTTATTACAGTCTTAAACCGGGATCTCAAGGTCATCGAAATTAGTCCGTTTAAATTAAAAAGGCCCTATTCGGAGCTGGTCGAACATATTTTAAAAGTGGTTCAAGACGAACTTGCCGAGGTACGGCGCTATTTGCGCAAAGAGAATATTAAAGTTAGTGAAATCAAACGCGATGAATCCTTCACGATGTATTGTTTTTTATATAAAGGATACGAGGAACATCATAATTATTTCAATCCCCGCCTTCGCAACAAAACCGAAGACTTGTTATGTTATTACTTTTTCGAAAAAAAACCCTCAAGGGATTAACGGGTTAAAAGGGAGCCTTCCGGAAGGATACAAATTCCCTTGGAAGTAAAAAGGTTGACCATAAGGGAGTCTTTCATGATCAAGATCGATTAGACTCACTTACCTCCATTCCCCCTGTTTGAACATTCCATAACATCATAATGTTCAAACCAAGGCATAACCTATGTAATCAAGTGCATACGAATATCCTTTTAACATTTTAGTGTTAAGTCTCTTTAAATGAAGGTTAATTACATGCTCCATGACAAAGGTTGGAGTGGCACCCGTTATGATCGACTCATCATATTGAAGAAAAGGATAGGAAAACAGTCAGCTTCGACAAATCGATGTAAAAGTAACCAATATCATGATCCGCCGCAGAATGTAACACGTATTCATGATTTGCCCTGATCGATTGCCGTCAACCATTCCCTGCATCGAAAGAATGGAAATTCCTTTAGGACGATGGGACGCTTAAAAAGCCCATGTTATCCTTTGTTGGATCAAGCTCTCGCATGTCGGATGAAATGTCTGCCATGGATTTCAGATAGTTAATATCTTCTTCCAAAAATACCTTTTACATTTAACTGCGTTACTTCAAGTTCCCTTGTAATGGCATCCTTCATTAAAAGTTTGCTGTATGCATAGCATCGCCTTTGTTCTTGGTGATTAAACGGCAGAATGTCGAAGCTGCATCCTTCTGGTATATTCCCCTCTTCCCTATTAAAGGAACCGAGGACTGCAATAGCCGCTTCTCCACTGCTTGTTACACAAGCCGTTTGCACAATTCCCTGCTCACTGATTAAGGCAACAGTTTCGACGAAATTGTCCTTTAACGATTAAAAGGTCTGGCCCGTGTGTTCATTATTAAGCGACATTTAATTTCCATTCATCTATTATAACTATACGTCTAAACTATCATTTTAGTGTCAGTACAACGTTATTAGGAAAGATGTTAATTGCATATCCATACCTAGTATTATCTACTAGTAACAACCTCTTTATATTAAATGTATAAAGCAAAAAGAACTTTCAGAAAAACAAAACCATTTGTGAAACACTGAACAAAAGATACATCATCGATGTCTATTATATTATGTATTAAGGAGTCAATCATAAGGAAACTTATTCTCATCCCTAATGTCTTATGATAACCATGCAATATTTTATTTGCATGGTTTAATTTGTAGCCAAAAGGGTTCCTATCTAAATTTTAAACCAAAGTTGGTTGGAACGAAAGGTGCAAACACGCCAAGGAGGCTCACGGACCGACCGCGGAAAGCGTGTGCCTGGGGGGTAATCAACGTTTAAATTGGACAATTCCTAAAAACAGTAAACAATCTCTTTAACAAATATTTTGTTGGTAATCCTAACTTTCTCCGGGAGCCTGCTCCTTTAATATATGCCAACTTCACACTCTTTTCTGAGAGAAATAGATTTTTTACTTTAAAATAATGACATTACATTTTCATTCAAGAGATTAATCATAAATACCCAGGGTCATTTTCCCTAACCTAAATCCAGACAACACCCTCCTTTTTTTACCACAAATAAAAATCATGTCCATATTCCCATTTTTCCGGTTATACATGGTAAATTATTAACTGGAGGGGAAAAATGAAGAAAATAAATATTCTGCTGGTGGCTGTTCTTGTTTTGTCTTTATTCACTGGACTTAAAACAACTGAGGCAGCCTCAAATGTAAAGGTACATTTCATCAACGTTGGACAAGGAGATTCTATCCTGATACAAACCGGTAATGAAAACGTTTTAATTGATGGCGGCGGTAAAGGAAAGGGTGACGAGGTTGTTGCCTACCTAAAAAAACAAAAGGTAAAAACACTTACTGCATTAGTTTCCACTCACCCAGATGCGGATCATGTTGGCGGTCTTGCTCATGTGATTAAATCGCTTAGTGTAAAATCTGTGTATGCCCCTAAAGTTTCACATACTACCCAGGCATACAAAGACTTTTTAACGGCCGTCAAGAAGAAGAAGCTTACAATAAAAAAAGCGAAGTCGGGCGTGGAAATCAACACTAAAGCAAAGGATAATTCCCTTAAATTCATTGGACCTGTTAAGGACTATGCTAAGTCTGACTTAAATAATTGGAGTGCTGTCCTGTTGCTTAAACACGGCAAAAAAACATTCTTGTTTACAGGTGATGCCGAAGAAAAAGCAGAGAAGGATATGCTGGCTAAAAAACTGGTACCAAGTGTGGATGTACTTAAAGTAGGCCATCATGGTGCAAAAACATCGACAAGTTCAGCTTTCATCAACAAAACAAAACCGAAATATGCTGTAATCAGTGTAGGGAAAAATGGCTATGGGCACCCTACTTCCACTGTTATAAAACGGTTGAATTCAGTGAAAGCCAAAACTTATCGAACAGATAAATCAGGTAACATTATTTTTACTTCTACAGGTCAGAAAATTACTGTAAAGACGGTGAAATAATTGGTACAAGGAATTATAGATCGCTTCGAAGGAAAGATCGCTGTCGTGGAAATCGATGGTGGTGACATGAAGGATTTCCCTAAGAGTGCTCTTCCCAAGGGAGCAAAAGTAGGAGATATGCTGATAATCGATGGTGATACCATCACCATTTCCAAAGAAGGAACTGAAAAATTAAGAAAAGAAATTGACGATTTAATGGATGAATTATTTGAAGATTGATTCCAGGGCCCTTCTTTAATAAGAAGGGCTAGCTTTAAATTTGAATATTCCCCCGTTCGATTATTCTTCTCTGATTTTCCCCTGAACCCCCTCTTATCGCGGTATATACTTTGAGATTACCTCTGAAGCCTTGACTCCATTAGCATCAGTGAACAGATAAAAGGATTTCCTCTTTGTTTCCTCAATCCTCTGGATCAATTTCGTTTTTAAAAATGAGGTCCGGTGCAGCTGGTTTTCGAAAGAGCTGCATGACACTGCTATATCGATGGTTTGTCTATTCCTGAATGTGATGGTTGTATGTTTGGAATCCAGACGCTCATAGGATACCACATGTTCATGTGATAACCAGATGCATTGAGGACGTAACGGAGATGTAGTTGGAAAGAAGAATATCGAACTGGTCGGATCAATCGCGATCGGTGCTTTATGTGTGATGTTTATGAGCTGTTTCGTGCCTTGCTTGCGTCCTTCATAACTTGATCCGAAGAACTCGCAGCTTTTCTTTATTATTTCCATAGGTTTAAACGGGGAGATGAACTCGTCCTCCATTTCAACGATACGGGCATATATTTTACTGCCGTAATTAATTGGCGCAACCATTAGTGTATGTGGCGTGATTTCATATTCCTCGATGATTCCCTGATTGTTTTCCTTCATTTTTAATCCACCTCTTCCTCATTGCTAAACATCACTATCACCTTCCAAAGCTTATATTCTTAATTGCTTGTACCCTTCCATTCCTGTCCAAGAAGAGTGAAGGGGGATAGTAAATGTATGTTAAATTACTCACTATAATAGCATAACCCTTAAACATAAAAAGCAAGTTCACAAAAAATTTAAAATTCTTTTATATAGTGGCTTTTTCGTCATCTAAACGACACATTCTCTATCATAATTTAAATTTTTTAAATTTTCAGTTGATTTTATCCGCTCAAATCCATATAATAATAAAAAGGGTCAGGGGTGGTAACTTTGAAAAATGAAAAATCTTATTCAGAGTCAGTGAAGTCCTTATCAATGAGCGAAATGAAAAACGATGCCGTGGTTCAGGAAATGTTAATTGATATGATTATTCAGGAAGCCGTCCTTACTACCAAAAAGAATCTCCTTGCAAAACAGATCGATGATGCCTTGGATATGAAAAACAAACCTTTATTCTTAAAACTAAGTTCTGAAATGAACGTTTTACTAAAACAATTTGGAAATTAACATTCATGATCAAAAAAGCCTCCCATAATGTCGGGAGGCTTTTCTCATTATCATCACTCTTTATGAAACATACCCATGACCTCGGCAGTTTCGGTTATATTAACAAAAGCATTCGGATCCACTTCTTTTATCATCGTTTTTACATCGGTTAACTGATAACGTGTAATGACTGTCATCATTACTTTGCTCTTTTCTCCTGAATATGCACCTTCTCCATCCATGACTGTAATTCCACGATATAGGTTGGTCAGGAGCTTCGTTTTCATTTCGTCACTCTTTTTGGTAACGATCATCAATGTTAATTTGATGTGATTGGAATGGATCGTATCGATCACCTTTCCTGCTGCATAAATGGAAATCAGCGTATATAATGCGGCATCCCAACCGAAGATGAAGCCTGAGATTACCACCACAACAGCATTCATCACCGAAAGCAATGTACCAAGCGGAAAGTCGCTCTTCTTAGCCAATAGCATGGCAATGATATCAAAGCCGCCCGAAGACCCCGAAGCGCGAAAGACGATGCCTATACCGATTCCCGATATGATTCCGCCAAATAAAGAAGACAAAATCGGTTCAGTTGAAATACCGTGAACTGGAATGAGGTATAAACTGATGGAAATCACGACAACTGATAATATTGTATAGGTGATAAAGCGTCTCCCTAATTTCAGGTAACCAAGAATCAGCAATGGCAGGTTCATCAGAAAATTCAATATCCCTGTATTGACTGGGGTGATGATTCCGAACATGATCGCAAGTCCACTAAGTCCGCTGCTTAAAATTAAATGTGGTATCAAAAATAAGTTGTAGGCTACTGCCACAAGCACTGAGCCTACAGTGATGAAAAGTACATTATACATATCCGATCTCCTTAAAACGAACTGGGAATTTAATTTATTATAGTAGAGAACCTAAGCTTTTTAAAATTAATAGTTTTTTCTGAAAACGACTACAAACTTCCACTTTCCGAAGAAAAAAAGCCAGCTGGTTTTCAGCTGGCTTTCAATCACCCTTTGTATCTGCATTTTCAACCGTTGAAATCCGTTCGAGCATGGTCGGATGGGAATACCGCAGCCATTTAACCAGGAATGGCGGGTTGACCTGACTCAAACCCGACCTCGTGAGTTCCTGGAAAGTCGTGATTGCTGATTCTTTGTCCCCGGTCATTTCAATGGCATAACGGTCAGCCCTTGTTTCTTGATATCTGGAAACATAATTGGACAGCGGACTCGAAGCAAAGAGCAGCACGGACGTTATCAAGAGAAATAATGGAAGAGATGATATGCTGTCAACCGAACGGACCTTTAACTGATGGCCCCAGCGACCAATGATAAAATTCATAATTTTCGAAGTCAGCCACAAACCGATTAATGTCAGTCCTAAATAACCTGCAATCCCTATATAAATGTGCTTTTCCACATAATGAGCCATTTCATGTGCCATGATAAAAAGGATTTCATCTTCCTTCAGTTTGTTCAGGGTCGTATCCCAAAGAACTATTCTTGAGTTGGAACCTATGCCGGTCACATATGCATTCAAGGCATTTGTCTTTTCCGCCATATTTACTTCATACACGTGTTCTGCCGGAATCTCAGCCTGTGAGGCTAGTGCCAATATTTCCGTTTCCAGCTCTTTATTTTTGAGAGGATAGAATTCATTGTACAGCGGATCGATCAATACAGGCTGAACGAACATCAGGAACAAGGAAAAAGGAATGGACAACATCCAAGCATAGAGCCACCACTTCTTAACACTTTTCTTCATTAACCAATATAAAACGGAAACGATGATGAACATCATCCCAAAATTCACCCAGAATTCGATGACTCCATCCTTCATCCACGAGGTGAAACTTTGTGTACTTATGTGGTAACTCTTGCTCATCCGATATCCAATGAAACTGATTGGAAATAGAGCCAGGTATGAAATGACGGAAAGCCAGAATAAGTAAATGCCCGTTCTAATCGCTTTCCGTCTTGAGACTGCCATTGACGATTTTTCAAATGCCTTTGAAAAACCGAATAATAATATGAAGAAATACAGAAGCCATTCATATGGCGTCGATACGAAAAAAATAAAATTCCGCAGTCCTGAATACTCTTCACTAAGCTTTAGTTCCCTTGCATTCAGGAATGTTGCAGGATCTGCTGCCGTTCCACGCAAAGCTTCGGGAATGGTCGTATCCGCTCCATAAAAAATATACCAATACATCGCTGCTGCATAAAGGATATATAATATAATCGCTCTTCCAGCCCATTTTCTAACCATGATGCCCCCTCCTTAAAACGAATCTCCCTCTTAATAGTTTAATCCAAAATGGACAGGTTAGAACCGGATTTCCCTTATTATTCACTTCTTACAATTCCCATCATTTTGTTGAATATTTCACAGAATACTCCATCAGTCAAACATGCACTTCCGGGATGGGAGGCAAAATATGTTTATGCAGAAACATTAAAAAAACGGAGGGATGGGAGTTTTAAGGCATCGACGAACTTATTCCTTTGCCTAATTGCTAAGATGAAAATCGTTTCATCAAAGGGAGTTTGATTTGTAATGAATGAGCCCGATGAACGGAACGGCTGGCATGATTGGTCATCCCTTCCATCCCGCTATTTTGCAAACCATACAAAAGTGCCATAAGCTCCGGTCGATTATTAACATTCAGTTTTCTGTAAATACGGCTTATATAGTTTTTTACCGTGCCGATCGACAGAAAAAGTTTTTTGGAAAACTCGCGTTTAGAAAAAGCCCCCAATTTTCCGATTGCCTTTTCCAAAGTTACTGGTGATCTTTCAACATCCCACTCCAGCCTTTTCATTAAAATTGATTTGAATGAGGCAGGATAAACGATCTGACCGTTGGCACATTGACGGATTGTCGATAACACTTGTTTCATTCCGCCATCCTGTAACACATAACCTGCTGCACCATGGCCTATTGCTTCGATAAGATAGTGATTTTCCGAATAGTCAGTAAAAACGACAAAAGGAGTGGATGGGCGTTTTTCCTTAAGGACTTGCATGACTTCCTGTCCATACTTCCCTGATGAGCGGGCATCAATAAGAATGACATCTGGAATGACTGATGTATGATCAGAATCAAGAAAGTCCATTTCATTTCCAGTCATCCCCATGACCTTAATGTCACCTTCTTGTTCGATGATTCCCTCAATTCCTCCCTGACCACCATATATCATTAGCTTAATCGACTTCATGACCTCACCTGTTACTTTCTTTATTTGTTATTAATCCGATAGTTTTTTATAATTGTTCGCCATGGAATAGTTCTAATGGTCTATATTTTACATCATTAATTCACCTGTTAACAAATTTAAACTGTAAAAATACTTTTAATAATTGTGTTCCTCCTGACAATAAAAAAGGCTATCAACCCGTTTGACTTCAGGATGATAGCCTTTTTCTTTGTTCCTCATCTATGAGCGTATCAAGTTTCATGATGCTTTCCTTTGCCCGGGGAAAATCAATTTTGCGATAATGGTGTTTTCCGCCTTCTTCTTCATCTTTTTCGTCGGCCCATTTGACGACTTGCTGAAGCGGTGTACGAATAATATCATTCGAAGGTAAGAACGAATCGGTATGAAATAAAATGGCGAGGGAAATGGTCTTTGCCTTGATCGGGTTTTCTCCCAAGCGGATTAACAGTTTATGTGCTCGTTCGGCACCTTTGATGGGGTGAATATCATTTTGTTTATAAAGATCATAATCCCATTTACCATTGCGATACCAGGTGAAATGACCCATATCATGCAATAGCCCGGCTTTAGCGGCAATATCAGGGTCGACATTATATTCATTTGCTAAGTGAAACGCATGGTATGCTACCGCAATCGCATGTGCCAGACCTGAACGGTTCAAGTATTTTTGAGCAATGGGATGTGTAAAAATATCCAAAAGTTTTACATCTCTCATCTAACCCCTCCTTACAATATTGTGGAAATTTTTAATGACAATCATAACTCTTTTCGAAACAAGAATCAAGGTTTTAAGATTTTTCAATATATTTTATGCAACCTCATACACTTTGGTTGTACAAAAAAGGACCATTGCCAGTTATAGGCAATGATCTCCTCATGATCAATGTAATTCAGTTTTGCAGTACATGGTTTTTCAAGGAACGCCGTAAAATTTTACCAGTCGCATTTTTTGGAAGTTCATCCAAAAACTCAATTTTTGCCGGCACCTTATATTTGGCCAAGTGTTCCATGCAATGGGCAAGCAGCTCTTCCTCGGTCAATGCATTGTTTTTCTTTACCACAAAGCATTTAACCACTTCCCCCTGATTGGGATCGGGAACGCCAATGGCTGCTGCCTCAACTACTTCAGGATGAGCATACAAAACCTCCTCCACTTCACGCGGATAGACATTATAGCCACCGACGATGATAAGCTCCTTTTTACGATCTACAATGAAAAAGTAGCCTTCATCATCCATCCTGGCTAAATCGCCTGTATATAACCAGCCATTTTTCAAGACAGCGGCTGATTCTTCAGGCATTTTATAATAACCTTTCATTACATTCGGACCCCTGACAATCAATTCTCCTACACCATTGATCGGCACTTCTTCTCCAAGCTCATTGACCACTTTGTTTTCCACCCTAAGGATGGATGTTCCGATGGAACCCGCCTTCCTTGGACGGTCCAAAGGATTGAAGCAGGTAACAGGGGAAGCTTCGGATAAGCCATATCCTTCTGAAACCCTAACATTAAATTTCCGCTCGAATGATTCAAGCAGGGACACTGGCATGGCGGATCCGCCAGATATGCATATCTGCAAAGACTTCAAAGCATCCTCTTTCGCATCTGGATATTGAAAAAGAAAGTTATACATCGTAGGCACACCAGCAAAAACGGTTGCATCATATTTTTTGATTTGCCTGAATATTTCCTTTGGACTGAATTGCGGGACAATTAAGAGCGTACCTCCGCTTATCAACGGGGCATTCACAACTACCGTTAAACTGAAAACATGGAACATTGGCAATGTCGTAATGACACGGTCACTTTCCGTGATATTTAAATATTCACCAATATCATGTGCATTAGAGTAGATATTGGTATGTGTGAGCATGGCCCCCTTTGGTTTCCCCGTTGTCCCGGAAGTATAAAGTATGATTGCCGTATCTTCAGGATCCAGTTCAGGACCTTTAAAGCCTTCATCCCCTGATTCGACCATTTTTGTAAACGATTTCATTTTATTGCAGATGTTAAATTCACTACTATCCCCACTATGCAGCTGCGTTTCACAAATTACATATTGTTCTACGCTTGAAAGGATAGGGTTCATTTTTTCCAGTAAGGGTAAAAGCTTATCCAATGCCACAACAACCTTTACATCGCCATTATTCAGGATATAACCAATCTCGTCAGGTGTGTATATTGGATTGACGGGAATTACGGTCGCCCCTGCTCGCATAGCTCCATACAATGAAATGATGAAATGTGGAGAGTTGCCTAATAACAGCGCAATGTTATCACCTTTTGAAACACCAAGCCTATGTAATTCGTCTGCGAACTTCGTAACGGCTTTATCCAATTCCCCATATGAAGTGGATTGATCCAAAAAGTAATATGCTGGCTTATCCGCCTTTTTTAAAGCCATTTGATGAAGCTGTTCAGATAAATTCATCTTTCTCCCTCCCCTGCAAATAGCATGAATGAATGGTCATTCATTTTTATGGTGAACTAAATACATTTTTATTATATTAAAAGAATGCAATCACAGCAACCATTTTATCCATATTCAAGCAATTACTGTCATTATTAGTCACAAAAGCCGTCCTATTAAGTCGGGACGGCTTTTAGGCTTAATATATTAAAGCCAATATTTCTTCTTTTGTTACATTGCCAAAATAATGACGAACATCGATTTCATCCAGTACTCTGCTGATTGCTTCCTTTTCATAGCGTGTTCCATTAAGCTTTCGTTCAATGTCCGCAACCTCTCCGACCCCGAAGAAATCACCGTAGATCTTGCAGTTTTCAATGATTCCCCTGTTCACTTCAAGGCGGATATCAACAGATCCCACAGGAAATCTATGTGAGTTTTGCAAGTTGAATTTAGGTGATTTTCCGTAATTCCACTCCCAATTTTGATACCTATCTTCCGAGATTTCGTGAATTTTCTCCCAATCCGTTTCTGTTAAAACATACTCTGTAACCTTTCCGGTATCTTTGAAAATATTTTGCAGAAGGAATGAACGGAATTCTTCAACAGACATCGGTTCTTTTAGGAAATCGGCGATATTACCGACACGGCTTCTTATCGATTTAATCCCTTTGGACTCGATTTTATCTTTTTTCACTTTTAAAGCGGATACAATGTGATCCATTTCTGATTGAAACAGCAATGTCCCATGACTGAACATTCTGCCCTTCGTTGAAAACATTGCGTTTCCCGAAATTTTCTTTCCTTCAGCCAGAATATCGTTACGACCGCTCAATTCAGCATGTATTCCTAGTTTCTCGAGCGTTTCCACGACAGGCTGGGTGAATTTCTTGAAGTTATGGAAACTATCCCCATCGTCTTTCGTAATGAAACTGAAATTGAGATTCCCTAGGTCATGATAAACCGCTCCACCCCCGGAAAGGCGGCGAACAACTGTAATGCCCTTTTCATCTACATAATCGGAATTGATTTCTTCGATCGTATTTTGATTTCTGCCTATGATGATTGAAGGTCGATTAATGTAAAATAAAAGATAGGTTTCATCTATGTTTAAATGTTTAAGCGCATATTCTTCGATGGCCAGGTTAATTCTTGGATCTGTAATTCCCTTATTATCAATAAAAAGCACAGTTGTTCCTCCTTGTAGACTTCATATCACTGATGTTTCATTTATAGTTGGAACTCGAGATTGGTTTTGGCTACAGCTATTTCCCTTTTGAATACCTCGGATGCTTCTTTTTTCAGTTGATCGAGATTCCCATAATGAGGGAGGTGAGTTAACAGCAAAAGCTGGACGTCAGCCTTTTCTGCCAGCAGGCCCGCTTCCCTTGCCGTCATATGCCCCGCCTTTGAACCATCCATATCACTGTAAAAGTTACTTTCACATAATAAAACATTTGCGTCTTTAGCGAAATCTGCAAGCTCATCCATATATGAACTGTCACCTGTGTAAACTATCGAATGATTTTCAGCTTCAATCCTCATTGCAAAACAAGGGACTGGATGTTTTGTTTTCATGAACGTAAATTTACACGGTCCAATGGTTAAGGGGTGATCAGCAGAGATGGCTATCCCCTTTGTCACGTCTTTATATGTTAACTTACCAAATTCGACTTCGTCCAAATTATGACCATATATAGGAATCGTCCTTTTTTCGCTGCCCAATATCTGTTGTATGAACGCAGCGTGCTGCAGGACACCAATATCCGCTACATGATCAGGATGATAGTGGGATAATACAACTGCACCAAGATCCTCCGGCTTCATATGGTTCTGAAGCTGTGATAGGACACCGCTGCCACAATCAAGCAGAATGCGAAAATCTTCATATTCAAGCAAATAGCCGGAACTTGCCTCATTTTTAGCTGGATAACCGCCCCAGCACCCAATTACGGTGATTTTCATGCTTAGGCACTCCTTTTTTCTCTCAATGACTTCCCCATTAATATAAACTATTCTTGCCCTTATTTCACCTTTTTTACTTATGTTATAAAACATTCATTGACATATCAAATCTGTTATAATACAATAAAACCATAGAAAAGCGAATAATAAAAAAATTCAGGAGATGATGTTCATGATTCAAAGTAGCGTTGAGTTCTTTAAAAATCTGCCACCGAAACAATGCACGGAATGCGGAAAAAAAATTGAAGAACAGCACGAATGTTATGGAAACCACTGTGATCATTGCCTTTCTGGAGAGTAGTAGTCTTTGTGATTCACCATCCTATCCCAAATAGCAGGATGAATTCATAGATGTTTCGGTTTCGCAGCTGAAAAAAAACCAATAAAAAAAGAGATACCGATGATCGGTATCTCTTTTTTTATTGGGGTTCATTGCCTTTCAGCAAAAAAATAGAATGATCACGTAACGGATAATCCTTTGAACAAATATATTTTAAATAGTTCAGCAATTTCCTCTTTCTCTAATGGGGCATGGTTCCTTTCCCAATCAAAGATCAGGGCAAGGTACATCTTTAGCATAAGGAAAGCTGTTATCTCCGGATCGCAAGGTTGTATGTCGCCCTTATCAATCGCTATTTTCAGTTTTTCCTTAATGTAGGATACAATGGCTTCTTCCATTTCATTAACCATTTCCTGAACGGCCGGCGTACCAATTTCCCGCTCTTCCTGAAGAAGTTTTAATGATAATTGATGTTCCTGCCTGAACTCCAGAATTCGATAAACGGCCCGATGCAGGTTTTCAAAAAAGGAGAGTTGGTCATCCAAAGATTGTTCCGCCTCATATTTCATTTCCTCTATCATCCGCTGAACGATTTCTTTAAACAGCTCTTCTTTATTTTTATAAAAGGTATAAATGGTCCCTTTTCCCACATTGGCAATTTTAGCGACTTGATCCATCGTCGTTGCCTTATAGCCAAAAAGTGAAAACGACTTGGTCGCAGCTTCCAAAATTAATTTTTTACGATCAACAGACATTTCCCACCTCAATCCTGACCAGACGGACAAAACAGTCATTATGTTCGATATCATACCAAAAATTTTCAGTCTTTTCAATTATATTTTCAATTTCCAAGAGAAACAATGGCCATCCCCGTTACTGGACAGCCACTTTTCGAAAATACATATTTATTTAAATCTGCAAGGCCAAAGGCAGCGTCGCTTTTCCAGTGAATAACATAACTAAAATTTGCAGAGCACATGGCAAGCATGGTTAAACTAATTCTCTCCTATTGACTGATCACTTTTCCTGTAATCTGTTTAAAATGATCGTGGCCAAAGCATCGATGAATTCAGGTTTAACATTGGGCATATCCGGCCTATAGTAGCCTGCACCAATCTCTTCCGTCACAACCTTACATTCATAATCGTTATCATAAAGGACTTCAAGGTGCTCGGCAACAAAGCCAACAGGAATATAAATGAAAGCTTTATAACCTTTTGCTTGATGAAGATCTCTGGTTAAATCCTGTACATCGGGTCCCAACCATGGTTCAGGAGTTTGTCCAGCGCTTTGCCAGCCTACTGCATAATTGGTAACCCCTGCACCTTCGGCAATCATGTCTGCCGTTTCTTTCAGTTGATTTGGATACGGATCTCCCGATTGCAAGATTTTTTCCGGGAGGCTATGTGCCGACACAATCAAAGCGAAATTATCGCGTTCTTCCGAGGTCATTTTCCCAATCACTTCTTTTACCTGGTCTACCCAATATTGGATGAATTTTGGCTCATCATACCAGCTTTCAACGGAAGTGATGGTCAGGTCCCCCAATTTAGCGGCTTCATCCTGGGCACGTCCATTATAAGACTTCACGCTGAATGTTGAAAAATGCGGTGCCAATACGATACTGACCGCTTCTTTGATTCCATCTTCATGCATTTGTTTCACAGCGTCTTCAACAAAAGGTTCAATATGCTTCAGGCCAAGATATGCCTTGAATTCAACTTCCTCCTGAACGGAATTCAATTTCTTTTCAAGCGCTTCAGCTTGTCCTGCCGTTATTTTTGCAAGCGGGGATAATCCCCCGATCGCTTCATATCTGCCTTTTAGGTCGGCAATCAATTCGTCGCTTGGACGTCTCCCATGACGAATATGTGTATAATACCTTTCAATATCCTCTTCAGTGTATGGAGTACCATAAGCCATGACTAAAAGGCCCATTTTTTTTCTTGACATGAAGTTACACCTCTTTTAAAGATTTCGTTCTTTTATTGTGCATCCAATTAAGGAGTTTTAGCAAATGGTTCGCTCACCTTACTTCATTTTTGATGAATATTCATGAATGAAAGCGGTCAAGCTCTTCAGTGTTTCCGGATTTACGGAAGGGAAAACCCCATGACCAAGGTTAAAGATGTAGCCGTCCTGCTCCATGCCCTGATCGAGGATCCTTTTCGTCCGTTCTTCTATAACATCCCATGATGATAATAGCAGGGCAGGATCTAGATTACCTTGTACCGTTTTCTGGATTCCCATTTGTCTTGCTTCTGTAATTGGCAGTCTCCAATCAAGCCCGACTACATCAATCGGAAGATCATTCCACTCAAGTGCCAAGTGACTTGCGCCGACCCCGAACATGATTAGCGGTACATTTTCTTCACGCAATGATGAAAAGATACGAGTCATGATCGGCTTGATGAATACGCGGTAATCTTCAACATTCAAAGCACCCACCCAGGAATCAAAGATTTGGATGGCTTTAACGCCGGCTTTGATTTGCGACTTGACATAGACGATGATCATATCCGCTAACTTATCCATTAATGCAAACCAGGCCTTTGGCTCAGAATACATGAAAGCTTTCGTCTTATTGTAGTTTTTGGAGGGGCCGCCTTCAATCATGTATGAAGCAATGGTGAAAGGAGCCCCGGAGAAACCGATCAAAGGAACGGACAATTGCTCCGTGGTCAATAATTTAATCGTGTCCAACACATATGGGATGTCTTTCTCTGGGTTCAATTCACCTAATTTTTCAACATCTGTCACCGATTGGATCGGATTGGCTATGACTGGACCGATTCCGGACTTAATCTCAACATCGACACCAATGGCTGGTAGCGGTGTCATTATATCTTTATATAAAATCGCAGCGTCTACATCATATTGCTCAACTGGCAATCTAGTTACATAAGCGCATAATTCCGGCTGATGAGTAATTTCAAAAAGTGAGTACTTCTCTTTCAATTTACGGTATTCCGGCTGTGAACGGCCAGCCTGACGCATATACCAAACAGGTACATGATCCGTTTTCTCTCCTCTTGCAGCTTTTAAAAATGTATCATTCGTAATTTCCTTAGACATTAATATCCACCTTTCAAGCAATCACGTTTCTATTTTTATTCATTACCTTCATAGAATATCAGAAGGATGTTGAATTTCAAATCGAATCTCCTTAAACTATAGCTTTTTCTATAATATATTTGTCAAAAAATCGACTTTTATATATGTATCTTACCGGTTTACCAGCTTAATGGTTAGTTTGGAAATGGTAAAAGCACTATTCATTGGGTAAAATGGGTATACAGGTACTATATAGAAATTGGAGGGGAATTTATGAATGTATTCATCACATCAGGTACTTATGATTTTTTGAAATTAAAAAAAGATAAACACCCGAATGAAAAAATATTACTTATGCAGAACGCTCAAAACACAGTACTTTTACATGAAACTACAGGTAAAACGCTCTTCAGCTCGCCACGAAAGTATGAGGTAGTCGATGGGAAGGGAACTCTTCAAGATCATGGATATGTGGTCATGAACAATATCCCTGTCAGTGAGGAAGGACGGCCGGTATTTGAACACCGTTTTAAAAACAGGGCCGGATTCATTGAAAATGAACCAGGCTTCGTTGCCCTTCGTATCCTGCGTCCAATCAACTCTGAAACATATGTAATCTTAACGATTTGGGAAAAACAATCGGACTTTATGAACTGGAAGAAATCCAGTTCATTCCAGCAGGCGCATAACAGTGACTCCAAACCTCCTGTTACGAATTCCAGCCAGAAGATGTTTTCAGGTGAAGCCTTTGTAACACAGTATACATTGGTGAAAGATTCTGAGGAATAGACTATTTACTGCTTAATAAGAGGCCCATCCTAAAGGATGGGCCCCTTCATAGTAATGCAGAACGTTATTTGGACGCTAAAAGTCATATAAACCTATAACAATCCGACAAATTCCTTCTTTATTTCCGGGGAAATGCAACCGATATTTACATATATTTCATCAGAATCCTTTACTCAAAGCATCTAGATCCCAGGAATTTATACAATTTAAACAAGATTAAACTATATGCCGTCCCTAATGCAAAACCTGCCAAGATATCAGTTGGAAAGTGAACTTTCATAACGATCCTGCTGACACCAATTAGCAGGACGAGACAAAAGAAACCGATTCCCACTGCCCATTTCAATGAGTTTCCTTTAATTTCACTCATGATTAAATAAGCAACCATACTGAAGAAAATAAGGCCCACCATTGCGTGGGCACTTGGAAAACTGAAGCCGGAGGTCTCCATCAAATGATTTTCAGGGCGCACTCTTTTAACATGATTTTTTATCCACCCATTTAATACATCCCCCCCGGCAATCCCTATAGAAAAGACGGCCATGGTCCAATAATCCTTCTTCATTATCCACAAATATAGAACACATAGTAAGCTACCAAAACCAATGAACATGGATTTTCCAAGATAGGTAAAGGATTTAAAGAAAGTGAACGAAAAAGTATTTTTACCTACGGAAAAGAGTTCCGCAATATATGTATCGAATGCTAAAGATTTCTCACTCTGGACTTCATTCATCAAAAAAAAGAATAGCAACAAGCAAAGCGAAACCATAGCAATCCAGGAATATTTATTCATTATATATCTCTCTCCTCAAGGTATTTAATTCACTTTGGATCATTCAGAATATGATATACTATTTACAATTAATCCAATCATTGGGAGGTGCAAAATGATACAGCGATTACACGATCTTCTGGATGGCTCATATGAAGAAATGGTTTCCATCAGGCGTTACCTTCATCAACATCCCGAGCTTTCTTTTCAAGAAACCCAAACGGCAGCCTTCATCGCTGAATATTATGAAAAACATGGAATCGAACACCGGACGAATGTAGGCGGAAATGGTGTTATCGCCAAGGTCACAGGCAGTAAGCCTGGTAAAACCGTAGCATTGCGCGCTGATTTCGACGCCTTACCCATTCAAGATGAAAAAGAAGTTCACTATAAATCTTCCGTACCCGGGGTCATGCATGCGTGTGGACACGATGGCCATACAGCGACACTCCTTGTCCTTGCTAAAAACCTGAATGAACTGAAGGGTGAGCTCGAAGGTGAATATATATTTATCCACCAGCATGCTGAAGAATATGCTCCAGGGGGTGCCAAACCGATGATTGAGGCTGGCTGCCTTGATGGGGTGGATGTAATTTTCGGCACCCATTTATGGGCGACGGCCCCAACCGGAACAGTCCAATACGCTTATGGACCCCTTATGGCCGCTGCTGACCGTTTTGAAATCACCATTCAAGGGCAGGGCGGACATGGAGCCCAGCCGCATAAAACCCGTGATGCAATCGTAGTCGGCTCTCAGCTCGTCATGGCCCTGCAGCAAATCGTAAGCCGCCGCCTAAACCCAATAGATTCTGCAGTCATTACCGTCGGTTCCTTTGTAGCAGATAATGCCTTTAACGTCATTGCAGATAAGGCTAAAATAATCGGGACCGTCCGCACATTCAAGGAAGATGTCCGTTCATTCATTAGCGAAGAAATGGAGCGGATTGTTAAAGGAACCTGCATAGCTGCGGACTGCACCTATGAATATCAATACTTTCAAGGTTATCCAGCTGTTATTCCGCATGTTGAGGAAACTAAATTCCTCATCGAAAGCACTGAGTCCGTCAAGGAAGTTTTGATTACAGAGGAAATTGACCCGGATATGACAGGTGAAGATTTTTCTTATTATTTACAAAATGTAAAAGGTACATTCTTCTTTACGGGAGCAAGGCCAAAAAATGAACATACATATCCACATCATCACCCTTTGTTTGACATTGATGAAAAGGCGATGCTCATTGCTGCCAAAATATTAGGCACTGCAGCGGTGACCTATCACAATAAGGAACAATCATCTAAAAAAGTGAATGAACCTATATTGCGAAAATGATAAAGGGACGGGTTTTCCCCCGTCCCTTACTGTTTAAGAAATCTGATTCGGTAACAATGGACAGCCGTTTCCCCAAGATGTTCCAACAAATGATGGTTGGCATATCCACCGACAGCTGCCCCAATACCTGGAACGAGCTGGAACATTTTAATGACATCGATGTGATCGCGATATTCCTGCTGAAATTCCTGCCAGTCTATTTCCGGCCACTTCCCTGAATCCCATTCCTCTATTACCCGTAATGTTTCCAATTTCTTCTCCTCGCTTGAAAATGCCATCTGGAAGATATGGAGAATGAATAAACGTTCCTCATATTTATTTGGATCGAAACCGTATATACGGGATAGTTCGAATAATAATTTCATCTTGATGCTAAGCAGTAATGGGAAATCAGCCAATCCAATTAAAAGCCCTGCGGCTCCGGTTCCCACACCTTCTATAACGGCCGTTTTCCGATATGCCGCCACAGTTTCCGCAACCCACTCTTCTTTTTGCTGCAAGGTTAGTAGCACTACATTTTTTTCTTTAGACATATATTTAGAACCTGATAATACGGCCTCTATCATCCCTTTAATACTATCAGTAATTACTTTGTGCACTCGGTCTGGAATATAACTATTCAATTTGATTTGCGCCTTTTTGGACATCCGCTCAAGCCTGCCGGATTTCTTGGCTACTTTCTTTTTCCATGATACTAGTTCAGATAATGCCTTTTGTTCATATTCATCCATCATTCAACACCTCCGTTAAATATGTATATACCCCCTATGAGGCTTTTAGTTTCAATTTTTATTTCTTAAAAGAATAAAATACCTAAAACGTTTTTTGGGGGTTGTAAAAGTATCCAATGTTGTTTTCCACTCCAGACTGGTCTATTTCGAACCAAATTTTAGAATAGGTGACCCTTGTTGTTTTTACTGTAATCCTTAATGGATGGAAGAAATTTGCGACACCCCTGCCGAAAAACTGGCTAGCCGGGACCCCACAGACGCTTGCGTCAAGGAGGCTTGGCAGACAGTCGGCGGAAAGGGAGTGAATTTCTGAAATCAACTGAAATGTAATTTAAGAAAAAACCGTAAGTTAGACCCATCCCGAACCGGATTTTAGACTGGTTAATCCTTGATGTTTTTTTACTGTAATCCTTAATGGATGGAAGAAATTTGCGACACTCCTGCCGAAAAACTGGCTAGCCGAGACCCCACAGGCGCTTGCGTCGAGGAGGCTTGGCAGACAGTCGGCGGAAAGGGAGCGAATTTCTGAAATCAACTAAAACCTTAATAAAGAAAAAGCTGATTTTATGAAAAATCAGCTTCAGCTTAAAAGTTTTTTATTTTCTTTGTTGCATAAATTTTAAAGCCGATTATGAAAACAAGACCCATTGCCAAGGCGGCTAAAGCGGACATCCATTCCCCTTTCACTAGCAGGACCAAACTGAAGACAAGGTCCTCAAATAATAGGAAATAGGAAATTAGTTTTATTACTGCAGATTCTCTCATTTTTGCTGGCAATGGATACAATGAGACCCATACTTTCCACTCATGTGCCTTCCAAACCGGCAGCAGTTGCAGGGCTGTCATGAATAAGAACATGAACGTAACAATCAAATGTGCAAATATGTTAGTGAATACACTTAAAATCACGGATCCCATGATCGTTAAACGAAAACAAAGTCCCACATAATCATTGGATCGCAGAAGGGTACGGGCGTAAAGATAGGTATAAGTTGACTTATCACCATACGGAATGAGTGCTAATAGCCAGTCCATCCATTTCCTTCTCGCTACCTTCCCTTTCAAATGAGGAACATCAGTAAACATGTTCGCCATTCGATAGAAGGAATTCATCCGTTTGTTTTCCAGTTCCACCAGCCGTTCCCACTTTAACACGAATCCTTTAGTCGCGCTTCGGTAATATATGTAAAGTGCTAACAATAATAAGAAGGTTATAAGTGCAAACAGTATATTTGCCCTTGAACAGATAAAATAAAGAATCACGCCATTAAGTAAAAAGCGGATGAGAGAGTCCCAATGGCTCACTGATGTATCCTGATATTTCAATACCAGCCAGCGCATGGTCAAATTCAAAAACTTCAAAATAAGCAAAACGGCCAGGATGATTCCAAGGTCCTTACCTCCTGCACCCGTAACCTTCGCATACATCGGTATCGATGCAATCAGGACAACCAGAAGAATAAAGCCCTGCATGACCCAGCTTAATATCAATGAATTCTTGAAATAACTTCTCAACTTCGTTTCAAGCGGAAGCAGGAATACCGTATCGGGTTCTTTCAAGAAAGTATTTATCGGGCTTCTGGTTACAATGATCGATAAAACAAAGGCCATGATCAATGCAGCAGGGAAATCATTGTTTAACGTCTTCACCCAATCACTGTAATAATAAGCCAACCCACCAAGAACCAAAACCATGACAAAAACAAGATGGCCATTAAAAATATAACGAAGATATTTTTGCGTTTCATTTATATAGCCTAAATATCTTTCCTTCCAGAGATTTTGACTATTCATGACCGATTTCTTCTTTCGTCAATTGGATATATAAATCGTCCAAAGTTGCCCCTGGCATGGAAAATTGTTCACGAAGCTGCTCAAGATTGCCTTTCGCCCGAATCTCCCCATTATGCAGTATGATGAAAGAATCACAATACCTCTCGGCTGTCGCCAGAATGTGTGTAGACATTAAAATTCCCGCTCCGCTCTCTTTCATCTTCCTCATCAAATCAAGCAGGGATTGAATGCCTAGTGGATCAAGACCTACGAAGGGTTCATCGACGATATATAAAGACGGCTGTACTAAAAAGGCGCACATTATCATGACCTTTTGCTTCATTCCCTTTGAAAAATGTGCCGGGAACCATTTAAGCCTTTTCTCCATATGGAATTCCTTTAACAGAACGTCCATCCTTTCTTTAAATGTGGCTTCTGCCAAACCATGTGCCATGGCTGTAAGCTTTAAATGCTCCTCAAGTGTAAGCTCATCATACAAAATGGGCGTTTCTGGAACATAAGTGAATTGTTTTCGATATGTATCCGGGTCCTGAACTAGTGTTTTACCATGAATCGAGACGCTTCCGCCTTTCGGCTCCATGAGTCCGATGATATGTTTAATCGTCGTACTTTTCCCAGCCCCGTTAAGCCCAATTAACCCAACCAGCTCATTTGGCTGAATGTCAAAACTTATTCCTTTTAAAACGGGCGTTTTCGTATATCCGCCCACTAACTGCTTTATTTCCAATAAGGACATATAAACGATCCTTTCTATATAGAGGTTCTTATTTCCATTTTATCAAATTCTCCTGCTTTTATATAGTCGAGTGTTCCGGAACCCAATTTCCATAAATAACTAATTATATTTTTCCTGCTTGATGGCCATCATAATTAAGGAAGAAGGGGTTAGTCATTACGTGTGATTCACATCATATTGTAAATGAGGTGTCAGTTAAAGACGTATTATACTGAAATACCCATTAGGTTTATTACAAATGATTTACATCATATTGTAAATGAGGTGTCAGTTAAAGACGTATAAACTGAATTAAACCAGAAGCTTCATAACAAAAATCGTTTCGAGCAAGGAGATGGTTCTCTTGCACGTAAAAGCAGAAAAATCATTCAATAATTATCAATTATGCTTTAAAAGTTGATGAAACTTTAAAGATATAGGAGATGGTTGCTTTGAATGGAAAATCTCTATTTAGATAATAACCATATTTTACTACAATGTAGATGAGGTGTTTGTCGCAGAGAATTTATGCTAATGCGAATTTTGAAGCAAAACCCCCTTTTTCGACAGGCAGGGTGCAACTTAATGTTGCATCCTGTTTTTATATTTTTCCTTTTCTCAAGGATTCAAGCTATGGTACGATTAACCAAATACATTAACTTTTAAAGGAGCGTTATTCATGAGTGATTGCATTTTTTGCAAAATAATCGATGGGGAAATTCCAAGTAGTAAAGTTTTCGAAAATGAACATGTTTTAGCCTTTCTTGATATCAGTCAAGTAACGAAAGGCCATACGCTGGTAATACCTAAAGTACATAAGGAAAATCTTTATGAGTTGACACCTGAGATTGCCAAGAACCTTTTTGAAGTGGTGCCGGAAATTGCCCGCTCCATGAAGCAGGAATTCCAACCTGTAGGCCTGAACCTTTTAAATAATAACGGTGAAGCTGCAGGGCAGTCCGTTTTCCATTTTCATATGCATTTAATTCCTCGGCATGGGGAAGGTGACGGCTTTGGTGCAGTTTGGAAAACAAATACCAGCGACTATACACCGGATGACCTGAAACAAATCGCTGACTCCATTGCACAGCATCTACAATGAGACTGCAATAGCCTGTGAAGAAGGTTTCTTTCTCCTTTCGTTGCTTGAAAAAATGATCCCGAGTTGGTCCTCACATTAAAGTGCAGGACCTTTTTACTTTGGTCCATCATTAAAAAACGGATTTAAAATTCTAAATTTTCCTCCAATTGAATTTAGTTTTCTGGTAGGATATATGAATAGTCTCAAATACTTTATCACATAGTCGCATAGGAGGAAAAAAATTGAAACGTGCACGTAATTTTAACGCTGGGCCAGCCGCCCTTCCTTTAGAAGTTTTACAAAGAGCCCAAAACGAATGGTTGAATATTGAGGATTCCGGTATGTCTGTCATGGAATTAAGCCATAGAAGTTCCGAATTCGAAAAGATTCATAACCATGCCATTCAATCATTAAAAGATCTTATGGAAATTCCTGAAAATTATGAAGTTCTCCTGCTGCAAGGAGGGGCAAGTCTACAATTTTCCATGATTCCCATGAACATTTTGAAAGATGGAAAAAGGGCAGATTATGTCCTCACTGGTTCTTGGTCGGAAAAAGCATTAAAAGAAGCCAAAAAGGTTGGTGAAACGGCCGTAGTCGCTTCATCCAAAGATGAAAAATATACGTTCATCCCTAAAGTGGAAGATATCAAATTGAATGACGATGCTGCCTATCTTCATATCACAAGCAATAATACGATTTACGGAACACAGTGGAAGGATTTCCCGGAAACAGGCAACATTCCCCTAGTAGCTGATATGTCGAGTGATATTCTCAGCAAAAAGATTGATATTAGTAAATTCGGCATCATCTATGCTGGTGCACAAAAGAATCTAGGTCCGTCGGGAATCACAGTCGTTATCATCCGTAAAGATTTAATAACGGATAATGACAAAATCCCATCCATGATGAACTATTCGATCCATTCGAAAAATAATTCTTTATACAACACTCCTCCGACATTGGCCATTTACTTATTGTCCCTTGTGTTGGATTGGGCAAAAGATCAGGGCGGAGTGGAAAAGATTGCTGAAATCAACGAAGAAAAAGCAAAAGTCATTTACGATGCCATCGACGGCAGTGATGGTTTTTATAAAGGCCATGCCCTACCGGACAGCCGTTCATTAATGAATGTAACGTTCACGCTTCCGTCTGAAGAAGCTGAAGTGCAATTCCTTAAAGAAGTGAAGGAAGCCGGATTCGTAGGACTGAACGGTCACCGTTCCATCGGCGGCTGCAGAGCATCCATCTATAATGCGGTCCCTCTATCCCATTGCCAGGACCTTGCTGATTTCATGAAGAAATTCCAGGAATCGTATAAAGCGAAGGAAGCTCAAACTCATTAATTCAAACAAATATAACTTCTAAAAAAATAGGTCTTATGATATACTATTTTAAACTTCTTGCAACAAGCAATAGTGCATTGTTGAAGAAAAGCTGTTAGTTGAGATGAGAATAGGAGAGATGAGTAAATGAAAACGAAAACCCTTGTGTCACTGTCCCTATTAATCGGGATTGGGGCTGCCCTGCATTTTATCGTACCTGGATTCTTCCTTGGAATGAAACCGGATATGATGCTGTTGATGATGTTTTTGGCGATTACCCTGTTTCCCGCTAAGAAGAATGTATTCATTGTCGCCCTGGCAGCAGGAGCCATCTCTGCCATGACAACTACATTTCCAGCAGGACAGATCCCAAATATCATAGACAAATTGGCAACAGCCTTTCTGTTTTACCTTTTATTCATCAGTCTAAAGAAGTTTTCAACATCCGTTGTCACCGTCAGTATCTTGACTGCCGTTGGAACATTGATTTCCGGCGCTGTCTTCCTTGGTTCGGCTTATTATATCGTTTCCCTTCCAGGGCCTTTCGTTGCACTTTTCGGAGCTGTTGTGCTTCCTGCCGTATTGTTAAATACAGTTGCGATGGTCATCATTTATCCAATTGTGAACGGCATAGTAAGAAAATCAAATATACCCATTAATGCTTAAGCAGCAGGATCATCATACCTAAAAAAGCACCGGACTGTCCGGTGCTTTTTTCCAATCATATGAATCTGGAATTCTAGTCAGAATCATCCTCCAATGGTCAATGAATCAATATCCACATAAACCAAATGAAAAGCAGTAAAACCCCGGGGAGACCCATAGCGAAGGCTCTAGCCTGGAGCACCCTCCTAGGCGGATAGATGCCAGGAGATTTAGCTTGCCTTAGAAAATACCCCATTCCGCACAGGCATACCAGGCCTAATAAAAAAATGATTTTCATTATTAACCCACCAGTGCCATCCAAGTTCCGACAGCTTGTTTTTATTATCTATATGCTGCTCTTCCCTTTATATGAAGCATTATTATTAAAGCTTCAAGTTATTTTTAAATATTATATATTTACTCTCTAAGTTTAAAAAAATATTTTTGTGATATAAAGATAAAATGGTCGATTCTCTTCCATAAGGATGAAAATTATGGTATTTTGATATCAATAGTATTTCTCTCCCTATTTATCATAATTTCCAATTGATGCAGCAGGGATTCAGACCATGGAAAGCGAAAACATATTATAAAATGAGGTGATCCTAATGAAAGCAAAATCATTACTAATTGGCTTTTTGACCGGAACAGTAGTAGCTGGTGCGGCAACCTTACTTTCGACACCAAGTTCAGGTAAAGACCTACGGGCCCGCATCAAGACGAATACCGACGAAATTAAGACTACAATTGATGAATTAAAGGTAAAAATGCAGAATATTAAAGATGACACGATGGAAGCTTCACAAATCAGCAAAGAAACGGTAAAAACATTCATTTCGGATGTACAGGTCGTCATCGAGAACTGGAAGCGGGAAATCGAACCCAATAAGAATGAATTATTGAAGAACGTTCAGGAAATTGAAAATTCATTGAAAGAATTGGAAGCGGCCGCCCCTACTTCTAAAAATAGCTGACATCGTCACACAAACTTGATTCTCCATTTTTCCCAATAAATTACATGATTTATTGGAGAAGAATGGAGAATTCATAAAAAAACTAAAATTTTCTAAAAATTTCGCAAATATTTTTCTTTATTAATTTTTATTTTATTGTCATAATAAATATATAGAATCTTATAAGTAGGTGAGCCCATAATATGCAGAATAAAAATTATTCTATGAAAGAAGCAATGATTTTTAGTCAACGAATTGCACAATTAAGCAAAGCATTATGGAAATCGATTGAAAAAGATTGGCAGCAATGGATCAAGCCCTATGATTTAAACATCAATGAGCACCATATTCTTTGGATTGCTTACCATCTTAATGGATCTTCCATTTCAGATGTTGCAAAATTTGGGGTCATGCATGTTTCTACCGCATTTAACTTTTCAAAAAAATTAGAGGAACGCGGATACTTAACATTTTCAAAAAAGGAAAATGACAAAAGGAATACGTATATAGAGATCACAGCGGAAGGTGAAAAAATTCTCCTTGATTTAATGGAGACATACGACCCAAGTAAGAACTCCGCTTTCTCGGGTGCACTTCCATTGCGTGAGCTTTATGGCAAGTTTCCGGATATGATTGAAATGATGGCGATCATCCGAAATATATACGGTGAAGACTTCATGCAAATCTTTGAACGATCCTTCGATAACATCGATCAGGAGTTTACGGACGTGGAGGGTAAAATCACAAAAAAAAAGATAGAGAAAGAAACTGAGCCAGTTTAATCTCATACTCTATCCATTTCCTTCATGAATGATACATATAAACCTTGTGAGATGCATGCATCAATGCATTCCTTTGTAGTTATTTTTGGATTAACCTTTCTTTCAAATTGATTAAAAAGCGGTCGAAAGTTCATATACCCTTCCGCTTTTTCTATTTCATAGCGTTTGCTCAAGATATCACATGTTTCCAATAATTCTTCCGCTTCCTTCTTCGTGAAATTTTTTTCCACAAATAGATAGTCCAACTTGGCCTCCGGATTGCGTATAAGGTTTAATAAAAGCCGTTGATGAAAACGGAGTATTTCCATTTCTTCATTTATATTTTTCATACATCACTAATCCCCATTCAATCATTCAATTTAACATAAAAGACTTATAACCAATTTTTGATTTTTCCCATTCGGTAATCCGCCTGATCCCCATTTCAAAACCTGCCCATTGCAAGCTTACTCACCAAAGTGATTTCATCTTAAACATAATCCAAGAATTCCATTGCTTTTTCCACCCATTCATCGTAATGTATGTAAGTATATTCAACAGCTTTGGAGGGCTGATTTCGAAATGAATTCGTGGAAAACAATTGACGTGGCAAAACAATATGGGAATTGCCGTCTGCTCTTTTTTTCAGTTTTTACTATATTGATGTCTTTTGTTCTGATCTATACATTATTAAGTGTCTTTTCAACCCATGTTATTTTGTATGGCGATCAAACAATGGTATTTTTTAGCCTATTGCTCTTATTATATCCTGTTCACAAACTATTACACTATTTACCTTTACGATTATTATGTAAAAAAGTGAAAACTTCATGGTCCTTGAAGTGGAACCTGGTGTTGACATGCAGAGTCAATGTGCATGTTCCGATTCGAAAGCATCTTTATCTCTTGACCCTTGTGTTGCCTTTCGTCATTATGTCTGCCACATTGATTGGTTGTGCCCTCAGTTTTCCGCATTACATCCATTATTTCACTATTTTGTTATCCCTGCACACCGGCTTATGCGTATCGGATTTTATTTATATAAAAAACCTTGTTGGTTCCCCAAGGCATTCTTTTATCGAGGAACACCTCGAAGGATACGATATACTTATTCAAAAGTGATTCCTTATTCATTCATAATGATGACTGCTAAGATTTTTAGGTATCTTTTTTCATTATAATTTGGTATCGTATTTATACATGATGTTTTGCAAGGAGGGATTTTAGGTTTTGATCTCGTTCTGGTTTATTATTTTTGCTATTTTGATCCTTTATAATATTAATAGAATGACAAACTCTTTATGCATTCAAAAGGAAATTGCTGAAGACCGGCAGCCTAAAGTATTCAGGACCATTAATGTATTAATTACTATTATGTTATTATCCTCCTATATTGAAATTTTGTATACGTAGAGATGAGCAACAAATGATGTCCATCATTTGTTACATACATTGGTGATACCCGGAGCATTATCCACATAAAGAAAAAGGGCGAAGCAATAGCTTCGCCTTTTGTTTATGGTTTTATAACCAAGAAGCCCCAATGATGACTAACAGGATGAAAAGAACGACAATTAGAGCAAAGCCTCCACCTATTCCTCCAGACATTGATCTTCCTCCTTTCCATTCTTAAGTAAGAATAATTTAATGCACACTCTTATATCCGCCAAAAGGAATCCATTCCTTTCATAGCTTGAAAATCACTTAAATCTTTTTTGTTGAGCGGCTACCCTATCCTATTCAACTCCATGGCAAAAGGAGTGGGCTCTTTCCATTAGTAATTTTGCAGCCGATTAGCAATAGGCTGCTCCTACAATTATTAATAAAATGAATAACACCACTAACAAAGCGAAGCCTCCGTTAAATCCATTACCCATTATGCTACCCCCTTTTGTTGTCCTCGATTTATCATATGTAATGGATTAATATCCGGGTAGGCGTACACCCATTTTTCAAAAAAATCTTATTCATGCACCAATATATTATTTTTTGTAAAGTAACCAGAATATGTTATAGTTAATTTTGTGGAAATACGAAAAAATAGCAAACCAGAAACTTATAACTAGGAGTTGTTTTTATGAAGAAGTGGGCATTATCAATTGCTGTTACTGCAGGGCTGATCGGACTTACAGCATGCAACAGCGACAAGGAAGCAGTCGTGGAAACTAAAGCGGGGGATATAACCAAAGAAGAATTTTATAATGTAATGAAAGACCGTTATGGTGAAACCGTTCTTCAAGAACTTGTTTATGAAAAAGTTCTTTCTGAAAAATATACAGTAACGGATAAAGAAGTTAAAGCTAAAACGGACGAACTTAAAGCGCAAATGGGTGAAAATTTCGAAACGGCCCTGGCCTCTTCCGGATATAAGAGCGAAGCTGATCTTAAACGTGCACTTAAAATCGGCATGCTTCAAGAAAAAGCAGCCGTTGCCGATATAAAAGTTAAAGAAGCTGATGTGAAAAAAGCTTATGAAGACTATAAACCACAAATCAAAGCGAGACATATTCTCGTGGAAGACGAAAAAACGGCCAATGAAGTTAAAGCTAAATTGGACAAAGGTGAAGACTTTGCCAAACTTGCCAAAGAATATTCAACGGACACAGGCACAGCTGAAAAAGGCGGGGAGCTAGGCTGGTTCGGACAAGGTGAAATGGTTCCTGCATTTGAAGAGCAAGCTTACAAAATGAAGAAAGATGAAATCAGCAAGCCGATTAAATCCGATTATGGCTACCACATCATCCAACTTCTTGATACAAAAGAAAAAGAATCATACAAAGATATGAAAAAAGATCTTGAATATGATTTGAAAGTCGCTCAAATTGACCAAACTAAAGTTCAGGACATTCTGAATTCAGAAGTCAAAAAGGCGGACGTGAAGATTAAAGATAAAGATTTAAAAGATGCCATCACTTCTGGTGACGCAGCCAAAGCTGAAAAATAATTAAATAGTAAAAAGCGACAGGACTTTACCTGTCGCTTTTTTTCATCATTCGGGCTATGCTCCCTGATTTATATCCTTTTTACGCCTCTCACGCTCTTCTTCCATGCGTTCAATGTATTTCTGACCTTCCTTTTCAATCCAAGCATCATCTATGAGGCGATCCTGCCTAGCTGTCCAAATTGACATGATTGCACTGACAATTATTCCAATAAACACGAACCAGATCCAAATTGGCATGTCCATTCCCTCCCAAAAAATCTACTATTCATTTACTAGAGAATATGCTCGAACAAAAAAAATATGCTTCTTTCTCCATCGAGAAAGAAGCATATTTCATTAAAATGTCGGTTTATAGAATGAACGATTATCGAGCGCGAAGACTCTTTCCGTAAATTCACCCGGCTTCACTTTTTCCAAGGCGCGGTCCATCATATTTATCTTGGCATCCATATTATCAATATAATGCAGCACTTCCGCTTCCCTAACCATCGGCGGCTTGGGACTGCCCCACTCAGCTTTACCATGGTGGCTTAAAATCAAGTGCTTGAGAATCATGATTTCTTCCGCGTCAATGCCCAATTCCTCTGCAGCTTTACCGACTTCATTCACCATGATGGTGATATGTCCCAACAAGTTCCCTTCCACTGTATAAACAGTCGAAACAGGTCCAGATAACTCATGCACCTTTCCAAGGTCATGCAGAATGACCCCTGCATACAAAAGATCCTTATTGAGGGAAGGATATAGGGTTGAAATGGCCTTAGCCAGCCCTAGCATCGATACAACATGATAGGCCAGTCCCGACATATACTCATGATGGTTCTTGGTGGCAGCCGGGAACGTCAGGAATTCATTCTGATATTTTTTAATGAGATGCCTAGTCACCCTTTGGATATTCGGATTCCTCATTTCAAAAATGTATTGAGTGATGGTTTCCATCATTTCTTCCTGACTTAAAGGCGCCGTTTGAATTAAATCGGCTTTCGTGACCCCGTCAGTATCTGAAGTAATTCTAATATTACGGATTTTCAATTGGCTGCGTCCTCGATAATTCTGGACTTCCCCTTGGACTTTCACTGTTGCTTCCGCACAGTATGTTTTCTCATCAGCCTCGGAAACATCCCATAGCTTTGCCTCTATCTCCCCGGTTTTATCGCACAAAATCAATGTTAAAAACGGCTTTCCATTACTTGCCACCGCTTTTGTACTCGTTTTAATGTACATATATATATCTACTACTTCACCAATTCCGTAGTGTATGATCCCATTTCCCATGCGACTGCCTCCGTTCAATTAAATATCAACATTATAACATACCAATCTCGTTAGTGCGTTTAGTTTTCGTTAATAAGTGATAGACATTGGACAGGAAAAGCCAAAGCTTTGCCGTCTCTTATCACTCCACAAGAAAACCAGGCTTGACCCCAAGCCTGGCTCTCTCCAATCAAATCTATTTCAACAGTTTTTGTTCGGACAATACGCGCACTTCTCCTGGCCATCAATTCGGTAATATAAACAGCATGTCACCCGTTTATAATGGTTCATGGACTCCGGAACACTTTTTTCCCCAATGAATCGTTTAAAGGGGGAACGCGTTTCAATATTCAGCCATACTTCATCTTCAAGAAGCATTTCAATGTCCTTTTCAACTCGCGTCTTTATATCAGTTTGCTTCAATAACTCACTATACATCCATACCGTATAGCTCCAAATATTTTCCCAAAGTACTAGTTTCGATATTTTAGCAGTTCCGGAAAAGAAGCGAATGGCATCAGCACCAAAGCTGTTCAATATGGAATGGAGGGCAGAAGGGCTTTCCTTTTCCGTGACATGGCTCCAACTGTTGGTTTTCAGCAAAAAATTCGGGAGCCAATGCTCATCTTCCGGATCATCCAAAACACCAAAGTCCTGAAGTGTGCCTTCCCAAATAAGCCGATGTTTACTTAACATGTACAATTGTGCCGTGACAAAAAAAGCATAGCGTCTGAACCACATTGAAATGGCTATCCTTGACGTTTCCGCCCCAGTCCGGGCTTGTGCATACTGAATAAGCTCATCAGCATGATTGAAGGTCTTGGAAACTTTGGCTTCATCTCGAAAGGATATCCGGTATCCCTGAAGTTCTTTTTCAATGGATGGTGTAAGGTTATGCATTGGCCAGCGCTTTTATCTGAGTTTGTGCGTAGCGCCCTTTACCAAACGGGACGCACATGGGACTGCCAAAAATTGGATCAAAGGATATTTGACATTCCATGCTGAATACATGCTTTACCAATTCAGGCGTGATGATATCCTCTGGCCGTCCTTGAGCATGTATCGCCCCATTTTTAAGTGCCACCAGATTATCCGCATAACGGCAAGCTAAATTCAAATCATGAAGCACCATCACGATCGTTCGGTTCTCAAACTCATTCAAGTCGAACAATAAGTCCAAAATCTCGATTTGATGGGTCATATCAAGATATGTAGTCGGTTCATCCAACAAAATGACATCCGTATCCTGAGCAAGCGTCATGGCTATCCATGCCCGTTGCTTCTGCCCTCCCGATAATTCATCGACTGCCTGATCCTTTAAATCGGTCAGATTCGTTGCTTCAATCGCCTTTTGAACTTTTTCTTCATCCACGGAACTCCACTGTTTCAACCAACTTTGATAAGGGTATCTTCCTTGTTTAACAAGTTGATAGACGGTAAGCCCTTCAGGAGCAACCGGGGATTGCGGAAGAATCGCCATCTTTCTCGCTACATCCTTCGATGGCATGGTTGAGATCGCTTTGCCTTCGAGCAAGACCGAGCCGGATTGAGGTTTTAACAATCGGGCTACAGACCTAAGAAGTGTTGATTTTCCACATCCATTAGCACCGATGAATACGGTGATCTCCCCTTTGGGTATTTCTATATTCATATCATTTATTATTAATTTATCACCATAACCGAGCGATAAAGACTGAGTGTTAATAGCTGGTCGCATTAAAATACTCCCCTTTTAGTCTAATAATACCATTTTAATGAAAATGATTCTCACTGTCAATCTTAAAAAGGAATATAAACCATAACTCCATGTCCCATTCCTCTTAAATGATTCATTAAAGTGAATGCTCCTTTAAAGATATGAAGCTTCCTTTGGAAACATTAATCTAAAAAAACCAGCACATTATACTTTCATTCATCACTGCCTGTAGCTTCCGAACGATAGTCCATTCTCCCCCTCTGCGAATTACTATCGGAATTTTCAAACTCCATTTAACGGAAAATAAAAAGAGCCCTCCATATGGAGAGCCTTTTAACCGACAAGCAGGCGATTTGTACAATGTTCCAGGGATTCATCCCTAATGAAGGTAAATAAATCGTGATCGATAAAAGGAATTATTCCTTTTGCAATATTCCATGCATTGACCTCTATTTGATAAAGGATTTCTGATTTTCCTGTACGGTGCAGCTCCTCACTAAGCACAGCAAGATCGGGGTCTAATGCGTGCCCCATCTCATGTGTAAGAATCACCCATGTATATTCCTCAAGCCTTGAAAGCGAGCCTAGGGAGCGTTCACACTGAATTTCAATATCTCTCTCATATAAAGTGATGCTATGACCTACGGCAGAATATTTTCCCCCAACACATCGTTTACCTGGAAACTCCTTTTCGATGATTAACTCCAAAGAAGAATCATGGCGGCTTACAAACTCATTCCTATTCAATGACTTCACTCTCTTTATCTATAGTTTAATACCCATTATATTTCGGGGATGATCAAATCATTCATATTTTGGCGCAATACGGGGCTGGATAGACGAATCACTTGATTTTCACTAAAGTGCTCCATTATATATCGGTGGCATGTAAAAAATAAGATTTGCCGCTTTTCCGAAACTTTTTTCAATAACTCAAGCATCCGTTTTGTCCTTTCCGCATCAAAATTGACGAAACTATCATCAATGATGAGAGGGAATGAATCATTTTCAAAAGTATGATCAGCAAGTGCGAGCCTTAAGGAAACATAAATTTGCTCAGCTGTCCCGCGGCTGACCTCTTCAACCCTGAAACTCAAACCATCACTGCGCTGTACCAAAATCCCTTCTCCCGACTGATCAAGGATGATTTTCCGATAGTTTCCATTCGTTAAGAAGGAAAAATGCCGCTCGGCATCAGCGATCACCTTCGGCAGGCGCTCCCTTTTATATCGGTCCAATGTTTTATTCAATAAGCTTTTGGCTATTGCCAATTTCGCCCATTCCTTCGCCTCTTCGTTAAAAGCAGCTTTTTCTTCATGAAAACGATGAAGTAAATCATCATAAATCCCTGAAACTTCAAGCTGTTTTATCTTATGCTTCGCATCCGCCCGCTTCTCTAACAAAAGGGATTTCACCTTTACAGAATCCTTCCGTTTCTGTTCTAAATTTTCTAATGTATAAGTATTGATCCCCTGTTTTAAATAAGATTGGATTTGATCAGGCAGCATTCTGGATTGTCCAATTTGAATGGTAATCAAATCAAGCTGCTTTTGTAAGGTGATTTTCTTTTCGGACAATGCAGCGACATGCCTGAATTCTTCCTCGTCCTTGACCTTCGCTAACTTAAAAAGCATTTCCATTTCTGCATCAAGATAGCCATTTTCCATCGTCAGCTGCTCGATTTCGTTCGTCAAACGACTTCTTTCCTGCATCCATTGCGTTAACTGAACGGAGAATTCAACCGCTATATTCAACTCCCGTTTCAATTGGCCAATCGCTTCCCTCCATGTGGATGTTTCAAAATCAAGGCTATTTGCAAAATGAAATAAAGCCTTTGATTTACCCTCAAATTCTGCCTGGAGAAAATCATGCCTCTTGATTGTTTCATATTTCCTATCAACGGCTTCCTTCCATTTCTCAAGAAGTTCAAATACAGATTCAAGATTGATTTCCATTCCAGGATAAGACAGACCCCAACCGCTTAAGATGTTCCTCAATTCTTTATCCAACCTGTCCCTGCTAGCTTCCCAATCGGCATACTCCTGAATCGTCGATTCAAACGCTTCCTCCCTTTCTTCATATTTGAAACTTTCACTTTCAAAGCGCCTTTGGAGACGATGGTCCAGTTCAAGCAGCCTCCCCATCGACTCTCCTTCACTTCCTTTATTGGTTTCTCTCCCAATTGCAGCCCTTTTCCTTTTCATCTCATCCAATTGCCTGATATACCCGGACGATATATCATCACCTTTAAAGAGATACCTGGAAACCGCAAACAGAACAGCTACGGCTAGAAGTATCACACCCAACAAAATCTGTTCACTGAAATAACTTCCGATTGCACCTAAACATAGTAGCACTATTAAACTGCCATTCATGATATGTGAACGTTTGCGATTATCCGCTTCCTTCTTCCTCTGTAATCCCAATTGCTTTTCAAGTTCAAGTATTTGTTCATCAAGAATAAGGGATTGTGCTGCTTCAAATTCGATGTTATTCTGCTTGTTGTATAAGGACTCCAGCTCGATTCTTTTTTCATCTGGCAGTAACTGGGCCTTTATCTCCTTCAAGCGGGCTTCTGTCGTTTCCAGACTTCCCTTTTGCAGTTCATATTTCTCATCGAGCTGTTTTTTATCATTTTGGAGCTGATGCTTTTCCCTTTCGGCCCTTTTCACCTTTTCCTTCATGAATGTACTGATATCCAGTTTTCTTATTTCCTCATCAGAAACATCCAAGAATAATTCCTGCTTCACCTTTTCGATATTCTTTTCTTCCAACAGCCTTTCGTGTTCCGCTTTTTTAATATCCAGCTCGAGCTTCTCCAACAATGTTCCTTGATCGATTGCATGTTCAATTTGCTCTTTATGCTCCTTGATGAAAGGATTGATTTCGATTTCCGTGAGTTTCCCCTCAAGTTTGTCCATTTTCTCAGTCAATGCCGCAAGTTGGGCTTTCATGGGGATTCCAACTGCCTGTAGCTGTTCAAGTCTTTTTAAGCCATCAACAGGAAAATTCACATCCGGAATTTTACTTATTTCAGCCTCTAGTTCCCCCTGTTCTTCAACCAAGGGTTTAATTCGCAAAAAAGCACTTACGTTAACAAGATTTTCTTCAATCTCTTGAATGCCTTCCGTGACTTTAGAGAGATCCTCCTTAAGTTTTGCTTCTTCCTGAAGTAATGCCGTATATGACCGCTGTTCTTCTTCAGATGCTTTCACCTTTTTCTGCAATTCCTTAAGTTCTTTCATTTTCACATTCAGTAAAGGTTTTTGGCCTGATGGCTTGAACCTTGAATCGAGCTCTTTTTGCAATTTCGTTTCGGCTTCAAGAAGTTTATCATTCCCGATCAGCCCGGCTGAAAGCAGATATTTACTCATCGTACCTTCACTTAGTGTATGTAATCCCTGCAGGCCTTGAAGGTCGAAAGAAAAAATGGCTTGGTAATAGTTTTTATCAACGCCATGAAGAATCTCATTCAATTCTTCCTCGCCGCCGACCCTTCCATCCTCGAAGGTCAATTTCACATCACCAGTAGCTTTTCCCTTCACACGTTCAATAACGATTTCCCCGTCTTTTTTTGTTATAAGGCTGAGCCTTCCCCCATATTTGGCATGCATTTTGGGCTCGTAACGCGGTTCGTTTTGAACCTTTGTCGGAAAACCAAATAGCATACTATGAATGAAGGACATGATGGTTGACTTGCCCGATTCATTTTCCCCAAAGAAAATCTGCAGCTGTCCCAATTCAGGAAAACGCTGATTTTCCAGTTTGCCGTAACCATAAACATGGAGGTCTTTAATAATCAAATCCGTTCCTCCTCCCTACACTCATTTATTCGCTTCAAAAATGTGCAAAAGCCATCTTTCCGCTTCACCCAACAGTTCGATCTGCTCTTCCGGCTCTATTGAATCGAGAAACCTTCTTGCTCCCTGATGAATGTATAGCGGGGCAAGAGCAGCCTCCGTATCATCAAATTCAGAAGCAAGCCTGGATACCTCAGCCAGAAATGGCGATATACTTTCATTTGACCTATTCATAGGAATGGACTGGATGAGTTTGATTTTATACACCCAGACAAATGATTCCCCTTGGTCCCCTTCCTGCAAAATCCGGGTCAATTCTTCAAGATACTCCCCGGTAGCTCCTGCTGCATCACCTGCATCCAGCTTCAACTCCAAAAGAAAGCTTCTCCCATCGAAACCCTTCCGTTCAATTACTTCCTTGCATTGCTTGAACAGGGCATCAAATCCACCTTCTGCGGATCGTTCAATTGTTTCGCTTTCCCATATTACCTCAGAGGTTTCAATAAAAGAATGGTGCTTCATGTCCCCATCGAATTCTATAAGCATGCACCCTTTGACGCCTGACTCCTTTCTGTTCCTGCCTTGAATATTTCCTGGGTATATCACAAGCGGATCTTCCGAAACAACCTGATGTTTATGAATATGGCCTAATGCCCAGTAATCGAAATCTTTGGCAGCAAGTTCCTTCAATGAAAAAGGGGCGTACGGGCTATGTTCGGAATTGCCTTCCAAATTCCCATGAAGCAAACCAATATGATAATCGGCCCCTTCAGCTTTTATGTAGGTTTCGATCATTCTCTCCCTTACTTGACGGCGCGGATAACTGAATCCATAAAGATGGACAGTCGTCCCATCGATTTTTTCAAACCGTTTCACTTCGGTTTGCCCTGAAAATACATGGACATTTTCAGGCAGCTCCACAGTAATCCATGAGCCGCTAAGATGATCATGGTTACCATGAATGATATAGGCAGGGATCTGATGCTGCTGGAGTTTTTCCATTTCGGTCCGAAAGCGGACCTGTGTCCTGAGACTCCGATTTTCCCCATCAAATAGATCCCCCGATAACACGATAAAGTCAACCTGACGGGTAATTGCCTCATTAATGATAGTTTGAAAAGCTTTAAACGGACTTTCCCTTAATTCCTTTAATATAGATGATGGCATATCCTTCAACCCTGAAAAGGGACTATCCAGATGGAGATCTGCCGCATGAATGAACTTCACACCGCTCAAAAGTGTCACCTCGATTTCTTTCAATATTTCATATTCAATTTTAACATAAGCAGAACATACTTTCCCATACATTATTATTTTAATACGTCATCATGCAGTATGGGCAAATTCAACAGGAAAAAGACCGAATGGCGAACATTGTTTCATTCACGGCATCCGGTCTTTTTCATCAATTAAAGATATCCATACTTAAATAGCGTTCACCATTATCCGGTGCAATGCATAATACTCGTTTTCCACTTCCAAGACGACGGGCTTCCTGCAGGGCAGTCCAGACAGAGGCACCTCCTGAAGGCCCAATCAATATCCCTTCCTTCGAAGCCATATCCTTCATGGTGGAAATCGCATCTTCATCAGCCGCTTGAACGATTTCATCAAATACCTCTGTATTTAAGATGCTAGGGATAAAACCAGGGCTCGTACCCACTAACTTGTGGGGACCAGGCTTTCCTCCGGAAAGGACTGGGGAACCCTTAGGCTCGACAACGACAACCCTTAAATCCGGCAGATGTTCTTTCAAGGCTTCACCTGTACCGGTTATCGTTCCTCCCGTTCCAGCAGTAGCGACAAAAACATCCAGGTCTCCATCCATCTGATCCAGAATCTCGACTGCTGTCGTCACTCTGTGAATATCAGGATTGGCTTGGTTTTCGAATTGCTGCGGAATAAAGCTATTAGGAATCTCTGCTGCGAGCTCCTCGGCTTTACGAATGGCTCCCGGCATCCGCTCTGATGCAGGGGTGAGGACAACTTCCGCTCCGTATGCCTTTAATATATTGATTCTTTCTTTCGACATATTATCCGGCATGACCATAATCGCCCGATACCCCTTAGCCGCGGCATTCATGGCAAGCCCAATACCTGTATTCCCTGATGTTGGTTCTATGATCGTAGCCCCGGCTTGAATGATACCATCCAATTCTGCCTGCCTAATTAAATTGAAGGCAGCCCGATCTTTTACACTGCGGCTCGGATTGAAATACTCAAGTTTCACGAATACCTCAGCGTCATCCTCCGCTGTTAAATGATTAATCCTAACAACAGGTGTATCTCCTATCAATTCAGTGATATTATTAACGATTTTTACCGTCATTCAAAAAAACCCCCTTCGATCCATACACTTCCAACATGCACTTTCACTCAAGTTTATTATATCATTTATGATTTTTCATTTAAAAGAGAGAATTCCTCTAGTATAAATAGGTTTTGTTTTCATTCTTTCCAAGCTTGAAGGAAAAAAACGAGAAGTTAGTTCCATATAGTTACTTTTCCAAGATATTCAGCTATGTATCAATATTCCTTGTCTTAATAGATTCACTCACATAACAATAGTCAAAATTGACAGATAATGATAAAATTTTTATAACAGTTGATAACAATTTTGATAAGGGAGTTTTTGAAAATGAGCAGAATATACAAATTAACCGTTTTTGAACCGTCAGGGGAAAAACTATTGGATGAATCATTTACAGCCGAGAATGATGAACAAGCAAAAGAATTGGGGCAAAATCTATTGAAGGAAAAAAACTATCAAGATCAAACACATCGCTGTACATCGCCTTCAGGCGCTTTATTGCTTTTTCATCGCTGATTGAAAATGGAAGCGCAATCACTAAAAATATGATCAAGTTTTCCATACTTTCCTTATATAAAAAAAGGCCGTCACTGGAAAGTGACGGCCTTTCTTATTCATTTTCCAATGAAGTTCGGTTTCCTTTTTTCCACGAACGCTTTTATTCCCTCTTGGTGATCCGCTGTTTGGCGCATTTTCATCTGAGCAGCTTTTTCAATCTCAAGCATCTTAATTAATAGCGGGCGATTTTTTTCACTAAGGATCTTTTTCGTTTTAATCATGGCCTGCACCGGACTTTGCAGCCAAGATTGCACTTTTTTCTCTACCGCATGTTCCAAGGTTCCGTCTGCCACTTCATGAATGAGGCCCTTTTCTTTTGCTTCAAGCGCTGTAAGCACTTTACCTTCCCAGATCAATTCTTTCGCACCCACTTCACCAAGACGGCGTTCAAGGAAGAAGTGTCCGCCGCCATCAGGGATCAATCCAATCCCGATGAAATTCATCGCAACCTTACTTTCCGAATCGGCAATAAGATGATCCGTTGCAAGAGCTATACTCAACCCTAGCCCTGCAGCTGCACCATGAATGGCACTGATGGTCAATTTAGGCATGAAGTATAGGGTGGTCACCAATTCACTGATTCCATCCATCAGCTCATCGAAAGCGTTTTCTTTTCCAGGCGAGAGCATCATCTTAATGTCACCACCAGCGGAAAACGCTTTCCCATTCCCTTTTAAAATGACGACGTCCACTTCATCATTCTCGCTCACTTCCTTCAGGGCATTAATGAAATCATGCAGCATTTTCGGATTTAGAGAATTCATTGCCTCTGGACGGTTCATTGCAACAGTGGCCGTCCTGTCCGAATATGTGACTAAAACCGTGCCTGCAGGTGATGTCGATTCAATACTCAATTTATTTCCTCCTCTTTCGTTCTATGAATCTATTATATATTCATCAACCATTATGAGAATAGGGTGAAAAGTTATAATTAAGCAAATATTCCATTATTTATTGATATATTTATCCTGAAGCTGATCACGCAATGCCCTTTTCAAAAACTTCCCAACGCCGGTTTTTGGGATTTCATCCAAAAAGACCACTTCATCCGGCAGCCACCATTTTGCAAACTGCGGTTTTAAAAATTCGATGATGTCTTCCTGGGACACTTGTCCCTTGTATGCCTCCTTCAAGACAACACAGGCGATCGGCCGTTCCTGCCACTTTTCGTGAGGCACTGCAATTACCGCCGCCTCAAAGATTCCTTCATGGGCCATTAAGGCATTCTCTATATCAACGGAAGATATCCATTCACCGCCGCTTTTAATCAAATCTTTAGTCCGGTCAACGATTTTCACGAATCCTTCTCCATCAATCGTGACTACATCTCCTGTATAAAGCCAGCCATCTTTAAACGTATCCCCTGACCGCTCATCCTTAAAATACTCATTGGCAATCCAAGGACCCCTAATCAGCAATTCTCCCATTTCTTTTCCATCAGGCTTCACTTCGCCATCCTTACCGATCACTTTAATTTCTATCATAGGCGAGACAAGGCCCTGCTTGGCCTTCAACTCATAAAGTTCTTCTTCAGGGAGGTCTTCCTGATAACTTTTGGGTTTCGATATAAATACGAGCGGGCTTGTTTCAGTCATTCCATATGCATGCAGGAATGGTATCCCATACTTTTGTTCAAAGGTTTTAATCATGCTTTTCGGAGCAGCCGACCCTCCGCATAAAACGGCACGAATACTGCTCGTATCATGGCTGCCTTCTTCCAGCTCCTTCAATAAGCCCAGCCATATCGTCGGAACCCCTGCTGCGATAGTAACCTTCTCCGTCTCTATAAGCTCCGCCAAAATCTTTGGGGTGAAATAGGGTCCTGGCAAAACCATCTTCGTTCCAAACCAAACACTGGCAAAAGGCAAGCCCCAGGCATTCACGTGAAACATCGGCACGACAGGAAGGGCCACATCACGCTCACTTATTGCTGTAGAATCGGCAAGCCCCAGTGCAATCGCATGCAGTAAAATTCCGCGATGCGAATAAACCACACCTTTGGGGTTCCCGGTCGTGGCGGACGTATAACATATGCCGGCAGGTGCATTTTCATCCAAGGTTTGGATGAATGGCTGTTTCGGATTTCCTTCGGCTAATAATTTTTCATAATGATAAATAGGTGAAAGGGTCGTTTCAGGCAGCTCATCTTTATCCGACATAATGATATACCCTTCCACTGTCGTTAACTCATCTTTAATTGCTTCCAAAAGGGGGATGACATCCGGATCTATCAATAATAATCGATCCTCCGCACTATTGACGATATAAGAAACATGTTGAGGGGACAAACGCATATTGATTGTATGTAAGACAGCACCATGACAAGGAATCGCAAAATAAGCTTCTAAATGCCGATGATGGTTCCAGGCAAGCGTTCCAATACGGTCACCTGTTTGAATACCGAATTTTTCAAGATTACTGGTCAGCCTTCTTGTACGCTCAGCAATCTCAGCATATGTAAATGTGTGAATGCCACCATCCGTACGCGAAACTACCTCTTTCTTCGGAAAATATTTTTCAGCTCTCTCAATGATTTGAGTCATGATCAATGGAGTATCCATCATTACAATCTCCCCCTTATATTAAAAGCATGCTCATTATATATTCGACCAGAAAAAAAATAATCCTTTTTCCCTAGGTACCTTTTATGATTATTTTGAATCTGGCTATATTTTGATGATATTTTCAAATCAGTTTGACGGCAAAAAGCGGATTCAGAAAGGGAGCGGATTTCTGAAATCAACTGAAAGGTAATTCAAGAAAAAACGTAGGCCGGACTCATCCCGAAAAATTTCAGATTAGGTTATTCTTCATGTTTTTTTCTTTAATCCTTAATGGATGGAAGAAATTTGCGACACTCCTGCCGAATTACTGGCTGGCCGAGACCCCAAAGGCGCTTGCGTCAAGGAGGCTTGGCAGACAGTCAGCGGAAAGGGAGCGGATTTCTGAAATCAAGCAGAAACATTTATTAAGAGCGGAATCTGAAAAGTTTTTTTAAACCATCTAATTCAAGTGGTGCAGTTCCATGACAATTTTTTATGTTTCTTTCTAGAAAAAAGAGGAAATAGTAAAGATACAATTATATTTAGAGGGAGCTCATTTATGGTAAATAAAATAAACGAAGAACTAGAAGCTTATTGTGCGAGTGAATATTCAAAGCTATCACGGGTAATTGTTTGTGAACCTCATTATATGGAGATCAGGGAGATCATTAACGAAACACAAAAAGAGTTCCAAGAAGAAAATATCGATCAAGCACTCGCCTTGGAGCAGCACGCACAATTTACAAAGGCTCTAGAACATGAAGGGATTGAAGTCATAAAACTTCCGCCTCAATTTACATATCCGGAACAAGTCTTTACGAGAGATATCGGTTTCACTCTTGGCGAAACCGTTTACGTAGCTGAGTTGGCAACAGGTATCAGGCAGGGTGAAGAACAAATATTGAAATCCTGGCTCGAAACGAATGGTATTTCATATTTCAACCTCCTAAAAAATCATATTGAGGGCGGGGATGTCCTTATTGACGGAAAAACCATCTATATTGGAATCAGTGAAAGAACGGATGAAACATCCGTCAAGCATCTTCAATCCTTATTACCGGAATACGAGGTCATTGCGGTTCCTTTCATTGAAACATTCCTTCATTTAGACTGTGTTTTCAATATCATATCACCGACAGAGGCGCTTATTTTTCCAGAGTCCTTTACAAAAAAAGAGATGGATTTATTAGCTTCACGTTATGACATGATTGAAGTGACGAAAGAAGAACAATTCACTTTAGGTACCAACGTTCTTTCGATTGGGAATAAAAAATTATTCAGTCTACCCTGTAATAAACAGGTAAATAGTCAGCTTCGTGAACGCGGATATGAAGTCATTGAAGTTGATATAAGCGAAATCATCAAGTCCGGTGGCTCTTTCCGTTGTTGCACCATGCCACTATTGAGGACAACAAAAAAGAAGACTGATTCAGCCTGAGCAGAATGAAAGAAACCGGACTTGTATGGAAGTCCGGTTTCTTTCACCTTATTGTTGTCAAACATTAATTTTCAATGGAATTTGCGACCACCCCTTAGGCTGGCTGCATTATATAACTCTGATGATAGTCGGGCACATGAGAGTTCAAAAAATGCTTGTCTGGAAGTTTTTGAAAGTAAGGATCTCCTCTATACATCAATTAAGCAGTCTTAATATAATTTCAGAATCCTTTCTATTTAACTGTACATACTGGCTATGTTCATCCTTTGTCAATTCTACAATATTTTCATCAGTATTTACCCAAGCATAATATACGGAAATTCCACCTTCGTTTTTCTCATCATTAAAATAAAAGATGAAGTCCGCCTTAGGATGATCCTTCTCCAGCGCGAATTCTTCCCAATCGGCATTCTTTATTATTTCTTTGGTTTTTTCTGTTTTCCCCAATTCTATCTTTTCTTTATATGCTTCGAATTTGTAGTGTTTACCTTCATATTTTTGAACGGAAATATGTTCTTGCTTTGTTGTGCAACCTGAAGCCAACGTTATTGATATTAAGCAAAGTCCTACCAGGGGCGCTTTCCTTTTCATTACATGTCATCTCCTCATACCCAAATGGATTAATTATCCAATAACTATCATTATACTAGTCCTCGCAAAAGAGTAATAGGATTGTTTGTCTATTTAGTAACAGTAAAAAACCCTCAAGTTTATAACTTGAAGGTTTTTTAACCTTTATCCCTTGGGCATATGTCTTGCATTCAACCAAACCATACAGAAAATAGTTCCTCGTTGATGCCGAGATTGTACATATAATAGATTCCGAAAAGCGTGCTTATCACACCTGTCAATCGGATGAGTGAGTGATTGACTTTTTTGGAGGAAGAGCTTGTGACAAAGGTGATGCTTAAAATCGTAGTGAACAGAAGCATGCCCATACAAGTACCTACACCAAATATGATAATGTAGATTGCCCCCTGCCACGCTGCATCTATCGTACTTAAAGTAAGAAGGACCATTGCAGCACTGCCTGCAAGTCCGTGGACAATTCCCACTAACATCGATTTCAGATATGTAGCCCGGCCTGTATGGTCATGCCGCTTCGTTTGCTTCCAAGAAAAAATCGTCGTGATACCTAAATATACCAGCATGATTCCCACAAGAAATTCCAATGACATTGCCCAAGCTTCCGGAATTTCGTTTTTCAAAAGGATTAGGATGACACCGAACACCAAAAGAGTAAGTGTATGACCGATTCCCCAAAATACGCCTGCAAGTGAAGATTTCCATATTTTCTTGCTTTGGCTCGCAATCGTAGAAACGGCAATGATATGATCGGGTTCCAGAGCATGCTTAATGCCTAATACAAATCCAATCGCTAAAACAAGCAATAAACTCATTTCCATAATACACCGCCTTCCCTTTACTAATATTTACGATAAAAAATCGGATCCTCCCGAAGGATCCTCCTTCGGAAGAGATCCTCACAAACTGAAAATACCTTTTCTATATGTTGAGTTTGATTTGCCAATACCCGCAGCATCAGACCACGTATTGGCAGCCGGGAAAAACCTATTCTAACTTTACTTCCTAACGGGGAAAGCATTTCATCGAGTTCGGTAATGAATGCCCCATCCACCTCATGATATATCAATAATAGCGAGCCAAAATGACTATATCCTTCCAATAATAGTACAGAGTCTATCTCGTCTGAAGGATTCAGAAACAAGTGGTCCATTAACAGCCTTTTACCATCTAAAAACACGTTCGTTTTGGAGCGGATCCAATCATATGTGAATGCCCCCCTACTCTCTGACCATCCTGGTGTAAATATATCAGTCATCAACAATCCCGCTCCGCTTTCCATATGTATCGTCGTATCCTGAATATATCGAGCAGATTCATAGGCAATTACGGGGTCCTGCACATAGGTAAGGAAACTTTCCTTTTTTAGTACTAACTCGGTTTTCTGCACTGCCGGCTCATCCATCGTCTTGTATATCTTTGTCGCAGACTGCGTCGTCAATGTTATTGTTGCCCCTTCTTCCAAACAAAAAAGCTGATGGTACTTGTCACCACCTACATAGCCTCCTCCAACATGAATGAGAAAATAGGTAGGTGAAAGTTCATCAAAAAACACAGGACGGGACAATTTGAATGCCCCGTCATAATAAGTATCACTCACTATCGTTCGAGCATTTTTCAGTTCCGCATTTAAGCGAATGCTGCCTGTCCAACTCACTGCTCAAGACCCACTAGAAACGCCTCTGACTTTATCCAGTTCACGACATCAGTCAAACCCTTTTCTTCTTTTAAGTTAGTAAAAAAGAAAGGTTTATCCCCTCGGGTCGTTAATGTATCCCTCTCCATCACTTCCAGGCTTGCTCCTACATACGGGGCCAAGTCCGTTTTATTAATGATGAATAAATCCGATTTAATCATACCCTGGCCACCTTTCCGGGGGATTTTCTCCCCTTGTGCGACATCAATGATATAGATTGAAAAGTCAACGAGTTCAGGGCTGAAGCTCGCCGCTAAATTATCACCGCCGCTCTCCACAAAAATCAAATCCAGTTCCGGATGGAGTTCCATCAACTCATCAATGGCTGCAAAATTCATCGAGGCGTCCTCACGTATCGCTGTATGTGGACAGCCGCCAGTTTCCACACCAATGATACGATTTTCAGGAAGTACGCCATTTTTCATTAAAAACAGCGCATCTTCTTTGGTATATATATCATTCGTTACAACTGCCATGCTGAAGTCATTTTCCATTACCCGTGTCAACTTCTCGACAAGCATTGTTTTTCCGGCACCAACCGGGCCGCCTACTCCTATTTTGACTACTTGTTTCATCTATTATCGATTTACCTCTTTAAGGCAAACCTTTCACCTCTTTTCTGGTTAACTCATAAATAGTCTTACATGTAAATTCTCATGCCTCATTTGGGCGATTTCCAATCCCGGGAGTGTCCGTCCGAGTTCATCCTCCGGAAGTCCTTTAATGAATGCAACGGCTGTCTGGATGACCTCATGTGACCATAGTAACAAGGATTGTCCAGCTGTCTGACCCAAAGGGATTCCTCTTACTGCATTTTGGATAAGCGAGGACACAGCTGCATACAAACAGGCATGAATGGCCATTTCTACGGTAAGGTTCAGTTTGGTACAAACAAGCGCAAATACAATGGCCGGATGTCCATAGCATTGTTTTCCTTGGATTTTCTTCAAGTATGCCAATAACTCTTCGGATGGATATAAGTTCGAGCATAGTTTAGCCATCTGCTGTCCAATTCTTTTCGAGGCTTCCCTGGATTCCCGGGCGGAACATGCGGCATAAAGCAACTCATCCAGATCCCATATTTTTTCAACCCTTTGACTACTTACGAATTCATATGCAAGCCGGCACCCCAGTCCATCTGTATAGGTTAAAGATTTAGAAATGTATACCTTCAAAAACGCCTTTAAAGAAGTTGCATCATGTACCTTCCCTTCTTGAATGTAAGTCTCCATCCCGAATGAATGGGAGAACGAACCAGAAGGAAAATTGGAATCACAAAGCTGGATCAACGGAAACAAACGTTCAATCATGTGAATGTCCGATATGACGGAATGCCTGCTTCACCTTCCTCTTTTCACGACGAAACGGTATATCAAGTTCCATTAAAAGCTCTTCCACCAGGTAATCATATTGAACAAGCATTTCATCCCCATCAAACTGGGCGGGTAAGTGGCGATTTCCCAATTGATGCGCAATATCGCCCATCTGCCCTAGAGTTGTAGGCAAGATCGTCAAAATATCGTCATCTATCGTATGGATCACGATCATATTATTCTCATCCATATAAAGGATGTCGCCATCCATCAAATCCTTGTTTTCTTTAAGGCGTATCCCAATTTCATTTCCATGATCCGTTTTAACCCTTAGTATCCGTTTTCTTAATGCATCGCTTTCCAGATAAATCTTTTCCATATGTTTTGCTTTTTTTTCAATAAACTCTATATTTCCCAATACTTCTTCAACTATCATGTCATCACCTCAGAATAAAAAGTATCGTTGCGCCATCGGCAGGATTTCCGCTGGCTCACACGTAATTAAATCACCGTCCACCGTCACTTCATATGTTTGCGGATCAACTTCTATGACGGGGGTCTCCCCGTTTAACTTCATATCTTTTTTTGTAAGATTGCGAATATTCGAGACAGTCTTCACTATTTTTTTCAAACCCAGGTCATCATGAATTCCCGCTTCATATGACGCTTTTGATAGGAACGTAATCGACGTACTCTCAACGGCCTTTCCAAAACTTGCAAACATCGGGCGGTATAACACCGGCTGAGGAGTTGGAATAGAAGCATTCGGATCGCCCATCATACTGTGCGCGATCATGCCTCCTTTTAGAATCATGTCCGGTTTAACCCCGAAAAAGGCAGGATCCCATAGCACCAAGTCAGCGAATTTCCCTTCTTCCACAGATCCGACGACATCAGAAATCCCATGTGTAATTGCAGGATTTATCGTATATTTGGCAATATAACGCTTAACGCGAAAATTGTCTCCTTCCCCTGTATCCTCCAGCATTTTGCCACGCTGCTTTTTCATCTTATCGGCCGTCTGCCATGTTCGCAGAATAACTTCTCCTACCCGCCCCATCGCTTGGGAATCGGAGCTGATCATGCTAAAGACGCCCAGGTCATGAAGAATGTCTTCAGCTGCAATGGTCTCTTTTCTTATTCGGGAATCAGCAAAAGCGATATCTTCCGGAACGGATGGATCCAAATGATGGCATACCATCAGCATATCCAAATGCTCTTCCAACGTATTGATGGTGTATGGACGGGTAGGGTTCGTCGAGGACGGGAGAATATTCGGATAACTAGCCGCCTTGATGATATCAGGGGCATGCCCCCCGCCCGCTCCTTCAGTATGATATGTATGAATGACACGGCCGTCGATCGCTCTGATTGTATCCTCGACGAAACCACCTTCATTAAGCGTGTCGGAATGAATCGCCACTTGAACATCGTATTCGTCAGCCACCATTAAACTAGTATCGATGGCTGCAGCCGTCGTACCCCAATCTTCATGTAACTTCAGCCCGATGGCACCAGCCTCTATTTGCTCAGCAAGCGGTTCTTTGGCAGAGGAATTGCCTTTACCCAAAAAACCGAGATTCATGGGGAAATGATCTGCTGCTTCGAGCATTTTATGTATATTCCAAGCTCCCGGAGTACACGTCGTGGCGTTCGTTCCCGTTGCAGGTCCGGTTCCCCCACCGATCATTGTCGTGATTCCGCTTGACAGTGCAGTCTCTATTTGCTGCGGGGCAATGAAATGGATGTGGGCATCAATACCACCAGCTGTAACGATCTTTCCTTCAGCTGCAATTATTTCAGTAGCTGCTCCTATCACCATTGTCACCCCATCCATCAATAGGGGATTTCCCGCTTTTCCTATAGCTGCAATATTTCCATCCTTCACGCCAACGTCCGCTTTATAAATGCCTGTATAATCGATGATGATCGCGTTGGTGAAAACTAGATCCATCACCTCATCTCTTGAAGCGGTTGGATGTTGCCCCATACCATCACGGATCACTTTACCACCGCCAAATTTCACTTCATCCCCATACTTTGTAAAATCCTTTTCCACTTCTATGAAAAGCTCGGTATCTGCCAATCTAATTAAATCCCCTGTTGTCGGACCAAACATGTCGGCATATTGCTTACGTGACATTTCATGACTCATATTTTCACTCCTTATCAAGCGGACCATTCGTTTTATTACTTAATCCATAAACTTCCCTCTTGCCGCTGAATGGGACCAGTTCGATTTCCTTCGCATCGCCCGGCTCAAAACGGACAGCTGTACCAGCAGGAATGTTAAGCCTTTTCCCAAAAGCATTCTCACGAATGAACTCCAGTCCAAGATTCACTTCATAAAAGTGAAAGTGTGAGCCAATCTGTATCGGACGGTCTCCCCTGTTGATGACCGTTATGACCGTTGAGATCTTTCCCTCGTTACATACGACCGGTTCTTTTTTCAAGATATATTCACCTGGTATCATGGCCTCCTCCTCCTTACTGAATCGGATTATGAACAGTCACAAGCTTTGTACCGTCCGGAAACGTTGCCTCAACTTGAATATCATGAATAATCTCAGGAATTCCATCCATAACATCTTCACTTGAAAGAATAGTCCTGCCAAATTGCATCAGTTCCGATACTGATTTCCCATCCCTGGCCCCTTCGACTATTTCATAGGTAATTAAGGCAATGGATTCCGGATAGTTCAATTTCAAGCCGCGATCTTTTCTCCTTCTTGCCAAATCTGCCGCCACTACAACCATTAACTTTTCCTGTTCCCTTGCTGTTAAACGCATACCCTCTCTCCTTTTGCCAAACTATGCCGTTAAAATACCTACCCCTTTAGTTCGGCTGCAACTCTTTCAATGCGCCGTTTCAATCAATTACCATTATCCGACCCAACATTCCGTACCTTAACTTTACATATTAATGTAAGCTTACCTAACATTACTTTAATTATAATAAACTATCTGACAATTACAACCCTTAAAATGAAATAAATTGTAAATTGATAATATTGAAATATCCTTGCTATAATTTTCATGAGTAGCGGTAAGTAATACAAGATTGAAAGGGGAATGTAAGAATGAATTATGTTAAAAATCAACTGACAGCCATGCGCAGCAATCTTTTAAAAGAAATTGAGGGAATCAATCCAGAGTTCATGGATGTACAGCCTGAAGGTTTTAATAATACAATCCATTGGCACATTGGACATGTACTTTCTGCAGCGGAAAAATTTTTATTGAACTCCAGCAGCAATTTGCCAGAGAATTACGGGCAGCTATTCGGATATGGTTCAAAACCTGTCGACTGGACCGGAGATGTACCTACCGTTGAAGTATTAAAGCAACAGTTGCATGAACAACTTGATCGACTTCTTGAAATTCCGGAAGAACGATTGACCGAAAAAACAGCACAACCTTTCAACGGAATGGAAACAGTGGGAGAATTCATTAATTTTGTAGTCTTGCACGAAACCAATCATATAGGACAAATTCACGCAATGAAACTATTCATACAATCCAGAAACTGAGATTAACAAACTGTCGCTTTGTTTTTATTGAAATGGGAGTGGCAGTTCTTTTATTTAGGACGAAAAATTACAGTTTTGGTGCGTTTGCACGTCGTTTGGAGCATATGCTCGTGAGTTTTTAGCTTTTACTCATAAAATTCTAGCGTTACTCGGTAATTCGGAGCGTTTACTCGTGAGTTTTAAGCTTTTACTCGTGAGTTTGCAGCAAACACTTGTGAATAAAATTAAAAAAGGCCCCCGCTTTTTATAGCGTGGGCTTTCGTCTGTTCACCCGTAAAGCTGAGTAAACGCCTCTCAAGTCATCTGGTCCTGGTTATCCATATAATCACTGTATGCTTTTTCAGCTGAGGCTTCCGAAGTGAACAAAGCATCATCATCCTCGATCGTATGAAATGTATCGTTCAGGAACAAGGCAACTGCATTGGGATCTTTGGGGTGCGGAACAATTTCCGCTGCCCTGATATTCGAAACTGTAGGGACATGGGGATTATTATAAATCACAAACACCTCGTCACCGACCTGTACTTCTTTTGCATTGATTACACCCATTGAATTCTTCCTTTCCATTACTGATTTTCCTTTAGTTTATGGAAAGAAACTTATAATTATTTATGAAAGATGACAGACCTCGCAAGCGGCGTTATCTGAATGGGGCCCCTTCAACAGAAGGAGCCCCGCCATTCACTTAAGCATATTCATTTTTTGTAAAAATTCGATTGGATGCTGTTTCCGGAAAAACTCCCTAAGCATATAGGCAACACCATCTTGATCATTGGAGCGCGTCACCCATTTTGCCACTTTCCGTACTTCCTCATCCGCATTGCCCATGGCAACTCCCAGACCAGAACCGGCAATCATATCCATATCATCCAATCCATCGCCAATCGAGACGATCTCCGTTCTTTTCACCTTTAAATGGTCCGCTAAATACAATACACCACTCCATTTAGATACACCCTTCGGAACGATTGTCAGTTTATGTCCTGGGTGTAAGACTGCATCCACCTCAGGGAACATTTCCTTTATCAATTTCAACATATCATTTCGAGCATTTTTTTCTGGAAATATAATGTCCATCTTCGTCGGGGCCATCGGCTGATCAATAAGCTCCTCACTGATATCATCCACATAATTTTGAGCATAAATATTTTGGTCATTCAAATACATAACCGATTTACCAAGCAAATTCTCCGGGAGGTTCACCCGATTGCCCAGCGAGTATTTTTCATGAATGAGCAATATTTGGCACGTGGTCTTTTCAAGCATTTGCACGAGCTCTGCAGTCAGTTCTTCTGATATTCTTTTTACCATTATCGGCTTTTCCATGGAAGCTCCGACAAAGGCTCCTTGCTGAGCAACGATCATCGGATTTATTTTTAGGGCTTTGGCCACTTTTTTTGCTGAGTGATAGTTTCTTGACGTCACAAGTGCAACATGGACGCCTTTTTGGTGAACATAATCTATTGCTTCTTTAGTCGATTTATTTAAACGCCCATTCGACTGGAGCAATGTCCCGTCGATATTGACCGCAAGTAGTCGATATACCATGCTGATCTCTCCCATCTGTTGTATCCTCTTTCAAAATTTATGACTAAAATTTCGAGAATAGAACAAATAGTGGTTCACGACCCTTGCACTTGTGCTTTCAGGGAACAAAAAACCCCCAACCATTATAGAAGGGAGTCTCCAACTGCTTATTGCTGTTGTTCAGGCAAGCCATATAAATCTTCAAGCGGCTTCATGATAATTTTATTTAGGTCTGCGATGACCATGCTCATCCGTTGTTCAGCTTCCATCAATTGTGAAATGGTTGGGTTTTGTTGGACAAGCTGTACCGTCTTTTGTGCTTGCTCAACCTCTTCCGGTGCAATCTCCTGTCCCATCATTTGCTTTTGCTGCAATGACATTTGCAGATTACGGAAGTTTTCAAACATTCCTTTTGTTGCTTCATCAGAATTCACCAGATCATATAAGCGTTGCAAATCGGCATATTCATTACTTGCCCTAATCGCCTTTTCCATTTCATACGCTGCATCATATACGTTACTCATTTATTTCCCCTCCCGGTAATCATTGTATTCCTACACCTTTTCCACTATAACAAATCCGATTGAGAATTACACGTCATCCTATTAAAACAGTTACGAAACCTTGAAATAAACCGATGATTCCACCAAGCAATGCCCCAAGGTATGTGATCATCGATAATTCCTTCTTAGTGATGGAAACGACCATTTCCTCAAGTCGGGACACCGAAAAGGACGAAACCTGTTCTTCCACGATATCGTCCAAATGCAGTTTTTGGAATAGCGGCTGGAAATGATTGATTACGTACTCGGCACCTTTTTCCACAAAAATCGGAACGCCCTTTTCCACAATGGTGTCCGAGAAATCGGCAGTCAATTCTCGAACCGGCTTATTCAGGATCGAAGCGACAGGCAGCATTACAGCCGTTTTTTCGGTAATCCATTGTTTTATCGTTTCTCTCCCGATCATTCCCTCGATTTTCTCTATATCCCATTTCTCGAGATTTTTCCACTCTTTCACCAATATCACTGACAATATATCAATCGTTCGCGATTGTTCAAAAAATTTAATGATTTCCGGCTGAATCTTATCAATTAACTTTTCGTTTCCAATGAACATCTGAAATAAATTGATCAGCTTGCCCCGTTCCTTGAAAAAATCATCCAACATGTCTTCAAGACGGCGTTTGCCTTCCGCACTGTCAAAATATTCTTTTCCCTTTTTCACGATGAAACGTGACAAATCAGGAATCGAGTCGAGGGCTTTTTGCTGAAGGTGCGGAGGGACGATATCTTTCAAGCTCTTGCTCATGTTCTCTTCCGACCATATTTCATATTTACCAAGAATGAATGTTTGTAATCGCTGTTCTAGCGTAAATGAAGAATTCTTCATTCCCAATTGATCAAGTAATTGAGCAGTACTTTTTTGTGTGGACAATGCTTTCTTTACTTCTGCCTGGACGAAAATTTTCATATTCTGTATAGAGGCATCATTAATGACTTTACTTTGAATGCTCTCTGGTGTGATTAAATGATCGACCACCAATTTGCCTAATTGTTTAGCTAACTCATCCTGCCGCTTCGGAATCAACCCTGGTGTCAACGGCAGCTGCTTCCCAAAAATATGGATTGGCTTATACGGTCTGAATAGCATTCTGATAGCCAATAAATTAGTGAAGCCACCTATTACTGCACCAACGACGACCATAAACAGTATCTTTAGCCAAAACTCACCCATGAAATTTCTCCTTTTATTGCTTGAAATAAAGGCTTTATGACACCTTCTAATTAAAAAATCATAGAATGTGTTATCCACATTTGCCCATCATTTAATTATTAAAGGATATCAAACTTAGTGCAAACGGGGAATTATTATGAATCTTAACCATCAGAAAGTTTACATTACGGTAAATCCCGCAGAGACTAGAAAGAAGGCGCTATTGTTTATCGAAGAAAAATTATTTGAGGAATGGGACCTTCAATTTGGAGAACCCGTATCGATAATGGCTGGATGCCGTTCCGTCCCGGTACTTGTCCAGCCATTCCCGTCATCCCAGCCTACATTGAAACTTTCATATGATATGAACCAAATTTTATCCTTGCCCGTTTTTTCCGATCCAATCTCCGTCTCATACCATGCGGATGAAAGATCAATTAAAATAGGCCCATTCTTCGCTTCACTCATGAACCAGACTCCCTTGCAAGACGGGTCATTCGGCGAGATGGAAAAATTTTATCAGGAAATGAAATCATATTGTAATCAGCAAGGCATTCCCTTCTATTTAGTTAAACTGCAGTCTCTTCAAGATGGGGTTGTGGAAGGCTACCTGCCAGGGCAAGGTGGCTGGAAAGCCTTGCCCCTCCCCATCCCTGATGTATTTTATAACCGGATACATTCGCGCAAACTTGAGCAATCGCCTTCTTTCAAGATGTTTAAAACTGAACTGGAGGAACGGTCGATTCCGATGTTCAACGGAAGGTTCCTCTCCAAACATGATGTACACGAACTACTGATCTTAGAGGATGAGCTATTGCCAAATTTACCAGAGACGATACTGTTCAACGAAAAGGAAACTTTCTTGACATTTATAGAAAAGCATTCGGTAATCTACTTTAAACCCACATCAGGCAGCCAAGGCAGGAATATTTGCAGATTAACGCAAGTAGCTGGAAATTGGAAAATCGAGCAATCCGGACATCTCCAGAATGTACATTTTGCTGATACGGATGAAAAGTTGTTTGAAACCTTAAAAAATTTTTCCAGAAAACGATCCTTCATTCTTCAAAAAGGGATTTCCCTATTCGAAACCGATCAGAGAAAGGTTGATTTCCGCATACTGCTTCACCGGAACGAACAGCTTGAATGGAAAGTTACATCAATGGTTGCCCGGATTGGGGACCCTGGTACTATTGTTTCCAATCTTGCACAAGGCGGATTGATGAAAAATGGGCCCGATTTTCTAAAAGAAGCATTTGAACTTCAGGACGCCAGCCGCATATATCAAAAGCTCGTACGGCTGGCTAAAACCACTGCACAGGCTTTAGTCGAAAATCTTGACGATTCATTCGGTGAGCTAGGGATCGATTTAGCACTGGATACCGATACCCATCCATGGATCATCGAAGTGAATTCAAAACCTTCGAAAAAATTTCAAGGCAACTATGAAACCTTTCGTCCATCAGTAAAATCAATCATAGATTTCATGCTTGCCCTTAACCGCGAAAACCATCCATAAAAGGAGTTGCTAGCACGTGTTAATAGGATTAATGGCCGCGTCGGATACTCATGAAAACAACTACTTCACCGAAATAGCCAAAACCGCTCAATCATTTAATATGAAAGTTTGCAAATTCTCACCGGAAAATATTGATATGGATCTGAAAAAAGTGAGGGGCGAGCGTTTTGATGCCGAGAACGAAACTTGGATCGCGACATCTTTTGATTTACCTAATTTTGTATATGATCGCTGTTTTCACGGTTTAGTCCGTGAGTCAACGGAAACGCGACACAAAATCGAGTGGTTAAAAGATAACTCGAATTTCTTAGGACTGGGCCTTCCTGGTAAGTGGGAAGTGTACCAAATCCTAAAAAACCATCCACACCTACAGGCATTTTTTCCAGAAACCGTACAAGTGACGACACCTGAAGATATTATAGGACATTTGGAACGCCTGGATAAAATCATCATCAAACCTGAATTCGGTGCAGGTGGTACAGGAATCTATCTCCTTTCAAAAACCGAAGACGGGACTTTGGTTTCCATGACGAAAAAGGGCACCAAATATGACCGCTCATTCTCCTCCAAATCTCAGCTTAACAAATGGCTGCAGCATTTATTAAATCGATACCGTTATCTTTGCCAGCCATATTTAGAACTTTGCACCCAAAATAATGAGCCATTCGATTTACGGATTTTACTTCAAAAAAACGAGAAGAATCAATGGATGGAACGGGGCCGCGGAATTCGTACGGGACAAAAAGACGGAATTACTTCAAATCTTGCCACAGGCGGGGAAGCCATTTCATTGGATAACTTCAACAAAAGAAACCCGGAAACGATTTCGATTGCTGTCGAACAAAAGATTCATCATATCCTTCGCACCCTGCCCGTTGAAACCGAAGCTGTCTTTGAAAGATTATTCGAGTTGGGAATTGATCTAGGCATCGATAAAAAAGGCCAAATATGGATAATGGACATTAACTCGAAGCCTGGTAGGAAAATCATTCAGGCACTACAGCCGGAGACCATGAAAGATATTCATCGAGCACCGTTTCAGTATAGCCAGTATTTAGCCGAACAGCTTCAGAAAGCAGGTGAATAGGAAGTGAGAAAGACTTATCCTGCCGAAATTGCCGCTATCCCTGGCAATGTTCTCTACTACCCTTCAGAGCTTGGAGATTTGGCAGAGATTGAATTAATTTATTTCGGACGGCATTCATGTCCTGCCATCGTCAAACAAAACCCGGCCGTCAATCAAAAAATCGTGCTATCGAAAAGTCTTGCGGAATCTCTACTATTCGATCATACCGATATTCCCCTTCATTTATTCATATACGGCAAGAGCATCCATATCGGACCGCTTGTCGGAATCTTTTCCTCAGGCTTCACGGGCATTTCGAACAAACCTTTAGGGGAGAGATCTGAATTTTTCGCAAAGCTCCTTTCGCTTAGCAAGACCACAGGCTGTATTCCCTTTGTTTTTGGAGAGAATGTAATCAATTGGGATGAGGAGACAATCAAAGGCTATGTATTTGATAAAGATGACTGGAACATTTATGAATTTCCTTTTCCTAATGTCATCTATGACCGGCTACCAAATCGGTTGACGGAAAACCGTGATGGACCTAAAGAAGTGAAGCAGAAATTCCAAAAAATATATACCATACCATGGTATAACCCCGGATTTTTCAATAAATGGGATGTAAATGAAAGGTTATGCGCAGATGAGCGGGCACTGCCTTATTTGCCGGAAACGTATCCATTTCAATCCATATCCGTGGTGGAAACCCTTCTTTCCCATTACCGGCAAGTTTATATAAAGCCCATTCACGGCAGCCTCGGTCTAGGGATTCACCAAATTCTTTATGATAAGCATGAGAATGTTTACTATTGCCGCTATACAAACGAAGCAAAAGAAAATAAACTGCAACGGTTTTCGACATTGGAATCCATCGTTAAACACATTTTTCACGACCGCCCGCTCGAGAATCTGATCGTGCAGCAGGGCATCCCATTAATTCGATCTGAAAAACGTCCAGTGGATTTCCGGGTCCATACGAACAAGGACAGTAATGGAAAATGGCAGGTGACCGCGATTGCCGCAAAAATCGCCGGCGCCGGCAGCGTCACGACCCATATTAAAAGCGGGGGTGTCATCAAAACGGTTGCCGAACTGTTTGGAGATGACGATGTGGCGACAGAAGTCGAAGGAAAGCTATCGGAAGCCGCACTGATTTTAAGTGACAGTATAGAAAAGAACTTGGACGGCATCATCGCAGAAATAGGATTTGATTTTGGATTGGATAAAAAAGGGCAGGTTTGGATGTTTGAAGCCAATTCCAAGCCTGGACGTTCCATCTTCTCCCATCCAAAACTCAAGGATTTCGAATTGCTGACCAGAAAGCTAAGCCTTGATTATGCCATTTATCTTACGGAACAGACGATTACAAAATCAATCAGAGTGCCGCAATGAACATTTATTATGATATCCCCACTGAAAATTGGCACCACACTCATGAGAATGCGGAACTTTTCGCCGGCTCTGCCGAAGAAGAAATCAGCTATAAAAAGAACCATTCGAATCAACCGCTAATTCCAATCACAATATTTCCGGGTAACCGGATGCTTACCATCGGAATTTTAACTGTTTCCAATCCCAAAAAGGAATCAGGTTTGGGTGGAAACCTGACCCTTTTTCGGGACTTATCATTATATTTATTGCAACATGGAATATTGGCGTATGTATTCACAGGAAATGCCCTTCATTCCGAGTCGATGAAAGGGTATCTTTTTTCCTCCATTTCAAACAAGTGGATTGAATGTAAGGTGCCCTTCCCTGACATCGTCTATAACCGTATCCCCTGGAGGAGCTATGAGGCGTCAGAGGAATTCCAACATCTTATCACACATTTTAAAGATTACCGAATGACTCTATTCAACCCCTGTTTTATAGATAAATATGTGATGTTCGAGGCATTAACTGAAGATGGATCCCTCACCAACCACCTTCCGCCCACCATGGTCTTACGAAACAGCGGTTGCCTTGATTCTTTCCTGGAGACATACAGGCATATATACCTTAAGCCATGCAAAGGAAGCCAAGGGAAGGGCATTTATACCATTATCAAAAATGATGATGATACCCTATTGTTCAATAGCTTAAAGCATAGTGAGTCCTTCCCTGATTTTGCTTCCTTCTGGGATACAAAAAAAAGGGATTTATTAAAAAGGAGCTATCTTGCTCAACAGGCGATCATACCAAAAAAACTCTTTGGACATCGTTATGATTACCGGATTCTCGTCCATTATGAAAAAGGTTTTTATAAAGTGACCGGCAAAGCGGTAAGGATGTCGCAAACTCAGGAAATCACCACCCACACTCCCCGAGGCGGAAAGCTTTTTCCTTATCAGGACATTAAATCAAAAAACCTGGATCTAAAATTAGCGAATATTGCCCAAAAATGCGGAGAGATACTTTCAAAAAAGATCGGGTTTCTCGGAGAGTTTTCCATTGATATAGGGGAAGACGAATCGGGCTCGCTTTTCATATACGAAGTGAACTCAAAGCCGATGCAATTCGATGAAGAAGAAATTGAAACAAACAGGCTTTTGCATTTAAAAAATCTTTTCATTGAATTAACTTTTCCCAACCTGAAAAGAAAATAACACCTCCAGCTGCCGTTTTCCATTATAATCGAATGAGAAACAGTATATATGGAGGTAATACATATGATCACTCATTTTCAATGGGAACCATTGCATAAGAATCTGCCAGGATGGAAAATTTCCTTTTATTTCAACAAGCAGGCAGTCAAAGCCTTGTATCATAAAGATGGATCCATCGAGTGGACAGCCAATCCGCCTTCCGAAACAGATGAAACTAAACTCAAAAGCATGATACATGATCTAATGATCTTCCATGTATATGAATGAAACCCCTTTACATTCATGAAATCGCTTAACAGAATAAAAAAAACTCCTTTGCCTAAACTAAAGAAAAGGCTAGGAGGGATTTCTTTTGGATAAAGAAAAAATGACATTTTTGAAGGATACCGAATATGATGGCAAGGACTCCGTTTACCTGGATATCGACCGTATCATCAATGAAGGAATGGCGGGCGGAAATGTGTATGAAGTCGCTAACCTTCAGAACATCGAAGAAGCACATGATTTTTATGATGAAACAGATCCCAATGTCAATAAATGAATAATGTGGGCTCTCTTATGGAGAGCTCTCTTTCATATCAGTCAGACCGTTAAACGGATAGCATTCAAATAGTCCCATTCTCCCTCGCACTTAAAATATTTTCGTTTAATATCGATGTAATGATATGCTCTGAATCCCATTCATGCCCAGATATCTCGATAAGGGGATAGCGATTCGGTAAAACGACCTGCTGGATTTCATGAACGGTCAGCCCTTGAGAATGCAAGCGTAAAATTTCCCCTTGGAGGTTTTCCAGATAATCCAGTTTTTTTCGAAACATCTCCTTCCCATCAGGAACATGCCCAGCATGACAGCAAAACACTTCCCCGAAGTCATATTGAAGCAATCTTTTTATGGAACCGATGATCACCGGGACGGACTCTTCCCGTAAGACAAGCTTTGTTTTTGGGGTTACGAAAAGGTCTCCTGAAAAAAGCACGCCATTATTGTGATTCAAATACACCATATGGTCCTTTGCATGACCTGGGGTAAAAATCGGCTCCCACGTTTGGGTACGGGAATGAATGGCCTTCCCTAGCGGCTCAGCTTTAAAGGCGTCTCTCTTTCCCCAGAAAATTTTGCGATATTCAGGATATTCAGCATCCTTTGCACAAACCTCAACCGACATCGGGTGAATGAAAAGAGGGACCTTTTTATGTTCCTTTATCCAGGCAGCGCCCCCCGTATGGTCTTCATGATAGTGAGTCAGGGCCACTGAGTCGAAGTCTGCGGATTCATAGAATGGAATAAGCTCTTCCAATAAAATCTGTGCGCCAGTATCTATCAATAGGCCATCCGTTAAAAAGACATACACACTCATCCCCCCCTTGTTCCCGCCAGGAGTCCCATGCACGCAAACCACATCATTTATCGTCTTGATCTCTATCATTCGGTTTCCTCCCCATCATTGTACAAAAATAGTTTTACCTTCCTTTTTTTAACTTTACTATAATAAATGTAGTACCACTTTACCTTTTTGACAAGGAAATATTGGAATAAATAGCCTCGATGAAAATGCTGGATTATTGCATAATAGCCCATTTTCCATGAATCGTTTTAACGGACCTTACCAGTTTTAATGACAAAAAAATAAAAGAAACGATTGACATTGCCGGATTTTACAAATAATATAGATTATATTATAAAACTTGAAATATTCTAAAATAATAATTTACTTATCGAGAGTGACGGAGGGATCAGGCCCTGTGATGTCCGGCAACCGCCCTTAGGGAACGGTGCCAATTCCTGCAGAATGATTGCATTCTGAAAGATAAGCCGAGATATGATTTCGCTGCCTCTTTCTGAATGATAGAGGCAGCTTTTTTAATGTTTAAGGGGGAAAGCTCATGATTGAAATCCGTTCAATCCGAAAGGAATACGTCTCGAAGAAAAACCGAGTTATCGGAGTGGATAACGTATCTTTGACCATTCAAACTGGTGAAATATATGGCATTGTCGGCTACAGCGGAGCTGGAAAAAGCTCATTACTCCGCTGCTTGAATTTGCTTGAACGTCCGACAGGTGGAAATATCATTATCGACGGCATTGATTTAACCTCTTTATCTAGCAAAGAGCTTCGTAAACAACGCCAAAAAATCGGAATGATATTCCAGCACTTTTCCCTGGTCAGTTCAAAAACCGTTTATGAAAATGTCGCTTTCGCCTTAAGAGCCGCGCATCGATCGAAGGACGCGACTAAGTTACGTGTATTGGAATTGTTGGAAATCGTAGGGCTCAGCGATAAGAAAGATGTCTATCCTGCACAGCTTAGCGGTGGACAGAAGCAACGGGTCGGCATAGCTCGAGCGTTAGCAAATGAACCCACTGTACTATTATGTGATGAAGCGACTTCAGCCCTTGATCCGACAACTACAAAAGCGATTTTACAGTTATTGAAAAAGATAAGCAGTGAGCTTGGTATCACCATCGTGTTGATTACACATGAAATGGAAGTGGTCAAAGAACTATGCCACCGAGTCGCCGTGATGCAGGATGGCCGGGTAATTGAAGAAGGACCCGTTTATGAAATATTTTCACAGCCCAAACAGGAATTAACGAAGCAATTCATTAGCAGTGTACTGGATTTCGAACTCCCTTCGCACTTGATTGATGAAAGTGAAGGGACGATTATTAAGATCCAATTCGAAGGGCAAACCGCCGGTGAGTCGATTCTTTCGGATACTCTCCAATCCCATGCAGTAAAGGGGAATATTTTACACGGTAAAATTGAGTATATCCAGGATGTTCCTTTAGGCATTTTAATCATCGAGTTAATTGGCGATGCCGTACAAATCCATTCGGCATTGGAGTATATAAAAAATCGTTCCAGTTCTGTGGAGGTGTTAAAACATGTCACTGCTTAATCCCATCGTCAATATTTTACCTGATCTTAATAAAGCCTTTCTTGAAACGATTTATATGGTCGGCGTTTCTCTTGCAGTAGCCCTGCTGATCGGTTTACCGCTTGGAGTATTGCTATTTACAACAACCAGGAATTTATTTTTTGAAAATGGCATCGTGAATCGATCTCTCGGTTTCGCAGTCAATATTGTCCGTTCAATCCCGTTCATCATTCTCTTGGTCGCCCTCCTTCCTTTAACGGACCTACTTACGGGATCGACGATAGGGCCAAGAGCAGCTTCTGTTTCCCTGTCCGTTTCCGCAATCCCTTTTTTTGCAAGGATTGTTGAAACGGCATTACGTGAAATAGACAGAGGAGTGATTGAAGCTGCAATTGCCGTAGGTGCCACTCCATGGATGATCATTAAGGATGTACTTCTTCCAGAGGCAAAACCGGGAATCATTCAAGGACTGACATTAACGACCATTTCGCTAATCGGTTATTCAGCAATGGCTGGGACAATCGGCGGTGGCGGAATTGGCGACCTGGCCATCCGGTACGGATATTACCGATATGACAACACAGTCATGATCACGACGATCGTCGTGCTGATCTGCCTTGTGCAACTCATTCAAATGGTTGGTGACAAAGTTTCATACATAGTTAACAAGCGATAGGTTCAATCATTTTTTTAAATGACTCAATACATTTCATTACTCAGGAGGAATATCAAATGAAGAAAATAGCTTCGTTATTATCAGTCTGTGCACTTGCACTCGGCTTGGCAGCTTGCGGGAGCGATAATGCATCCCCAAATACAGAAGACAAAAAAGAATTGAAGATCGGGGCGACTACCGGGCCGTACGCCGATATGGTTAAGGAGGCCATCAAACCAGGTCTGGAAGATCTCGGATACAAAATAGAGATCGTCGAATTCACCGACTATATCCAGCCGAATAAGTCGCTTGGCAACAACTCGATCGACGCCAACCTTTTCCAGCATAAAGTATACATGGATAACTTCGCTAAAGAAAATGATTTAAAGCTTTCCGACCTTATCATAGTTCCAACAGCGCCAATGGGCATATATTCTAATAAGTATAATTCATTGAAAGAAGTGAAAGACGGTACATCGCTTGCAGTGCCCAATGATCCGGTTAACCTGGCACGTGCACTAAAAGTGCTGGTGGATGAAGGGTTGATTGAAGTCGATCCAAATGTCGACCCTTTAAAAGTATCTGAAAAGGATGTAACGAAAAATCCAAAAAACATCCAGCTAAAACCATTGGAATCCGCTCAGCTGCCCCGCGCAACAGACAGCGTTGACCTATCGGCGGTCCCTGGCAACTTTGCTCTTGCAGCGAAAATGGACCTCAAGGATGCCCTAGTTTTAGAAAGCATGCCGGATATGTATCGAAACGTTGTTGCAGTGAATACAAAAGATGTAGACGCTCAATTTGCCAAGGATATTAAATCTGTAGTGGAATCCGACCAGTTTGAAAAAGTGATCGATGACAAATTTGCCGGATTCGGAAAACCAGACTGGATGAATTGATCAAATAATCAAGGCCTGCTTCCCCTTTACCGGGAACAGGCCTTTCATTAAGGAGAGCAAATATGAATACCTTACTGGAGGTCCGCAGCGGCCCCGCTTATTACGCCTGTAAAGCAAATGTCCTTGAAAACCTGGAAGTGAAACTGTGTAGAGGGAACATTCGTAAAGTGCTCGTTATTCATGGACAAAAATCCTGGGAAGTTACTGAACCCTTCTTTCCTTCCTTAGAAAATATTGAGACGATCTTTTTCACATACGGCGGGGAATGCAGTGACCCGGAAATTGACCGCGTCATGAAGGCAGCTCTTGAACATGGTGCTGATGCCTTAATTGGCATTGGCGGCGGTAAGTTGCTCGACCTCGCCAAATCGGCCGGAAACTCACTTCAAAAGGAGATCATCCTCATTCCAACCTTGGCTTCCACCTGCGCTGCCTGGACACCGTTGAGTGTCATTTATGATGATAATGGTTCATATGTCCGTTATGATATTCATGAAAAAAGCACTTGGATGTTATTGATCGAACCAGGAATTCTTCTTAATTCGCCGATTAACTATTTACGTGCTGGAATCGGCGATACATTGGCGAAATGGTACGAGGGCAATGCACTGGCCGAAAAGCTTGCCACCAAGTCCGTTTGTATTGAATTGGCCCATCTGGCCGCAAGGCAATGCCAGGAAGTTTTATTGACATATGGCGAGGAAGCCTTAGCTGATTTGGAAAAAGGGAAATGGACAGATGCGCTGCAGCGTGTAATTGAAACGAACATCATCACAAGTGGTCTTGTTGGTGGGTTTGGCAGCCAGTACTTGCGCGTTGCCGGTGCCCACTCCATTCATAATGGCATTACTTCCATCACCCAAGCGCATCATTTACTTCACGGGGAAAAAGTTGCATATGGCATTTTAGTCCAGCTTGTGCTAGAAGGGAAATTCTCGGAAATCAAACAATTGCTGCCCATCTACCGGGTGCTTAAATTGCCGATGACATTTCTTGATATTGGCCTGACTGTTGAACATAAGGCGGAACTTCAACAGATTGCAGCCCACTCTGTCAAAGAAGGTGAAGACATCCATCTTCTTTTCCCTGATATCAACAAGGAAAAAGTGGCAGCCGCCATGGAAAACCTTGAAATCCTTACAAACCATGCAAGCCCTTCCTAAAAAAGCGATGGGGTTTTGACCCCATCGCTTTTTTTGATTCCTCATTGTATAAAATCATCCTTTCCACCGAGCATACATAATGTGCCATTAATACTTCAGTATAATAAAAGAAGGTCTCAACCTATTGTCTGTTTCCATAATCCAAGAAGATCGCTTTCATGTTGTCTGTGCATGCCTGCTTTTCTATCGGCGGATTCCGGACGGCCCTTTTCCCAATTCCATATATCTTCGAGAGTTTCTGATAGGGGACGGAATGTTAGTCCATTATTGATTGCTTTATCATTGTCGACAGCCAAAAACCCATTCAAAGGCTCCTTACCTCCTGGTAAAGGGAATTCTTCCGGTATCCATAAAGGCATTTCTCCCCACGGCTCTACTTTATTGTCATTTAAAAATTTTTCAGAGACCCATGTAAAGGCAGCATTACTTCTTGTTACCTTTTTGCAGCCTTCAAGTATTTGCCCCATAGTCAGTGTGTATTCTGGCCCAACGGCATTATACGTACCTGTCACGCCTTTTTCCATCATTTGGATGATCCATTGAGCCAAGTCCCTTGCATCGATAATTTGGATTGGACGTCCAGGGCGTCCAGGCGCTAAAACTTCTCCCCCTTCCGCTATTCTTTTAAGCCAGTACGGCAATCGGTCAGTGTAATCATATGGACCTACTATTTGCCCGGCACGAATTGACAAGACTTTCCCCGGCAGTTCTTTTTCAGCTGCTTTTTCGCTTAATGATTTTAACGGTCCATAATATTCACCGTATATCGGTCCAGCCGTTCCGCGGGTTATTTCTTCTGCTTTATCATCATTTAGTGCATGAACCTCTCCATTTTCATCAATACCTGGTTCGGTTGGATCACTATAAACCGAGATGCTTGAAATATATGTATAATGTTTAACTTGATTAAGCAACCGGCAAGATTTCGATACAGTTCGAGGGATAAAGCCTGATGTATCAATTACTGCATCCCACTGTCTTCCTTTCAGCATTTCAAGATCTCCGTCGCGGTCCCCTTTTAACTGTTCTATTTCGGGGAAAACATATGGGTCGTTTCCACGATTAAAAAGTGTGACATCATGCCCCTTCTCTATTGCAGATTTTGCTATATATCGGCCTAAAAACCGTGTACCACCCAATATTAAAATGTTCATGGATCTCCTCCTCTTAAACGATATTCCATAAAGCATACGCAATACCCTCTCCTAAAATTAATAATACTTGCACCTTTTCTTTAGTTTTCCCTTCTCGGAAAAACTAAAGATATCCTAATCTTTTGAACTTTATTCTTTTTCGCTATAATGATATGGAAAGGGAGAAAGAAGGTGGAACCGATGCTTGAAAATCTTAAACAAAAATTCCCGAACGCTCTTACCAATAAAAAGGATACTGATGATATTTCAAATTATGTTTGGTTCGAAGACTTCAGAAGTATACTTGGTATTCCCCGTTCAGAAATCACAGCAGAAGAAATCCGTTTATTGGAACTGCTTTTTGTTCCTTCCATAAACCCAAATAACCTCAATGCACATCCAGGCTCATCATGGAAAAATTTTTTATCCGAACCGAATGCACCATTGCCTTTAACGAGCTGGGAGAATGTTCGATTCCTTCATTTCAAGTTGACTCATGCTGATTTTTCCAACTCCGATTTTGAAGGGGCCTTCCTCGCTTTCGTTCAATCTGACGCAGCTATTATTTGGGAAAATGAAATGGCAGGCGTCTTAATTGAACCGGACAAGGATGAACCATTATCAAATAAAGAACTGATCGCCATTACTTCCACACTTGAAAGTGACTTTTATGTAAAGACCCGTATGTTCACCGGGCGATTTCACCCTGTAGATCAAGACCTTCGCCATCACTGGACTCAAGAGAAAAAGTGTTTTGAAGTGGCACAGGTGCATCTGCCGGATATAAAAGTGACTGATTTGGCAGACATCATCCCATACTCATTAATAAATGATCCATCCTTTAAGAATGCAAATTGGTTTATCAATGAAATTCTTGGCAAGACCAAGCAGGATACTGAGCTTATCAAAACGGTTAAAACGTATATCGAATGTAACTCCAATGCCACATATGCCGCCAAACAGCTTTATATACATCGGAACAGCTTACAATACCGAATCGATAAATTCTCTGAAAAAACTGGTCTCGATATTAGAAACTTCCGTCATGCCCTTACTGCATACTTGATACTTTTACTGAATGATTGATTTCCAATGTAAACACTTTTTTGTGCAATATGCCCATACTTTTTTCAAAACCTATAGCTTAGACTATAGCTAATTGGTACAAGTAATCTAAGAGTTTAAAAGGGGGATTTTTCATGGCAGAGTTAGTGTTGGATCATATATTCAAGATTTATGATAAAAAGGTGACGGCTGTTAAAGACTTCAACCTTCGTGTTGCCGATAAGGAATTCATCGTTTTTGTGGGACCTTCAGGTTGCGGTAAATCAACGACATTAAGGATGATTGCCGGACTGGAAGACATTTCCCAAGGGGATTTATACATAGACGGCAAGCGAGTCAATGATGTCCCCCCTAAAGATCGCGATATTGCGATGGTTTTCCAGAACTATGCCTTATATCCTCATATGTCTGTATTTGACAATATGGCATTCGGATTAAAGCTCAGGAAAACGCCAAAAGCTGAAATCAAGCAAAGAGTCAATGAAGCGGCAAGGATTCTCGGACTTGAAGAGCTGCTAAACAGGAAACCTAAAGCGCTTTCAGGTGGTCAGCGCCAGCGTGTTGCACTTGGCCGCGCAATTGTAAGGGACGCAAAAGTTTTCTTGATGGATGAGCCATTATCCAATCTCGACGCAAAGCTGCGGGTTCAAATGCGTGCGGAAATAGCTAAACTGCATAAACGGCTCGACACCACAACGATATATGTCACACATGACCAAACAGAGGCAATGACCATGGCGACACGTCTTGTTGTAATGAAAGATGGTATCATCCAACAGGTCGGTGCTCCAAAGGATGTTTATGAGAAACCAATAAACGTGTTCGTCGGCGGCTTTATCGGATCTCCTGCCATGAACTTCTTTACCGGGACTTTAAAAGAAGGCACAATCAAAATAGGCGAACAAACGCTTGAAATACCTGAATTTAAGATGAAAATGCTACGTGATCAAGGATATGTCGGAAAAGAAGTAATCCTTGGCATCCGTCCGGAAGATTTCCATAATGAAGGAGCTTATTTCACGGAGTCCCCTAACACTACATTCACGACCCAAATTGATGTAGCCGAACTCATGGGCGCGGAGATCATGCTCTACTCCACATTAGAGGGGCAGGACTTCGTTGCAAGGGTCGATGCCAATAACATTATCCAGGCAGGCGAAAAGATCGAACTTGCCCTCGACATGAATAAAGCGCACTTTTTTGATAAAGGGACCGAACATCGCATTTTGGTTGAAGAAGATGAACTGATGCAGGAAAGCATGAAGTTATCTGCAAATTAAAAATGAAAAGACCCATTCATTATGGGTCTTTTAACGTTTATTCAAATAAAGGGAGATTCATTCCTGGACCAATACCACTTCATCATGTCCGCATTCAGGGCATTTCATGAGATGGGGGCATTGCCCTTTTTGAAGGGATTGAGGGTATCCGTCGTTTTCTTTAAGTATGTCGATATCCATATAAGCACTGTAATCATCAGCATAATCCATGAATTTCCCTTTATCCTCAAGTTCACTGCCGCATTCCGGGCAATCCACATGAATTTTTCTTAGGCCGTTGCAAAGCGGGCATATAGACATTGTTTTTCCTCCTGTTCCCGATACTTATGATTTCAGTATTTGTCGATTCCATTATTTTAACACATGGAATCACCCTCCCTAATGCTAGAGGGAGGGTACTTCCATCCAATTATTTATTAACCATGTTAGCAGGATCGACCCATGCTTTGAATTCATCTTCCGTCAGGAACCCCAGTTTCAACGCCGCTTCTTTTAACGTGGAGTTGTCCTTGAAGGCAGTTTTGGCGATCTTGGCTGCTTTTTCATAACCGATATGCGGGTTCAATGCTGTTACCAGCATAAGGGAACGCTCTACATTTTCTTTGATCTTATCTTCATTTGCAGTGATGCCAACCGCACAATTATCGTTGAAGGAATGAATGCCTTCCGTCAATAATTTGACCGTTTGCAGGAAGTTATAGATGATGACTGGTTTGAATACATTCAATTCAAAGTTACCTTGGCTTGCTGCAAAGCCAATTGTAGCATCGTTACCCACGATTTGTGTCGCAATCATGGTAAGCGCTTCACTTTGGGTCGGATTGACTTTACCTGGCATGATGGAGCTGCCCGGCTCGTTTTCCGGAATGGCTATTTCTCCGATTCCGCTTCTAGGTCCACTTGCCAGCCATCTGACATCGTTTGCAATTTTCATTAAATCCGCCGCCAATGCTTTCAAAGCACCGTGTGCATAGACGATTTCGTTATGGCTAGTCAATGCATGGAACTTATTATCAGATGTGACAAAAGGATATCCTGTATCCGCTGCAATTTGTTTGGCGGAAAGTCCCGGGAATTCTTTCTTTGTATTGATTCCGGTTCCTACAGCCGTTCCGCCTAGAGCAAGGTTCAATAGTTTTTGGCTGCTTTCCTCAATCATCGCCAAATCTTTATCGAGCATCGCTTTCCAACCGGAAATTTCTTGTCCTAATGTTAATGGTGTAGCATCTTGAAGATGTGTCCGGCCGATTTTCACGACATCCCAAAATTCTTTTTCTTTTGTATCGAATGTATCACGAAGTGCTTTGATGGCAGGAACCAATTTTTCAGCGACTTCCATAAAGGCTGCAATATGCATGGCGGTCGGGAAAGTATCATTTGAGCTTTGTGCCTTGTTAACATCATCATTCGGATGAAGGATTTCCGATTCACCATTTTCTTTTAACCATTCATTCCCTTTGTTAGCGACCACTTCATTCACGTTCATATTACTTTGCGTACCGCTTCCCGTTTGCCACACTACAAGCGGGAAATGTTCATCAAGCGTACCTTCAAGGATTTCGCCGCAAATCTTGACGATGGCGTTCTTTTTAACTTCGGAAAGGTCACCAAGATCATAGTTCACCTTTGCAGCAGCTTGTTTAACGTATGCAAATGCACGAACCAATTCAATCGGCATTTTTTCGTTACCGATTTTAAAATTGTTACGGCTTCTCTCAGTTTGTGCTCCCCAATATTTATCAGCAGGAACTTTCACTTCACCCATCGTATCTCGTTCGATTCTGTATTCCATGTATTCTCCTCCTAAGTTTGCACTATTCATTGAAGAATTTTTGCATATGAAATGAATAATGTCGGATTATTCTTTCTCTCCATACATTGTACAAACTTTATTATTTTAAAGCAAAAATATCCCGCTGACCCTTTCCATATTTCTGGAAAATCCTAGGCCGTTCATATTTAGATGAAAATTTGGATATTCTTTTTTGACACATAAAGTGTAGGCACCTCTAGGCTTCAATTGACCTGGCCATGAACACAAACACATCATCACCCCCAAAATGTCCTTGACAGCGTTTTGTATATATAGTAAATTCAAAAGAAATTGAATAATCTAAACTCTTATCGAGAGAGGTAGAGGGAATGGCCCGATGACACCTCAGCAACCTTCATTTGTTTCAAACCAATGAAAAGGTGCTAATTCCACAAGTTTATGAACTTGGAAGATAAGAAGAATGACTCGTCCCTACTTAATCAAAGTCTTCTTCTTAAAGAAGACTTTTTTTTATTTTATTTAACTCAAAGGAGCAGTGAAAACCATGTATAAACCTGAAACATATCTTGCTCAATTAGGAAATCGCAGTGAAACGGCGACAGGAACAGTCAATCCGCCGGTATACTTTTCAACAGCTTTTCGCCACGAAGGAATCGGTCAATCGACGGGATTCGACTACACAAGGACAGGTAACCCTACCCGCCAGCTATTGGAGCGATCCATCGCCGATCTGGAAAAAGGAGACCAAGGCTATGCCTGCAGTTCAGGAATGGCCGCCATCTCCACTATACTCGCCCTTTTTAAATCCGGGGATGCGTGGATTGTCAGTGAAGATCTTTATGGCGGTACATATCGGCTGTTAGAACAAGGTTTTAAAAAATGGGGATTGCAGTGTGACTATGTAAACACTTGTTGTTTGGAGGATATCGAAAAAGCCATCACTCCTCACACGAAAGCCATCTTCATCGAAACTCCCACTAACCCTCTTATGCAGCAAACGGATATTAGCGCCGTTGCCGCATTGGCTAAACGATATAATTTATTGCTAATCGTTGATAACACTTTTTACACGCCTCTTATTCAACAACCCATCTTGCTTGGAGCTGATATTGTGATCCACAGTGCAACCAAGTATCTCGGTGGTCATAATGATGTGCTCGCCGGACTGATCGTTGCTAGCGGCGCTGAATTATGTGATGCACTTGCCTTCCATCATAATGGCACTGGAGCTGTCTTGAGCCCATTTGATTCTTGGCTGTTGATGCGCGGAATGAAAACCCTGGCATTGCGGATGGAGCGTCATGAAAAGAATGCCAAGATACTTGTAGATTACTTATCGGAGCATGATTGTGTTACGGACGTATTGTATCCAGGCCGGGGCGGCATGATTTCTTTCCGCATCATTGATGAAGCGGCGGTCAACCCATTTTTACAATCGCTCTCATTAATTTCCTTTGCAGAAAGCCTGGGAGGAGTTGAAAGCTTCATCACCTATCCTGCCACACAAACACATGCCGATATACCGCTTGAAGTCAGAACGGCAAACGGGGTTTGTAACCGACTGCTCCGCTTCTCCGTTGGCATCGAGGATAGCGACGATTTGATTGGTGACTTGCAGCAAGCATTCGCACATGTAAAAAGGGAGGCACTACGATGACAGATCAAAATTTTAGCTTTGAAACGAAATTACTTCATAATCAACATAAATTCGATCCGGCAACGGGCGGTGTGAGCGTCCCCATCCAGCATGCATCGACTTTCCATCAATCCGATATCGATCAATTCGGCAAATATGACTACAGCAGAAGCGGGAACCCAACCCGCGAGGCACTTGAAGACATCATTGCCGAACTTGAGGAAGGCACTCACGGCTTTGCCTTTTCATCAGGTATGGCTGCCATTTCAACAGCCTTCCTGCTATTGTCTGCCGGGGATCATATCGTCATTTCCGAAGATGTGTATGGCGGAACGTTCAGGATGGTCACAAGCGTATTGAACCGTTTCAATATTGAGCATACCTTCGTTGACATGACAGACCTTGAAAGTGTCAAAGCGGCGGTTCAGCCAAATACCAGGGCCATATACATTGAAACGCCTTCAAATCCTTTACTTAAAGTGACCGATATTCAAGCTGTATGTGATATCGCAAAAAAAGCCGGTGCCTTAAGTTTTGTTGATAATACATTCTTGACGCCCGCATTGCAAAAACCGCTGAATCTGGGCGCTGATGTTGTCCTTCATAGCGCGACGAAGTTTTTATCCGGACATAGTGATGTGGTAGCTGGGCTTGCGGTCGTGAAAGATCCGGAATTGGCGGCAAGACTCGGTTCGCTTCAAAACTCCTTTGGAGCGGTCCTTGGTGTCCAGGATGCCTGGCTCGTAATGAGAGGCTTGAAAACCTTGTCAGTTAGAATGGAACATTCACAAAAAGGGGCAGAAAAGATTGCAGCCTACTTAAAGGAGCAGCCCTTGGTGAAAAAAGTGTATTATCCCGGCCTAGCCGATCATCCACAGCACGCCATCCAGAAAGGCCAGTCACTCGGAGCAGGGGCGGTCCTATCATTTGAATTGGAAAGTGAGGAAATCTTCCGTTCCTTCGTGAACACTGTCGAGCTCCCTGTTTTTGCCGTAAGCCTGGGAGCGGTAGAATCCATATTATCCTACCCGGCCAAAATGTCCCATGCGGCCATGCCTGCTGATGAAAGGGAAAAGCGAGGCATCACGAATAGCTTGCTCCGCCTCTCTGTCGGACTGGAAAATCCGGACGATTTAATCAAGGACTTCGAAGCTGCCCTCGTCAATATTGCCAAAGGGGAAGCAATTGCTGCAAAATGATTAAAGTAGTGGGTGCCTCATATTTTATGGGCACCTTTTTTATTCCATCAATAAGAGAAGACCATCGATTTCCCGATGGCCTAACTCTCATTTCTTCATATTATATTTATCCAGGAAGCGATCCACCCGTCCGCCTTTTTCAGCAAACTTCTGCTTTCCTGTATAATAAGGGTGCGTATCCGAGCTGATTTCCACTTTTAATAAGGGATATGTTTGGCCGTCTTCCCAAACGATTGTTTCATTGGACGTCTTAGTGGAGCCTGTCAAAAATTTATACCCACTGTTGGTATCCATGAATACCACTTGTTGATAATCGGGATGAATTTCTTGTTTCACTATTATCACCTCATCGTCAGTATAGGTATATCTTAAACGTAATGATTACTATTATCAATCATTATGCTTGAAGGTACCAAAAGTCGGTACCTTCATTATAGTTTAATCTAGATGATCCACCCTTATTCCATTGTGTTCAGCCAGCCATGCCTTTATGCGGACCTGCCTGCAGTTCATACATTTGATAGTACTTCCCTTTCAGTTCCATTAATTCCTCATGTGTACCTTGCTCAGCAATCCGCCCTTTTTCCAGTACAAGAATTTGGTCGGCATTTTTTATCGTGGAAAGCCTATGTGCAATGATGAAGGTCGTTCTCCCTTTTTTCAGCACTTCCATACCCTCCTGGATAATTGCCTCGGTTTCGGTGTCGATGCTTGCTGTCGCTTCATCCAAGATCAATATGGCCGGATTGAATGCAAGGGCACGGGCAAAAGAGATTAGCTGACGCTGTCCGGAAGACAGCGTTCCGCCTTTTTCGATCACGGGCTCGTCAAGCCCTAAAGGAAGATGCTTCAGCACTTTGTCCCCCCCGACATCTCTTAATGCTTTTTCAACCATTTCCCTTGTAATGCCTTTATGATTGAGACTGATATTGGAGGCGATGGTGCCAGTAAATAAATAGGGGTCCTGAAGGACGATCCCCATATGCTCCCTAAGCGTCTGATGCGGGATATCCAATATATTTCTGCCATCGATTTTGATCTGTCCTTCACTGCTGTCATAAAAGCGGAATAATAAATTCATTATGGAGCTTTTTCCTGAACCGGTGTGGCCAACTAAAGCAACCGTTTCCCCCTGTTTAGCGGAGAAGGAAATGTCCCTTAACACATATTCTTTATCCTTATAACCAAAAGAAACATTTTCGAATTGTACGTTTCCTTTGTATCTGGATATGTTTTCATCGCTGACTGCCAATCCCTTTTCATCCAATAAGCTGAACGTCCTCTCCCCTGCAACAAGCGCCTGTTCAAGATTAGCGAACTGATTGACGATTCCGTGAAGCGGATGTAGCAGGCGGCTGATCAAATCAACAATTGCATACATCATCCCTAAGGAAATGGCCGAACCCGCTGTAAGGGAAATCCCGCCGAAATACCAGACGAATGCCATCAGCGCCAAAACCTTAATGACGCCAATCAAGTTTCCACCCGTCAACGAGTTCAAATGGAGCATTTTATTTTGATAGGAAAAATGCTCCCGGTTCAGATTTTCAAAAGATTGCTTCGTCTCCTTTTCACGTCCAAATGCCTGAATGATGCTCATACCAGAAATGGATTCATTGATCATTCCATTAATATCGCTGACCCGTTCCCGAATGATGTGATTATATTTCGAGGCGAATTTACGGTATACCATCGTCCAGATAACGATGATCGGAATAAGTATAAGGCCAATGGTACCGACACGTGGATCCAGAATAAACAAAGCAATTAGAACGCCGAAAATATTAATGGTACTCGAGAAGAAGTTGGCGAGCACGGTTACATATAATTCCCGGATCGCTTCCGTATCATTAGTGACCCTGGCTACAACTTTACCCGCTGGCATATTATCGAAATAACGTATCGGCAAACGGGAAATATGCCTAAATATATCATTTCGCATCTTCTGTATGATTCGGTTCGCCGCTTTCTGTAAATAAAAACTCTGGCCATATTGAAAAATGGAGGAAAGGATGACAAGGCTGAAATAAAAAGCCACAAGCTTAATGATCCGCGGGATTTCCGGTTGATAAAATCCCATCACTTCCTGACTCGTCAATTTCACTGCTTGCGCACGGTGCTCTTTCCCGTCTTTCTTGATGCTCAATGATTGGTTCTCCAAGGTTCTGCGCCCATCGATAGGGACAGCTTCATCTACGAAGACAAATTGATTGCCAACCTGCAGAACATGGACTTCCCTGCCTTTCTTCTCACCTTTTGCAAAGTAATCAGCACGTTTATACCAATTTCCATCATACTTAACTGCATCTTTTCCTTTACCTGCTTCATGCCAGGAAGATTCGATGCCAAGTATATGTGAATCGATGATTTTCTTGGCAACGAAAGGACCCGTTAAATCGGCCGCTACCGAAAGAGCAAGCATGATCAGGGCGCCAATGATCAATTTTTTATAAAGGGCAGCATAATTAAAAAGTTTCTTTACGACCTTCATGCCCTCACCTCCGTCCCTTCGTCAACCTGCTGTCGTTCATATTGCTCGCTATACCAGCCATCATTCAGCAGTAAATCCGCATGAGTCCCCTCTTCGATGATTTTCCCGCTGTCCAATACGATAATCCTGTCCGCGTGCTGAACGGCTGATAAGCGGTGGGTTGTGATGATGGTCGTTTTCCCTGCCCGTTCATTTTGGATATTATCGATGATCGTCGTTTCCGTTTTTGCATCGACAGCGGATAAGGAATCATCCAATATAAGGATTTCCGGATTTTTGATCAATGCTCTGGCAATCGAGATCCTCTGCTTTTGCCCACCGGACAGAGCGACACCCTTCTCACCGACGAGTGTCTCTAGACGATTTGGCAGCATCATTAAATCCTTCTCAAAATCCGCCAGCCGGATAGCTTCAGCCAGTTCATCTTCCGTTGCATCCATTTTACCGAATAAGATATTTTCCCTAACAGTCTTCGAGAATAAAAAATGGTCCTGTGGAACATATCCGATCCATTTACGGATATCTTCAAGGTGCAGTTGCTCCAGCGGCATGCCTGCAAAAGCGATTTCACCTGTACCTAAAGGATATTCCCGCAGCAATTGCTTCACGAATGTCGTTTTTCCACTACCTGTTTTCCCCACTATCCCCAATGTTTGACCGCGCTCAAGCTGAACGGAAATATCGGATAGATTCACAACCGTTGAGGAAGGGTATGTAAAATGCACTGAATTGAATTGGATATTCCCCGGGTTCGTAATACTCTCCAGTCCCATTGAATTCTTCACATCCGCTTCATACGAAAGGGTATCCTGAACACGATCTAGCGAAGCATTTCCCCTTTGCATGACATTGATCAGTTCACCCACCGCGATCATCGGCCAGATTAACATGCCTAGGTACACATTGAACGAAACAAGTCCGCCAAGCGTTATGGCCTGTTGAAACACAAGATAAGCCCCATAGCCCAACCCGATTAAATAGCTGATGCCGATGATAATGCTGATTGTCGGATCAAAGAGGGCGTCGATCCTTGCCACGGCTAGGTTTTTGCTATATACATCCTCGGTCATTTCCTCAAATCGCTTTTCATCTTCCCGTTCCTGGACATAGGCCCGGATAACACGGACACCGGAAATGGATTCCAGGACCTTGTCATTTAAAGTGCCAAAGGCTGCTTGTGCATCCGTAAAACGTTTGTAAATTTTCTTCACGTAAATTTGCATCAGCACTGCCATGATCGGAAGCGGGAGCACCGCCGCAATCGTCAACTGCCAGCTGATCGTGGCTCCCATCATGACCACTACCGTGATGGTGAACAGCACCGCGTCTACGAGGGTCAGTATCCCGAAACCAGCAGTGAGGGATATTGCCTTTAAATCATTGGTTGCCCTTGCCATTAAATCTCCTGTACGGTTTTTTTCATAAAAACTCGGCGTCATTTTCAGCAAATGGCCCATAAACCCTGACCTTAGTTTCCGTTCGACCAAGTTTCCGCCGCCGAATAACAGATAACTCCATAAGTAACCAAATAGATAACTGCCGATCAGTACCATGAGCAAATAAATAACGTATTTCATGACCCCTTCCTGTGTCATGCTGCCATTGTTCATATCATCGATGGCATTCCCGACAAGTTTTGGCGGGATAACCTCCAAGATATTCACTAGACATAGAAATAAAATCGCCAAGGTGTAACGCTGCCACTGTTCTTTAAAGAACCAGGACAGCTTTTTAAAAATTGCAAACATGAATTCCCCTCCCTTTTGTTCAAACCCTTCGCTCGCTAACCGCTTTCTGGATCTCCCGGCTGCAATAAGATTTCCAATGTCTTTTGTCTCATTTATAGTTCCTCCTATCCTGTATATGGAAAGGGTGCTAATGCACCTGGATCCAAAATGCCAAAAAGCCCCCGCCGATTAGCGGAAGCTTTTTTAGATGCGTAATAACACATATAAAAGCGCAGGCCGCGAAAATTCCACAACCTGCGCTTTAAAATCATGAATGGAAGCGAGGAATCCTATGTCTGGAAAGACAAGGTCTCAGGGCAGGCGGACGTATGATATTCAATTGTGACATCACTGTGCTTAACTGATTTAGTCATGACGTTCGCCTCCTTTTTCATTGATTAATGGTAATTTTTAACTTATTTTTAAAGATTACTACGTTTGCATATTTTTGTCAATTATGACTTTTCTAGATTATTGATGGATAATCCTTTATTCTAATAAGAATGACGCAACCTAAGGAGGTTCAGCATATGCAATGGAGAAAATATATACTCCTGGCGGTTCCCTTTTTATTATCAGCCATTTTCATCTTATTTGCCGTACCGGTCCAATATAGATTTTTATCCTTCACTCCTGTGTTTCTTTTCTGGATAATTTATTATATTTTATTGTACCGGGAAAAGAAGAAAAAAAGATGACATCACCTTGGGGGGTTGCAAATGCAACGCCCCTTTCTTGATGGCTATGCATATAATGATCGAAAAACATTCGTGGTGAAATGTATGATTTCCCAATATTTGCAAAAGCTGTTGGGTAAACACCCTGCCAAAACAAAACCGATCATCGATGCTGAAAGATATGACACGCTAAAATCCCGTTTACAAAAAGAGCTCTTTCAGCCTGTTGATGAGTCAAAAGCTTTTTTCCCCGAGGAAGCCGCCCTGATAAAAAGCATTCGAACCGAAACGGCTGCCTTGAACCGGAACAATATCACAAGAACACAAGCCTATCTTGCCTTTTACAATCGCAATCCGGAGGTTCACTGGGCCTTTTTAGCACATATGGTTTCGAGGAATGGAGGATACCATATGACTGACTTGAAAAGTTCAAACATGACCCATCTCCTTGACAGAGCGGAACGGCAGAAATTTTTCCTTTTCCTTGAGCGTGCAAATTCAGCCATATTTGCAGATGCCTTCCCCCAGCTTCTTTTATATGAACATTCTAAACAAAAAGAACTTCCGCTAAGAAGGTATTTACCAGTATTCCGCATTTCAAGATTCATGACCCCGATTTGGGAATCTTTCATCGAAGAGCCCCATTCACCCATTTTGACAACGGCCCTTATCATCAATGAACAAAGAATGCTTCAGGAAAGGATATTAAAACGCACCCGTCATGGTGAAATCCTCCGCAGGCTTGATTTTCAGCTTCAGGAATACTTAGGCTTCATGAAGGTGATCTTTCCTTATGCAAACAAGCAAAAAGGACTTCATTCCTTGACAGGACTTACCGTCGAACGCTTTGCCGACCCGAAACAGCGCATTGAAACGGGGAAATTATTATATGGGCTTCTTTTTCAGCATCCGGTGGTTTTTCGCGGAGTTGGCCATTTTACAAAAGAGATTCCCCACACGGGTTCCAGAGAGGATTATTGGGCAAGCATATATACCTCTGATGGATCCACGTCAAAAGATGATAAAATCTACAGCCCCACTCTTCATGATGCATGGAAGGATCAACTATTCTTTCCTCCCCATTCCTTTGATTGGTTCACGAATGAAAGCTTCATGGAAGATTTACGAAGTTTACCGGTCATTAAAAAGGAGGACCTGACCAACGAGGTGCTCGAAAATGTCAAGCAGCTCAAAACCCTTAACGAAATGAAAGCCATTTTCTAGCATGATGCCTCTTACTTTGAATATCCCATCCCCCATTTGGCAAGAATGGTTAGCAAAAAAGAATGGGTGAATCAAATGAGAGGCATTGTACTATTGAATCCAAATTACAAAATTGGGGATTTACATACGGATGAAAGCTTTGCAATCCAAAAGATCGTGACGGACAGGTATATGGAAGAGAATAATATTTCCCCGGTCATACTCAATCCGTATCAAATCCACCCTTATTACACCATCCCGCATGAGCTTCTATCCAATTTACAAAGTAAAAAAACGGGGCAAATCGATTCCCTTGTGCTTCATTCCCTGGAAACGATCGAACGCTTCAACTATATTTACCCTGAAAAGTGGCTTGAGCTAAGCGGATATTTCAAAGAGGTTATCACTGTCACGACTCAAACTCCTCCCGTTAGGGCTTATAAATCAAATTGATGCTTATCATGGTACTTTAGTCATTGCGAATGGATACTAAGGTTTAAAGACATTTTTCATTCATTTACAAAATTTCCTTCAAAGCGCTTTGGCCACAAGAGCGACTCATATATGCTTTTCTCCTCATGATTGTCGCTTTGCCGCTTCGCCCTCTCTCTATCTATTAAAACCCCCATTGACCTTATATGTATATCAATTTTCCCAATTATAAGATTACTAGGAATTATATAGCTTCAAAACATTCTTTTGGAAATATAGATAAATTTACGGATAAAGCATAGAAAAATAAGTTAATTTTATATATCATTGGAGATAGGAATTTTCTTATTTTTTACTTTTACTAGAAAGGAATGTTAATGATGGCCAAAGAAAAAAAGAAAAAAACCCCAATTCCTTTCCGACTGAACTTTATGTTCTTTTTAATATTCATTTTATTTTCAAGCTTAATAATCCGGCTTGGCATCGTCCAAATCGTGTATGGGGACGATTACCTCCGCGAAGTCGACAGAACGGAAAACGATGTGGCCAATACCCCCGTTCCCCGTGGTAAGATGTATGACCGGAACTTGAATCCGGTCGTTGATAATGAGCCGCGTAATGCCATCACCTATACGAAATACCCGAATACGAAAACGGCAGATATGGTGAAGACGGCAGAGGTCCTTGCCACCTTGATAGAAAAAGATACCAAAAAGGTAACCCTGCCGGATAAAAAGGATTTTTGGATTTTAAAACATCCGAAAGAAGCCGAAGCCTTGATCACCAAGGCCGAGAAGAAGAAAGTCATCGAAAAGAAACTGGAGCAAAAAGATTTATACAAACTTCAAATGGAGCGGGTAACCGATGAGAATATCAAGGAATTCTCCAAAGATGAATTGGAAGTGATCGCCATCTTCCGGGAATTCAATAGCGGCTATGCCCTCGCACCTTCGATCGTGAAGAATAAAGATGTCACCACTAAGGAATTCGCCAGGGTCAGCGAACATTTGGATGAAATGCCAGGTGTGGATGTAACGACGGATTGGGAAAGGACCTATAAGTATGACGAGACCCTCCGCTCGGTTCTTGGCAAGGTCTCTTCTTCCGAAGAAGGCATTCCCAGTGAAAATATCGACTATTACCTGGCACGCGACTATACCAGGAATGACCGGGTCGGAAAAAGTTATATTGAAAAACAATATGAAGATGTCCTGCGCGGTCAAAAGACGCGGATTGAAAATGTGCTGAGCAAAGGGGAAGTCATCAAAACGAATACCCTCACTGAAGGGCAAAGCGGAAAGGACTTGGTCCTTACAATTGATATGGAGCTGCAACAGCAGGTTGAAAAAATCCTCGAGAACGAATTGCGCAAAACCAAGGCTAAGGGAAATACCTACTTATTGGATCGTGCCTTCGTCGTTTTAATGGACCCGAATACAGGCGAGGTGCTCACGATGGCAGGCAGGCAATACGGCCGCAACAGTAAAACCGGATTGACCGAAATGAACGATTTTGCCCTTGGAAACATTACGACCTCGTATACGATGGGATCATCTGTTAAAGGAGCCACTATCTATACAGGCTTTCAGACAGGAGCCATCGCACCAGGGTCAGCTTTCTTTGACAGAAAACTCCTTTTAGCAGGGGCTAATCCCAAAGGATCTTATAGTGATTTGGGTTATGTAACCGATGTCTCTGCGTTAAAGAAATCGTCGAATGTCTATATGTTCATGACGGCAATCAAAATTGCCGGCGGTCATTATATCCCTCACCGGCCGTTAGGAATCAACCGTGAAGCTTATTCCATCATGCGGAATCATTATGCCCAATTCGGATTGGGTGTCCGTACAGGCATCGACCTGCCAAATGAATCCGTCGGGTTTAAAGGAGTCGATATGTCAACAGACGGATTGCTGCTGGATTTATCGATCGGGCAGTATGATACATATACCCCCATGCAATTGGCACAGTATGTTTCAACGATTGCAAATGGCGGAAAAAGGCTTGAGCCCCATATGGTCAGGGAAATCAGGAATCCATCCAACGAACACAATGAATTGGGCAGCGTCTTTAAAACAATGAGTCCCAAAGTGTTAAACGATTTAGGCGGGAAAGACGTTTGGCTGCAGCGTGTCCAGGAAGGATTCAGGCAGGTTGCCCAGGAGCCAGGCGGGACGGCATATAAATATTTCGGCGGGAAGTCTTACCGTGCGGCAGCAAAAACGGGTACTGCCGAAGCCTTTTACGACGGACCGCGGAGGAATCAATATAGCGCGCCAGTTCCGACTATCAATTTGACGCTTGTAGGTTATGCACCTCACAATAATCCGGAAGTGGCATTTTCTGTCGTCGTTCCATGGGTTTATCAAGGTCAGCCCTCTGATGATATTAACAAACGGATCGGGCGGGACGTAATGGACGCCTACTTTAAATTGAAGGAAAAAAGAGCAAAAGGTGAATCTGATGCAGGTAAAGCAGTAGAAAGCACTCAATGATGATTACAAAAAGGCCTGCTCGTAATCGAGCAGGCCTTTTTATGATGCCCATTCATTCCAGCTTTTGAACGAATTCCTTATAAAGGGCCCTAAGTGCATCTCCCCTGCTGATAATGCCGACTACTTTATCATTTTTGTCCAGGACGGGGATTTTCTTGAAATGATGCTTGGAAAGGACCTTTATCAATTCATCTAACGGATCTTCGGGAGATAGCTTTGTAATCCTTTTATTTTTAATGATTTGTGAGACTTTATCATTCATTTTGGATGTAACTTTTTCATCCAATTCTTCACCGGGAAGAACCGTAATGTAGGTGAAATACCCCATGATGGCTTCCTCTGCAGGCGTTAAGTAACGAAGGATATCCCCGTCCGTCACCATTCCCAGTAGCTTATCCTGTTCATCCACAACGGGGACCCCGCCAACTTTATTTTCGATCAAGATCCGCAGAATTTCCTTTAATGTAAAATCAGGACGGGCTACAAAGACTTCCCTTATCATGAAATCCTTAACTAACATAATACCACCCCTTTTTTAAGTTTGTACGTTCTGTATTCATCTCTCCCTATTAATACCCTTACTTACTCTATTTAAAAACCCTTGCCGCCTGAACTGCCTTTTTCCAGCCATTATATAAATCCTTCCGTTCCTGTTCTTCCATCTCGGGTTCGAATTTCTTATCGACCGCCCATAGCTTTGAAATCTCTTCCTGACTTTCCCAATATCCGACAGCGAGCCCAGCCAAATACGCCGCTCCTAACGCTGTCGTTTCACTAATAACGGGTCTTTCGACTGGTACATTCAGGAGGCCGCTTTGGAATTCCATCAAGAAGTTGTTTTTGACAACCCCGCCATCGACCCTCAATGCCTTTAGGTTAATCCCTGAATCGACTTCCATGGCGCAAAGGACATCTTTTGTCTGGTAGGCCAATGCTTCCAATGTTGCCCGGACGAAATGCTCCTTCGATGTCCCCCTTGTCAGTCCGAATACAGCTCCCCTGGCATCACTATCCCAATAAGGGGTGCCTAATCCAACAAATGCGGGAACTACATAGACACCATCGGCTGAAGTGACCCGCAAAGCATACTTTTCACTGTCTTTCGGATCATGTAAGAGTTCCAGTCCATCCCTTAACCATTGTATGGCCGAACCTGCGACAAAAACACTTCCTTCCAAGGCATATTCGACTTTTCCATTCAGCCCCCATGCAATCGTGGTCAACAGGCCATGCTCTGATTTCACTGCCTTTTCTCCTGTGTTCATCAGCATGAAGCATCCGGTGCCATACGTATTCTTAGCCATTCCTTTTTCAAAGCATTCTTGGCCGAACAATGCGGCCTGTTGATCTCCCGCTGCTCCGGCAATCGGGATTTCATGCCCAAAGAAATGGTGTGGCGCTGTTTTCCCGTATACCTCCGATGAAGAACGAACATCCGGAAGCATCGACCGCGGAACTTGCAGGATTTCCAGCAGCTCTTCGTCCCACTTCAGGTCATGAATGTTATACATCAGCGTCCTTGAGGCATTCGAATAATCGGTTACATGTGATTTACCACCCGAAAGTTTCCATATCAGCCACGTATCGATCGTACCAAACAATAAGTCTCCGTTTTCAGCCTTTTCCCGTGCCCCATCTACATGGTCGAGAATCCATTTCACCTTCGTTCCGGAAAAATATGCATCAATCAATAATCCGGTTTTCTGCAAAAATAAGTCATCGAGGCCTTCACCCTTCAATTGCGTACAAATTTCGCTTGTCTGCCGGGATTGCCAGACGATGGCATGATGAATCGGCTGACCTGTTTCCTTATCCCATACCACGGTCGTCTCCCGTTGATTCGTTATGCCAATTCCAGCGATCTGTTCAGGCTTTACATTCATTTCCGATAGACAGGAAGCGATTACCGATAGGATGGAACCCCAAATCTCATTGGCGTTATGCTCCACCCATCCTGGATTCGGAAAGTATTGGGTGAATTCCTTTTGGGCAATATGCAAAACTTCCCCGCTTTTATTAAATAAAATGGCCCGGGAACTTGTCGTTCCCTGGTCCAATGATAGTATGTAAGTCTCCACGGCTGTCTCCTCCTGCACTTAAGAAAAGGTTCATTTCAGCTTAAGTGTCATGCTGTTTTTTCTTTCTACATTTTACTAGATATACCCGTGAAAACAAAAAATATATAAACTACAGCAGAAAACTGAATAATATTGGCAGGTTAAGAGTTTATCTTTTACAATGAAAATAAGCGGATAGGAGGAATGGAAATTGAATAATCATGAAATAGATTTTAAGGTATATGGAGATGACATGCAGTTTGTAGAAGTGGAATTGGACCCTCAGGAAACGGTGATTGCCGAGGCTGGAAGCTTAATGATGATGGAAGATCAAATCAAGATGGAAACCATCTTTGGTGATGGGTCTTCAAATGGTGACAGCGGAATGATGGGTAAGCTATTCGGGGCCGGGAAACGGCTCCTTACTGGTGAGAGTCTTTTCATGACGGCTTTTACGAATGAAGGACGAGATAAAAAACACGTTTCATTCGCATCGCCATATCCAGGTAAAATCATCCCGATGGATTTAAGCGAGCTGGGCGGGAAAATCATATGTCAAAAAGACGCATTCCTGGCGGCCGCAAAAGGCGTTTCGGTCGGAATTGAGTTTCAGAGAAAAATAGGGGCAGGCTTCTTTGGCGGTGAAGGCTTCATCATGCAAAAACTAGAAGGAGATGGAATGACCTTCGTTCATGCCGGCGGCACGATCCATAAAAAGGAATTGGCAGCAGGGGAGATTTTACGCGTCGATACAGGATGTTTAGTGGCAATGACTAGCGGGGTAGATTATAATATTGAAACTGTAAAGGGTGTGAAAACCGCTTTGTTCGGCGGCGAAGGTTTATTCTTTGCAACATTAAAAGGACCCGGAACAGTCTGGGTGCAATCTTTGCCATTCAGCCGGCTAGCCAGCCGTGTATTTGCTGCAGCGCCGCAAAATGGAGGATCATCCGAAGAAGGCAGCGTAGCTAGAGGCTTATTCAATTTATTCAACGATAAATAAGAACCGGACCAATGGCTGCCATCCTGGCAGTCATTGATCTCTTTTGAAAAGGATGGGTAGCTACATGCAGCTTGTTAAGTGGTCCTACATGAGACGCTATAATATCAGGGCAATTTTTGATCAATTCCCGAATTCGCCTGTTATTTTCCGAAAAATAAGAGATTACTATTTTGTTTATACCGTTCACTGGACAGCTGCCGATGCCCCTATCGGCATAAAAGAGCTTGAAGAAATGGAACAGCTGCTCAACCGTGAGCTCGGGACTGAACTGCAATATCTCTACCGAAGAAAATGAGTTACTCCTCGTACATCATTTTTCTTGTCATGCCTCCATCGACGATAAGATCCTCACCCGTAACGAAATTATTTTCCGTTGCCGTCAAATAAAGACAGGCCCTTGCAATATCGTCCGGTTTGCCAACCCGATTGGAAAAATGCTGCTGGTGATCTTCATCCCTCAGCGATTCATAATCTCCCGTTTCAATCCACCCCGGAGAAATCGAATTGACCGTAATTTTCTCTTTGCCCAAAGAAGCGGCAAGCGCATGTGTCAGTGCTTTGATCCCTCCTTTGGTTGCTGCATAGGATTCCGAATCAGGCTCAGACATCATCGCTCTGGTTGATGCTATATTGATGATCGCACCTCCCATTTCATTTTTCCGCATCGATTCTGCCGCGGCCCGGGAACAAAGGAAAACACTGCGCAAATTCGTATTCATCATATCGTCCCATTCCTCTATCGTCAGATCAAAAAGCGATTTGAATAATGCCTTTCCTGCATTATTGATTAATATATCAATGGTCTTATATGTTTTTAGAGTTACATCCATCAATTGTTGAATGTCAGCTTCCTTGCGTACATCCGTTTTAACGAACATGGCTTCATGACCTTTACTTTTGAGCTCTTCCACACACAGAAGTCCTTCCCGCTCGTCCAAATCCGCGAGAACGACTGAAGCGCCGCTTTCTGCATATCCCTTTGCCACGCCTCTCCCTATCCCATTCGAAGCACCTGTTACAATCACCGTTTTATTTTTGAAACCCATTATTCCAACCTCACTTTCACAGCCGCTTTTCCCTATCATAATATCCAATCCTCTCCACTTCAAACAATTTTGAACTATATAAAAATCCTTTTCTTTTTCATCAATAATCGCAGGACCCTTATATTTTTGTAGCTGCCCTAAAGTGATGTATGATAGATGGTAACAACAAGAATGAACCAGAGTGAAAGGCATCCGCTATTATCTTTCTTACAGTGTAAAAATTTATATTGGAGGAATGTAAAAATGGACTTATTAAAAAATGTGTTTTCTTTAGGATTAGGTGCAGCCGCTGCTACAAAAGAGCAAATTGAAAAAGCGGTGGACTCTCTTGTCAAAAAAGGCGATATCAGCAAAGAAGACTCCAAGATCCTTATTAAGCAATGGGTCGAAAAAGGGGAGCAAGCCCAAAAGCAGCTGGACGATTCCGTCAAGGCCAAAGTCAATCAAGCGCTCAATGGCCTAAACTTGGCAACTAAAGAAGAAGTCGAGGAATTGGAGCGCCGCATCGTAATTTTGGAGAAACAGAACCAAAACTTACAACCGTGACAGGAGGTACTTGAATGTTTCGCAAGCGACTGAAACACGCACATCGTTACCAAGAAATCATTAATGCCTTTTTGAAAAATGGGTTTGGTTACTTCATCTATCGCCTGGGATTATCCGAGAGTAAAGCGGGATCGAAACTCCAACCCGATGAAAACCTGAACCTCCGCTCAATCGGAGAGCGGCTGCATACGATATTACAAAGCTTGGGACCTACATTCATTAAACTTGGGCAGATTGCAAGTACGAGGCGTGATTTCGTTCCTGACGAAATCGTCCGCGAGCTTGAAAAGTTACAGGACCAGGTCACCCCCTTTCCATTTGATAGGGTCCGTAAAATTGTCGAGGCCGAATTGGGTGATTCTTTGGAAAACATTTTCCTTGAATTTAATGAAACCCCACTGGCAACCGCCTCGATTGGACAGGTCCATACGGCTCGGCTTCCATCACAAGAAGTCGTAGCAATCAAAGTGCAGCGGCCAGATATTCTGCCGACTGTGGAAACGGATTTGGAAATTCTCGATGATTTGGCAAGACTTATGGAAGCACGCATATCTTGGGCAAGACGCTACCAAATCAGAAAAATGATTGATGAATTCGCTAAATCACTCCGCGCAGAACTTGATTATAACTCCGAGGGTCGAAACGGTGAAAGAATAGCCAAGCAATTCATCGATGATCAAGGGTTTAAGGTACCAAGGATCCATTGGGAGTTTTCCACAAAAAGGGTCCTGACAATGGATTTCATTCAGGGAATTAAGATCAATCATTATAAACAGCTTGATGATGAAGGTTATGATCGCCGGCAAATCGCGGAAAGATTAGCGAACTCCATGCTTCATCAAATATTGATCGATGGCTTTTACCACGGTGATCCCCACCCAGGCAATATCATCATATTGCCTGGGAATGTCGTCGCACTCATGGATTTTGGAATGGTGGGACGTCTCGAGGAAGAAACGAAATATCAGTTCGCCTCGCTTGTCATCAATCTGAAACGCGGAAGCACCAATGGATTGATCAAGACGCTTTCAGATATGGGTCTCTTGACGGACGAAATCGATATGGCCCCATTAAGGGGGGATATTGATGAACTGCGAAATAAATATTATGATATCCCATTGAGCCAAATCTCTTTAGGCGGAGCAGTCAATGACCTGTTCACGGTTGCCAATCGTCACCAAGTCCAAATCCCACCCGAATTCACGATGCTCGGCAAGGCTCTGCTTACCATGGAGGCCATTGTCGAAGGATTAGATCCGAATTTTAGCATCATGAAGGCAGCTGAACCTTTTGGGGAAAGGCTTTTTAAAGAACGCTACAACCCAAAAAACATTGCGAAGAACGCCTGGAATCAATTCATCGAGTCTGCTGAAGCCATTGCCGAACTGCCCAAGGATATCAGGGAAGTGACAGGTATCATTAAAAAAGGGAAATTGCGGCTCGATATCAACATCCCCGAACTTCAAGTTTTTTTACATAAGCTTGATCAAATCTCGAACCGGCTGTCGTTCAGTATCATCCTGCTTGCATTCAGCATTATCATGGTCGGTCTCATTATCGGCTCTGCAATAGGCGGGGAAACCTTGATCCTTTGGAAGATACCGGTTATCGAAATTGGTTTTGTCGTTGCAACCCTGATGTTCTTACTCATGCTCTACACTATTTTCAGATCCGGAAAAATGTAACTCACTTAAAACGGGATTCAGATTGGTCTCATCCCGAACGTGGAGTAGGAGGCACTGGAAACCGTAGCCTAAGAACCAAGGGTAAGCCATATTTGTTTCAACATCTTCAATACTTCTATTTTAAAAAAAAATGACTCTAGGCAAAAGTGGTCTACCTAAAAGGTAAGACACAGTTAATTGGAGCGGGTGTATGAGACTCCTGCTTAGAAAAGCGCGTCTAGAGGAGAACCCGCAGGCGAAAGCCGAGGGCCTACCGCCCGCGGAAAGCGAGTGCCATACGTTCCAATCAACGTCCAAATTGTACAAGCCATAAAAATAGACAAACTCGATCTTCATCGAGTTTGTCTACATTCAAGGAACCCCTTTGGTATAGGGGATTTTTCTTGATTTGATTCATTGGTTATTTATCCGACGTTCATATGAAACGGCATACGCACTATGGCGAAAATGCAAGATCCGGTCTTCCGAGCACTCGATTCCTTCAGGGATATTGGTTGGATCAAACAATAAAGTATCTTTACACACTTCCGATTTTTTGGAGATCATTAAATGCCCTATCGTGATTACCTGTTTATCTTCCGACCAAGCAATAGTCGGATCGTCAGTCGGGTCATTTTCCCCTCCTATTTGGATGTTCAATTTAAAGCCCACCGGTCCTTCTTTAAGCCTCTTTTCCATTTCTTCATCCAGATACTCCGGCGAATGCTCGGCAATCTCCCCTTTGTCTAACATACTAAGGCCGGCATCTGGCACCCACTCATACTTGATTGCCTGTCGCCTTCCTTCCTTGTTAATGAAATAGAATGCGTGAATGGAGTAATATTGGCACGTTGAAAAACTGGCTGGAGAACGCATTTCTTTAAGCATTTGCAAGCTTGCCTTACTTTCAGGGTATTTCCACAGGATTTTTGCAAGCTCTTTCAGATTAGGGAAACCTTCCTTTACAGATTGGAAAAAGCCAGCAATATCAACAAACGCTTGCGGTGTTTTCGCAAAGAATAACGGAATGGTCACAGTAATAAGATCTGACACCTTTCCATTCGGCAAATGAAACTTGACTGCCATGCCCTTTACAGGGGAAATGGCATCAGGATGGCTTGGAATCGGTGAGCTATTTGAAAACCGAATGATCACCGGCACGGCTTCATCCTGAAGATGCGAAGCCACCGTTAATGGGGACGCTTTTCCGTTTGGGGTAAAAACACCCTCATAAACATATCCCCTTGCATGCACGCGCCGATAACCAGGATGTGTACCTGCTACATTTTCAATCATATTTACTGCTTCCCTGGCCAGTTCAGGTTTGTAGTCGTCGGTTCCTTCCATGATACCTCACCCCACCTTTTCAGATTATAATCCATTATTACATGTACCCCTTATTCCATTAGATTATTCTTTCTTGAATCACCGAAAGCATTGATTGCAAAAAAAACCTGGCGCTGCAAACATATGTCATACCTTTATGGACACGTGATTTTATCCATTAATTCTAGAACCGTTCAAAATGATCGGCATATACAGATCTCTTTTTCTTACTTATAAAAATACTCATTCCTGTTCCGGCTCCACCTGTGAAAGGATAACATGGGTAACGGTTGCCGCAAAAGGAATGGTCCGATTGATGAATTCCTCCACTTCTTCAAGGCTCTGAGTGTGGATTTTCAGCATAAAGCAAGCCTGCCCGGCAATTCGATAACAAAAGTCAACATTCGGCACCTTGGAGATATACTTTTTGAATTTCTCATATTCCCCATTTTTTATTGTAGCTTCCACGATACACTCAATTGGAAAACCGATCTTTTTATGATCAATCTCGGCAACATACCCTTTAATGATCCCGAACGACTCCATTTGCCGTACCCGTTCGGCAACGGTGGGGGCCGAAAGGTTTACTTTCTTTGCCAATTCCCTCATGGAAATTCGGCTATTCAACGTTAATTCGGCAAGGATGCTATGGTCTTTCTCATCTATTTTCATTTTTAAATTATTCCCCTTTTTCTCTTTACATTCGTTCATTATTAAACCACATTTCTTTACAAACGGAATTAAAATTTCTGGATTTTTATATTAGGATTATCTCAAAGGAGAGATGTTCATGACAAGAATAAAAAAATCATCACAGGGCTCCAGTCCATTTCAAAGATTATTTCATTCTGAAGAGATTTCGCATAAATGGTCGGACCTCTCAGATTGCATATCTGCAGATGGGAAACTTTCGGAGAAATTGAAGGAAAACGTCAGAAGGGTGCTGGCATACGGTAATGGCTGCTCATACTGTCAGGGAAAAGGGACTCCGCTAAAGCCGGAAGATATGAAAGAAAGCTATGCAATTGCCTTTGCGGAAGTATTTCTCTTGCAACGTGAAAAAACGGAGGAAAAGTTTTTCCAAGTATTGAAGGAAGTGTTCAGTGATGAAGAGATTTCTGAACTATTGGCATTCATTTGTTTTACAACCGCCCAGCAATATTTCGGCGCTTTGATGGATTTAAAATAACACAAAAAAAGGAACAGGCCTTCCGCCTCGTTCCTATCTGTAAAAAACCTACATTCTACCCTTCATTAGTTTGAACGATACCCAAATCCTTTATCATCATCAGTTGAATGACCGCCTAGGATTTCGCACCATGATCCTCCCTTTCATTGATCCTTGGAAGAATGGAGCGGGAAGGTACCGGGGATGTCAAAACCACAGATGTATTCAGATGTCCATAGGGTATTAATCGATCTATCAGTAATCTCATGCTGTCCATATCAGCTAAAGCCGCTTTCAAAAAATATCCAACTGTTCCTGTTACACGGTGGCACTCGATAATGTCTAAATCATTTTTCACTAATTGCTCAAAATCGGAAACAGGAACCTTAAGTTCACTCACCTGAATGAACACAAGTACACCCCTTCCTATTGCCAAAGGGGAAACCCTTGCGCTGAACCCCTCAATGATCCCCTTTTCTTGCAGGCGGTACATTCGTTCAGAGATGCTAGGTCGACTGAGAGCCAATTTCTTCGATAGTTCACTAATCGTAATGCGTCCATCTTTTTGTAAAAGTTCCAGTAAACTGACATCTATTTCATCCATGAAGCAACCGCCTTTCATAATGAAGGAATATAAGCATATATTTCTTTAAAATGTTGTATGGATAGCGAAAAATACGTTCTTTTTTGTATGTAATTTTAACAGTTAATATTCTATCATTAAAATAATCAAATAGAAAAAGAAAATTCAGAACTTTACCAAAGGGAGGAACCTGCATTGACCTTTACAAAAATCCCGGTTCGACAAAACATCGAAAGCATTAGCCCATATGTTTCCGGCAAACCAATTGAAGAAGTGCAACGTGAACTTGGTCTTGAAACGATCGTTAAATTGGCATCCAATGAAAACCCATTCGGTTACTCACCTCTAGCAAAAGAAGCCATGCTTAACGAAATGGAGCAAACCTCCTTTTATCCTGAAGGCATGGCGCCTGCATTAGCTGAAAAACTGGCAAGAAACTTGAATATCAATAAAGATCATATCATTTTGGGCAATGGATCTGATGAGGTGATACGTTTGTTGACAAGAACCTATATCCAACAAAATGATGAAGTCATCATGGCTGATGTGACATTTCCACGCTATGAAACGAATGTATTGATTGACGGCGGCACACCTGTAAAGATTCCTCTTACCAATGGTGTACATGACCTTCAGGGTATGTATGAAGCCATAACAGAAAAAACGAGAATGATATTCGTCTGTAATCCCAATAATCCGACAGGAACGATCGTTCAAAAAGAAAAGTTACGCTCTTTCATCGAGAAGGTGCCGAAGCATATTTTACTGATCGTTGATGAAGCATACTATGAATATGTCGATGATGCAGAATATTTAGAAACCTTACCGCTTCTCAATATGCATTCAAATCTGGTTATCTTACGCACTTTTTCAAAGATTTATGGATTGGCTGCTTTAAGGATCGGATACGGTTTAATGGATGCTTCCATCATACAAGAGCTAGTTAAAGTGAAGGAACCCTTCAATACCAATCGTTTGGCACAGGCTGCGGCATTCGCTTCCCTCGACGACCATCCATTTGTTGAGAATTGTGTTCGTAAGAATGAGGAAGGAAGAAGATATCTAGAAAATGAACTAAGCAAGATGGGTTTGACATTCTTCCCTTCACATGCCAACTTCTTGATGGTTAAATTGAACCAGCCTGGCAAGGACATTTTTGAGAAGTTATTAATTCAGGGTGTCATCATCCGTTCAGGTCATTTGCTAGGCTATGAAAATACCATCCGCGTGACAATCGGCACTCCGCTTGAGAACGAGAGATTCATAGCATCCTTACAACATATAATCAAGAAAACATCTGGAAATGACCAATCGAAATGAAGTTGCAGAATATAAGTGATCAGTAATGAAAGATACGACATGGACGCCTTTGCCCATGTCGTATCTTTTATGCGGATTTATTTAGCGATATTTTTTTCTATTATAGGTGTTTCCTGTATGTCCACTCTTTTAAATTTAAAAATTGAAATCAAGATTAAGGCAGCCAACACAATCAGGCAAGTAATGATACTGATTCGATTCTGATCACTGAACACGAACGTGACACAAATGATGCTTAACGTGATTACGGTAAACAAGGTTATATATGGAAATCCCCACAATTTAAAACTGGGAGCTTTGGGATATGAATTGCGAAGTTTAAGCTGCGCTAAACAGATGCTGATCCATACAAGTGATACTACAAAACCCGGAAACGCCATTAATAGAGTAAATGCCTTGTCCTGTGCAACAAAAGTAATCATGGAGCCGACGACCAATACACCTGCACTTAATAGCAAACTGTACAAGGGAACGCCATTTTTTGATACATAAGAGAACGACTTGGGAGCTTCCCCTTCTGCAGCTAAAGAATGCAGCATTCGAGTACACCCATATATTCCAGAGTTAGCGGCTGATAAGACGGCCGTAATCAAAATGAAATTCATGATATGTGCAGATCCCTGAAAACCTGACATTGACAAAACCTGTACAAACGGACTTGCCTGGTCGCCAATTTCATTCCACGGAATCAAACCGCAGATTACAAGTATCGGTAAGGTGAAGAATAATACAACTCTCCAAATATAGTTTTTAATGACCTTAGGTAAAATGCGGTCTGCATCCTTTGCTTCCGTTACCGTCACCCCTATTAACTCGGAACCGCCATAGGAGAACATGACGATCAGTAATGCCGAAAAGATGGACATCCACCCATTCGGGAAAAATCCTCCATGCCCTGTAAAGTTTTGCAGATAATTAGATCCGCCGCTTGGGATCACACCAAATAAAATACAGGCTCCCAATATGATGAATAAGATGATCATTGTAATTTTAATGCCGGCAAACCAAAATTCGAATTCACCATAATTTTTGACATTCATCATGTTAATCCCAATGATGAAGGCCGCACACCCTAAACTTAATATCCATAGCGGGATTGCCGGGAGCCAATACTGCAAAAAGCTTCCTGCCACCACTACCTCAATGACACAAACGGACAGCCACATGAAACAATACATCCAGCCTACGATGAAGGAAAGGCGCTTACCGAATGCTTTCTGAACGAAGCCTTTCATATTCGTATTTGGATAGACAATTGCCATTTCCGCTATGGCACCCATGACTACTAGCAATAATAATCCTGCAAAAATATAAGTGAATATGACTCCAGGCCCTGCTAACGATATGGTTTCGGCACTTCCTTTAAAAATCCCAGTACCTATTGCCCCTCCCATTGCCATCATGCTAATATGCCTCGGCAATAATTTCTTTTGCAATGACCCACCATTTGACTCCATTACATTTGCCTCCTTCATTCCATAATTTTCTCGTATAAATTAAACCCATTTAATCGTTGAATGGCGAATAGATTTGTTATCTCATCAACCGTTATGGTTTAGGAGTGGAAGGATCCAAAGCCTTATTGAAAACTCTATACTTCCCCAAAGTAAAAATGATATCAATATGCCGATGGTTTTACAAGAGGGAATCATTGCAGGCCAATACGGCCCCTGTTTGGTCAAACGCCGGGACATAATTCCAAATGGAGTGAATTTACTGATAGCCTTGCCTTTCGGGTCTTTGACTCCATTAAGATAAAACTTTCTAATCGGGGACTACATTGGTAATCCCCATTAATTTACCTTTTCCTATTTATTTACGATGTGAATTGCATGTCCCAAAACTGCTTCAGCCGCTTCCAGCCACCCCTCGGTCAAGGTCGGATGAGGATGCATGCTGAGGGCTATATCTTCGACCCGAGCCGCCAGCTCAAGAGCAAGGACCCCTTCACCTATAAGGTTGGAAGCATCAGCACCTACCATATGCATTCCAAGCAATATATGACTATTGGCATCCACGATGACTTCTGCAAACCCCTCCGTTTCATTCGTTGCAAGCGCCCTTCCGTTGGCACTGAACGGAAATTTGCCAACCTTGACGCTGTATCCCTGTTGTTCGGCTTCTTCACGGCTTAAACCAACACCAGCTATTTGTGGTTCCGAGAAGATTACATAGGGAACATAAGGCGAGTCAACGGCACTTGGCAGCCCCGCTATCACTTCAGCTGCCACGATCCCCTGTTTGGACGCTCGATGGGCAAGTGCCGGACCAGGCGTAGTATCACCGATGGCAAAGATGTGCGGCACATTTGTACGGCATTCCATATCCACTGCTATATGGCCTTTCTCACCAACCGTCACTCCAGCCCGATTCAGGCCAATTTCTTCCGTGTTAGGAATCCTTCCAATTGTAACCAGGGTCTTTTCGCTCACGACCGCTTCCGTACCCTGTTCTTCCGAGGAAACAAGAAGATGCACTTGACCATCCACTACACTCGCTTTCTCTACCCTCGAGGATGTTTTGATATTGATCCCGAGCTTCTTGGCATTCCGGGTGACGTCCTTTACCAGGTTTTCAGCAACTTGAGGGAGTATGCGATTGGCCATCTCAATGATGGTCACTTTAGTCCCTAACTTTGCAAATGCCATACCCAGCTCGATTCCGATATATCCTCCGCCAATGATCGACAAGCTCGCTGGAACTTCATTCAGCTGCAAAGATGATGTTGAATCCAATATATATTCCCCATCGACTTTTATGAAGGATGGAATGAAAGGCCTGGACCCTGTCGCAATAATTGCCTGTTCAAACTTGTAGGTTTCAAAATCGCCACCGGTTTCAACTCCAATGCGGTCATCAGATAAAAAAGTTGCTTGGCCTTTAACCACCGTCACTCCGTTTTCCTTACACAAATGGGCAATACCATGCCCCAACTGGGATGTGATGCCCCCTTTCCAATCCTGCCAAACCCCCAAGTCCATAGTGGTTCTTTCCTGAGGCAGCCGGATTCCCATTTTCCCTAAATCGTTAAGCCCATGGTATTGATCAGCTGCGTGAATCAATGCTTTTGAAGGTATACAGCCCCGATTAAGGCAAACCCCGCCCAACTTATCCTTTTCAACCAGCACGACCGATTTACCTAACTGGCCGAGACGGATCGCCGCAGCATATCCTCCCGGACCTCCTCCCATGATGACAACATCCGTTTCAACAGCAACTTCCCCTACTACCATTTATCTCATCTCCACAACTAAACGAATTGGATTTTCCAGCAATTCCTTGATTTTATTGGTAAAGTGCACCGCTGTTACCCCATCAATCAAACGATGATCGAAAGAAAGAGACATATTCATCATTAAACGGATAACACCTTCCAAATCGCGAACGACCATGCGATGTTCCATTTTATGCAAAGCTAATATGGCAGCTTCCGGATAGTTAATGATCGGGGTAGCGTGCATCCCTCCGATCGGTCCTACATTGCTGATGGTAAATGTACTGCCTGTGATTTGGTTTATACTCAACTTCCCTTCACGGGCTTGGGTTGCCAATTGCCTGATTTCATCAGCCAGTTGGAAAATGGTTTTTTGATCGGCATGTTTGATCACAGGAACAATGAGACCCTCTTTTGTATTCGTCGCAATCCCAATATGATAATAATTTTTCAGGATGATTTCATTGGTTCTTTCATCAATTGAAGCATTTAATGTTTTGAACTCCTTTAAAGCGATGACAATGGCTTTAACGAAAAACGGCAAAAAAGTCAATTTTATATCCTTATCATCTGAGTACTCCTTTAATTGACTTTTAAATTCCTTCAATCGGTCCATTTCCAATTCATCTACATGCGTTACATGAGGAATGGTCGAAACGGACTTTACCATATGTTCAGCGATTTTTTTACGAATGCCTTTAAGCGGAATCCGCTCTTCCCGCTCATTTTCCAAACCATTTGCCAGTACGGCATCCTTCATCGGGGCCATCTCTTGACCAGTCTTGTCATCATGCTGTTTGGCATCTTCCCGTGTAATCGAATCATTTTCTTTAAACTGCTTCAGGTCACTTTCGGTAATTCGCCCAGCAGGACCGGAACCTTTAACCTTCTCGATATCAATCTTCATTTCCCTGGCCATTTGACGCACGAATGGGGTTGCCAACGCACGCACTGCCTGATGGTGCTGTTTAGTCGTAATATGCTCCGCATTTACTTTTACATCACCGGATTGCCCGACTTGGTTTTCTTCTTCACTAATATTTGTATCCGGAACTGGCACATCGTTCTCTTCCTGAATTGTGAATATAGTGGTTCCCACTTCCACGATATCCCCAACGGAAAAAAATATTTTCTTGACCACTCCCGCTGCCGGAGCTGTCAATTCCGCATTGACTTTATCCGTTTGCACCTCAACAATGGGTTGGTCCTGTTTTACCGCATCCCCTTCTTTGATGAGCCATTGGATAATTTCCCCTTCATGCATCCCTTCCCCTACATCAGGAAGTTTAAATTCCATCATGCGTCATCCTCCTTCTCTTTCTCCCTAAATCAATTAAAATGATAACGTTTCGACAATTCCTTGTTTTACACGGTCAACAGTCGGTAAATAATGATCTTCTATTGTAAACGGCGGAACCGGTACATCAAATCCTGTTACACGCTTAATCGGCGCTTTCAGGTAAATAAGAGCTTCATCATTAATGATGGAGATAATCTCCGCACCTAATCCGGCCGTCTTATGGGCTTCATGGACGATCAATGCACGACCTGTCTTTTTAATGGATTGAACGATCGCATCCCTATCTAAAGGGTATAAAGTTCTAAGATCGACCACTTCACACTTCCAGCCTTTTTCTGCTTCAATCCTTTTCGCGGCATTCAATGCCTCCCTTAACATGGCCCCCCAGGCAAAAATGGTCAGGTCGCTTCCCTCCTGGACCACTTTTGCCTGACCGATTGGTATTCGGTACATTTCATCGGGAACTTCTTCCTTGAAGGCCCGATACAATTTAGTCGGTTCCAAAAAAATCACTGGATCTGGATCTTCGAGCGCTGATATGAGCAGCCCTTTTGCGTCATATGGATTACTGGGTGCAACCACCTTTAAACCCGGAGTATGGGCAAAGAAGGTTTCGACACTTTCGGAATGAAGTTCAGGACCCCTGATTCCGGCACCATATGGCGTCCGGATTACGAGGGGCACCCCAAATTGCCCACGAGTACGATACCTCATACGGGCAGCATGGGAAACGAGCTGTTCGAACCCCGGATAAATAAAGGCGAGAAACTGGATCTCCACTATGGGCAGCATTCCGTTAAGAGCCAAACCAATGGCAGAGCCGATGATTCCGGATTCAGCTAATGGCGTATCCACAACTCGATCTTTTCCATACTTCTCATAAAGTCCTTCCGTCGCTCGAAAAACCCCGCCATTCACTCCAATATCCTCACCCAAGATCATCACGCGATCATCATGACCCAGCATTTGGTCCAGCGCTTCCGTAATAGCCTGGAGCATCGTTAAATTTTTGCCCATCATTTCTTCCCGCCTTTCCTTAAGATTTGGTTCAATTCCTGCTTCTGTTCCTTAAGATGCCATGTCTCCTCGGCATATACATGATTAAACATTTCGAGCGGGTCGGATTTCGGATACGCTTCGGCCTTTTTAAGGTGGGCATCGATCAGTTCGTTGAATTGCTTTAACACCAATTCTTCCTGCTCTTCATTCCAATGACCCTCTTTATTCAAATACTTTCTAAGGCGTGTAATGGGATCGCGGTTTTCCCTCCAGAACGTTGAAATTTCGTCCTGATCGCGATATATGTTCGGATTGTCTGCAGTAGTATGGGCGCCATAGCGAAAGGTAATGGCTTCGATTAATGTAGGCCCTTCCCCTTTAAGCGCTCTTTCGACAGCCTCCTTTACAGTCATCCATACGGCAAAAATATCATTTCCATCCACCCGCACCCCATGGATGTCATAAGCAGCAGCACGCTGGGATATTGTTTTTGATGCCGATTGCTTTTCAAAAGGGACACTGATTGCGTAGCCATTATTTTGGCAGAAAAAGATTGTCGGGGTTTTATAAACGCCGGCAAAATTCAGTGCTTCATGAAAGTCCCCTTCAGAAGTCGCTCCATCGCCAAAATAGGCGATGCTAACATTCTTTTCGCCTTTAAGCTTACTTGCCCAAGCCGTTCCAACTGCATGAACCATTTGAGTGGCAATTGGAACACTTGGAGGCAATATCCTTTTTCCTTCTGGACAAATCGAACCATCAAAATGCGCCATCCAGTATAGGAAAACACGGTATAATTCCTGTCCATGAATGATTGCCGCTCCATGATCACGGTATGTGGGAAACATCCAATCCCCTGCCGACAATGCTAAAGCGCTTCCTGCTTGGGATGCTTCCTGCCCTTCGAAAGGTGCATAAGTCCCAATCCTGCCTTGGCGCTGGAGATTTATTGATTTTCGGTCAAATGTTCTGAGCAGGAGCATGCTCTCATACATCTTTAACATAAGTGATTTATCGATTTTTCCATCAATCGCTTCAATCATTTCCCCATCAGGAGTCAATACACGAAACATTTCCGGCTCAACTCCGCTTGAATGCGCTTTCATTATTGGGTTTCCCGTCTTTTCCATTTCATTTCTCCCCTTAAGATAGATTTGTTTCGCAAACTTACCTAGGTTTTGAACAGTCATGAAATAACAGCCCAAAATGTTTTTATTGGTCTTTCTGTCTGTGATTAAATGCTGTTTCATAAACTACATTTCCTTATATAAAAGGATAATACATCCATGTTTTTAATAATATGTTAAATAGAATGAATTTTTTACATATTACCTTTATTTAGAAGATGTTTTCTGATACTTCGCCTTCATTTTGAAAATGAGAACCTTTAATGGGAAATTTCATAATGATTACCTTCAAAATGTGATATGCTCCCGACAGATTTAGAACCTTCATCCAAAAAGTATCCAGCACAAAAAAGACCCATTATATTAATATATGGGTCTTAGACTGTAAAAAAACTCCAAGAAATCAGTTGCCTACGTTTTTTCAACAGACAGTTGATTTCAGAAATCCGCATCCCTTTGAGCCGACTGCCTGCCAAGCGTCTGCGGGGTCTCGGCTAGCCAGTTTTTCGGCAAGAGTGTCGCATATTTCTTCCATCCATTTAGGAGTACAGGGAAAAACATGAAGGATAAACTAGTCTAAAACTTGGTTCGGAATAGACCAGCCTGCAGTTTTTTCTTTAATAATTCCAGTTGATTTCAGAAATCCGCTCCCTTTCCGCCGACTGGCTGCCAAGCCTCCTCGACGCAAGCGTCTGTGGGGTCTCGGCTAACCAGTTTTTCGGCAGGAGTGTCGCATATTTCTTCCATCTATTAAGGAGTTCAGGGAAAAACATGAAAGATATACTAGTCTTAAAGGGTTCGGAATAAGACGAACCTGCATTTTTTTCAATAACACAAAGTTGAATGGAACGAAAGGCGCGAGACTCCTGCGGGAAAAGCGTGGCATGGGAGACCCCGCAGGCGGACCGAGGAGGCTCCCGCCCGCCCGCGGAAAGCGAGTGCATGAAGTTGAAATCATTACACATACCCTATTTCAGAAATCCGAAATTAGATCAATGTTACCCTTTTTGCATTTCATGATGGGGTAGGGCCCGCAACGGGAATTGCACCCAAAGGTAGAAAAGGTCTATTTTTCAAATGTTCCTTTAACGACAGCATGGCCATCTTTGACCATCATCTGCCCCATCGCGATAACACTATTTATTTCTAAAGTTCGTTGATTCATCATGATGATATCGGCGTCCTTACCTACCGAAAGCTTTCCCTTTGCAGAAAGCTTTAAAATATTTGCCGGGTTTTCTGTCACAACCCGTAGGGCATCGGCAATTGCCACTCCATCCTCGAGGACCGCATCGACAACACAATCATATAACGACATGCATGTACCAATGTTCAAACCGCGCAGGTTACCGCTTCCATCGAAGTCAGGCAGGCTGGCTTGCCCATCTGAAGTTATGGTGATCTGCCCGATTTCAACGCCTTCTTCTAGTGCCATTTTAATTGCTGTACTTGCTTTGACCTCGCCTTCTTCAAGGAATTTCTGGATTGTACTTGTCGTAAAATCTATATACCCCCCTTTTTTTGCATATTCCACCCCTGCATTGAATAAATGCGGATTTCGGTTTATATGTGTAGGGTAGAACTGAGTGATCGGAATTTCCGTTGTCTCGACAACTTCTTCAATTACGTGCAAATGATCTAGACTGTCGCCGACATGAATATTGACGATACCGCTTTTCCCGGATAACAGACCTCCATTACGTGCCTGCGAGGCCAGTTTAGCGAGTTCCGCTGCAGTCGGCTGCGAAGAACGATGATCGGCAATGGCTATTTCGCCAACACCGATAATTTTATCCACAAGAATCAAATCATCCTCGATCTTACCAGTTAATGTCTTGACTGGAACTTGATACGAACCAGTCTGAACGAAGCAGCTAATTCCTTCTTCTTCAAGCGCTCTCGCTTTAGCGAGCAGTGCAGGCATCGTCCTTGTCGTACCATCTGTGCCGATGACCCCTACCAAAGTCGTTATACCGGCTAAAGTGGCATCTGTTAATTGGATTTCAGGTGTCCTCGATTTAAAACCCCCTTCCCCGCCTCCGCCGATAATATGTACGTGGGCATCTATAAAACCCGGAGCCACAATTTGACCACTCGCATCAATCACTTTCATTTCAACGAAATTGGCAGGTACATCAATCTGGTCCTCAATGAAGCCAATTTGCTTTCCTACCAAGAGGATATCTTTTTGGCCCATATATTCCGGTCCATAAAGCTCCCCATTTTTAATAAGCGTGAGCATTGTCCATTCCCCCTCCAAAAATTGAAATTTTCAAATAGGTTTCAAAATCTTTCACGCGGGTAAATATACAACATGACCCGCTAACAATTACATAAAAAAAGTCCAAAACATACTTGTTCATTTTTAAACGTTGTAGCTGAATTGACATCTTGATTATGCTTTTCCAAAAGTATAAAACAAAAGGAGTAAACGACATGAATAAAGTGATTTCTTCTGACATTCAAACAAATAAAAGATTATCCATGCGACAAATCATGAACCTATATCAAGTTACAAAAGAATTTAAAGGGAATATATATTTTATCTGCAACCATAAATTGGTCGATGCCAAGAAACTTTCGACTTTCGTATCCTTCGTGCTCATTCTTCAAGAGTGTGCAACGATGAAAGTCATACTTGAAGGCGAGAATGTACACGCCATGCTTGAAAAAGTACAGGCTATTTGTAAAGAAAATGATGAAAGTGCATTTCGTTTCCAATCGAACCAAACCGTAAATATTTAAATGATTCCAACTACGTTTGAAGAGGGTGTATTTATATGAGAACCATTTTAATGGTGATAGGCGCAATCGTCGTAATCGGCATAATAGCAAATCTCATTTTTTAAGAATGATGAAAGACTGTCAATTATTGACAGTCTTTTTTGTTGATTTGATTTAGAAAGGCTTGATCATGCTTCCGGACCTGGAATCACCACGGAACCTCCCAGTCCCTCCATTTATTCAAGCCTTCCCGTATTTCATTTCCTTTGTCAATCCAATATTGTCTCCTCTTCTCCTCTTCTTCCTTCTCCTGTTGCTCAGCTATAAGTGCCTGTTGTTCTGCTATAAGCGGACCGATATCTTGAGCTTTAAAAGATTGAGCAGCTTGATTCTGTAAGGCTTTCGACATTATTTTTTGAAAGATGAGTGCACTTCCCTGACTGCTGTGTGTCGTTAGATAATGTTTTGCGTCCGTCTTATCATATCCCGCCCAAACAGCACCGACCAGCGAAGGTGAATAACCGATGAACCATTGATCTTTAACCCCTGATACTCCTTCGATGGGAACTTGTGTAGATCCTGTTTTACCTGCTATTTCATAACCGGAAACAGCCGCGTTTTTCGCTGTGCCATATTCCACTGTTCCAAGCAGCATGGCATTCATTTTGTCGACGGCGCCTACAGAGGTCACTTTGGTGCTTTTCTCTTTCCAGGCGGCAACCTCTTTTCCATCGGCATTTTCTATCCTTACAATGGCGTGGGTTTCCATCCGTTCTCCTTCGTTGGCGAAAGCAGAAAACGCTCCTGCCATCTGCAGCGGGGACACACCTTTTTTCATCCCTCCTAAAGCGATAGACAGGTTTCGATCATCCTTGTCATATGGAATCCCAAACCGCTTAAGTGAATCAAGCCCCCTATCGATGCCAATCTCATTCAATAGCCAAACCGTCGGTACATTCAAGGAATTCATCACCGCTTCATACATGGGGACTTCTCCTTTATATTGACCACTCAGGTTTGTTGGCTCATATTCACCGAAGCTCATTTTTTCATCCTTTAAAGGGTCAGTGATATCATATCCCTCTTCAACAGCCGGCGTGTAAACGACAAGCGGTTTAATGGATGAACCAGGAGACCTTGTCAGTTGGGTTGCCCGGTTATATCCCATGAATTGGTGTTCACCCCTCCCGCCGACAAGTGCTTTTATGCCGCCTGTTTCAGGATCAAGAAGGACAGACCCGCTTTGAACCAGTTCCTCTGTACTCGTCCCAACCGGAAAATTGGCTGAATTCTCATACACGCTTTCTGTAGCCTGCTGCATGGACTGGTCCAGGGTCGTGTAAATTTTATACCCCTTTGAAAGCAGTTCCTCAAGCTTAATTCCATATTTACTCGATGCTTCCGATAAAACATGATCGACATAATAAGGATACTTACCTCTTAATGGATCGGCTTCCTTCTCCCCCATAAGAAGTGTCACCGAATCTTTTTTTGCGGCCGCTTCTTCATCTTTCGTCAAATAACCATGTTCCGCCATTCGCGAAAGAACCAAATCACGCCGCTTCACTGCACCATCCAAATTCTTGTATGGATCAAGTTTGGATGGCAAGTTAATGACTCCCGCCAGCAAAGCTCCCTCGGCAACGGTCAATTCAGAGACCTCTTTGGAAAAATAAATATTTGCAGCCTTTTTGATTCCCCATGCCCCATGGCCAAAATAAACTTGATTCAAATACATTTCCAGGATTTCATCTTTTGTATATTTATTTTCAACTTCCTGGGCTAGAAAAAACTCTTCTATCTTCCTCTTCAGTGTTCGATCTGATTCCAGCATCGTGATTTTCACAAGCTGCTGGGTGAGCGTGCTCCCGCCTTCAACAACACTTCCAGCCTTCGCATTTTTAACCAAAGCCCGCATGATCCCTTGATAATCTATGCCGTGATGTTCATAAAAACGGTGATCCTCAATGGAAACCACCGCTTGTTTCATATGTTCCGGTATTTCATCTATCGCAACGCCCTCGGATTTATTTGCCGTGATCGTACTGGCCAGATTCCCATCCAGATCATAGATCCCTGTCGGTTGCTGAAGACTATTTTCAAGATGACTTATATCAGCACCCTGCCTGAAATACAATAGTGAACCGGCGCCTAAAACCACAATCGCCAATATTATAATTAGACCTAATTTAACTAACCCTCTCATTTGTACCCCCATTTTCCCATCTGCGACATGTTTCATTAAAAATATTTTACCCTTTTTGTTAAAGAAAACTCGTCGATTGAATAAAAGGCGCTCATTTCTTGTAGCACTTTACACGTGAATCGGCATCCTTGCCGATGATATCCCTTCATCGTCTGAGTATGCCAATTAACTGAAGGAGCATTTTCATCCTACCATTTTAACTATGCTCGTATCTATCCTTTACCCGTAAAAGGCAATCTATATACCGATTAAAGGCGTGTAGCCATTTAAAAGCGGGTATAACACTATTAAGGTCTTATAAAGGGGAGAGATGATAGTAATGAAAGACTTAAAACATATTGTCGTCGCTTTTGATGGAAATGAAGAAAGTAAACGGGCCGTCGAATATGGAGCAACATTGAAAAAGGCCTTTCCAAAAGCTGAGTTGACCGTCGTTCATGTCCTAAATGATAAGGTTGAACAGCGTATCATGGGTAACGCCTCCGCGCCGGGGTTCGTGCCCTCTGCCGGATTTTATGTGGATCCAGTCCAGACACATCCTGTTGTTGAAGTTGACCAGCCAAGAAATCAAAAGGTAAATGACACCCCCTCCGCCCTCGAGAATAGTATTCAGAACGCAGAAAGTAATACGTTGAGATTGTTAAGTGAATGTCAAGTGACGGGGAAATTCGAACTATTGGAAGGATATGCGCCAGATAGCGTATGTGACTTTGCAGCGAGAAATTCAGCTGATCTTATCGTTGTCGGCAATAGCGATAAAAGCGGTTTGGAAAAATTCTTCCTTGGCAGTACAAGTAGTTCCATTGCGAAAAACGCACCATGTTCGGTATTCATTGCAAAATGAAGAATGAGCGGGTTTTTCCCTATTGGTTCGAGTCATACATTCTCCGAAAAAGGCCGGGTTCATATAGAATCCGGCCTTTTTCGGATTTTTTCAGTATTACATTCGGAGCAGCCTAAAAACACCGGGTTGCTAATTGCTGCCCAAAACCACATCCTGCATCAGTACTGACTATCAGGTTCAAAATGGCTGAACCAGAACCGTTCACCCTCAGCCTTTAGGCTCCCCTTGTGGAAGTATTTAATTTTCGATCATCGGTTAGAATATCTATTAGTTTCTTTAGATGCCAATTAAAGAAAAACTGTACATGTCATCGAAACTCACCCTTTTACCATTTCATGTAAATATCATTTCGTTAATCCAACTTCTTTACAGACTTTCAATACACCTGCTGATAACCAAGTTAGAATGCGACAATTTTTCTATAGACTCACTAAGGTTTGATTTTATTAAGCCTAATTTACATTGGGGAGGGAATGGACATGGATAAACATTCGATATCAGCTGAAAAAGGCGCCTACATAAGCATTGCCGCTTACATATTCTTGTCTGCTCTTAAATTGTCATTTGGTTATTTCGGTGATTCTAAAGGGCTTTGGGCTGATGGTTTAAATAATACGACCGACATCATCGCTTCCATAGCCGTTTTGATTGGTTTGAAAATTTCAAAGAGACCTCCTGATGATAATCATTCATATGGTCATTTACGGGCGGAAACCGTAGCGTCATTGGTAGCTGCCTTCATCATGATCACTGTGGGCCTTCAGGTTATATACAGTGCCATTGAATCCTTCTTTCACCAAGATTCAACAACCGTACCCAGTATGCTGACCGGTTATGTCGCTCTATTCTCTGCCATCTTCATGTACGGAACCTACCGTTATAACCTTACATTAAGTAAAAAAATCAACAGCTCTTCCATCTATGCCGTTGCTCAGGATAATCGTTCCGATGCCCTTGTCAGTGTTGGTGCTTTCATTGGAATCATCGGTACTAAGTTGGGAATCCCTTGGCTGGATGCGATAGCTGCAGCAGTCGTTGGGGTCATTATATGCAAAACGGCCTGGGATATCTTTCGTGATGCATCCATCTCTTTAACCGATGGTTTCGACGAGCAACTCCTGCAAAAGATCGGACAAACGATTATATTGACAGAGGGTGTTAAAGACATGAGTGAAATTAAAGCACGGATGCACGGAAGTGAAATCCTGCTCGAAACTACCGTTCATGTCAACCCTCTTTTGACCGTCATCCAAGGTCATGATATTACAGTTAGAATCGAAGAAAATCTTTTGAAGGAATATAATATCCAGCATGTGATCGTACACATCGAACCATATGCATTTCATAAAAAAGGTAACCGTCATTAACTTTACGGATACCTTTTTTTGTTATTTATTCCTGTAATTACTGTAATAAAACTGTGTCAAAAAAAGGTATTTATTGATTGATTGCCGAATATTTATCCAATTGACACATGTTAAAGGAACAGTAATCTGTTATCATGAAAACAAGTTGTAATTATTTTGATATTTTGTAATTTCATTCAAATAAAGCACTTTCTGGTTCAAAAGTAAATTCATTTTCCTATAGTATGGAGGGCAAAATGGTATCTAATCGAGAAATGACCATTCACTTTTTATCTTCTCAAAAAAACAGTATCATTTCCAAATGGAAAGATGAGTTGCTGCATTTACCGGACGGATATCTGGGGTATTTCAAAGGAGAAGTGGAAAATATTTTTAATTTTCTAATGGATCAGGTTGGAAAATCGGATACTGACATAGACGATGTACTGAAGGTCGTGGGGGAAAAAATTGCGGCTGATCGCGTTACTAAGCAATTGGATATGGAAAATTTCTTTTCCACTGTAACCATCGGGAGATCCGTCATCATAGAGCACATTTTGAATTCCGGCGCACACAAAGAAGAAATATCGGCTTTAATAAAACGGGTAAACGTTTACTTCGATAAACTCATTCATTTTGCATTATCCCATTATACCGAATTGAAAACGATGGAACTTGAAGAACGCTATCAATTCATAAGCCCAAACCATAAAGACCGTTTGACGCTCCTTGGCCAAATGACCTCAAGCTTTGTCCATGAATTCAGAAATCCACTGACTTCCATCATGGGGTTCATACAATTATTACAGGCAGAACAACCTGAGATAAAGTACCTTGATATCATTTCAAAGGAATTGGATCAGCTCAATTACCGGATCACGCAATTTCTTAATATTTCCAAAAAGGAGACTTCAACAACACAACCTGATCTATTTTCCATTGCTCAGCTTGTGAATGAGGTGATCGAATTTTTATATCCCAGCATTTTGGAAGTTAATGCTTCCATTACATGCAATATTGCCGAGGATGCCGTAATTTCGGGTTCTAAAGAAGAATTCCGTCAAGTTTTACTAAATATTATATTAAATGCTCTTGATGTGGTTGCAGGGATGCCTTCCCCATCCATTTACATTTCAGGCTCTGAATCGCCACCCGGCATTCTTACTTTAAATATATCGAATAATGGGCCGAAGATACCTGACGACGTCCTGCCGAATATTTTTGAGCCATTCATCACCACAAAAAAAAGAGGAACGGGATTGGGATTATTCGTCTGTAAAGAAATCGTTTTAAAGCATCAAGGAACATTATCCTGTCACTCTACCGATTTCCTAACAACCTTTTCCATACAATTAAAAACTAAATAATGGATAAATATCCTTTTTTCCTTAGGGTTTTAGTGTGAAATTTTTGACTGATTGACGTCCAGTTACTTATACTAATAGGAAGGTTCCACTACTGATCGAGGTGAATGATCCTATAGATTGAAAATAAAAACCAGATTTCATACAAGATAGCGAATTATTTTTCCATCTAACATTTTATATACTAATATCATTTCATTCATTATTGGTTTTGGGAGGTGACTGGGATAATTAAATCGTTCGGCACATCTGGCGATTCAATAAAGTCCCACACTAATTGGACATATTAAGTTTTTTATTTGTCATTATTTTAATTGCTTTAACAGCCTTTTTTGTAGCTTCGGAATTTTCGATCATAAGGGTTCGCAGCTCCAGGATCGATCAACTGATTGAAGAAGGAAACAAAAAAGCCATTGCGGCAAAGAAGGTCACATCCGATCTTGATGAATACCTATCCGCGACACAGCTAGGAATTACCGTTACTGCCCTTGGACTGGGGTGGCTAGGACAACCGACCGTCCTCAAATTGGTTGGGCCCTTATTCAATGCCTTGAATATCCCACAAGAAGTTACAAGCATTCTGACATTTGTCATTTCATTTTCCCTGATTACGTTCCTGAATGTGGTTGTAGGTGAATTGGCTCCAAAGACGGTTGCCATCCAAAAGGCTGAGCAAGTGACCTTGGCAATTGCCGGCCCGCTGATTTTTTTCCATAAGATAGCCTTTCCCTTCATCTGGGCCTTGAATCATTCTTCCCGATTCGTTGTCGGATTATTTGGCTTTAAGCCAGCATCCGAAAGCGAAATAGCCCATACGGAAGAAGAATTGCGTTTCATCCTTTCAGATAGCTATAAAAGCGGGGAGATTAACCAGTCGGAATTTAAATATGTAAATAACATCTTTGAATTCGATGATCGAGTTGCCAAGGAAATCATGGTTCCACGGACAGAAATCATGACCATATCCAAGGATGAAACGGTACAGGAATTCGTCGATGTGGCCAAATTGGAAAAATACACTAGATATCCTGTTGTCGAAGGTGATAAAGACCATGTCATCGGCCTAGTGAACTTAAAGGAAGTTTTCTCGGATCTTATCAAGAACCGGGAAATCCATATCAAAGCGATTGAAAATTACGCTCGTCCGATCATTCGGGTAATGGAAAATATACCAATTCACGATTTGTTGTTAAAAATGCAAAAAGAACGCATTCATATGGCTATTTTGATGGATGAATACGGCGGAACTTCCGGACTTGTCACAGTCGAGGATATCCTCGAGGAAATCGTTGGGGAAATTCGTGATGAATTCGATATCGATGAAGTTGCCTCAATCAGGAAAATTAAAGAAGGACATTATATTTTGGACTCTAAACTTCTTGTAAAGGAAGTGAATGATCTCCTTGGCATTCACTTGGAAGAAGATGATGTAGATACTATAGGCGGATGGGTCCTTACTGAAAACTATGATGTGAAGGTAGGGGACATCATGGAAAAAGACGGATTCTGCTTTAAAGTGATTGAAATGGAAGATCACGCCATCCGTTCCATCGAGGTTACAAAAAAGGTCGTACATCTTCCTCTTGAAGAAGATCTTACCCAAGGTTAATGATCAAAAACAGCCACGTAAAAGGTTATTTTACGTGGCTGTTTTTTTAACGATTTGTTCATTTATCGGGAAACCGTCCCATTTTTTTGACCGTTACAATTGGAGGTGTGCTCTTTTTTTTCCATAAGATATACAGCATGATGAGGATAAAGGAAAAACCAGCAGCCGGTATTAGATAGGGTTCAGTTATTTCCCGGATTTGCTGCCAATTCTCGCCGAGGATCCTTCCTAAGGTCAGGAACAATATGGTCCAAGGTATGACAGCCGCAACCGTATAAAATATAAACTTCCATACTGACATCCTCGCAATTCCGGCAGGGATGGAAATGGCATGGCGAACAACCGGAATGAATCGAGCCGTAAAAACCACGCCCACGCCATACCGCTTAAACCACTCTTCAGCATGTACAATATGATTTTCTTTAATTAGAATATATTTTCCATATTTCAAGAGAAAGGGCCTTCCTCCATAATACCCCGCCCAATAGAGAAATAATTGTGCCATCGTCCCGCCTGCCACACCGGCAAGAACAGCTCCCCAAAAATTCATTTTCCCCAGGCCGACCACATAACCACCGTATCCAAGAACAAGCTCACTCGGGATGATTTCAACCATCAGCCCCAATAAAATCCCCATATAGCCCATTTCCGCAAACCAATTCAATATCGTCATAATAAGCTGTGATATCATGCTATCGGACTCCCCTTACCGCTAATTTCAAATTGTTTGTCCTTCTATCCTATTCAGCTCATAACGTTCTATTCGATTTTTCATATCCAGTTTCACAATGCACCACATTCAGGATTGCACAAAAAAAGACCAGCTGCTATGTACTCCGGTCTCTTTACATCAATATTCTTTTAGCTCCCCTTTTTGGGAAATTTGAGAAAAAACAGCGGTAGTGAGTAAGGATGAATCATTTTGTGAAACATTAGTGAAAATCTCCTGCCGTGATTTCGTTTTTTCAATATGAATCCCGAGATCTTTATACTTGTTGATTATTTGATTATTCATGCTTACCCTCCTTTTCTGCTGTACCGTTATCCTTTAACTTCCCATTTAACGAAGTAATAAAACCTGTTTAAACGATTCGATCCAAAAAACAATCAATTGACATGAATGGTTTGCAGTTGGTGTTCATGCACTTCGTCTTTTTCAACATGGACCTGGACCTTATAGGTTCCCGCTTCTTCGAAAGATACCTTATTTAGATATGTTCCATTCCCATCTTCTTCAGCTTTGGTGAAATGACTCTCTTCGCTGCCTTCCTTCCACACCTCGAAATTCACATCTGCATTTGTCAGCGGCTTCCCATTCAATTCAACCGTCGCTTCAAAGTTCGAACTGTTTCCTGCCTTTACAGGGTTACTTTGAAACCCGATAGATACATCCGTACCAGGATGAACCGATGCACCTTCACTTTCATGTCCTGGAACGACAACTTCTTTTTCAGGCATTACATGAAGGCCTTCAGCCGTTACATGGGACACTACAATATATTTGCCTTGTTCCTCAAAAGTATGCATCACTTGATACATGCCACTTCCAGTATTCTTTGCTTCAAGCATTTCCCGTTTATCCTGTCCGGACTTTCTCACTTCAAACAGCACCTCATCAGCTTCATTCACCAATTGGCTTCCCTGTTTCACTGTCGTTTCAAGAATGACTTCTTTTCCAGGCTCCACCTTCCCTTTAATGACAATTGATGCATCCATCGATTCTGGAATAGCACTGTTCACTTCCTTATCCTCTGGCATTTCAGACTCTTGACACCCTGCCAGCATAACTAACAACGCAGTACACATATAAAGTTTTTTCATATGAACTTCCCTTTACTATTTATTAGACTAAAAATCTGTCCTCTTCATATTGCCCATCCTTTCCTTTTTTCAGATTTTTATACATAATTTTACATCAAATGGTTCGCATTACGGTGACTGAAGTCAGCATGGCTACCGCGATGATCGTTAAAAATGAATATAAAAAGATTGAAGTCCCCACAACGCTCAATCCGCAAAGCAGTACACACCCATCAATGAAAAAAATCAGCAGACCTACATTGAGTCCACTTTTCCTGGAAAGGATCTGTGCCAACATATCGGTTCCGCCTGTAGAGGTCCCATACCGGAGCATTAAACCGATTCCAAGTCCAATCAACCCTCCCCCGATTATCGCACTTACATAAATGGGGAGGTTCCATCCTGTGACAGCGTCGGAAAAAATATCGATGCATAAAGAGGAAAAAAGCAAGCCATGCAAGCTGTTCAGGAATAATTTTTTTTCAAAGTACCAAGCATATATATATAATGGAATGCTGCTCAAAATCACACCCAGTCCTGTCGGAAGTCCTATATAGTAATGAAAAATCAGCCCAATCCCTATCATGCCTCCATCCAATAAATGATAAGGTATCAGAAAAAAATTGATTCCCACACCTACAAGCATGCTGCCGGCAATGATCGCTGCCATCCGTTCCATGATTTTCATGGCCGCCACCCCCTTTAATTCTTGCATTTAAAACTTGTCTTGGTTTCTATAGAATATGTTTGTACCATCAAAAAAATAATGAAACTGACCAATTTTTTATGAAACGGCCCTTAGTTTTCTGAATATTCTATAATATGTTACAATAAAGTAGAGAAAACAGTCAAAAACAGCTAATTATTAGCTCAAACTGATCCTTTACAAGCAATTTACCGGATTTAAGGTGCCGTAAGCTGTTTGACTGAATGATTAACTCTTTCTATAATGAAAGTATTTAAATTAATTAGATTGAGGTGATTTGATGGGGCATTAAAGAATGTTCGTTTTGACGGACAGGCGCTGCTTTGCGTAACGGATATGTGCATCCTTTTGGAAAATGGCTGCACTCCTTCAGACAGAAATTCTTCTATTTCCCGTCTACGCATCGCTAATCGGCATATACTATTATTCTCTTCATCACTAAAAGAAATGGGAGTTCAAGCTGCTGCACATCCATGGCCACAGGCCTTTTTGAAGCAATCCCGAAAAATATTCAGCACGGCAAAAAAAATATACTTGTATATTTTAAAAATGTAGGAGGTGTACTCCTTATTCGTCTCGAAGGCGAGTTAAGGGAGACTATTTGGACATAATAAACTTGGTTCTTATTGCCATTTTAATTGCTTTAACAGCATTTTTTGTAGCTACGGAGTTTGCGATTGTTAAAGTGAGAAGCACGAGGGTCGATCAATTAATTGAAGAAGGAACGAGGAATGCCATTTCAGCAAAGAAGGTCATCTCCAACCTGGATGAATACCTGTCAACTTGTCAGCTCGGAATTACCGTTACAGCTCTAGGGCTTGGATTCCTTGGGGAACCGACAGTTGAAAGCATTTTGCACCCACTCTTGAATCAATTGAATCTTCCAAATTCAGCTTCACATGCACTCTCGGTTGCAATTGCCTTTTCTTTCATTACGTTCATACATGTCGTTGTTGGAGAATTGGCACCGAAAACATTGGCGATTCAAAAAGCGGAGCAAGTAACATTATTGGTTTCGAAACCTTTAATCGCCTTTAACAAAGTCATGTATCCATTCATCTGGGTACTGAATGGCTCTGCAAGGACGCTTACAAGAATGCTAGGATTAAAAGCGGTTTCCGAACATGATTTGGCTCATACAGAAGAAGAGCTTCGAATCATTGTTTCCGAAAGCTACAAAAGTGGCGAAATTAACCAATCAGAGTTTAAATATGTGAATAAGATTTTTGAATTCGATGATCGGATAGCAAAAGAAATCATGGTTCCACGTACAGAAATTGCAACGGTATCCAAAGATGATACGATCCAGCAGTTTTTCACCGTAATGGCGGAAGAGAATTTTACGCGATATCCTGTCATTGATGGTGATAAGGATCATGTTATAGGAATGGTCAATATCAAAGAACTATTCACTGAAATGATAGACAGAAACAATCAGGCAGCGTCAACGATCGACCGATATGTTCGTCCGATCATCCGTGTCATTGACAGTATCCCGATTCACGATTTACTTTTAAAAATGCAAAAGGAACGGATCCACATGGCCATCCTCATGGATGAATACGGCGGTACGTCAGGTTTGGTTACCGTTGAAGATATCCTTGAAGAAATCGTTGGCGATATCCGCGATGAATTCGACCTGGATGAAGTTCCCGATGTCCGCAAATTAAAAGAAGATCACTACATCATCGATGCCAAGGTATTAGTAAGTGAAGTGAATGATTTACTTGGATTGGATATCAATGATGAAGATATTGATACGATGGGCGGATGGATCCTTACGGAGGATTATGAGGCCAAACAAGGTGATATCCTGACTTATGGTCCCTATAACTTCAGGATAAAGGAAATGGAAGATCACCATATTCGTTATATTGAAATATTTAAACAAGCAAAAGTCGTAAGCGAAGTGAAAGAATTCCCGATCATATCACAAACCGAAATCGTTTCATGATAATAACCCCCGTTCCTAAAACAATAGGAGCGGGGGTTATTTTTTTCAACTGGTACATGAAATAAAATAAATACATATTATATAAAACCTGCTTCATTTAACATTGGATGATTACATGAAGTATAGTTCTACCTTTATTGTTTCATACTGATAAAAAAGCGATACTTTTTGAAGGAGTGAAGAATCATGAAACTCATAACCATTTGCCAGCACTGCAAAGGGAAAGGGAAAACCCGTTATCTTCAATTCTTTTCCCGGGACTGCAATCATTGCAACGGTCAAGGTAAAGCCGTAAAAGATATGTCAAATTTAAGAAATCAGGCCAAAAACATCTAATAATCTTTCATATTTTGAAGTTGGTTTTAATGACACCTGCCCTCTTTAGCGTATCATAAACAATCAGTATCGAAGGTCCAAGGAAAAGCCCAAGGAAACCAAGCATCTTAAACCCTAAATAAAGACTTACCAACGATGCCAATGGGCTCAACCCCATATTTGCTGAATAGATTTTTGGTTCGATTGTCCTTCTTATGATGGTAATGACCAGAAATAGAATGATGAGGCCAACACCAAGATGATGATTTCCTTGAGCCCAAACAATCGCTGCCCAAGGAACCAGCACAGATCCCGTCCCCAAGATAGGAAGAATGTCCACCACCACTATTAACATTGCCAATGGAATCATATACTTCACATTTAACAACCATAGTCCTCCATAAGCCATGATGAACGTTATTAAACTCAACAGGATTTGTGCCTTTATGAAGCCTACGGCTGCCATCCTTAAATCTTGATAAACTAGCGAAATTTTTTGATAGGTGGATGTCTTTAAATAAAGGACTGCCTTTTTTCTTAATTTAGGCAATTCAAGACTGAATAAGAATAAAGCGATTAAGTAAATTAAAAAGTCAATGAAAAATCCCGGAATGAGTGTAACGAACTGGACCATATCCTGAACAAAGCCCTCTGTGAACCCCTCCAGAGCCATGACTCCCTTTTCCATCGTCTGTTCTACCGATTGAATGAGGTTTGTCGGCAAAGTTTGCGAATACCGTTCCCATTGCCTAATGACTGGCAAAATAGCCGTCAAATACACTTCACGTATGAAACCGGGAAATTCTTCCGAATAGACAATGACCTTCTTGATTAATACTGAAAAAGAATAATAAGTGATGCTCATAAGCCCGCCTACATATAAAACAAATGAAATCAATACTGCCCAAAAACGATGCATCTTTGCCGTTTCACCAATCATGCGGACCAACCCATCCAAAAGAATGGCGGTGAGCAGCGCTAAAATCAACGCCCATGAATAGGGAATGACGATTAATATGACTAGAAGGAGTATTCCCCTCCAAAACCAGCGAAAAAAGACAGCGACATTCACTGAACAAACCCTCCTTGCACCTTCCTGTTCTCCTTATATTTATGAAACGGGGACACATATATTTCGCTTATACGTTTTATTTTCTCAATAAGGGGAAAAAGAGATATAAAGAGATGGAGGGATTCACATTGGATAATAAAGATAAAGAAAAGTATCTTGAGGAGCGTAATGATAAATCCAAGGCCTTCAAGAAAAATCAGGAGAAACAGCTGGAACGTGATCAAGTGGTCATGCCCATTGATGATTTACCAATTGATGAAATTAAATATGAGCATCAAGAAGAACGAAATAAAAAAGAAACAAAGCACCGCTCCACCAGCGAGAAGTTTTAAACAAAAACCAGCCACTTTTTAGAGGCTGGTTTTTGTTTGCAGGATATACTGCATTCAGCGCGTTTTATACTTTCACCAATTTCGTCGGCACTTATGGACCATTTCAAAGAGTAATATATTCTTCCCATCATATATTACAAGCAGTAGCTAAAAGGGGTCCGGAAAGTGTATCTATCTTTAATTGATGTACCGGCAGCACCTTCAACTCCTCAGGTATGGTTTCTAACTAAATGTTATAACAAAGTTGATTGGAGCGGGTGTTCGAGACTCCTGCGGGAAAAGCGTGTCCAAGGGAGATCCCGCAGGTGCAAGCCGAGGAGGCTCCCCGGACCGCCCGCGGAAAGCGAGTGCCTGGAACGGAAATAAATGCCCAAATGGAGAAACCACAAAAAAACTGTAGGCAAACATGAATTCTCGAATTTGTCTCTAGGCTGAAATATATTCCATCATGATTAAGGTTCTTCTTGTGATTGTACATATGCTTCCCCCTTTGTTGTTTGAGATTTGGGAAGACAGAGCTTTCAATCAATTCATTCATATTGCCAGAATTTTACCCTTCCCCGCTTTGCTTCCAAAAATAAACATTGACTGAAATAAATGATTCTTTACAATAGACTTTTAAGAATTAAAGAATATAATGGACTGGTCGACCATTATAAAGGAGAATCATATGACGAACCCTACTCAATTATTTCATCAATATTTACAAGTATCGAGATCATTAGTCAGCAAAATGAATGAACAAATTACAGCCCTTGAAATTTACCATAATCAGTGGACAATCCTGAATTACTTAAAGAACTGTGGCTATTCCACAATCCCCGATATTTGCAGTTACCTGGATGTAGACAGTGTGATCATCACACGTTCGGTCAACAGCATGGAACAGAATAATATGATTAAACAAGTTCCTGGTAAAGATGAACAGGAAAAACGAATAGAACTGACCCCCCGGGGCAAAGAGGTACATACAAAATGTCTTAAGATTGCAGAAAAAATCGAAGGAAAGGCCTTGGAAGGCATTACTGAAGAAGAACAGGAAGTATTTTTCCAGACGGTCCTTAAAATCCTCAATAATATAAGAAACTAAAATGGATAGCTTGTATCATTTTAGAATAAGTGTGAAGCAAGGAATTTCCTCACTTTCACACCAAGCTATAGCCATGCCTTTTTTAAAAGCCGGATTCCAGCTTCGATTTCCCTTTCGGTTAAACCACCGTACCCAATCAAAATAGTCGGATCTTTCACTTTCTTTGAATGATAAACCGATGTTGGGTGGACTTTAACCCCCACACAGGCAGCCCTTTGGATGAGCTCTGCCTCACTGCTGCCGTTTTTTACGTTTAAAAGAACGTGCAATCCTGACTTTTCACCGATTATGGCTACACGATCATGGAAGCTCTCTTCCATTGCGTTCAACAGCACCTTATTCTTTTTACGATAAATCGTTCGCATTTTATTCAGATGGCGTTCCCAATGTCCATTTTTCATAAAAAGACAGAGCGTTTCCTGAATCAGTCTGGAAACGGTCTGTTTATATCCGATTAACTTCTGCTGAAATCGGCAAGACAACTCCATGGGTAACACCATAAATCCCACCCTGATCGATGGGATGAACGACTTTGAAAACGTGCCTAGGTAGACGACCCTTCCATTTGTGTCCAACCCCTGCAACGACGGAATCGGTTTGCCTGCATGTCGGAATTCCCCGTCATAATCATCCTCAATAATATAACCTTTTTTTTCCACCGCCCAATTCAATAATTCCACCCGTCTAGTTACCGGCATGATCATACCGGAAGGAAATTGATGGGAAGGCGTTACATAGGCTACATCCGCTGTACTCTCTTTCAATGAGTCCACACTCATTCCACTTTCATCCAAAGGTATGAATTCCGTAACCGCCCCCTCCAGCCTCAGTACCTCCCTTACCCGATGAAAGCCAGGATCTTCTAACCCAAATACCCGCTCATTTCCAAGTAGTAACCGCAGAAGATGGATGAAATACTGGGTACCTGCCCCAATGATGATTTGATCAGCCCCGCAGCGAACTCCTCTTGATTGGAATAGATAGGATGAAATCTCAGCCCTAAGCCCCCATTCCCCTTGTGGATCACCGCTCATGAACATTTCCCTTTCGTGTAGATACAACGTATTATTCAAGCATTTTTTCCATACGGCATGCGGGAAAGAATCCACGTCCACCCGGCCATGATTGTAATCTATCTCATTTCTTTCATTGAGAGGGTCCATTATCCCTTCTGTAACAGGCAATGGCTCATTCAAAGCTGAAATCGGTTCTAAATCGGCTACGTAGTAACCTTTCCTTAATTGACTTTCCACATATCCTTCTGCCATCAACTGCTGATAAGCCGTATCAACTGTATTCAGGCCTATCCCTAAATGCAAGGCCAGTTTTCGTTTAGAAGGCAGTTTCATTCCGGCCTTTATTTGTCCATTCTGGATTTCCTTTATAAAGTATTTATACAATTGCACATATAAAGCTTCTTTGTTCGTTTTATCTAGGGTTAGAGTGATTTCAAACATTTGGTCCTCCTTCAAACTGGTTCCATAAATTATATCAGCATTGGTCCTTATTGCAGAACCACAATATTTTTATAATGAAGATATCAATCAATAGGAGGAAACTATGGAGCATTTCGAATTATACGGTAAACACGTGATACTCACCCCGATGATGGAACATCATATCGAACCGCTTTACGCCGCTTCCCTGCCATCTGAAATATGGAAATGGAGTGCAACAAAGATTTTGTCATATGAAGAGGCGATCTCCTATGTAAAGGAAGGCATTCGAGCAAGGGAACAGGAACTTCATCATCCATTTGTCGTTATCGATCGGACAGATGATTCGGTAGTTGGCAGCACGAGCTTAAGGAATATTCACTTTCATAATCAATCGCTGGAAATCGGCGCGACTTGGTATCATCCCGACAAATGGCGTACAGCCATTAACACTGAATGTAAGTACTTGTTATTGCAGCATGCTTTTGAAAAGTGGCAAATGAAACGGGTTGAATTCAGGACGGATGAATGCAACAAAAGGTCGCGTGCCGCAATAACCAGGCTCGGCGCCCTTGAAGAAGGGATTTTGAGGATGGAGAAAAAACTGCAAGATGGGAGGATCAGGAACACGGTGGTCTATAGTATTCTCGAGCATGAATGGCCCAGTGTGAAAAGGGATTTAGAAGCTTTTTTAGAAAGGTGAAAATGAGAAAAAGAGTGCCGTTGTTTTGCACTCTTTTCTCTTGCTGCTATTATTCATGTGAGACTTCACGAATTTCCGATAAAGAATCCTTTTGCCTTTTCGTTGATCGAATGAATATGAAAACACCAATCGCAAATAAAAATGGCATTAGTAAAGCAAAAAGAAGATAAATCATATCACCAAGAACAAGTTCATTACCCCCCTAGCACCCTTTTGTCAGTAAAGCTTTTCCGTCAGACTTGGATGATCCCTGCTTAGTCCAAGCTTTGTGACAAGCGAATCATATCCTGGCACTGAATCCCATTTTCATAAATGGCCTCGGAATAGTTTCTAGTAAAAAAATCCCGATCGACCCCAGTTATTCTAAAACCGCATTTTTGGTAAAGGGCAAGCTGCCCTATCCCCGAATTCCCCGTTCCGATTTCAATCATTTTATATCCCTGTTTCCTTGCATGGCCTATCGCATGTTCGATCAATTGCCTGCCGATTCCTCTTCCATGGTACTGTTCATCGACCGCTATGTTCATTATCTCTATCAGTTCCGGGCCTTTTTGCAGTAAAACACAAACGCCGATCATCCGGTTATCACTCATGGCAACAAAGCACGTTCCGCTTCCCAAATATTCCTCGACCAATTTCCTTGAAGGATCTGCCAAAAGCAATAAATGCATCGGGGGTGGCTCCTCCAAGAATAATTCCCTTATCTCCATCAGCATCCAAACCCTCCTCAGTTTAATTCATCTACTAGCAGTTCAACCAATTCCGATGCAGGAAGTTCCCTGCTCAACTTATAACCCTGTCCTGCCCACAAAGCCATCAATTCAGGATTGTTCTTTTGTCCTGCTGCTTTTCGCATTTGTTTGGTCATGTGGTGGACATAAGGATAGGCGACCGGTGCAACACTATCATATTCCGTTAAAAAGTGATTCACCAACCCGCGTGCCCTCCGGCCGCTGAAGGCTCGGGTAACAGCAGTCTTGGTAAATCGGGGATTTCCCAGCGCCGCCTTATGGACCGGACTTGCCCCGCTTTCGGGACAGCGAAGGAAAGCGGTACCCAATTGCGCCGCTGTTGCTCCCGCTTCGAGCACGGCTGCGATATCCTTTCCATGCATCAGTCCGCCTGCAGCAATGATCGGTAAGTCCAGCTCAGCCCCTATCATCCGAATCAATACTAAAAGGCCGTAATCATCTTCTGTGCGGTTATCAAAGCTGGCCCTGTGCCCCCCTGCTTCAAACCCCTGCACACATAGAACGTCCGCACCTGCTCCCGCCGCCTTTTTTGCTTCCTGAAGGTTGGTTACTGTCACGGCTATAAGGGAACCGACATCTTGGAGCTCCCTTATTACATCTTCCGTTGGACATCCAAACGTAAAACTGACGACCGCGACCCCAGCCCCCTTCAATACATCTAGTTTATTTCCCCAATCATCGTCATCACTATCGGCTTTTCCAATCTCAGCCCCAACGCTCTCGGCCTCTTTTTCTATCTTATCACGATAGCCAGATAATATATTTTCATCCACCGGCTCGTTGCCTGGCACAAATACATTCACGCCAAAAGGGCGTTCAGTCAACTGACGGGTCTGCCCTATCTCGTCCTTCATCTCTTCTGCAGTCTTATAGCCAGCTGCGAGAAAGCCCAATCCTCCTGCATTGGATACTGAAGCCGCAAGCTCTGGAGTGGAAGCTCCTCCTGCCATCGGTGCCTGAATGATTGGATATCTCATTAACTCTTTCAACATTCGATACAACTCCTCTTGATTTTTCTTCATGCCCTTATCATTTTTACGTTTTCTTGGTATAATGATTATCTGTAAGAGAAAAGTGTCTAAATGATCACCCTTTATATCTTGCAAATATAAAACATAGGTGGTAAATAAAAAATGGAAACAAAACCATATAGAGTATTACTTTATTATTTGTATGTACCTATCGAGAATCACGAAGAATTCGCAGCCGAGCATCTAGCGGCATGTAAAGCCCTTGAATTGAAAGGCCGTATCTTGGTGGCTTCAGAAGGTATCAACGGAACGGTTTCAGGTACGATCGAACAAACCGACAAATATATGGACATGATGAAAAGCGATCCCCGCTTTGCCGATATCGTGTTTAAAATAGATGAAGCTGAAGGCCATGCTTTCAAAAAAATGCATGTTCGTCCACGCAATGAACTTGTAACGCTTCGCTTGGAAGACGACATCAACCCGAACAAGACGACAGGCAAATACTTGAGCCCGAAGGAGTTCTTCGAGCAAATGCAAGATGAAAACACCATCGTCCTTGATGCCAGAAATGACTATGAATTTGATTTAGGACATTTCAGGGGTGCAATCAAGCCAGAAATCACGAATTTCCGTGAACTTCCGGAATGGGTACGGGAAAATAAAGAAATGTTCGAAGGCAAAAAAATCCTAACGTATTGCACCGGCGGTATCCGCTGTGAGAAATTCTCCGGCTGGCTTGTCGAAGAAGGCTTTGAAGATGTAAGCCAGCTGCATGGCGGCATCGCAACATACGGGAAGGATCCCGAAGTCCAAGGTGAGCTATGGGATGGCCAAATGTATGTTTTCGATGAAAGGATTGCCGTACCTATCAATCAAAAGGAACATGTCATTGTCGGACGCGATATTTATTCCGGCGAACCTTGTGAACGTTATGTCAATTGCGCTAATCCTGAATGCAACAAGAAAATCCTTTGCAGCGAAGAGAACGAACACAAACATATGCGCAGCTGTACCCATGAATGCCGAGTGCATCCGCGTAATCGCTATGTAGTCGAGCATAACCTTTCTGAAGAAGAAGTGGCTGAGAGATTACAGCTAATCGAAGATTCCATTACGGCAAAATGATTTTAGCAAACCCGAATCAGTGGACATGATCCCTGTTCGGGTTTTTTTATCGATTCAAACCAAATCTTATTTTCCTATATTAAACCTATGCCTTGGACTTCCCTTCCACTGCAAGAATTAAATATGATCTTTTAATGCCATCTGCTTTTACTGCAATATTACTTCCATTCTTACTTCTATATCACAATAGAAAAAACCTTCTTAAAACGTAAAAAGAATGGTTTCCGCTTTAAGATTTTAGCAGTCACCAGTCTTACCTACATGAAAAGAGCGATTCCTCTTTAGGGGAATCGCTCTTTTCATGTTATTTTGCCTCTGCACTTACAACAATCCCACAAGCTTGTCTATCGCCTGCATCACCAGTTTTCAAAGTATCTGCATCCGGCCCTTTTTCTCCATTGGCTTCATAGCGGTCAGGAATATTGGCAAAGTTGTCTGGATTAGCATGAACGATTACAGCCAGCTCTTCTTTCTTCAGTTGGTCTATTGTCATGTTATCCAATGTTGCCGTATATTTTGCTGTCCCATCTTCTTTTACATATAAAGGGGGCATATCACCTGCGTGTTTAGAATGCGTTTCATCAGTTGGGTTGAAGTGCCCTCCCGCTGTAGTGAAAGGGCCATCCTTGGCATCCGGCTCACATGCTGCGTTCTCGTGAACATGGAATCCATGATAGCCTGGCTCAAGACCTTCCAAAGCGGTCTCGATCACTACAGAATTCTCTTCAGCGGTAAAGTTCACCGTCCCAAGTGTTTTACCTTCTACATCTTTAACTTCCGCTTTCACCTGCGGATCAACCTCTGTATCTGTTCCTTGTCCCACTGTAGTCATGTCCTCGGCATCATTATCGGCCTCATTTGAATCATCCGCTGAATTGCATCCATACAGTAAAAAGGCAGCACACATAGGCAGTATAAGTTTTTGTTTATAGTTCATGATAACTTCCCTCCACTCTCTTATATGTATCTTCCTCTTATTACTTTCCACTATTATGGAAGAATAAACAAATAGCGTCATAAATAGGAAAAAAGATTACACCAATGAGAGTGAATACCTTACTAAATTCACAGACAAGGATTTTACAATATAGCTTATTGGGCTCACATTTTTACAAAGTGATGACCCCGAAAGTAATGGCTGCGATCGTCATGATGATCGTTGTCCCAAACGCCCATTTAAACAGGAATTTTTGATGATCCCCAAAATCCACGCCTACAAGGCCAATCAATATGAATGTTGCAGGCACCAATGGCGATAAGGGGAACCCTGCGGTCGAATGACCTAATAATGCCGCCCTTCCGATTTCTACAGGGGCAATGCCGAAGTTCGACGCCGTTTCACTTATGATTGGCAAAATGCCAAAATAATAGGCATCAGGTGAAAAAATGAACCCCATCGGTATGCTCGTCAGCGCTACCACCAGTGGCAAATGTGCCCCGAGCCACTCCGGAATGACAGTTACGATTGAAGCAGCCATCGAGTCCATCATCTTTGTTTCCGTGAATACACCCGTAAAAATCCCAGCTGCGAAAATGAGTGTACAAATCATCACGAAACTATTGGCATGACTTAAAATCCTTTCCTGCTGTTCTTTTGGGTTAGGAAAGTTAACGAATAGTGCAATCGCAAAAGCGGAGGCAAATAAGATTTGGATCGGCAGCACTTCCATCACCAGCAATACCATCAGTAAAATCGTCAAGAACCAATTAAACCAAAAAAGCCTGGATGTTCCTTGAGGTGCGGATTCAACAGCTGCAGCCTGCTCGCCCATACCAGGTTGGATGTTCGTCTCCAAGGAGCTGACTCCCAATCTCTCCCTTTCCTTTTTGCCAAGTACATATGCCGAAAAAAGCGTCCATAAAAGACCGCAAACCATGACCGGAATAAGAGGAATGAATAACTCCGATACTTCAACCTGAAGGCTCGCGGCCGCCCTTACCAAAGGACCGCCCCATGGAATCATGTTCATGACGCCAGCGGCCAAACCAACGACACATGCCAATACGAGCCTGTTCATCCCTAATTTGATATAAAGCGGCAGCATGGCCGAAACAGTGATCATGAATGTAGAAGAACCGTCTCCGTCCAAACCTACCAATATGGTTATAATGGCGGTTGCCATGACAACCTTTAGCGGATCTCCTTTTACAAAACTCAGTATTTTAGCGATCATGGGCTCGAATAAACCAACGTCAATCATTAAACCAAAATACAGAATAGCAAAAACGATCATGACTGCTGTCGGTGTCACCTTTAAAATACCCGCAACCATCATATCTCCCATTTCCGAGGCAAACCCACCAATCAGACCAAAAGCTATCGCCGTGAAGATAAAAGCGACAACCACTGATAAACGCTTCGTGATGACCAAGACCAGAAACGTTAAAATCATACAAAACCCTAAAATCGTCAACATGTTTAAAACTCCTTTAATTGGAAAATGTATACCTTTTGTTTATTTAACTTTTCTGAAAAATCAGTATTTTCACATTATACCATTTGCCCATTCATTAAAAAACCTGCTAAACAAATTCGTTTAATAAATTAGTTAATTTCTGTATACTATTATTTAGGAACCCGAAGTTTTTTTCGGAGGAAAGAAGTGTTGTATGTAAAATGAACGCTCATAAAATAGCAAAACGGAATCTTTTCATCATGTGGTTCGCCAATTTCTTCATAGGCGGGAGCATGACGATGGTTCTCCCTTTCATATCCTTATACATTGGTACATTCGGAGATTATTCGACTCAATATATCCAGCATTGGTCCGGATGGACTTTTGGAATCACTTTCGTGACAGCCTTTTTATTTTCACCCATTTGGGGACGGATTGGTGACCGGTATGGCAGAAAGAAAATCTTGATTGCCTGCGCCTTTGGGATGGGCCTGTCCATCTTCCTGATGGGATTCGTCGAAAATGTTTGGCAGCTATTCGTCCTAAGGATGTTCACAGGAATATTCACTGGCTTCATTTCCATGTCCCAGGCCTTCATATCAACACAGACACCAAAAGAAATTGCCGGACGTGTACTGGGAACCTTACAAACGGGAAATATAACCGGTTCCCTTTTCGGACCATTGCTTGGCGGCGTGCTTGCAGACACACTAGGCTATTCAACCGCCTTTAAATTCACCTCCATCACCATTTTCATCTCTGGTCTTCTTGTTTTTGCAACCAAGGAGTACCGAATGGAGCGGCAGGAGGGAACGAAGTCGAGCTATACAAGCAGGGAGGTTCTCTCACATATCATAAGGAATCCCATCTTGGTGAATGTCATGCTCATCTCCACGCTTGTCCAAGTTGCCCACTTCAGCATCCAGCCCATTCTTTCTTTATACGTTGGTGAGCTGCATGGAACTTCCAATCTTGGTTTTTATTCAGGAATCGCCTTTTCTGCAGCAGGCCTGGGGAATTTATTGATGGCGCGTCACTGGGGCAAGATTGGTGATCGGCATGGACATGTGAAGATTCTTGTGCTGCTTCTTTTTCTGACAGCTCTTGTCTACTTGCCCGGTGCCTTCATCAATCATTTTTGGCAGCTTGTCTTTGTACGTTTCATACTAGGCATGGCAATAGGCGGCATCATCCCTGTAAGGATTGCCTACATTCGCCAAGAAGCGCCTGTCGCAATGCAGGGGGAAGTGCTTGGGTACAATACGAGCCTGCGCTTTTTAGGCAATATCATCGGACCCGCAATGGGCGGAATGGTTGCTGGTTTCTACGGATTCTCTGCCGTCTTCATCACGACCAGCACGTTACTCCTCATAGCCGGACTTGTCCTCTATTTCGCGATGCACCGCAATCCGGAGTTGGCCAGATCACATTAATCACATTTTTGGCAAGAAAGCCTGCTTCCATCTTTAAGCAGGCTTTTCCCGTTTAATGCTCATACAGCTGTAGTGTGCTGGATGCTTCTGGAGCCTTTTGTATATGGGAAATGATCGAAGAGAAATCAAGGAAGAAGATTTGAAGGGGTCACGTTCATGCTTATCCGTAAAGTCCACCAACCCTTATGACACACCCACAAACTGATAAGTATTTTTCCAGCACTTCATAACCCATCGAACTTTATGTTAAGATTAATTCAGGCAAATTTTATGAAAGTAAAAGACGCAAAGCCACGGGCCTAAACCAACAACTTAGTTGTCACGGCAGCCGGGTTGCCAAGATTTTTCTTGAATGGATCACTTTATAATTAATTTCTTGCCCCTTTTTAATTTGCCTAAAATTAATACAAGGAGGGTTATATATGTTCTTTCCAACCATTTATTCAGCTACTACGGATGAGAGACACATAGTTAAAGATAAAAATACTTGTGCATGCGGCACAAGATATAATGCATTCGCAATGTTATCCAGAAGCGACCTTCGAAATATCAGGTTCAAGCATTATAAAGAAGTAACATGTCCTATATGTAAATCCAGTATCATTGATGAGGAATAGCCTCTTAACACAAGGACGGTTCATACTCCTAAACTTTGATAGAGCTGGCCTTTCCATCCTCACCACTTCCATCTATGGTAAAACGGGAAAATATCATTCCGATAAAAAAACTCTCTTACCTCCTGCCCACATATTGACACAGTTAAAGCACGATTTTTTTTCATTATACGAATGGTAAATGTACGGTCAACCTATAATGGGCTCGATAAGATATAAATCATGAAGTAATCATTTGATTGAATCGCGTTTCGATAGTTCTAAAACCCATTTCTAGAATGTCATGAATCGGTTCCAACCGGTGGTGTAAAGCTAGTAGGAAAGGGAAATCCATGTTATGTGATTTATAATTATGAAATAGATCTCTACCGTTTTACTCCACTCTCCCTTAGCGGGAATTTTACAAAAGCCTATAGGAGCCCCTTACGTCAAAAATGGCCAGCCATTAACGGAAATCCAATTCGACTGACTTTATTACAAGCATGACCTGTATGCATTCGCCTACCTCCATATAATTGACTTCCCTCACATGATAGCTCAATCACCTTTTGCACCAATTCTTCTCTCTTAAAGCATTTTTCCTACGTACGATAAGAAATGAATAGCCCTCGATTTGTCGTTTATATTATCCATATAGATAGAATAAAGGACTCATGCTATAATTTAGTGCGTTAAAAAAGAAATGAACACATATAAAAGAAAGAAGGAATGTTTCTTTGAATACATCTGCATACAAAAAGGAATGGTTCGGCAACGTTAGAGGAGATGTTCTATCGGGAATTGTCGTTGCCTTGGCATTGATTCCGGAGGCGATTGCCTTTTCGATCATTGCTGGCGTTGACCCAATGGTTGGTCTATATGCCTCATTCTGCATTGCCATCGTCATCTCCTTTGTTGGCGGAAGGCCGGGAATGATATCGGCTGCCACGGGCGCAATGGCACTCGTCATGGTCGACCTTGTTAAAGATCATGGCTTGAACTATTTACTTGCTGCTACAATATTGACTGGTTTGCTGCAAATTTTACTAGGGGTTTTAAAAATCGGGAAATTAATGAAGTTCATTCCGAAGCCGGTCATGACTGGTTTTGTGAATTCTTTAGCCATCTTGATTTTCACGGCACAGCTCACCCATTTCGTGGGCGAAACATGGATCATGTATGTCATGACAGCCGTTTCATTAGCTATCATTTATCTTTTTCCGCTGATCACGAAAGTCATACCTTCACCACTTGTCGCCATCATATTCATGACGATCGTTGCAGTTACCACGGGGGCTACGGTGCGGACGGTTGGGGATATGGGGCAATTGACCGAAGCGCTTCCGATGTTCATGCTTCCAGACATCCCTTTGACCTTTGAAACTTTGACGGTCATTTTCCCTTATTCCATTGCCCTTGCGTTTGTTGGACTGCTTGAATCGTTATTGACGGCTCAAATTGTCGATGAGATGACTGACACGGACAGTAATAAGAATAAGGAAGCCAAAGGTCAGGGGATTGCGAATATCATCGCCGGATGTTTTGGCGGCATGGCAGGATGTGCGATGATCGGCCAATCCGGTATCAACATTAAATCTGGTGGAAGGGGCCGGCTCTCGACATTTGTAGCGGGCGCATTCCTTATGGTATTAATCGTGGTATTGAATGATGTCCTTATCAAAATACCGATGGCTGCACTTGTCGCAGTCATGATCATGGTTTCAATCGGGACATTTGACTGGTCTTCCCTAAAGAGGCTCACTAGAGCTCCTAAGTCGGATGCAGCCGTGATGATCGTGACGGTCCTCATTGTCCTTTATACACATGACTTATCAAAAGGGGTATTTGCCGGAGTGCTTTTGAGCATGATTTTCTTCTCGGCTAAAATTTCTAAAGTGGCAGTAGAGAAAACGGCAGACATCCAGGCTAAGAAAATCACTTACCGTATCAGCGGACAAATATTTTTCGCTTCTGTCCAGGACTTTATTTCAAAGTTCGACTTCAAGGAAAAAGCCGATGCAATCGTCATCGACTTCTCCCATTCCAAGATCTGGGATGCTTCGGCAGTCGGTGCTGTCGATACGGTTATTCTTAAATATCAGCTCTTGGGAATACCTGTCCAAGTCCAAGGACTCGATGAAGAAAGTTCGACATTGCTTGAAAAACTTGCCACCTCAGAAAGTAAAATATCTTAAAGAAGTAAAATTCTGCTGAATAGAAACTTTTCAAACCGACAAAATAGATAACATGAATCATTTCCTTTTGAAAGGAGCGAAAAGCATGACACCTGAGCAGGATTATACGGCAGCAAATCTGTCACCGGATTTATTGAATGAACTGAAAAGCTTTGAAAGCAAACTTGGCGAGGAAGCCAATAAAGAATTGATTGTCATCGCCTATGAAAAAGAAAAGGAATCTTTAAATTAAGAAAAAAGACTCAAACACCCTTAATGGGATGGTTGAGTCTTTTTTTGAATGTACAGAAAAAGGGTGCCCATGTTTTTAATGAGCAACCCTTTTCCTGTATTATTTGCTGAATACGTCGGTTAAGACCGGCACGATTTGTTTTTTACGCGATACAACGCCTTCCAAGACGGCGATGTTATTGTTTAATGAAACGTCATATGCCTTTTCAACCGCATATGCCGCTTTACCAAGGGCCAAGGCAACGGAATCATTAGTCAGGATATCCGTTACGACGAATAGGAACAAGTCCAATTCCTTCACTGCGATGACCGCTTCAATCGCCGCTTCCAATTCAGCTTGCTTAGCAAGGACTTCGTTCGGGTCAACAGCATTGACCTGTGCTATTTCCACTTTAGCCATTCCCATGGAGAATTCCTTTGCATCGAGAGTGATGAGCTGGGCAATCGTTTTGTCGCTCAAGTCAGCTCCTGCTTTTAACATTTCCAAGCCATATTTTTCTGCGTCGACTCCCGCAATGGCAGCGAGTTCCATTGCTGCTGCAACGTCCTGCTCCGTGCAAGTCGGGGATTTGAACAATAAAGAATCGGAAATGATGGCAGACAGCATAAGACCTGCGATTGCTTTAGGGACTTCAATTCCGTTTTCTTTATAAATTTTATTTAAAATGGTTGCCGTACAGCCAACTGGTTCCGCACGGTAATATAATGGATCGCTTGTTTCAAAGTTAGCGATACGGTGATGGTCGATAACTTCCAACACACGGACTTGGTCAATGTCTTCAGCGCTTTGCTGGCGTTCGTTATGATCGACCAGGATTACGCCATCAGCTTCCCCTGCAACTTTTTCCACAAGACGGGGAGCATCGAATTTGAATTGGTCCAATGCATATTGAGTTTCACCATTCACTTCACCCAGACGAACTGGTTCAGCGTTGATACCTAGCTGTTTTTTAAGATCTGCATAAGCGATTGCTGAACAGATTGTGTCTGTATCCGGGTTTTTATGTCCAAAAACTAATACTTTTTCCAAGATTTTATCCCCTTTTTCATAAATATTTTTTCCGCGAATCCCCTCAGTGCAATAACGGAGAGCCACCTTTACTAGACACTTTATTTTAACACAAAATCCCGTAAAATCAGCGCTTGATTTATCCATTCCCCCATAAAATCTTTCATTCCCCCACCCTCTTCCATCACTTTGTCAATAGATAAGGGTTGGTTTTTTTCAAATATATTAGTTGAATTATCATCGTATATGGCTTACGATAATATAAGCAGAAATACTAGATATTGATTACATAAACAATTCCAATAACTATATATAGAATTTTTATAATCCAAGGTGCCAGTGATGGCTGAAAAGGGAATCCGGTGTAAACCCGGAACTGTCCCCGCAACTGTAAATGTGACGAAATGAGAAAACCACTGTATAGCTCTCTATACGGGAAGGACTCAAAGTAGGATGATCATGAGTCAGGAGACCTGCCTTGAATTTTTCACGTTTCTTATTCTTCGGGGATTGAGATGATGAAACGATAGTATAACGGCTATTTTTTCATGCCTCTTTTATTCTATCGTTTGATCCGCTCAATTCTTTGGGCGGTTTTTTTATTTTAGCGGAAGTTAACAAGGAGGATTATTAATGACTCAAACATATAATGACACAGAAGCGAAATCCATCCAGCTTGAGATGTTATCGAAGGAATTCGAAGGCCGTCTCGATATGGAAAAGTTCAAAAAGCGTTTTACAAAATGGCTTGATCGCAAAAGTGACTCAACCGAAGAGCAGGCATCAAAAAAACTGATTCAGCTCGCTCTTGAAGGCGTGGATATCGATGCTCCGGATTGGACTTTCGTTGCTGCAGCAGAACTGTTGAATACAATGTATAGGGATGCACAAGCCAATCGAGGTTATGAAGGCAAGAGTTATGGTCCATTCTATGAGCTGATCACAGAACTCTCCCAGCTATCGGAAGGTCAGCGTTATCCCATTTATAAACCAGAACTGCTATCTTCATATACAAAAGCGGAAATTGAGGAATTGGGATCGGTGATCGACCCGGAAAAAGATAAATTATTCTCTTACATAGGCATCTACTTATTGAATGACCGTTATCTGGCCCGCCCAAAAAAGGACAAGGTCTTCGAACTGCCGCAAGAACGTTTCATGATCATCGCGATGGAAATCATGCGAATGGAAAAAACGGAGCACCGCCTGCAACTGATAAAAGAAGCATACTGGGCCATGTCCAACCTTTATATGACCGTTGCGACTCCTACACTCTCCAATGCAGGTAAAACACATGGACAGTTAAGCTCCTGCTTTATCGACGCAATTGAAGATTCCATCGACGGAATCTACTTATCAAACTACGATGCGGCAAAAGTATCTAAATTCGGCGGCGGTGTCGGTCTTTACGTCGGTAAGGTTCGCTCGCTTGGTTCCGATATCCGCGGTTTCTCTGGAAACAGTTCCGGCACGACGCCCTGGATTCGACTATTCAACCAGACAGCTGTAAGTGTCGATCAATTGGGTCAACGTAAAGGTGCCATCGCGATTTACTTGGATGCCTGGCATAAAGATATCATGAGCTTCCTCGATTTGAAGACTCAAAACGGCGATGACAGATTAAAAGCACATGATATTTTTACAGGTGTATGCATACCGGATTTATTCATGGAAGCTGTACGCGACAGAAAAGAATGGTATCTTTTCGATCCGCATACCGTTAAGCAAACCCTTGGATTTTCACTTGAAGATCTTTATGACGAAAAGAAAGGCGAAGGAAGCTTCAGGAATCATTATGCACTTGCTGTCGAGGCCGCAGAAAATGGCACGCTTCCAAACTATAGCTTTGAAAAAATCAATGCGATGGACATCATGAAAAGCATCATGATTTCTCAATTAGAAGAAGGCGTACCGTATATGTTCTACCGCGATGAAGTGAATCGGAAGAATCCGAATAAACATAAAGGTATGATTTATTGTTCTAACCTTTGCACGGAGATTGCCCAAAACCTAAGCCCTTCGACGATCACGGATGAATATGAAACAGAAGATGGAGATGTTGTTGTGGTTCGTAAAAGCGGGGATTTCGTTGTCTGCAACCTTTCATCCATTAACTTGCCCCGAGCGGTGGGCAGCGACGTTCTGGAAAGATTGATTCCCATTCAGATCCGTATGCTGGACAATGTCATTGATGTGAATAATCTTCCTGTCAAACAAGCATCCATCTCGAACAAACGGTACCGTGCAATTGGTTTAGGAACGTTTGGATGGCATCATTTACTTGCCACACAGAATATTTATTGGGAATCCGATGAGGCTGTTCACTATGCAGATGCTTTATACGAAAAGATCGCTTACTTAACTATCAAGGCATCCAACGAATTGGCCAAGGAAAAAGGATCTTACCCATATTTTGAAGGTTCTGATTGGCATACAGGGGACTATTTCGAACTGCGTGACTATACAGATCAAAAATGGCTGGATTTAAAAGCAGACGTGCAGGAGCACGGAACCCGTAATGGCTATTTAATGGCGATTGCCCCCAATTCATCGACAGCCAAAATCGGTAATTCCACGGATGGAATCGATCCTTTGTATGAAATTGAATTTTACGAAGAAAAGAAGAACTTCAAATTCAAGGTGACCGCACCAGGATTGACGCCAAATACGTATGAATATTATAAAAAGACGCGATTCAATTTGGATCAACTGGAAAGCATCAGGCAAAATGCAGCCCGCCAACGCCATATTGACCAAGCAATCAGCTTTAATCTGTATGTACACAATACAATCAAAGCGAAGGTCCTGTTGGATATCCATTTAACGGCATGGGAAAGCGGGTTGAAATCAACGTATTATGTTCGTTCGACGTCTTCCGAATATGACAATGCCTGCGAAAGCTGTTCAAGTTAACGTCAATCATGACCCAGTAATCTATTCTTAAAGGAGTTTTCCCGAATGACCAATCATATAAAAAAAATTCGGATGCTCGAACCGACGCATCCAACAAAGGCAACCGGTGTTTTCAAAGGAGAAGCTTCAGGCTTCCTCCTTTGGAACGATATACAGTATGAAAAATTCTATGATACCTATACACAGCTCATCAATAACTTTTGGAAGCCTTCGAGCGTGAACATGATTCAGGATAAAAAGCAGTGGGGCGAATTGGATGAAGATATCCAGGACGCTTTTCTCGATATCCTTACGATGATTGCCGGAATGGACAGTCTTCAAACGCCCACTTTAGTAGAAATCCTTCGGTACATCAAAGATCCGGCGGCAAAAGCTATCCTGGCCAACATGGCCCAGCAGGAATCGATCCATAATGAGTCTTATTCCTATATCCTTGCTTCCTTGATTCCAGTAGGCAAGCAAAAACAGCTTTTCGACCGCATCAAAGAACATCCTGAAGTGATTAAGCGTAACCAACCGATCGTTGATGCTTATCAAACGTTCGTGGACGACCCCAGCCCTCAGCATTTATTCGAGGCACTGATCCATTCAACGAACCTTGAAGGGATTTATTTCTATCTGGCTTTCGCCTTTTATTATAATCTAGGACGCCAAAATTTAATGACCGGTTCAGCTACGATGATATCCTATATTCATCGTGATGAAATGGTCCATTTCGATTTCATTGGCATGCTCGTTCAAATCTTGATGTATGAATATCCTGAGTTAAATAATGAAGAAAACACGAAGTTCATCTATACAACGATTGAAAAGGCAGTCGAACTCGAAAAGGAATGGTCTGAATATATGCTCGAAGATATCCAAACGAAAGCCGATCTCGATTTGGAAGAATTCAATGAGTACATCGAATATATCGCCAACAAACGGTTACGGATGCTAGGCCTTGAAAACTTGTATAAAGAGTATGGCGAGAACCCGATGCCATGGATCAAAACGTTCGATGATGAATCCATCGGCCTTACCAAAACCGATTTCTTCGAACAGAAGTCAAGGACTTACAGTCAAGTAAATGCCAGCAATGGGTTCGATGAGCTGTAAAATTGCCATTGTCTATCATTCTGCCGGCGGCAATACAAAAGCGCTTGCCGAAGCCCTCGCTGCCCTTTTACCTGAGGCTTTTCTATATCGAATGAATGAATTCGATTTACGTACATTGCCGGATTACGATGCCTTGATCGTCGGCACCTATACATGGGGCAATGGGGAGCTTCCCGCTAAATCAGCTGCCTTTTATAAAGAACTGGAACAGTTGCCTATTGCTCGCCTGAAAACGGGAGTCTTCGGCACTGGCGAAACCAACTATAATCATTTTTGTGGGGCGGTCGATCAGTTCCGGGACATGCTATTTGCCAAGAGCCAGTTATTGGTGACATTGAAGATAGAACAGATGTATCAAGAATCAGACCTGCACAGACTTCAAAAGTTCGCCTCGCTATTCCAGAACTGACTGAAAGGGGATATGCGTTTTCGCATATCCCCTTTCAGTGTTTTTTTTAAAACTCGGCTTCCTTAATCATAGCAACGGTAAGCATGAAGTATAATGGAAGAAAAAAGAAGATGATATCCATTGACTGAGAATATAACCCAGTTCCTGCCTGTCCTTTTCATGCTAGTGCTTGTCGCATTCGTTATATTCATCGTATTTTTCCTGTCAGGGCATTTTAATCGTACTAAACGGATCGAAGAAAAATTGGACAAAGCATTAAAGGAAATCGCCGAAAAAAAGGAAAAATAAAAAGACTCCAAAATCGGAGTCTTTTTTTTATATGCGTTCAATTATTTTTGAACGTTAGCAGCTTGTGGTCCACGAGCGCCTTGCTCGATTTCGAAAGAAACTTCTTGGCCTTCTTCAAGCGTTTTGAAGCCTTCACCTTGGATAGCTGAGAAATGTACGAATACATCGTCTTGGCCTTCAACTTCGATGAAACCGAAACCTTTTTCTGCGTTAAACCATTTTACTTTACCTTGTACCATGATAGTTCCTCCTGTGTTTGGAAAAATCCATTTTATTACTATTTTTGGTTCTGGATAATGTTTCAAGAGGAATCCTATTACAGTAAATCCTTCTATCAAACTTTTCCGAACAAAAATAATTACTCATATTATATCATGGAAAATCCTAAAAAAACAAGATTATCGCCGTAAATCAACCGACAAATTATCCTAAAATTCTACATATTCCTCTTCTTGCTTTGTCGGAAGCCTTCGTCCAATAAGTAGCGCTCCGCCTCAACCGGACTTTCGAAACATTCCTCAAGATTCGACCCTGAATAAACATTCCAAAGCAGGTCTTCCTTTTGAAGTGTAAGCTCTTGCTTTTCAGGGCCAATCCATGCCCCTTCCAACCTAGCGAACTCGTTTTCTTCTTCTTCGATTTCAGCCGGGGGTTCAGATAAGTAATCCACGCTTCTTTGGATCAATTCTTTTAATTCGGCTTCATTATAGTCACGTATATTGATAAACCCTTTACGGTCAGTGTCTTTTTTTCTCATATGCCCTGCGTAAACGAACCCATTTCCATTGGGATGCAAGTGCTGAACGACGATCTTTTTCTCCTGGACGCTACCTGGATAATGGAAGTTCACACGTCCCAATGAAACGTCTTTTCGCTGTAATTCCGGAAAAGTTTCAATGATGCTCAATTTTTCTTCAAATGTTAACAAATTTCTTCCTCATTTCATTAGTTCATATTGTTTGTCGATTATAACACAGACTGATTAGAAACAATAATCCCCCTCTTCCATTATAATGTAATGAAAAGGAGTGATAGGATTTGATCATGAGAATTCGGGACCTGGAATCAGACTATGGCCAGCAGCTATTTAAACTGCAGAAAGAAGCCTATAAGGTGGAAGCGGAAATGATCGGTTTTGCCGATATACCTCCTTTATTGGAAACATATGAACAATTCATACATTGCCATGAAACGTTTTTATGCTATTTAAAGGGTGATGCCTTAGCTGGTGCCATATCTTTTACTAAAGAGAATGGCCAAATGCTAATTTGCCGAATGGTCGTCCATCCTGATTATTTTCGGCAGGGTATTGCGGACGCATTGTTGCATGCTCTTCAATTACATGTCGACTGGGAAAAAATTTCCGTTTCGACCGGTAAAATGAACCTTCCAGCACGAAACCTTTACGAAAAAAACGGATTCACCCATAAAGAGGACGTAGAAGCCGCACCTCGCCTATCCATAAGCATTTACGAAAAACAGCATTCATTTTATGTATGTCACGATAAAAAGCATAATGAATGAAATGACAATGATTACGGCAACCCATAGCCAGGCCAAGGTCATATTCCCGGAGTCCATGGCGATATAAATTGCGGTCGGTATGGTTTGTGTCTGTCCAGGAATGTTTCCGGCAAACATGAGTGTGGCCCCGAACTCCCCCAACGCACGCGCAGAACTCAAGATGGTACCTGTGACGATCGATTTGACCGCCAATGGGAAGGTTACAAACAGGAATAACCTCCACTCCCCGGCCCCGTCAACCCTTGCTGCATTTTCAATTTCTTCATCTATACCTTCAAAGCCCGTTTTAGCGGATTGGTACATTAGCGGAAAAGCTACCACGGTAGATGCAATGACCGCAGCCCACCAGGTGAACATCAAGGGCTGGTCAAAAACCCTTTCAATGAATTGTCCCGGCAGTCCATTCTTGCCAAAAATCACGATCAATAAAAAACCAATGACGGACGGCGGCAAAACAAGCGGCAATAAAAACGCTGTTTCCAACAGGACTCTTCCCCTGAATTGCTTTTTAGCCATCATTCGCGCCAGGAAAATTCCTAAAATGAAAACAAGGATACCCGCTAGTCCCGCTACTTGTATCGATAGCCTGACTGGTGACCAAAAATCCCCTGTCATGATACTTCTACACCACTATTAAATATCGGCATATGCAGGTCCTTATTCGGTTTCATTACCCAAACCGTTTCTTTTTCATTAAAGGCAGATTTCATTTCATTTTCTCCCTTTCCTTTTAAATAACATTTAAGTTTATTTTTCTTGACATCTTGCTGACACAAAGAAACGTTAAAGTAAGAGTATCACAAATATAAAAATAATTTCATTCCAATAAACTTGAAAACTTTGAAGGAGTCGATTTTAATGGTAACAATTTATACTACTCCAAGCAGTTTAGCCTGTCGTAAAGCAAAAGCTTGGCTTAAGAAGAACGAAATTTCCTTTAATGAACGTAACCTATATTCCCAACCTCTTTCCATAGAAGAAATAAAAGAGATTTTACGTAAAACGGAAGGCGGGACAGATGAAATCATCTCAACCCGTTCAAAAAAATTCAAAAGCCTGAATATCGATATAAATAATACACCGCTTAATGATCTTTGCAAACTTATTCAAGATAACCCGGATTTACTTCGCCGGCCAATCATTTTCGATCATAAGAACTTGCATGCAGGATATAATGAAGAGGAAATGGGACGCTTCCTTCCAAGGAAGGTCCGTCATGTACAATTATGGCGGGCAATCAGCCAATTAGCTTAATTAGTTAGCATTCTGCATAATAAGAGGGTTGTCCATTCCCAGGACAACCCTTTTTTATATTTGATCCGCATTTTCTATGACAATCGTAAAGATGGTGCCTTGTTCATTGCTATCCTTAAGCACAAGATCTCCCTTTTGCGCTTTTGCGAGCATCTTACTGAATGGCAGTCCCAAACCTAAACCGCGTACCTTTAACTTTTTGTTTTCGCCTCGATAAAATGGTTCGAACACATATTGTTGTTCATGCTTTGGAATCCCCCGCCCGCTGTCCAGAACATCAATGCAGATTCGTTCTTCATCCTTTTCATAAAGATGAATCGCTATTTTGCCTTTGCCGTCAAGTGCATGTCTGGCATTATTCAAAAGGTTAATGACGATTTGCTGCATCCGCAAAGAATCAATTTGACCAAAGACCGGTTCATCAGGAACGTTTATCTCCAAAGCGAACGCTTGATCATCATCTTGGGTCACCTGCCAGCGATAAGCGATTTCCTTGATGAATATATTGATATTCTCTTTTTGCAACCGGATTTTAAAAGCGCCTGCTGATATGGCATTATAATTGAGTAAATCCTCTATCATACCTTGTAAACGCTGAGTTTCCTTTAATGAAATATCGAGGAATTCCTTACTTTGCTCTCCCTTGACGACATCATCTTTCACCGCTTGTATCAGTCCGCTAATGGAAGTGACTGGCGTTTTCAAATCATGGGTTACGCCCGCGAGCAATTCCGCCCGCAACTTCTCCATGACCTTCAATCGATTGGTCATTTCCTTAAATGATTCTATCAGTTCATAGATTTCTTCTTCCTTGATTTCCTCTTCCTCTTTGAAATGGATATCATAGTTGCCTTCACGAACCTGGACCGCGGCGTTAGCTACGTCTTGGATGGGGCGCGAAATCTGCCTGGAAAGAAAATAAATGACGCCCGTTCCGAGAATCAGAAGTCCTCCAATCATTATCGCCAACAAACCATGATCTTGGTTGATTTCCTTCAATGCCCCTTCTTCCTGAGCAATGACCACCCAGCCTCTCGTCTCATCATTGAACGTAATGGGGGATTTGACGACATATACTTTGTTGTCGGAAATCTTGACCTTCTGGACCAACTCCGTATTTTTCATGATGACGTCCGGGAGTTTATTTTCATCCGGATCGATATACAACTGCGGCATCGTATATATGATGGTGGCATCGGGATCGACGATATAGATGATTGGCTGTTGATTCAGATGGAGGATTTTCTCTCTTTCCTCAACAATTTCCGAAAGGATCGGGCCAACGACAATCTGGCCATTTTCCTTTATCGCCCGATCGGATGTTTCATCCGCTAAGTACTTTAGAAGGCTGAGCCTATATTCCAAAGCCGTTTTTTCCATCCACCATAAGGAAAAAACAGATAATAATATCAAACCGGAAATCAAGGTCAATACGTATCTCTTTGTCCAATAGCGTTGTAAAGTGGTTCTTTTTTTAGTTTTCATAGACACTCAATTGATACCCCAATCCACGCAATGTTTTTATTTCCCCCTCGGTTACCGGCCATGCATCTATCGCCTTCCTGATACGTTTGATCGCCAGGTCCACCGCACGGTCACTGCCGTCATAATCCATGCCCCACACCTGGTCGAGCAGCTGTTCCCTCGTGAAAATTTGATTAGGGTGCTTAGCGAAAAAAACGAGAAGAGACAAATCACGCGGCGTCAAGTTTATCTCTTCCCCATTCAAATGCACCATATATGACAGATCATCGATGATTAAACTCCCAAACTCGTGTACATGACCATCTTCCGTAACAACCGATGATGATCTTCTTAAAACGGCATGCACCCGGGCCACGACTTCTTCAGCAACGAAGGGTTTGGAGATGTAATCATCCGCACCTGACTTAAATCCCGATAATCTGTAATCGACATCTGTCAGTGCAGTCAACATGATAACCGGACATGTATCGTCCTCCCGAATTTCCTTCAATATATCCCAGCCTTCCTTACCCGGCAGCATGACATCAAGCAGGACAAGGTCTGGCTTCGTTTCTTCAAACACTGGAATGGCCTTTAGCCCATCGTAAACTTGGACTACATCAAAACCTTCCCGCTCCAAATATGCTTTCAATACCATCGATATGGCAATTTCATCTTCTACTACAAGAATTTTCTTCATATATGGATTCCTCCTTCCTGAATTATAGTGGAATTATTTTGTATATGCTAATTATAAAAAAACACCAAGCCTTTTCCCTCGATTTTACCCTTTTTATGTGTCAGGATTATGTTCGCAGTAAAATTAACCGGTGTTTTCACTTCGTAACTTTGTGTAAGTGATCTCGATTCATTTTAACAGGAATGCCGCTATGTGATCGTAAAAATCATACAGAAAAACCATGAGCTCCTCATTACACTCTAAAGAGGCTGGCTCTAAACTGAGCCAGCCTTTTCAATTACATGTCTCGTGTGGATTTGGACAGCCCGCTTCCTGCCTTTCCACTTGGATCGTACTATGTTCAATTCCAAACTGATCATGAAGTAGTTTTTGCGCTTCTGCTAAAACTGAATCGTGATTACCGTTCTCATCTATGACAACATGGCAGCTCATTGTCAAAAAACCAGAAGTGATCGTCCAGATATGGAGATCATGGACATCGGATACACCGTCCAATTTTACCAGGGATGCTTTCACTTCATCCATATCGACTTGATCTGGTGTGCCCTCCATCAAGATATGGAAAGAATCCCTTACTACCCTAAAACCGCTGATAATAATTAAAATCGCGACTATGACGCTCGCAATCGGATCTGCAATTCCCCAATCGAAAAAATAAATCAAGAGTGCGGCCGCAATGGCACCCACAGATCCAAGCATATCACCAATGACATGTAAAAAAGCACTTCGCACATTCAGATTGTCTTCCTTATCTCCGCTCATTAAAATCCAGGCGGCAATGACATTAACAAGTAAGCCGATAATTGAAATCATTAGCATTCCCATGCTTTGAACCTCAGGAGGATCCAGGAACCTCTTAATTGCCTCAAAGAAAATGAATACGGATATGACGATCAATGTCAATCCATTCAAGCAAGCAGCAATGATCTCAAACCGTTTATACCCAAACGATTTGGACGATGTCGATTTCCTTTCCCCCAACCTTATCGCTGTATAACTAAGCCCTAATGCTGCCGCATCGCTAAGCATGTGACCTGCATCCGACAGTAAAGCCAGACTATTTGTCAAGAATCCCCCAATGACCTCTACTATCATAAATGTGGAGATTAATAAGAAAGATGCCAACAATGCTTTTTTATTGTTAGAATGGTGGTGTCCGTGTCCATGATCATGGGAGTGACCATGATGATGTCCCATGCCATCCCTCCTCTCGATTTGAAACTTATATATAGTATGGGATAAATCCAGAATGGTTTCAAATGATTCACTTCAGGGATTCACTGGCTGCAAAAAGAGCGATCAAACGGGCAGGAAGTGATTTTTTACGAAAAATAAAAATCGGACTTCAACCAATTCAAAGTAAAAATAAACGCTACAGACATTTCCTGCAGCGTTTTCCCCGTTTATTTTTCCTCTTGCATCGTATCATCGACAATGGCATAAAGATCCTTATTAAACAATTCATCATTACAGACAAGACTATGCCGTTCCATCTCTTCCTGCTCTTGAATTACCTGTTCATTTTCCTTCATGACCTACCTCCAGCTTCATATTGTTTGCCTATTAGCGTATCCGCAGGCATGTACCTTTATGCTCAACATTTCCCCAACCTTCATCTTTTATAAACGTCTTAGGCCTGCTGCCCGCCATGGAAGGCACGTATAATGAATTCACGCTCTGGAACTTGTAAGCTTTGGTACGATGATAGGAACGATGTATTATCATAGGCCACTTTTTCAAGCTTTACCTGAATACCCGCATTTTCAATTGAAACAATGGCATAAGGAGCAACTGGTTCACCATTACAGCCAAGAGAACCAGGGTTCAGGAATATCGTTCGGTCATTTTTATAAAGGTGGATAGGATGATGATGTCCGAATCCTATTAAATCGTGATGCTGATCTTTGAAAAGCATTTCCAAGTTATTTAAACTCGGTTCAACGATTTTACTATATGGATTTTGGCTTATGTGCTCATCCAATTTCTTCGATTCCATGTGATAATGGGTGAAGTAAACGGAGTGATCATTAATGATATGATGTATGGTTCGAGGCAATTTTTCCAATTCATTTATGAATTTCCGCTGCATCCTTTCAGCTATCCATTCATGATGCTCCTTAACATGAATATGACCGTCCGGATGCGGCTCCCCGTTAATGATGGCCAGGACAGCTTCATCATGATTTCCAGTTATCATCGATAAATCATTTCTTGAAAATAAAAGTTCAAGGACTTCATTTGTATCGGGGCCAATCCCAACCATATCTCCCAAACAATAGAGACGATCTATTTCTTCCCTTTGATCAATATCCCTAAGGACGGCTTTTAACGCTGAAGCATTACCATGCACATCCGTTATAATGGCAACTTTCATGACTTAATTCAGCTCCCTTCCTCCACAATCCACATGGTATATTATAACATTCAAAACGAAATCAAAAAAATATTCGGGCTTAATCCCTTGGTTTGCCCACGCCCATTTTTTATGAATAAGCAAACACTTCGGCCTAGAATACATAGTATGAAGTATTCCCGGTAAAGATGTTTTGCTAGGTATGTAATTCATAATATATATGAGGAGGAAATCAAATGGGTGGAAATGGTAACGAATGTTGTGGCGGCGGTTTCGATAACGGATTCGCATTGCTGATCGTATTATTCATCTTGCTGATCATCATTGGATGCAGTTGGGGATTCGGCGGCGGCTTCGGCGGATGCTGCTAATAATGACATAAATCAAAAAGGCGCCTGATCATGGCGCCTTTTTTGTAATGGATTGACTTTTTAGTTTTTGTTTTTACTATTCCAAAGAGGCTTTCCCTCTTCAAACTTTTTTTACATAATATTAGGAAGGATCTATAAACTTTTAGATGTTTCTTCTAGACATGAACGTTTGGCAAATTAGGTACCTTCCGCACTCAAATCATAAAAGGGGCAGAGAGCCTGCTCAAACCATCCTCCATTTGTTTTTTCGCATCTTTCATCATGCCATCAAGTAATTCCTTTACCGTGGGTATATCGTCAATCAATCCGGCAACCTGGCCGCTGTTCATAAAACCATTGGTAACATCCCCGTTCATCGCTCCATTAATATGATGGACTTCAGAGGTCATTTCACGATAATTCACAGGAGACAGACCCTGCTTCTCCAGATCCAGCACTTTCTCGGTATATGGGTCCTTCAATACCCTTCTGACCTGTCCAAATGATCTGCCCAAAATTACTGTATCATTGCCCATCGCTTCGATTAGTTTCTGCTTATATGATGGATGGAACGGTGCTTCTTGTGTAGCAATCAGCCTGGTTCCCAATTGGACGCCTGAAGCCCCCAGCATCAATGCAGCTGCCACCCCCTGCCCATTGCCTATTCCGCCAGCGGCCAAAACGGGAAGCGTCACATGCTTGCTGATTTGCGGAATGAGTGTAAACGTCGTCATTTCCAGGTTCGAGTTGATGCCGGCGGCTTCAAACCCTTCCGCGACCAGCACATCTGCCCCTGCATCTTGCGCTTTTTGTGCGTGCTTGACTGACGCAACGATGGCAATCACTTTTATATTCTTTTTTTGCAATAGTGGAATGAAAGGGGCAGGATTACCTGCAGATAAGGAAACTACAGGTATATCATGCTTCAGGACAAGATTCATTAACTCATCCGTATATGGACTAACGTTTATTGGAATGTTCAACGCAAAATTGTTATTGGTTTTATCTTTGGTTTCGAGAATGATGGCTTCTACCTGTTCAGGGGTCATGGTGCCGCACCCTATTGTTCCCAGGCCCCCTGCATTGGATACTGCAGCCGCAAGACTTGCATTGCTTATATTCCCCATGCCGCCTTGAATAATTGGATATTTTATCTCAAAAAGTTCACAAATATATTTCACTTTCATCCCTCCCAGTCAATTTAATGTTATACTATATTCATTAGAAAAACAATTCTGACTTTTTAAAAAAAGGAGCGAGACTATGATTATTCCGTACAATAATAAAAAACCATCCATTGATGATACCGTTTTCGTGGCACCCGGCGCTCATTTAATCGGTGATGTTTCGATTGGGAAAGACTCGACCATTTGGTTTAATTCCGTACTGCGCGGTGATGAAGATTCAATTACAATAGGAGAAAAATGCAGTATTCAGGATAACTCCACCATTCATTTATTTGAAGGATGCCCGGTTGTCATTGAAGATGAAGTGACGGTCGGTCACAATGTCATCCTGCATGGCTGTAAAATAGGCAAACGCTCCATTATCGGTATGGGATCAACGATATTGGATAATGTAGAGATCGGCGAAGAATGCATCGTCGGAGCGAACACATTGATTTCCTCTGGCAAAATCATACCTCCACGTTCACTGGTCATTGGTTCCCCGGGGAAAGTGGTTCGCAGATTGAATGATAAAGATCTTGAATTGATCCAACTTTCCATCGATACATATGTTCAAAAAGGGAAAGACTTCAAAGGGATACTCGATTAATTATTGCAAGGAATTTGAAAAGAGCTCCGGCCAGTCGTCATTAACGACTGGCTGAAGCTCTTTTTCACTTAATGATGAGTGGATGGTCCTTGGCATCATAGGTTTCATCTTTCCGGCATAGATCATTGTTTTCCTGAAATACGCTTTCAAAGAAACGGCTTGCTGGTTCAGCCAAGACTTGATAATATTGGCTAAATAAAAGAGCAGCATGATTCCCATTCCACTTAGAAGGCAGAAGTTCCTTTGGCAGGCCCGGATCGATGAATAAAAATTTACGGTATTCATGCACCAAGTTCGTTCGTTCCACAAAACAATCTGCATCGGACATTTCACCCCTGCTAATGATGCTTTGATGAACGATGAATTGTTTACTGTATTTCTCGATGAATTCTTCATATTTATTTTCAATCTCTTCTAATTGCCAGCTCTTCTCTACAAGCGATTGGTTTTCTTTTGGACCTTTGTACTCCGAGATGAAAAAATCAACATATTCATCTATGTCATATTTCTCGATCAAGCGATTGATTTGCTTCTCCAAATCATTGGGGGAAATCCAGCAACCACTTGAAAAACTGCCAAATCCGCTCCATAATAATTCTTTGCGGAGATCATCCCGTAATTGCCGCTTATCTTCAGGGATCGTGTACATTAAGATGCGCCATTTACCGTCCCATTCATTCGGTTTCATCTTATATATGCGATTGGCCGCTTCATCCATTCTCTGCACACCGCGATCAGTCAAAAAATAATAGCTTTTATTTCCCTGCTTCTCTGACTGAATCCACCCTTGCTTGACCATTCGTGAAACGGCTACACGAACGCCCTGCTCATTATGGCCGAATTCCTTTAACAAACGAATTAAACTGCCTATCCAGATTTTACTTCCATAGTTACGGATATAATCGCCGTATATCGTAAAAATCATGGATTGTGTATTAGTACCTATCTTTCTCACCTCGTCCTAACATTGTTACTATTTTCACACGGAAGACATAATAATTATTATATCTTTTTAACATGAAAGTGCAATATTATTCACCAGTAAATCGCGCTTTTCTCCGTTCACTAAATGCCAGGAGCGCTTCCGATCTATCTTGAGTCGGAATGGTCAATTCATAGGCTTTTCCTTCTATAGCCATTCCCGTTTGCAAATCCGTATTCATTCCTTGGTCAATCGCATATTTGGCTTGTTTGACTGCAATCGGCCCATTCTTCATGATATTGGCTGCCAATTCCTCACAGGCTGACATTAGACGATCCCTTGGCACGACCTTCAAAAGGATCCCTAATTGACATGCTTCTTCCGCAGTCAATTTTTTAGCGGTGAAGATCAATTCCTTCGCCTTCATTTCCCCAATCAATCTCGGCAGCCGCTGTGTACCGCCTGCTCCCGGAATAATGGCCCAGCTAGTTTCAGTGAGCCCCAAAGAAACACCTTCCGCAGCAATTGCAAAGTCACATGAAAGCAGCCATTCAAATCCTCCCCCCAATGCATACCCATTGACGGCAGCAATTGTCGGCTGCGGAAGCCCTGCGATACTATTAAAAACATCGCGAATCGCTTTAACGTTCCTTCTTACTTCGGCATCATTCAAAGACTTCCTTTCTTTCAAATCCGCTCCCGCGCTGAATGCTTTTTCCCCTGCACCGGTGAAAATGACGATACGGATATCGCCGTCATAATAAACGGCATCGATGACTTGCTGCAGTTCACAAAGTGTCTCATAGTCGAAGCAGTTCAATACGTCGGGCCGATTCACTGTTATATAGCCGATTTGATTTATCACTTTATAAATAACCTTTGACATGAGTCTCCTCCCCTTTTTGAAAAAATGACCCTTATGCAGATAAAATTAAATAAGGGCCATACGCTTAATCATTCTTTATCGATATTTTCTATAATGGCGGATATGCCTTGGCCGACGCCTACACACATCGTCGCAAGGCCATAGCGTACTTTCCGCTTTTTCATTTCGTGGACGAGTGTTGTTAAAATACGCGCCCCGCTTGCACCTAGCGGATGGCCAAAAGCTATTGCCCCGCCGTTGACATTCACTTTCTCCTGATCCAATTTCAATTGGCGGATGCACTCCAAGGATTGGGAAGCGAATGCTTCATTCAATTCCACCAGCCCGATGTCTTCAATCGTCAAACTTGCCCTCTCCAATGCTTTTTTAGTGGCATGAATCGGGCCAAGGCCCATAATGGACGGTTCCAAGCCCGCTACCGCCCCTACAACATATTTGGCCAGAGGCTTCAATCCAAGCTCCCGTGCTTTTTCCGCACTCATCAAAAGCAGTGCCGAGGCTCCATCATTTACACCTGAAGCATTACCGGCGGTTACAGTGCCGCCTTTAAAGATCGGTTTGAGTTTTTCCAGCTTTTCAATGGTCGTGTCAGGACGAGGGTGTTCATCCTTCTCGATAATGACCTCATTCCCTTTTCGATCCGTATATCGAACAGGTACGATTTCATTAATGAAACGCTCATTTTCCACTGCGTTTTTCGCCCTTTGCTGGCTTTGATAAGCGAATTGATCTTGGTCCTCCCTTGAAACAGAAAAACGCAGGGCGACGTTTTCAGCCGTTTGAGGCATGGAATCCGCACCATACATTTCTTTAAGTTTCTCATTAGTGAAACGCCATCCGATCGTTGTATCCTGAAGCTCCATTGAACCCCGCGGAAATTCACTCTCAGGTTTGGCCATGACGTACGGCGCCCTTGTCATGCTTTCAGTACCCCCTGCGATATAAATATCGCCTTCACCGACTGCAATGGAGCGCGCTGCATACATGACGGCATCCAATCCGGATCCACATAAACGATTTATTGTCGTTCCAGCTACATTTACCGGAAGACCAGCTAAGAGGGCGGACATCCGGGCCACATCGCGATTATCCTCACCCGCTTGATTTGCATTCCCGAAGATGACATCCTCAATTTGATCAGGCGGCAGCTCTGGATTGCGATCTATCAGCGCCTTGATTACAATTGCGCCGAGGTCATCCGGGCGAACGCTTTTCAATGCGCCTTTATATCTTCCGATTGGTGTTCTCACAGCATCAATGATCACAACATCCTTCATTTCCTCACCAGCTCGCCATCTTTTGTATAATCGTACACACCTTTACCAGACTTACGGCCGAGCCTGCCAGCTTTAACATATTGTTCAAGGAGGGGAGCCGGGCGGTATTTCTCACCCAGTTTACTATGTAAATATTTTAAATTATTCAAGCGGGCATCCAATCCCACCAAATCTCCTAGCTCAAATGGTCCCATTGGGTAATTCAGCCCTAACTTTATTGCCTTATCGATTTCTTCTGGTGTTCCTAAGCCTTCTTGAAGCATAAAGAACGCTTCATTACCTACCAAACAGCTGATCCTGCTTGTAACAAACCCAGGGAATTCATTTATGACCACGGTCTCTTTCCCCATTTTTTCGGCTACCTCTTTTATTATGGCTGCCGTTTCATCACTTGTTTCAAGACCACGTACAATTTCAACGAGCGGCATTTTTTGTACAGGATTGAAAAAATGCATGGCAATCGTTTTTTCGGGACGCTTTCCATAAGAACCAATTTCCGTCGGACTCATCGTGGAAGTATTGGTTGCAAAGTAACAATCTTCTTTTGCATGGACTTCAATCGTTTCGAAGACTGCCCTCTTGATTTCCGCCTTTTCCGGAACTGCCTCTATGATCAAGTCGGCATATGCTGCTGATTCTTTCAGATTGGCAGAATAGGTAAATCTGCTTTTTGCAGCTGCCGCTTCTTCCTCGGTAATCTTTTGGTAGCGCAAACCCTTTTCAAAAATGGAATCGATTTCGTTTCTTGCACTTTCCAAAGCATCCTGATTCACATCCACCAATATTACATTAAAGCCCCCAATTGCTCCTACATAAGCTATTCCCCTGCCCATGACACCAGAACCGACGACCACTAGATTACTAATCATTCGTTCATTCCTCCTTCAAAAATAAATAGGGCTGGCTCGGATGAATCAGATCAGCATTCAACCATACCTGAATTACTTTTCCGACATACCGTTTAGCCAGCCGTCTATTTTTTTGTTTTATTGAATTCCAAATGGATTTAAGGGACGGCTTCCATGATAGGAAATGATGCTTTTCGTTTCTGTATAAAGATCAAGTGTCTCAATGCAAAGTTCCCGGCCGAATCCTGAATGTTTATACCCTCCGAAAGGTGTTCCAGGAAATGCGGAGAATGGGCAATTCACCATGACGATTCCAGCTTCTATTTGATTGGCCACTCTAGTCGCACGCCCGCCATCTTTTGTCCAAAGGGCTGAACCCAAACCGAATTCCGTATCATTCGCGAGCCTCACAGCTTCTTTTTCATCTTTGAATTTCATTATGACAACGACCGGCCCGAATATTTCCTCTTTCACTACATCCATTTCATGATTGACATTCGCTATTACCGTCGGCTCATACCAATAACCGTTTTCGAAGCCTTCAATGACCGCTGGCTTTCCTCCCGTCAGGATCTTCGCTCCATCAGTAATGGCAGATTGGACATAATTTTCGATGACATCCAATTGCCCTTGATCTATGACTGCACCGATGTGTGTTTCTTTGTCGAGCGGATTGCCCAATTTCAATTTTTTCGTCTTTTCTACGAATCTTGCAACGAACTCATCGTATATGTCTTCGTGAACGTATAAACGGGATCTAGCTTCGCAAGACTGCCCAGTATTATAGAAAATTCCATATAATGATCCATCGATGGCTGCTTCAAGGTCTGCATCTTCAAAAACAATATTAGGGGACTTACCGCCAAGCTCCAATGTGACCCTTTTTAATGTCTGAGAAGCCTTGCCCATAAGATCTCTGCCGATTGGCGTAGAACCCGTAAAGGCCACCTTATTCACTTTCGGATGCTGAACAAGGTAATTCCCTACGTCCGATCCAGGACCTGGAATGATATTGACCACGCCTGAAGGAACACCTGCTTCTAAACAGATTTCCCCTAAAACAAGGGCCGTCAGCGGCGTTAACGAGGCTGGCTTAACGATTACCGAACAGCCAACCGCGATTGCAGGTGCAATTTTCCACGCTGCCATCATCATAGGGTAATTCCATGGGATAATTTGGGCACAAACGCCTACTGGCTCTTTTTCCGTATAGTTATGGAATTGACCAGGCACATTATTCACAGATCCGCGGTGTGCAACTAACGCTCCTGCATAAAATTCGAAATCTTCAATTGCCTGCATGACTTGGCCTTGCGCTGCAGAAATGGATTTGCCGCTGTTCAGGACTTCCAATTCAACCAATTCATTAAAGCGTGAACGCATGATCGCTGCAATTTTGTTCAAAACACGAGACCGTTTGTTAATCGGAGTCCTCTTCCATTTCCCGTTATCAAATGCTTCACGTGCAGCTTGAACAGCCTTTTCCGCATCTTCCTTGGTCGCCTTTGCAACCTTGGCAATGATTTCACCAGTCGCAGGATTGTACGCATCAATCGTGGAACCATCCGAGCTTTCCACTCTTTCTCCATTAATGATCAGATGATAATAATCACGCTTCATTTCCGCTTTTTCAAATGCCGCCTCTTGTACTCTAACCATGTAATCCCACTCCCTTTTCTATATTACTTACCTATGAATTGAGCTTTCCTTTTTTCAGTGAATGCTGTCACACCTTCTGCATAATCCTTCGTTAAGCCAGCAATGCGCTGACCCTCCGCTTCTTCTTTTAAGTATTCTTCCAATGAAAGATGATAGGACGCCTCTAAGTATCTTTTGATTAATCCGATTGCCTTCGTTGGTTTGTTTGCGATATTCTCTGCAAAGGCTTTCAATTGCTCGTTCCACTCATCCACACCGATCACTTTTGTAGCGAGCCCGATATTTTTCGCCTCGCCAGCCGTAACCTTTTCGCCCAATAATGATAATTCCAGGGCTTTCGCATGACCAACGATTCGCGAAAGGTAATACAGATTCCCCGAATCAGGAATCAATCCAATATTGACAAAGGCATTTAAAAAACTGGCTTTTTCAGAAACAAGCCGAAAATCGCATGCCAACGCCAGGCTGAAGCCAGCACCTGCAGCCACCCCATTGACTCCTGCAATGATCGGTTTTTCACAGTTTGCTATTTGCTCCATCATCGGACCGTAATCCTCACGCAGCTTCTGGCCTAAATTCATGCCCTCATCAACATCCGATAAATCCTGCCCCGAACAAAATGCCCTGCCTTCCCCAGTAATGATAATGGCCCGGACTTCATCTGCCCCTGCGGATATTTTGATCGCTTTCTGTATTTCCTTATTCATTTGGGACGTAAAGGCATTTAGTTTATCAGGACGGTTCAAAGTAAGCCAAGCAACTCCATTTTCAACCCTATATTTGATCGTTTCGTACATAGAGCACCCCTTATCCGCCTGTGAATTTTGGCTCCCTTTTTTCAACAAATGCTTTCATTCCTTCTTTTTGGTCCTCTGATGCGAAAAGGATATAGAAATTCTTCCGTTCAAATTGCATGCCCTCATTTAATGGATAATCAACGGCCTTATTGATGGATTCTTTGATCAGCCTTACAGCTAACGGGGGTTGCTTTGCTATCTTTCTAGCAAAACCAACCGATTCTTCCATTAACAATTCAGGTGCCACGATCTTATTAATGAAACCATATTGTTGGGCTGTCTTTGCCTTTATCCTTTCAGCCGTCAATATCCATTCAAGCGCCTTCGTCTTGCCTACCAATTTCGTCAATCTTTGGGTTCCTCCTGCACCAGGCATGACCCCTAGTGTCACTTCAGGAAAGGAAAACTGGGTATCGCTGGCGGCAATCAGGAAATCACAGGATAAAGCAAGTTCAAAACCACCGCCGAATACAAAACTTTTCACCGCACCAATCACAGGCTTCTTGACTAGGCTTATTCGGTCCCAATCGGCAAATTGGTTCGTTAACTCCATACTGATTGGATCATCGTTCACCATCTCGTCAATATCAGCTCCAGCGGAAAATGCTTTTCCATTGCCCGATAGCAAAATCACCTTCACTTGCGGGTCCCGGTCGAATTCTTCCATGGTTGAAACAATTTCCCTAACCATTATCCTGTTAAGGGCATTAAGTTGCTTAGGCCGATTTAAAGAGATATAACCAATTCCATCCGAGATTGACGTTTCGATGAATTGAAGCGCATTCATTTTATTTCTTCACCGATCATCATCGTTACAAGTTTCCCGGCAAAGCCCATTAGGTCTTTCCCTGATGCTTTTCCTTCCGGGGAACGCATTCCTTGTTGCAATGCATCATGGTCTTCATAATACATTTCACAAAGAATGTAGTACTCAGAGTCTTTGCCCATTGGGGTCCCTACAATTTTAGTGACCTCCATTTTTTGAAGACCAGGAATTTTTTCCGTTATCGGACCATGTACATTGAAGTAGTGCTCATCGAATTCTTCCTTGTTTTCAGGTTGTTTATAAAGGGCGATTAGTTTTACCATTTTAGAAAACCTCCATTTTATTAGATTATTTTTATCATCGGTTTCATCGCTTCGAACGGATTTTTGCATGCCTTACAATATAAAATGCTGCGGCAGGCCGTGGGACCGAAGATATTTTCCATTGTGACATATGTCGATTCACAATATGGGCAATCCACATGCCATGATCCATCACTTTTCATTTGTCGAGGAGGAGGGGAGATTCCGAAAACCTTCAATCCAGCTTTCCCCTTTTCCGTAATTCGATCGGATGTCCAGGAAGGGGAACGTAAAAATTCCACACTTACATTTTTTACGGCAGGCAGCTGTTTAAGGGCTGTTTCCACATTTTTTTGAATGATCGACAATGCCGGGCACCCAAGAAAAGTTGGCAGCATTTTTACCGAAACGTCCTGGCCCGAAACCGTCACGTCTTGGACCATCCCTAAATCCAGAATACTTACTGTATCGATTTCGGGATCTTTAACGTCTTCCAGGAGCCTATATATTTCTTCTGTGTTTAACTGTACGGTCGCCATGGTACCCCTCCCCTTTCTATTGATTCACCATGAAGCTGCTTTATCGCTTGCGTATACTTCGCTTAACGTTTCTAGCGCCTTTTCCAAATCTTCCGTATGCTGGCCATTACGGCCATCACCTCTTGCCATCCCTATTTGAATCGTTGCTGCCAAGCCGACACTTTCAAAAATTGGTGTGATGGCCTCGATCCATTTTTTCTGTAAAACAGCTTCGCCCTCTATCAAGCCGAGCTCCACCATTTCCTCCCCATATTGTCCAAGTGAAAATACGCCAGCAAAATCGGGCATTGTTTTCCCGATCGCCGCTTTCATTCTCGAAACCGCTTCCAAGTGACCAGATCCCAGCAATTGGACGAACCAGGTTTTCCAGTGCATCAAATGATAGTAAAGTTCCATCTGTACCTTTTGTGCCACTTCAGCAAGCGGTTCATATGAACATGAATGAAGGGATTGAACCTTAATTGCTTTGGCTTGGGTATAAAAATAATTCCGCACTACCGCAAACGCCCAATCATAATCCGGGTCTTTCATATAGTGACCAGGACCATTGACCAATTCGAGAATGATCGCATTGCGCCGTTCCTTGGCGGGACGGTCATGAGCCAGCTTATCCGCATCCCCTTCACCGAGTTCATCAAGTAACTTATAATAAATGGCTGAATGCCCCATCGTGTCTTGGGATATCGAGGCGGATGCAACATCTTCTTCGATATGCGGTGCGAGTCCCAACCATTCTGCACCACGGTATGAATGGATGAAGTCATCGTCCGCCAGTTGAAGCAGCAATTCCTTGATTGCGATGTCCTTCAATGATTCATTCCTCATTTTTCACACCTCCAGCCCAAGACATTATCTCTTTTTCATCGAGCATTCCCTGCTCATACTTCCGCCATTTTTTCTTTAAATACCCGTACCCTTTTGTGGTCCTGTAGTCTTTATTATCGATACGTTGAAGCGTTTTCTTTTCCTCGGCCGTCATTTTCCGTATATTCCGTCTCTTCACGACCCAGATATCATCAACCGCTTCACGTCTCATGAAATTTTCTTGTGCCATCATGATGGCGATATCCTCATTCGGGGCGAGCAGGCTGAAGTGGTATTGAACGGGTGATGATTGCGTTTTACGGCTGAATACTTCAAATTCTTCAAAGTAATTTCCTTGTCTAGTTTCCATATCGTCCTTCCCCCTCCCTTAAATGACCTTTGGAGCCAATGCCTCGCGTACCCATTTATTTTTTTCATAAGAATTTCTTCGAAGACTTAAGCGATCCTGCGAACGGGGACCTTCATTCCTTGCGAACACCTTCAATTTCCCCCAATCGGGTTGTTGGTAAATCCAGGTTTCAGACTCTTTGTCAAACCTAAGCGTTTCATCTGGAATGCTGAAGCCAAGTGAAAGGATCCGCTTCACATATTTTGAAAAAAAAGCTTGTCGAAGTTCTTCATTCGTACTGGTTCTGATTTTGTACTTAATCGTTATATCCTGTTTGGATGTGCCCACTTCTTTCTTACTGGGAGGTCCAAAGAAAAGTAATAAAGATTCCCACCAATAATTGATGGAGTCTTGAACCAATTTCCTTTGTTCTTCCGTCCCTTCAGCCAAAGCCATGATTATCGCTTCACCGTGCTGCGCGTGAAAAACTTCTTCCGCGCAAATCCTCTGTAATGCCCGGGCATAAGGCCCGTATGAGGCGCCAAGCATGTTCGTCTGGGAAATGATGGCTGCACCATCAACCAGCCAGCCAATCAATCCAGCATCGCCCCAGGATTTGGCTTCCATATGGAAAACATTATGAAACTTTAAATCTCCTTTAAACAAATCTTGCATGAGGTCATCCCGTTTTTTACTGTAAGGCTTTAGCAAATCCTCGGCGACGCGAAGCAATAATTGCCCATGCCCCATTTCATCCTGCACCTTTGCCATGATTCCAAGTTTCCTATTTAAAGTCGGGGCTTTAGGTACCCATTCCTTTTCTGGAAGCGCCCCCATGATTTCACTGATTCCATGCATTGATATTAATTTGATTAAAGTGCCCCGGTATTCTTCCGGCATCCAATCATCCGCCTCTATCTTTTCTCCCGCTTCGATTCTGGCAATGAATTGATTTAGCTTTTCTTCTCCTGCCATATCATTTAAAAGAACGTTCATCCAAATCACCTCTTTTTTCAAATATAACGTTTATATAACGTTATTATATTTTACTGTTATACTTAATGCAAGACTATTCTGTCTTTTTTTAAAGTAAAAGGAAATTTTCTGGGTTTCTTTAAATCTTTTAATCCACTAAAACTTTAAAGGGCGAAGTTTCCACTTTGATAGAATCTGTCGGACAACCCTCCGCCGCATCATCCAGATCATCAAATAAACCTTCTGCGACCTCTGCAGTTCCTTCATTTTCATCCAGGATGACAAATGCCACTCCCTCATCATTGTAATCAAAGATTTCAGGTGCAGCGGCACCGCATGCAATGCAGGTTTCTTGATCCACAACTGTATATTTTGACAAGAGGCCCTCCTCCTTCTCCATTTAATGATTGGCTCCATCTTCTCTTCCATTAAGAGATAAACCCATATTTAAACACGATTGCATCCGCTTTATGTATGGCGTTTACTTGTTCGATTTCTTCAGCTCCACTTATTCCAATCGATACTTCAGCTGGAAAGAACTGAACGACAGAATCGTCCGGTTTAACATCCATATTCATGAGCATGGAATTTACAAACGAATGACTTCATCCTTCCGCTTATCAACGACACGAATCGCTTTTCCTTCTGAACGGGGAATGCTTTTTGGGATGTTGACAACAATATCCATCGTGACAAGACATGCGGATTTCAAATGATGCTGAACCGTTTTCCTTAATCTCTCTACATTCCCATGCGTTAAGTCTTCTTCAATCTCTTTGTAGAAACCGCTTTCAATTTCAATGTGCAATTCAACACCATCCATATTTCCCTTCTTAACGAGATGAATCTGATAGTGCGGCACAATTCCCTCCATTTGGAATAACACACGCTCTATTTCAGATGGAAATACATTCACTCCCCTGACTATGATCATATCATCCGTTCTGCCCTTAACACGGGACATTCTAGTTGTCGTACGCCCGCATTTACACGGTTCATGTGTAATTGAGGCGATGTCCCCTGTACGGTAACGAATGATTGGAAGCGCTTCCTTTGTAAGGCTGGTGAATACAAGTTCCCCATCTTCGCCGTCCTCAACCGGTTCAAGCGTGTCCGGGTTAATGACCTCGACAAGAAAATGGTCTTCTGCGATATGGAGTCCATCCTGTGCTTCATGACATTCAATCGCAACTCCCGGCCCCATGATTTCACTTAATCCGTAAATATCGATGGCTTTCAATTTTAGTTTCCTCTCAAGTGTTGCCCTCATTGCCTCCGACCATGGCTCAGCTCCGAAAATTCCGTACTCAAGCCCATTATCAGCAGGATCAATTCCCATCTCTTCCATCTTTTCAGCGATATTCAAAATATAAGTAGGGGTTCCGCAAATGCCTCGCGGTTTAAAGTCATTGATGATCGTAATCTGCCTATCGGTATTCCCCCCTGAAATGGGTACTGTCGCAACTCCTAGCTTTTCTGCCCCGCAATGCAAGCCCAGCCCCCCTGTAAACAGACCATATCCATATGCGTTATGGAAAATATCTGACTTGCGGCCTCCTGCAGCTACAATTCCACGTGCGACGATAGTTGCCCAGTTTTCCAAATCATTTTTCGTATACCCGACAATTGTAGGCTTTCCGCTCGTTCCGGATGAACCATGAATACGTGTTACATCCTCCATCGGAACGGCAAATAAACCGAATGGATACTGATCACGAAGCGTCTGTTTTTTTGTAAAGGGAAGCTTTATCACATCGTTTAGAGTTTGAATATCTTCTGGTTCCAGGCCCATCTCCCTAAACTTTTCTCTGTAATAAGGTACATTTTCATAAACATGGCTAATCGTTTTTTTAAGGCGTGCCATTTGTAAACTTTCCATTTCAGCACGCGAAGCCGTTTCAACTTCCGGATTGTACATTTTTTCAGTCCCCCTCAATTTTACTATTGTCCCACCGACATTCATAACAGTAATAAAACGGAGAATAAATTATTGTTATGATTTAGTTCAAGATTAATACGTCATTTCTACGTTGTCAATCATGTTTTTATAATTCAGACAAAATGACTGAATAGACAAAATACTAATTTACTAAATTTTCAGACTATGTTAATTTTAACAATGATATATCATTTTATCAAACACTCGTTTTAAAAACGTACTACTTAAAAGGGGGCTTACCATGGAATCACAGGCTAAAAATGGGCATTCACCATCAGGACATGACAGAGGAAATAAGTATCGTCAATTAATTGAAACGGAAGAATTCAAGGAACTAATCCAAAGGAAAAAAGCTTTTATCGTACCTGTCACTCTCTTCTTTCTTGCTTTTTATTTTGTTCTGCCAATTTTAGCTGCTTATAGCGAAGTGTTGAAAGGCGAAGCCTTCTTCCATATTACTTGGGCTTGGGTATACGCACTCCTCCAATTTGCCGTCGTATGGATAGGGGGAATCGTCTATATAAAAAAAGCAGCGAAGTACGACAAGATGGCAAAAAAAATCTTGAATAAATATGAGAAGGAGCTTGGCGAATGAGCATTTTATCCCTCACGCTTTTTTTGGGCATCATCTTGTTAACGCTTACTATAACCTATTACTCTTCTAAGAAGACGAAAAATGCCAGTGATTTTTATACGGCCGGCGGCGGATTGACAGCATGGCAGAATGGATTGGCCGTGGCAGGTGACTTTATGTCAGCCGCATCTTTCCTCGGAATTACGGGTGCAATCGCACTGATTGGTTTTGATGGCTTTTACATGAGCATCGGGAACCTTGTTGCCTTTCTTGTCTTATTGTATCTAGTGTCGGAACCACTACGCAATCTAGGTAAGTTTACGCTGGCAGATATGATTTCAGCACGCTTCAAATCAAAAAAAGTGCGAGGGATAGCTGCGGCTAACACACTTGTCATTTCAATCTTTTACATGATTGCCCAACTTGTCGGTGCAGGAGGATTAATTAAACTCTTGCTCGGCATCGATTATTGGCTATCCGTACTGCTTGTCGGTGTACTGATGACGATTTATGTGATTTTCGGAGGGATGACAGCGACAAGCTGGGTGCAGATCACCAAGGCGGTTCTCTTGCTAGGCGGTTCTGCCGTGTTGACGTTCATCGTATTTTCGCGTTTTAATTTCAACATTTCAGAAATGTTCCATCATGTCCAAACTGCAACACCGCTCGGAAAGGATTTTTTGAATCCAGGAAATAAATACACCGATGGACTCGACATGATTTCATTCAATATGTCGCTTGTCCTTGGAGCAGCCGGCCTTCCGCATTTACTCGTCCGCTTCTTTACAGTAAAGGACGCAGCTACTGCAAGGAAATCCGTCGTATATTCCACATGGTTTATAGGGGTATTTTTCATCATGACGATTTTCCTTGGTTTCGGCGCTGCATCTTTCGTCGGGTTTGAGCGGATCGTCGATGCAAACCCGGCTGGAAACATGGCCGCTCCTCTTCTTGCATTAACCATTGGAGGTGAATTTTTATTCGCATTCGTTTCTGCGGTAGCATTTGCCACGATTTTAGCGGTTGTATCCGGTCTTGTTTTAACATCGGCATCCGCTTTTGCACATGATATATATGGTGAAATCATCAAAGATGGAAATATTACGGGAAAACAGCAAGTACTCGTTGCCCGATTGGCTTCTGTCGGCGTAGCGGTCATTTCGATTCTACTTGCTTTATTCGCACAATCAATGAATGTCGCTTTTCTTTCAGTCCTCGCGCTTGGGATTGCTGCCAGTGCCAATTTACCGATCATCCTTTGCACAATATATTGGAAACGCTTCAACTCAACCGGAGCGATCACAGGAATGTCATTCGGGTTACTCAGCTCCATCATACTGGTCATGCTTAGCCCCAATGTATGGAACCCGGAACCTGGAATGGGGATTTTCACAGGCGATCCCCTCTTTACGATGAGCAACCCGACCATTTTCACCGTGCCGCTCGGCTTTATTGGAGCTTATTTAGGCACAATCTTGTCAAAGGCAAAAGATGAGGAAAACAGTTTTGCTGAAGTACTGTTCAAATCAAACACCGGATATGGGATAAGTTCAGCAAAAGACCATTAAAAAGGGGGATTTCCATGACCGCACATTTAGATAAGGATATTCACGAATTGCATTACGATCAAATCAAACAAGTACTAGTCGACGAACCATATGCTTCTTTTCTAGGAATGAGATTGACGAAACTCGGTCCCGGCACAGCGGAAGCAGAATTGATTCCAAGTGACCACATGCTAAATAGCCACGGAACGGTTCATGGTGCCATTATCTTTTCACTTGCTGATTACGTGTTCGCAGCAGCCAGCAATTCATATGGCAAAATAGCGGTTGGCGTTTCAAACAACATCAATTTCTTATCAGCTGGCAAACGGGGTGAAACTTTAACTGCCAGAGCGGAAGAGATCAAGAAAAACCATAAACTGGCCTGGTATAAAATAGACGTGTTAAATGAAAGGGAATTGATTGCAACCATGGAAGCGATGGTATTCAGGAAAAATCAATATTTCGTTGACCAAGTTGAATAAGTAACGTTTGAAACCGGACAAGCAATCCATTTGTCCGGTTTCCTCTCCCTTGATTTGCCAAGGATACGTAAGCATAGAAAAAAAGGGGGATTCCCGATTGGAATCCCCCCTCCCCTATTTTATAACCCTTCTTCTGGTTATTGACCGCAATACGGAAATCTATCACTATTAACGACTCCCCGCACTCCCGTTCACTTATCCCATCCGTCTGATTAGCGATTTTCCCTCCATGCCTTTTCGATGATCATTGCCAGGATTGCTGAAATGCACATGGACATCCATTAATCAAAGAGATCCTTGTGATGCTACCATTTTCTCCTTCTTTCCTACATATACATCAAGCGCAGCCTGCAAAGCCTCTCCCCGATTAACTTGGAACCCTTGGCGCAAAAGGACAGCTTCCAAAGAGGCCAATACAAACAGGATGTTTTCTTTCCTGCAACTGAATCCCATAGTCCCGATTCTCCAGATTTTCCCGTGAAGCGGACCAAATGAGGAAGCGATTTCGATGCCAAATTCATTCAACAGCATGTCTCTTACAGCTTCACCATCGATTCCTTTTGGAATTTCAATGCAAGTTACACATGGAAGTTTGTTTTTCCCATCCCCGAATAACATTAGTCCCATTGCCTTGATCCCTTCAACGAGAGCAGCTTCGTGGAGTTCATGACGGGCAAAGCGCGTTTCCAGACCTTCTTCGAGCACAAGGCGCAATCCTTCACGTAACGCATAAATCATGGAAGTTGCTTCTGTATGATGATTCAAACGACGCGGTCCCCAATAATCCTGCAGCATGCTTAAATCGAAATAATTACTGGCGATCGGACGGCTGAGCGAAACCTGTTGGTTGTCTTCATCCGTGGCAATACCACGTTCCACCTTTTTGCGGGACTGGATGATTTCTTCTATTCGCTCATTATACGTAATCGGTGCCATACCGGAAGGAACGGACAAGCATTTTTGTGTCCCTCCTATCAATCCATCAATACACCATTCATCCACCTTAACATCTGTGCCCCCGATGGAGGCAACCGCATCCACAACAAGCAGGACACCCAATTCACGGCAGGCCCGCCCGATTTCCTTCAAAGGCTGCATACAACCAGTGGAGGTTTCCCCATGCACGATTGCTGTTATTTTTGGGGAGACTTTCTTGATTTCCGCAATGACTGCTTGCGGTTCGAACACTTCTCCCCAAGGACATTCCATCGTATGGACTTCAGCTCCGTATCGCTCACAGATTTCCACCAATAAATGACCGAACCTTCCGAATATAGGAACCAGTACCTTATCCCCCGGCTCAATGATGCTGCATAGAATCGCTTCATTACCGGATCTTGAGGTGCCATCTATCGGGAACGCCCATTTATTTTTAGTTTGAAAAACCAAACGCAGCATTTCCATCACTTCATTCATGATAGTGGTGAATGCAGGATCGAATTGCCCCAATATCGGTGTGCTCATCGCCCTTAAAACACGCGGGTCAACTTCGACCGGTCCTGGTGTCATGATCGTTCTCATCGGTGCATTCAATTCTGAATATGCCATTTTTACCAACTCCTTCAAAAGGCTATTTTATAAAGTATTTCATTCAAAAATCCGATTCCCTTATCCATATCCATCGCAACAGGTTTGACACCCATCCATTGTGAAACCCCAGCCTCATTTCCGCTTTCTTTGCCAGGGAATCGAGAGTCGAAAATGTCCTTACAAAACCTTTCAAAAACCTCTTCCTCTCCGATGCCATTCGGAACATTGAATTCCGAAGCCAGACGACAGCATCCTTCCTGTATCCAATGGGAGTGGTGCCCGCATGATCACTCTTAATGATTTTCACCGTATAAAGGCGGTGACGCCCCATCCTTGTCCGTTTCCATATGGGAACTGGTCGGAATGATTCCACCGGAGGGACCCCCTAAATCATACACTAACAAAATATATAATAAGTTTTTTCCCATCCTCAGCTTTCATTGCCTGCTGTGCGCTCATCCTTTCCTTGGAATATAATATCCGTGTCACCCCATTACTCTCTGTTGCCCCGAAAAATGCCAACCATTCTATCATCGAACGCAACATCATCCTTTTCATCTATTAATTTTTCATTTTGATTGCCCATCATATCGCTTCCCTTCGCAATAGCCTTTGATGTCATGAACATTCACAAAATTTATATCATCTATTATTTTACTTGCTTTCGCATTTAACTTCATTGACAATTTTGTTAGTATTTCGGTGTTTTTTTGTGCAAAATAACCAACTGAAAGACAACCAATAATGTGTATATATACAGATTTCTATGAGAACTTTTATTACAGGCAGCTCCTCATCATATTAAATGGTTTTTTTTAGTTAATTGAGATGCTAGTTCCACTTATGCCGGCCAAATTAACTTTTGATGGACTGCAAACCTAAAAAGATGATGTCTAATCTTTGTTACATCTAATTCACATATGTTTTATTTGCTTTTTCTTTTTATAAAGAATTAGACCAAAATGGGGAACAAGTAATCGTGATTACTTGTTCCCCATTTTATCGAATACTCACTCATTTTTATCCGAAGCCCCGTATGAATTACTGGTTGAAGTTAAGATCTGACACTATGCTAAGCCTCATGTATTTAATAACATTGCATCTGGTTGGTCTGATGCCCCAGAAATCACTTAATGTTTACACTTATTTTCCTTCGCTTCAATGCGTCGACGATGCAGGATAGGCTCAGTATACCCACTTGGTTGGTTATAGCCTTGAAACACTAGGTCGCATGCAGCTTGGAACGCCACTGAGCTGTCGTAATTATCCGCGATACATTGATAGGCTGAATCTCCACTGTTTTGTTCATCCACTACTTTAGCCATTCGTTGTAAAGTCTCCAAAACCTGTCCTTTTGTACAAATTCCGTGGTGAAGCCAGTTAGCGATATGCTGACTCGAAATTCTTAGTGTGGCACGGTCTTCCATCAACCCTACATTATTGATATCTGGTACTTTGGAACAACCAATTCCTTGTTCTACCCAACGTACAACATAACCGAGGATACCTTGGGCATTGTTATCCAGCTCTTGCTGAATTTCTTCCGGACTCCATTCGGGGTTTTGAGCCACCGGGATTTCCAAAATATCATCACGTAAATTTACTGGATTCTTTTTCAACTCATCTTGCACCTTTTTTACATCCACTTGATGATAATGAAGAGCATGCAATGTCGCTGCAGTCGGTGAAGGCACCCATGCTGTATTCGCCCCCGCTTTCAGATGGCCAATCTTTTGCGTTAGCATTTCCGCCATCATGTCAGGTATTGCCCACATTCCCTTACCAATTTGAGCTCGACATTGAAAACCGGTTGCTAGACCTACATTGACATTCGATTTTTCATAACCTTGTAGCCATTTTGATCCTTTCATGTTATTTTTGAGGATCATAGGTCCAGCTTCCATAGAAGTAAGAATTTCGTCTCCCGTTCGATCTAAGAACCCTGTATTAATAAATGCCACTCTTTCTTTAACTTGGCGGATACAAGCTTTCAAGTTCAATGAAGTTCGACGTTCTTCGTCCATAACACCAATTTTCAGTGTATTTCGCTGTAGACCAAGCATGTCTTCCACACGATCAAAGAGCTCATTGGCAAAAGCCACCTCTTCGGATCCATGCATTTTTGGCTTAACGATATAAACTGATCCTTTAGATGAATTTTGATATTTACCATTCCCCAACAAGGAATGTTTGGCAAGTAAACTAGTCATGACTGTATCCATAATCCCTTCAGGAATCTCCTCACCATTTGCATCCAGGACTGCGTTTGTGGTCATTAAATGTCCCACGTTACGGACAAACATAAGTGAACGGCCAGGTAAAGAGAATTCTTCTCCATTTGGAGCTCTGTATAAACGATCCGGGTTCATTGTACGTGTCATCAATTTATTATCCTTTTTGAAAGTTACAGCCAGATCCCCCCTCATAAGACCTAACCAATTTCGATAGACCAGGACTTTATCATCAGCATCCACTGCCGCAACAGAATCCTCACAATCCATAATGGTCGTAAGAGTAGATTCCATTAGAATGTCCTTAACGCCTGCTTTATCTATTTTACCGATCGGATGACTTCTATCAATCTGAATTTCAAAATGCAACCCATTATTTTTTAATAATATCGCCGATGGCTTTCCGTATTCACCTTGATTGCCAACTAGCTTAGATTCCTCTACTAAACTCGTAATTTCTCCATTTTTGAGTGTAACAGCTAATTTCCCATCTACTACTGTATATTTCACAGCGTCTTTATGTGAATGATCCTTTAAAGGAGTTACTTGATCAAGAAAATCCTTTGCAAATGAAATGACTTCTCCACCGCGTACTTCATTGTAGCTCCCTTCTCGGTAGGCTTCTTCTTTTTCGCTAATAACATCTGTACCATATAGGGCATTATAAAGGCTTCCCCACCTTGCATTTGAAGCGTTAATAGCATAACGAGCATTATCAACCGGGACAACTAGCTGCGGACCGGCTTGGAAGGCAATTTCATCATCTACCCCTTCTGTGGTAATATGAAAGTCTTCTCCTTCAGGTTCGAGATAGCCAATTTCTTGTAAAAATGTTTTATATTCAGCAAAGTCCATCTCTTTATTTTCCCTGTGCCATGTATTGATTTTGGTTTGAATTTCATCACGACGAGCTAATAATTTTTTGTTTTTTGGAGACATGTCATGTACCAATTTTTCAAAATCATCCCAAAATTGTTCCTGATTCAGTCCGCTTCCAGGCAGCCCATCTTTATTGATAAATTCAAAAAGTATCGAAGCCACTTGAAGATTACCTACTTTCACATATTCTCCCATGATGTATTCCTCCTCTAAAATTAGTTTGACTCCCGGCATACGCCGAGATAATTTTCTTAAACCAGGTAATCTCTCCTCCCTTTGAACGGGTTCAATACTTAGTTTGTTTTCGATTTCAAGTTCTCAAATTTATTGTTTTGTTTTCTTATAATCAATTTCAAGTTTATCGTTAGAGGTGTCAAATATAGTCAGTATGGTATGAACACCTTTTTTCTTCACTCGCAAAATGAAAGCCCATTTTTTTTAAAATAATCACTTTACTTTTCCATCTTCAGGTAGATAGATCGGTTACTGCCCGACCTCCAACTTATTCATTAATTTATTCCAATTAATGAATTTCTCCAAAAAGATCGATATAATGACACCCATAATGAGACCATTTGTAATGAAAGGCTGCAAGAGGACAGGTATACTGCCGAATAATGCTGGCGGGATGTTCATAATGCTAACTCCAACTAGGACCGGCCCTGCTAAACGGAGTATCGTTTCAGAGTTGAATAACGTTCCTTTCAGACTGTTTAATGCGGTCCCGAACAATTGAAGGTATGCGACAAATAAAACAGCGTTACCTATTGTTAATGGTATTGTTCCTAAGAATCTCCCTAATGGCGGAATAACTCCAAGGAGAGTAAACAAAAATCCGCTTATAATGAATGGCTTTCGTTTGAATAAATTGGTACTTTGTAAAAAACCTATCGTAGATGTAAATGGTGTAAAAGGGACCAAGCCAAAAATCGAAGTGATAAACGCAAAAATACCTGTTACAAAAATAGATCTCCTGTATTGACTATGTTCCACCTTTTCCTTGTAAACATCGGCAACTGCTTGAATAGAAGCGAAAGAATTCGTTAAATTCAGAAGGACAGCAAAGAAGGAAACAAAAATAATACCAATATTCAAGTTTGGAGTTCCAAGGGGAAAGAAAGTGAATGCCATACCTGAAGAGCTAGCCGTCGGAAGATCTGAAGGGAAAATAAATCGATATAATGACCACCCTACGATAATTCCGATCAGGATTGAAAAATTGCCTAGTATTTTCCCTCCTTTAATCTTTAAAAAGCCGACGAAGATGACAATCAAGATTGAAAACAAACTGACAGGGAGATCAATTGTTCCACTTTCGGTTATTTTAAACATACCTTTGAAGAAAATAAAGATGAGCTGAAAGGTCAGTAAAAATATATAAACACTTATCACCATCGGCTTAATTACTTTTTGTATGATATAAATCAGGTTAAATGCCGCTAGCAGTACGGTTACAGCTCCAGCTAGCAAAATACCTGTTGCAATTCCTCCCCCTACGGTTGCAAAATCCAATCCGAGTGCAGATGCAGAGATGCCCATATTTATCATCAGACCCCACATTAGCCCTGAATGGCTGTCCAATAATGGATAACGATGCCCAACCCATGCCTGCAGAATACAGGATATTCCGGTAAAGATAAAGGAGCACCTTATCGTCATTTCAATTGTTTCTGTAGGAAGCTGGAATGCTGCTCCTACAGAAATTGGTACGACAACCGTATTGGCAAAAATAAAAATAAGCCACTGTAAAGAGGAGAATAATGTTACAGTAACTCCTTGCTGTTTCATCTTAATCATCACCATTTCCGATTTCTGGATTTTTATAAAATCTGTTTGCTAGTTTTTAAGGAAGCCAATCGTAGAAATTACAAAATCATTACTTTTTATAAATAAAAATATAAGCGAAGCGCTGTCTTCACTACAATCGCTTCGCCTTAATCACTTTTTTGTTTTTTAAAAGAAGAAACTTAAATTATTTTATAATGTTTAATAAACTTAGCATTTTTTTAATATCTTGTTATATCCATAGGCAATGCCCCTGCAGCAAAGCCTACAAACATGAATCGGCTGTTTCCTGTATTTCGCATTCCATGAATTTGATTAGGCTTGGCCAATACTACCATTCCTTTTCTGATCGTGATCTCATTCTCGAGGTCAGGGAAGTATGTTCCTTCCCCCTCAATGCAGACCCAAATATCATCAACATTCGAATGGGAATGTAAATATACTTCCTGCTCAGGTTCAAGACACCAAACTGCCCCAACAGTTTTATCCGTTTCATAGAAATAATTTTTTTGTGGTGCATTAGAATCGAATTTTGCTATTTTATCGATTTCAAAAACTCTTTCCTCTATTATCGACTTTTTGTTCAAAATTACATTCTGGTCCATACCTCAGCACCTCTTTTATATTTAATGGTTTTGAATTACACTTACCGGATCTCCCTAAAATACAATTCTGCCCGCATTAAATCTCTTGAAGTTGTCATCTACTCATTTCTTCTATATGATGTGACCTTTTACAAGGATGCATCACGATTACAATCTTTAGAGTAAACATATGTTAAATTTTCTCTGCCTACCGCATAGGCTGCTTGATGTACATATGGACCCATAAAAATGTAATCTCCTTTCTTTACAGGAACCCACTGATTATCCAGATTATACATCCCTTCTCCCGAGAGTAAGTAGGCTCCATGTTCTTGCACATGTGTTTCGATGAATGGATGAGATGCAGCAGGATCAAAGGAAAGAATATGAAAATTCATATCAAAATCTATATCAGCAGGCAAAAGATCCTTGAGATGGACATTATGCATATCATCATAAATCCTGAATTCGATGTTGTTCGCATGGTTTGAATGAACCCATGGCCTCCGTCCTTCAAGCGGACGATACTTTTGCTTATATAGGAAAAGTTTAGAATCTCCATCCGATTGGTTTTCTAAATACATCTTTGTTCCGGGCGGACAATATAAATAACCGCTTTCATCGAGGACAAACTCCTGTTCACCCGCAGCAGCTTTTATTTTCCCTTCAATAACATAGACAAATGTCTCAACATCTTCTTGTCCACCAAACCCCTCGCTGTTCTTTCCATCCTTTTGCATTGTCACAATGTAATCGACAAAACTTGCTCCAAGCTTTGGAGAACCCAAAATGGAAATGATACAATTCTCAAATCCCGGAATAACATTATTAACCAATCCTTCAGGTGCAATTAACGCATATTTACCGTGCTCAATTATTGATCTGCTTGCTAATAAATCTTTAGGATAACCCATCTTTTAAACTCTCCTTTTAATCGTATTTTATTTGAAATATGTGACTCATGGTGTGCCCATTTCCCGCTATTAATAAACTTATAATTGTAGCTTCTTTTCATATATTATTAGCTTGTGTTAGAAACGATTAAGTCCCTTATATAAATATTAACCGCTTTCATTTAATTAGTCTTTATGCCTAATTGATAAAAACGTTTTATATTTTTGTTCATTATAGATAAAAAGATTTTCTCCAGTCCTTTATGCTTAACAATCCTAGATTTTAATTTTTTCCACAGTGGTAATGCTTCCATTTTCAAAAACAATATCCCCATTGACGATCGTTGTTGTTACTTGCCCTTTGAATGTCCTGCCAACATAAGGCGACTGCTGATGGCGGTAGAACAAATCTTCCTTTTTCAGCTCGAAGCTTTTGTTCAGATTAACTATCGCCAGATCAGCGTCGCTATCAACGGCTATTATCCCTTTATGGGGATAAAGGCCAAATAACTTAGCTGGATTCGTTGATGTTAATTCAACAATTTTCCCCAGAGGAAGATTACGGTTGAAATGCCCCTCTGTCAACATAATATTGAGTGTAGATTGGGCACCGGAAATCCCACCCCAGGCACTGAAAAAGTCATCATTTATTACTTCTTTCATAGAGGCAGGTGCTGGTGAATGGTCGGATGCTATTACGTCAATTTCACCGTTTGCTACAGCTTCCCATAATTGTTCCACTTCTTCATCATCACGCAGGGGAGGGCAGCATTTTGCCAAACCGCCTTTTTCCTCTAAATCTTTTAATGTCAAAGATAAATAATGAGGGCATGTTTCTACCGTAATATCCAGGCCTCTTTGTTTTGCCTGATTGATGACTTCCACTACTTTGCGGCTGCTCGCATGAACAATATGCAGTTTACACCCTGTAGCTTCTGCATATGAAATTATTCTTCTTACCGCTTCAATTTCGGAAATTATCGGTCTTGATTCGACGAAGTCTTTTGCAGTCGTCTTTTTTTGTCTTTGTTTTTCTTGTGCAAGCTGATCACAAATCACTGTACTTTCAGCATGAACGGCTAAAAGTGAACCTACAGAGGCAATTTCTCTCATCCCTTTAAAAATCGTACTATCATCGACATGATTGAAATCGACAATTCCGCTCGGTGACATAAAAGCTTTAAATCCAATTACTCCATTTTCATCAAGTTCCTTAATATTCTCAATATTTTCCGGTATAAGTCCACCCCAAAAGCGGCAATTGACTACCGACTTTTCTTCGGAGCAAGCTCTCTTTAATGCCAAATATTCTTTATTGATTGTTGGTGGTGTACTGTTCAATGGCATATCAAAATAGGTTGTCACCCCACCTGCCGCTAAACTTCTGCTACCAGTTTGAACACCTTCCCACTCAGTTCTGCCTGGCTCGTTGAAATGAACATGAGTATCAATTAATCCTGGGAGGATGTGCTGCCCCTCAGCATTAATTTCTCTTGTTGCTAAAGCATCAATATTTTTTCCGATAGTCACTTCTTTAATTTTCCCTTCCTTAATTGCAATATCTCCTTGAACAATCGAATCAAACATTACAAGATTTCCATTTCTAATGAGTAAATCATATGTAGCCATAGGTTCATTCCTTTCTGTGGGAAATCAAATTTTTAAAAACTTTTAAGGAGAATCCTCTTTTACAAGTTGCATAATGAAGAAACGAACATCTTGCTTTTGCAGCTGAAATCGTATTCGGAATTAAATACAACTATTCTGAACATCGTTTTGAGATTTAGTAGATTCCGCTAAAACTTCTATCAAGCAATTTTGGAATGAAACTCACAATCCATCTCCCCAACTTAATCGCATCCACCTTTATGAAGACAGGAAGCGAGATGCGCAGCCTTGGCTGTTACCTTGTTTTGTACGGCACCCTCACCAAGGCCGTCAACACTGATCAATTTTTTAAATATTCGGACTCTTTTCCTGACTATTTCACGTTTCCATCAATTAAGCCCCTTTAACCACATCCTCTCGTTCCTGTTGCGCTTTTTAAACAAGGCTCTTTTCTTAAAGATTGTTGTTTTTAAAACGAAACTATTTTAGGTTGATTGGAGCGGAAGTGCAAGACTCCTGCGGGAGCAGCGGGACAGGTGAGACCCCACAGGCGTTTACGCCGAGGAGGCTCACCGCCCGCCCCGCGGAAAGCGAGCACCTGGAGGGGCAATCAACCACACTGCACTACTTCGTAAATAGCAACAAAGTATGCGAAAACAGCCTTAAACAAAAACAATATAGATGAACGAATGCGAGCATCGTACCTGAGAAAAATGATAGAGAACTGGCGGATTGTATACGCTTCAAAATATAAATATAGTTTCTAAATATAATAAGAACTTGGGATTTATGGAATGTAAAAAAAAATCTTGAAAACAGTTTCATTAACCTTCAATCCTCTATACAATTGATTATAAGCCGATTCATTCATAAAATCATTATGCGATGTAAACAATTTCCATTTAAATTTTTGTCCAAATTTAACAAGGTTCGTTTGCTTCCCTTTCTAGTAATAAAAACTGACAAAATGTAGAATTAGAAGGTGTATGATGAAAAAGGTAGAAGATTTATTTATCGTTGATGTGTTTCAAGAAGCCAAAATTATCGCTGGACATGCCGGACTTAAAAGGAAAGTAGAATCAATTGAGATTTCAGAAACACCAGATGCCATCAATTTTTTAGCTAAGAACTCCCTATTATTGACAACAGGATACGCTTTTAAAAACGACCCCCATGCATTATGCAATCTCATTTCCCAAATTAATGAACTTCCATGTGCAGGGATTGCCATTAAACTTAAAAGATTCATTGATGAGATCCCGCAGGATGTAATCGAATTGGCCGATTCATTAGAATTTCCAATTATTCAAATTCCAGAGACATTAACATTAGGTGCGGTTGCTCATCAATTATTAAGCTTTATATGGGATAACCAAATTGAAGAGTTATTCTATGCGATGCATATTCACAAGGAATTTACCAATATGATGATAAAAGGCTACAGTCTGAATTCTTTAATTGAAAATCTTGGCTCCCTATTAAAATGTCCTGTTCTCCTACTTGATCCTATTGGTGATGTGACATCCTTTTCTCATCACTTTCGTACAGGAAATATGAAAATCGTTATGAAAAATGTTCAAGAACAAATTAAACGTGATATAGAAACATACCTAGAGAAAAACCAGCTTACTATCGACATCCAAAATACGGACATTTCTATAAAAATGTTTCGGGTGAAAACAATGCGTCCCTATCCCTATTTTCTATTAATTCTTCACCCTGAGAAGCTTTCATATCCATCTTCACAATTAGCTATAGAACAAGCATCAACAGTCATTTCATTCACGCTGCTTAAAAACGAGGCTATTAGAGAAAACAGTCGTTTGTTAGAAAATAACTTTTTTGCTTCCCTTGTTGATGGAAAGATTTCTAACAAACAAGAAATTATTCATAGGGGAAAACAGCATGGCTTAATCGACAATATGAAATATGTATGCATTGTATGTAAGATTGATGATGATAAACAAAACGCTTTACAAAAAAGTGCAGACATAATGAATAGATTATACGACTATTTATATAAATTTTTACATAAATCATTTTTAAAAATAGATACTAACAACATCGTTTTTATGAAAGATGGATATTTTGTTATTTTGATGCAAGCTCCTCTGAATATTAATGATTCGATTAAAAGCATAATAGAAGAACGGCTGAAGGAGTTCCAGAATGAGGCTTATTCAAATCTAAAAATTTCGTTGTCGTTTGGAGTTGGTAACTTTTCTAATGACCTTACCTATATCCACCTTACATACGAAGAGGCAGTGGAGGCATGGACAAATGGGGCTGAACTGTTTCAAAATAAATTTATCAACTTTTACGAGACCAAGCAATTAATCGAACTGATTCGGTTAATTCCCGAAAAAGATTTAAAAAAATTTTATGAAAATACTTTACGTTCTTTATCCTACCCGAAAAATAAAGATGAAAAAGACTTAGTTAATACCTTATTGGTATATTTGGATAATAATTGTGAACTTGCTATTACATCCAGGAAACTGTTTGTTCACCGTAATACCGTTAAATACCGAATTGCCAAATGTGAGGACATGTTGAATTATTCCGTTCATGATGCAAAAAACTCACTTCATTTACGTATAGCTTTACTCATGAGTTCAATTTTCAGGGGTAATAGTGATTAATAAGTTATTGTAATCACTACTAAAGCAGATATTGACTGAAGGTAAACTGCTCCACGCAGACAGAGATCAATATAAAGAGTAAATCTCGACTTTATTTTCTGGAAGTGTCTTGGATTATGGAGGAATCCAGGAATTTCAGTGGCTTTTTTAAATTACATTGGATCATTGTCGATACGCATGACTGTTTCATCGAATGAAGGATCTTTGTCCTATAATTGAAATGTATTCATTTTGAAAAAACTCGTGTTCCGATACAGTCGGATCACGAGTTTTTTTGTAAGTTCTCTTTTAGTTGATAGCTAAAACTTATAAGTTCCTCAATATTGTTTTGTGGCTATCTTAATCACTGTAGAGTAAAGGACTCTAGCTCCTGCACCCATATCTTCTACAGTCACGAATTCATCTGGGTGATGACTGAGACCATCTTTACAACGAACGAAAATCATTGCAACATTCGTTACATCCGCCATAGCCATTGCATCGTGACCAGCACCGCTTACAAGACTGATAGGACTGCCATCCAATTCGCTAATGGTCTCCTCGATTACTTTAATCAATTGTTCATCACAGTATACAGGATCAGCTTCCATGACCTGTTCAAAATGAATTTGGAGTCCTCTAGCTTTTGCTACTCTTTCACCTTCAGTTAATATGGCATCAATGGCTTTTTTCTTACGATCCACATTTAAATCACGGATATCCAGCGTTCCTGTTACAAGGCCAGGTATTACATTACTAGCACCCGGACTTACAGTAAGTTTTCCAATGGTCGCCACTAATGGTTCATTTTGGATAGCGATGTTCTCAATGTAGGAAATGAGATCACTAGCTCCTAAAAGCGCATCTTGTCTAAGGGCAACAGGAACTGTCCCTGCATGTCCAGGTTTCCCGATAATTTCAAAATAAAATCTTGTAGCACCAGCAATCCCACGAACTATGCCGACAGGTTCATTCTCCTTCTCAAGCACAGGCCCCTGTTCGATATGAAGTTCCAAATAAGCGAGAAGTTCTTCTGGAGTACGACTAGCGTCTTTATAAGCATATGGGTCAGCAATACCAATTCCTTTTAACGCTTCAGCAATTGTTATTCCTTGCTCATCTGCTCTTTCTAAATCTTCAGCAGTAAAAGTTCCTGCAATCGCTTTACTACCAAGGAAAGTTGAGTGAAACCTTACTCCTTCCTCATCACAAAAACCTACCACTTCGATTGGATTGTATAATATAATGCCATTATCCTTAAGAGTTTGAACAACTTCTATTCCAGTTATAACTCCTAGAATCCCATCATATTTACCTGCTTCAATCACGCTATCTAAATGTGAACCAATCATTAAAACTGGAGCTGTGGGATCTTTCCCTTCATAACGTCCGATTATATTATTAAGAGCATCTTTTCTTACCGTCATCCCAGCTGCTTTCATCCACTCTTCAACTAGACTTTCTGCTTTTAAACTTTCCACTGTGAAAGGTAGTCTAGTGACACCAACAGTTGTGGATGAACAAGCAGCAAGTTCTTCGGTTCTAGTGTTGATTCTTATAGCATCAACATCCTTCTGAAGTTTAACCAATCGATCACTTCCCTGCCAATTTAATCTCTAAGTAAAATTTTTGTTATTTAAATCCAGTTACTTAATATGCAAAGTCATATTAACACTTTATTTAGTCTTTGCTCAATAGGAATTCTGCATGATAAGCTAATTAAAAGTTAGATTAAACGGTGACAAGCAAAAGCACTTGTCACCGTTTAATACATATCGTACATATATATAGGTTAACTAACTAAACGCCCTTTTTTTGAATGTAATAATGACCATGCATCAACGAGAGTACGTTTTGACTGTGCAATTACAATATCAGATGATTCTGTACCGACAGGTTTTACTTCAAAAGCGACTATATTCTTTATACCTTCACCGATGTAACCAATTTCTAATAGAGATCGTAAATACTCCGCTAATTCAGGAACATCAACTTCACTTCCTGGATATCCGAAACGCGGATGCTGATCGCCGTAAGCAGGATCAGAAGTATCTTTAATATAGCAATTTCCGATATGGGCATGGTTAATATAATCACGAGCTAACGTTAATGCATCATGAGACGTTTCACGCTGCATTGGTAAATGACTTAAATCAAGCATTAAACCGAAAGTGGGATCTACTTTACGAACTTCTTTTGCAACTTCAACAGCAAGTTTATTCGAACCGATTAAACATTTCTTATCAGTCTCATCATCAAATGTTTCAAGTGAGAGTACTAAATCACCTTTAGATTTTGCATAATCGCATAATTCTTTGATAGAATTCGTTAGTAATTGTAAGGCAACATCTTGTTGAGTATCTGGTTTAGCCCCACTTAAGAAACCAAGTTTAGCAGCATTTACTTCGTAAGCCTGGTCAATTCCGCCTTTTACTAAATCGATAGCCCTTCTACGCTCAGCTTCATCAAAAGAATTAAGGTTTCCTTTGTTTCTTAATAGAATCGGTTGTGCACCAAATCCTACATTCATTCCACCGGATTGTAAAATTTGAGCAGCCTCTTTACGTTCTTCAGGATTGTTAATAGATGTAATTTCAATTCCAGAGAAAAAATCATCTTGTACAATTTTCTTAATTGTTTCAACAGCTGGGCCATCTCCACCCATCGTTTCCGGATAAGCCATGAAGTGAACAATTCCGACTTTCATAGAATTATGAAGATTTGCTGACATTGTTTCGCCGATTTTTCGGCTTCCCTCCTTTAATGAACTCATTATTTAAGTACAGTCAAGACTGCTTTTCATTACTAATATGTTTTTTGAAGCAATAGGTTATATCCCATTGCTTCAAAAAACACTTCCATCAAGAGTGATGATTATTTAGAATAATCAATTTTTTCTGAGTATTTGAAGCCGTTAAGTGCACCGTTATTAGAGAATTCGCATGCGTTCTTAGGATCTGGATCAACTATAACTTCGATTAAATATGGTTTACCTGAGTCAACTGCACGTTGCAGAGCTGGTTTGATATCATCATAATGTGTAACAAGCTCACCACGAACACCCATACCTTCAGCCGTTTTAACAAAGTCGATTCCGCGCTCTTCATTATCACATAATTCATTTTTGTAAATTAAGTCCGTAGAAATTTGACGTCCATTATAGAACCAGTTTTGTTGTTGACGAATTAATCCCATTAATGAGTTATTCATACAGAAAATAATGACCGGAATATCATGCTTTGCAGCTGTAGCAATATCTTGTAATGACATCCCCAAGCTTCCATCACCAAGGATGTTTACACTTTGTCTTTCAGGAAATGCAAGTTTCGCTGCCATTGCTGCACCAAGGCCCCAACCCATTGTCCCCGCACCACCAGTTAATAAGTAGGTTCTTGGTACATACGTTTCAAATAATTGAGAAGACCAGATTTGGCTGATACCGCAGTCATGTGATACGAAGGCATCGCGATCTAAGAATTCACGAAGTTCTCGCAATGCACGTTCTTGTCTGATTGGAAGTGTTGTGTAATCCGTTTTTCGTGCCCATTTCTTACGCTCTTCAGTTAAGTTAACCCTAGTACCTACTTCGGCAGTTGCAGCTACTTGAGCACCAAGTGCTTTATGGGCTTCTGCAAGTTTAACCATGAATGTTTTAACATCAGTAACGATACCTAAAATCGTTGGTACTACTTTACCAATTTCCTTATTATCAAGATTAACGTGAATAATTTTCTTACCGTTTTGTGTGAATACAGAAACATTACCAGTTGAACGATCAGCGAAACGTCCGGCAAGGTTGATTACTAAGTCAGCTTCAACAATTGTTTTGTTACCGAATGGAGTATCAAGCATCGTTCCCATACGTCCAGCGAATAAAGGGTGATCGTTAGGGAAAGTATCCATCCCCATGCCAGAAGTTACTACAGGGATTTGCAGTTCTTCAGCTAACGCTTTCAATTCAATGGTAGCGTTTGCAATGTTGACCCCTCCACCAGACAGTAAGACCGGTCTTTTAGCATCTTTTAATAATTCCAATGTTTTCTCTATATCAGCGTCAGAAGCTTGTGGTAAGTTATCGACTGGAGTAGAACCGATAAGCACATCTAAGTCGACTTCTATTTCAACTTTTTGTTGATCAACTGGTAAATCAAGAAGAACTGGACCTTTTCTGCCAGTAGTAGCTGTTACCCATGCTTCATGGATAAATTCAGCAGCTTTCGAACCGTCAGTTAAGCGGTATGCAGCTTTCGTTACAGGCTTTGCCATTTCAACGATAGGCGCTTCTTGGAATTGCATGGTTCCAATTAAACTATTTTTTTGTTGACCGGTAATGGCTATCATTGGAATGGAATCCATCCATGCACCGTAAAGGCCAGTTAAGAAGTTAGTTCCGCCAGGACCTGATGTGGCAGCACATACGCCTACTTCACCAGTTGCTCTTGAATAACCATCAGCCATGAAAGCACCCGTTTGTTCGTGACGAACAATATATGATTCAATTTTAGTTAATTCTTTTACTGCATCATAGAATGGTAAAATCGCAGCTCCCGGTACACCATAAACATGTTTCACCCCTCTTTTTTCTAAATACAAGGCAATTAACTCAGCAGCTGTCATTTTTTGTTTAGCCATTTATATCTCTCCCTTTTGATCCTTTTTTATATTTTCAAAGATTTGAGCAATTGAATCTTTATCCCCAACATTGCCCGGAAATACGATATAAGGTGTATCTTTGAACTTAGCTTCACTTCCGGTTAACCATACTGGAACACCGGCGATCGCTTGCCCTAAAATTTTTGCATATTTAATATCTAAGCCGTCAGTTGCCACATCACTCGAAGTTATACCACCTTTTGCAATGATGAATTTCGGCTTTACTTTTAGTGAGCGAATAACTTTAACTAAAGAACTTGAAACAGTTTGACTAATCTTTAAGTTTTCTTCCTTATCTTTCGCACTAATTAAATCTCTACTCGTATATACAAGCGTATCGCGATTAGAAGAAATATTTTGATCTACTAATTGACATACTCGTGTTAGCTCTTCAATTCTTGTTTCTTCATTTAGAACTTTCACAACACTCATTTCGATTTGTTCAATCGGATATTTACTCATTAGTTCCTTAATTTGTTCCGTAGTTTTATTCGTGTGAGAACCTACTATAATAAAGCCACCATTGTTTTGGCTTTCATCATTTGAAACAATCTCATTAGCTGATAAATATGGACGATCCTGAATTCCCGCAATCGATTTTACAATAGATGCTGCAGTTCTAAACAAGAATTGCTTGCCAGAATCAATTGCTTTAAGGACAGCTAATGATACGATGTCCAAATCATAATAAGATTTAGCATTTACTATAATAGGAGCATTATTGTTAGCAGATAGTAAAATCTCATAAACTCTATCAATGCCGCCATCATGAATATCTTCCAGTGAAATGATCAATGCTGACTCTGAAGCTACGCTTCCATTTGTCTTTTCTTCAATCCATTTTGGCAAATTAGCGGTTTTGAAACCGAATACGGAATCATTCGCAAATTCTGATTCATTTACTGGGACAAGCTGGCCGTCCACACCTAAATAATGAATATTATCTATGGTGTAACGATGTGCTTCAAAAAAAGCCGGAATGATTAAATGACCTGAAATTTGTACATCAGCAGTTTTTAATAATTCATCTTGGAGCACATTAATTTCAAGTGGATAATGCCCTCTTAATGTTGAGTCACTTCTACTGATAATTGAATAATTGATTCCCATTTCCTTAGTAACGTCAACAATGTTTTGGACAATCTCCCTATTGATGTTTTCCGTCTTTTCTGCATTATGACTTCTTGTGTTTGTTAAAATATAAAGTACACTTCTCTCATCAGATAATCCTTTTTTAATCCAGTCTTTTCCCCAGTCCGTGATGACAAAAATATCATGTACCGTTTGGACACCGGTTGGATCATCATCTAAAACGATAAACTTATGTTTTGTTTGATTTAAATGAGCTTTGATTTCAGCACGAAGGCTGTCATCCGATTTAGAGAAGAGGTCTAAAGTATCCTTTAAACTTAGATATTGGGTTGCGTTCGACAAAAACCCTCCCCCTTTCATTATCTAAAAATGTGATTAGCTAGTTACTCTATGCCCTAATAATTCATTTGCAGTAGAAATAATACGGTGTGCTCTTAATTCAAATAAATCAAGTAATTCATCCATTTTTCCAGAAACCCCAAAACGATCATTTGTACCGATTCTTCTTAATTTAGCTGGTTGGTTTTCCGATAATACTTCAGCAACAGCACTACCTAATCCACCTATAATTGAATGCTCTTCAACTGTGATGACATGTTTTGTTTTCGCAGCAGATGCAATAATGGCTTCTTTATCAATAGGTTTAATTGTATGGATGTGTAAAAGTTCGGCGCTTACACCTTGCTTTTCCAATTCACCTACTGCTTTTAGTGATTCATCAAGCATTATCCCAGTACTGATGATTGTAATATCAGATCCTTCACGGTATTTAATTGCTTTACCTATTTTGAATGGTTCTTCTTTTTTGGTAACGATCGGTACTGGCAATTTGCCAACACGGAGGTAAATTGGTCCTTCATGGTAATAAGCAGCTTCTACTGCTTTTTCCATTTCAACCGCATCAGCTGGAACAATTACCGTCATACGTGGAAGTGAGCGCATTAAAGAAATATCTTCAAGCGGTAAATGTGTTGCACCTTCTTGTGCAGCTGATGTACCAGCGTTATGACCGACAATTTTCACATTGTTATTTGAATAACATACTGAAATTCTCATTTGATCAAATGCGCGCCCAGTAAGGAAGTTTGCATAAGCATTGGCAAATGGCACTTTACCCGCCACTGCCATACCGGCTGCGGTACCTACTAAATCACATTCAGAAATACCGATGTTGAAAAAGCGTTCTGGAAATCTATTTTTATATAGATTTGTCATATTCGATTTTGCGCAGTCCGCGTCAAGTACCACTAAATTGTCATGTTTTTCTCCAAGTCTAATTAGTGCATCAGCAAAACCTTTACGTGGTGCTTCTTGATTTGCCATCTTAAGCCAACTCCTTTAAAGCGATTTCTAATTGCTCATCATTCGGAGCCATTCCATGCCAATCATGGGTATCTTCCATAAATGAAACTCCCTTGCCTTTAACCGTATGAGCTAGAATTGCAGTAGGTCTGCCTTTAGTACGTTTAGCTTCTTTATACGCTTCATTAACTGCATGAATATCATGACCATCAATTTCAACAACGTGCCAACCGAAAGCTCTAAATTTATCACCAAGATTTTTTACACCTTTTACATTTTCAACAAAATCATCAAGTTGAATTTTGTTCCAGTCGATAATCGCACAAACGTTATCAAGATTGTAATGTGCAGTTGTCATTGCCGCTTCCCAAACTTGACCTTCTTGTAATTCTCCATCACCTATCATGCAATATGATCTTCTATTGCTGCCATCCAGTTTTGCAATTAATCCAACACCATTAGCTACCGATAATCCTTGACCAAGTGATCCTGAAGATATGTCTACACCTGGAATATGCTCTCCACATGGATGTCCATGTAACCTACCGTCAACATCCCTGAATGTCATTAATTCTTCAACCGGGAAGAAACCTTTTTCAGCTAATACTGAATAAAATACAGGTGTACAATGCCCCTTAGATAAGAAGAAACAATCTCGGTCTTGCCAATCTGGGTTGTCAGGATCAACATTCATGTGTTCAAAAAATAGGACGGACATTAATTCAGTTGCCGATAAAGAACCACCAGGATGACCACTTCCAGCATGGTTCGTCATTTTGACTATGTGCCGGCGAATCGTTTTCGTTAGATTATTATAAAATTCGCCTTTCTCTTTTGAAAAATCCACTATTTACTCCTCCTTATAGTCGCACAATAAGCAACGTCGTTTCATTAAATGATTAAAAAAATAAAAATAAGTAATTTGTTGCTTATTAACTAACCTTGTTTCTTATTTTGATATTATCACCGTTTTTTGAATATTTCAAGTATTTTACCATTAAATTTTTTATAAAAATTTTCGTAGGACAAAACACCAAAGTTCCTATTCAAGGATAAACTTGATTCAATAAATTTCCACAAAAAAAGAATTGGTCTTATACATTCTTTCAGACTGTAGACAATTTGAACGTTATCCTCTCCGGGCACTCGCTTTTCCAGCAGAAGTATCGCACCCTCCGTTCCAGAACCCCTTTTGTCTAAAAAAAAAGAATTGGTCTTAAACCAATTCTTTCAGACTGTAGACAAACTCGATGAAAATTGAGTTTGTCTATTTTTTTGGCTTGTACAATTTGACGTTTATTGGAACGTAAGGCTCGCTTTCCGCGGGCGGTCGGCCCTCGGCTTTCGCCTGCGGGGTCTCCCCTAGACGCGCTTTTCCCGCAGGAGTCTCGTACACCCGCTCCAATCAACTTTGTCTTACCTTTTAGATAGAACACTTTTGCCTAGAGTCATATTTGTTTTAAAATAGAAGTATTAATACTTGAGGTGATGAGGATGCTTTCCAAACATGATTCTATTCAGCGAGATCAACTTGAAATGATTATTTAGATCAACTGGTGCCACCGAACCATTAGTCGTAAAATGGAGGCTGCCATTGATTTCACTTTCATTTATGACTTGGTGAAAGGTTTGTATTAAGAGGTAGGATGCCTTCAAATGAATTAAATCAAGGATTGGACAAACCATGGAAAGAAGCCTTTTCCACCTGATAAATTTGATAAGGAAGGAAAAAATCCCGAACCCCTTTTGTTCACAAAAAAAGAATTGGCATTATACCAATTCTTTTTCACATTATTTAATTATCTGTGTAACCAAGCCTCTTGGAAATCTTTTTACCAATATCCATTATAATTGGTTTAATTTCAGTTAATCTTTCTTCAGTCATTCGGATGCTTGGTCCTGATATACTAACAGCAGCTGTAATTTTCTTACGATTATCAAAAATTGGCGCTGCAATACAGGTGATTCCTTGTTCATTTTCTTCAATTTCCCTACCAATACCTTCGTTCCTTATTTTCCCCAATTCTTTAAAAAAGGATTCTTTATCGGTAATCGTTTGTTCAGTATGTTTTGGTAAACCATGCTTGTCAATTATATCTACGATCTCATTTAATGGCAGATGGGCCAAGATTACCTTCCCAACTGCCGTACAATGCATTGGGGCACGTCTCCCTACTTGTGAATGTGTTCTAAGGGTTTCACTTCCCTCAAGTTTTTCAATATAGACTACCTCTCCTTGATCATATACGGTCAAGTGGATCACTTCATTAATATGTGATTCTAACTCTTCCAGAAATGGTTTAGCTTGAGTTCTCAAGTCAATAGATTCAAGCAGCATCGAACTTAATTCTAAATATTTATAGCCTAATCTATATTTTTTAGTTTCAGGATTTTGTTCGATGAATCCATGATCTACAAGAGTACTTAATAGTCTGAATATAGAGCTTTTATTTAAATCTAGGTTGGAGGCCAGCTCAGTAACCCCAATACCTTCTTTACGCTTGCTCACTAATGAAATAATTGTTAATGCCCTATCTACTGACTTAACCATTTATATTAACCTCCGATTAAATCCTATATTACTGATCCTGTTTCTTTATCTTACCACAAGAGCAATACCCAGACATAATACCAGTCAAAAAATAAACCAAAAAAGAAGGTATGACGCCATTAAGGGCAACTAAAGTGCCCTTTTGGGTCAACCTTCTTTACATAACTTTATGCTTGTACGAAACTATTTTTTGCCGAAATGAACTTCCCAATTGGATGACTTACAATCCCTTTCTCAAAATCAAATACTAGTTGTCCTCTTACAAACGTTTTCGTCACTCGACAGTTAATCTTTCTTCCAACATAAGGGCTTTGTTGGTGACGGTAATACAAATCTTCTGGCTGAATGGTGTATGATTTATTTGGATCAAGAAGAATGATATCAGCGTCATAGGAAACTTTAATGCTTCCTTTATTTCTTAAGTTAAATATTTCTGCAGGTTTAGTCGCAATCATCTTTGAAAAATCACTTACAGAAACCCCACGTTTCTTAACAGCCTCGTCAAACATTAAATCAACATTATTTTGGCAGCCACTAATCCCTCCCCACACATCAAACATATTATTGGTGTTGCTCTGCTTCATTTCTGGAGGACATGGGGAATGGTCTGAGGTCAGGATATCAATTTTCCCTTCCTTAAGAGCTTCCCATAATTTATCTTGTTCTGCTTTAGTACGAAGCGGCGGGGCGCATTTCGCAACAGGTCCTATCCTTTCAAAGGTTTCCATATCCAACGTGAAATAGTGAGGACACGATTCTATCGTAACCTCTTGGCCTAGTTTACGTGCTTTAAGAATTTCTTCAACAGCCTCTTCACTGCTAATATGAACAAAATGCAATTTGCATCCAGTCTCTTTCCCCAATAACAAAGCACGTTTTACAGCATCAACCTCAGTAAAAATGGGGCGGGACTCTACATAATCTCTTGCTGTTGTTTTCCCTTGTTTTTTCTTTTCAATTGCCAGTTTATCAGTAAGCTCTGCATTCTCAGCATGTATAGATAAAATATGCCCCAATTCCGATAGTTTTTTCATTCCTTGATATAAAGTAAAATCATCAACATTTTTAAAATCTCCAATTTCCTCACTGCCACATGTTGCCATAAAACATTTGAAAGCCACAACGCCTTCGTTAGAAAGGTCCTCTAAATCTTGGAGATTATCAGGAACTAATCCACCATACAAAGCATAATCAACATACGCCTTATTTTCAGCAGATCTTAATTTTAAATGCAGTGAACTCTTTGTAGTCGTTGCCGGCAAAGCGTTTAATGGCATATCTACAAATGATGTTGTTCCTCCTGCAGCCAGTGCTTGAGTTCCTGTTACAAACCCTTCCCACTCCGTTCTGCCTGGCTCGCAAATATGGACATGGGCATCTATCATCCCAGGCATGACATATTGATGAGCAGCATCTATGATTTCAGCAGATTCTCCGGTTATTTCTTTTGAAATTTCTGCAATCTTACCGTGAAGTATACCGATATCTAGTTGTTCCACTGTATTTTCAATTACTACATTTCCGTTCTTTATAACTAAATCAAACTTCATTCTCCCAACCCCTTTTTGCAATTTTCAGTATATTGACATTGTTCAATTGCCTTGTTTATTTCATCCTCAGATTGCATCGATCCATTATAAATAGACAGAGAGAATAACCCCCGGAAACATAGAAATACAGGTTTACTTTTCAAAAATAGTACCCTTTTTGAATTTTGAATCTTTAAATGCAAATTTCATCAAAAGCAAATATGCACTGCCTCCCACAACAACGCCGATAATCCATGCCAGCTCCACTTTCAAACAGGCTGCACCTGCGCCGATTAGCAATGCAAGCACCGCTGCTGGATTATACCCGGCAAATGGACCGTTTTCCTTATACAAATCTGCAACATTCACCTTTTGCTTTCTTAATATATAATATTCGACTAATAATATAGAAACAATCGGTCCTAAAAATGCGGAATATATAAGAATGAAGATTCCAAGCCCCTTTGCCGAAGAATCCTGCACAAGAACCCAAGGGAATGAACAAAATGCAAGCAGTCCGGTTATGGTAACTGCAGGTTTATATTTCATTTTTGTAAGCAATGTAATAACATAGGTTGGCGGAATGATATTGGCAACCATGTTTACTGCCACCGCACCCAAAACAATAAATGCGGATACAAAAAGGGTAATATACGAGTTATCCACCACGACCGCAAATGCTTTCACAGGATTGTTGATGCCGGTTGCGGAAGCAAGCATTCCACCGATTGTAAGTGTCAAGCCGTACGCTGTTAAAATAGGAAGAAAGTACAAAAACCCGCGTTTTTTGTCGCTAATACCGGTTTTTAGCTCTCTTGAATAGTCCGCTGCACTTAAAAAGATAGCCGCATAATTCCCCATAAACATCATGATCAATGCAAAGAAAGGTAAGCCCCATGATCCTTCTGCATGAACCCACTTTTCTGCAATAACATCGCTATAGGAGGTTAGTAGAACGCCAAATACATAGAGAAGCGCAAGTACAATAACAATGGACGCAAGCGTTTCCACCCATTTAATGGCATGGAATCCATACAGCGAAAGCCCAATTTGCACCAACTGCAGCACGATAAAGCAAATGGCAACATTATCAAAGGCGCCGCCCGTCATAATCTTCGCAATTTCATTTAAGGCAGTACCGCCAATCCAACTTTGAAAACCGTACCAAACGATGGCGGGAATACCACGCATCAGTGATGATATTACGGAACCTTTCAGGCCAAAGGACATTCTAAGCTGTACAACATATGGGATACCCGTTCTGTATCCGAGCCTATCATTTAAAGCAAAAACAGTTGAAATGATACCAATTGCCATGATAGCTGCGGCAAATGTCTGAAAGATGTTTAACGTAGCGATTCCCGCTACAATCATACTGGCTCCAAGCGTCATATTACCTAGATTAACACCGTCACCAACCCACATGAAAATATAGTCTACCGGACTTACCGTCCTACCTTCCTCGGTTTTCGGATTAAGTGATTCATCCACACCCGTATCATGTTGGATCTGCGTTTCTTGTGGAACGTAACTTTCTAAATTTGTAGACATGATACATCCAACCCCTTTTTTTATTGTTTGCCGCATTTTAATGCATTGGTTAACAAGTTAGGTCTTAGATGTTTGCCAAGGCTATGATATGTTACAAACTACCTTCTAAGTGGTCTTTTCCGTTCATCATTCACAGGAATTAAAATGCGAATTTGTTTTGTTAAAAGTACTATTTACCATCGATCACCCGATGTCTCGTCGCGCATTAAGCAACAGCGTTTCATTGAAATTGCAAAAAAAACCACATGACAACACTTTAAATTTGAAAATGCTTTCGAAGGACTGTATCACCTCCTTAAAAACCCTAATGGTAAGCGCTTTCAATAATTGTATATCAAATTACATTTAAAGAAATATATCTGACAAGGAAGAAGAAATCTGTAATTCCTCATTAAAATGCAGATTCGACTCAATTTCACTAAGATGAATGAGAGATAAGCGTTCTGCAAGATCACCGTCCCTTTGCTTAATGGCATTAAAAATTTGCAAATGATCGTGAGAACCACATGTTTCCATTTTACCTCTTCCATAGATTGCTATAATCACATAAGTTAGGGAAATCAAGTCTTCCAGATATTGATAAAAATACGAATTCCCTGCGATTTCAGCTATTTTCAAATGAAAATCCCCAGAGACTTTTAAAGATTCATAAAAATCCAGACTACCATAAATATGTCGTTCTTCTTCTACCAGAGTCTCTAGTTCTTTTAATTGTTCCTCATTATGGAGTCTGCATGCTCTTCGCACTGCTTCCCCTTCTAAGATTCTCCTCATTTCAAATACTTCTTTTGCTTCTTCAATTGTTGAACAGGAGACAAAGGTACCTTTATGCTCTTTAATTTTCACTAATTTTTCATATTCCAATCTGCGCAGAACATTTCGAACAGGGGTACGGCTTACGCCAAACGATTCAGCAAGATCCTTTTCTATGAGTTGCATATTTGGCCGAAGCTTTTGCTGGATAATAGCTTGCTTGATTTTTTTATAGATATCTATTTCTAAACTATTCAACACTTTATACCTCCCCTCAATGAAGAATTCAAAATTGAATGCAGTATTGTATACAATACTGGGTAAAAAAATTTAAACTGAATGATTGTACTAAATTTTATAAACCTGATCATTTAAATTAAGTTGTTTAAAATGCTTCAATCTGTCTGTTTTCAAAGAACATTGCCAAATCTCAAAAGATCTAGCCGCCCTCCCTGTCCCTCAATAAGCAACATTGTTTCAATAAGTGAGTAAAATATAACATTTTATTCTATATTTCGCATTTTTTATACTATCACCACTAATTTAATTTTTCAACAAAAAAATGCAAAATTCAGAATATTGCCATCTCCTTATTAACATAAAATAAATACTATTCTAGCAGGATGCAATTTTTTAACTTAAGCCTATTCCTTTAAGATAATAACAACTTTTGCACCTTACCACCCCATTATTAATAACCATATAGGAGAAGAGGCTGACCTTTTGAAAGGCAGCCTATCTACTGAGAAAAAAAGATTTTAATGCAGTAACATTTTACTTCTTAGGATCTTTAAACATGGTATATTGCTTACTTAAATCACTTTTTAACTTTTATAATGATTTAATTGCTTTTATAGCTGCTTCATAGTTCGGATGTTCCGTAATTTCCGGAACGTATTCAACATACTGTACGATATCATTTTCATCTACAACGAATACTGCACGGCATTCTAAACGATGTTCCTTTATATATGTGCCATAAGCTGTTCCAAATGACATCTTAAAATGATCTGAAAGGGTTTGGGCTTGTTCTATTCCTGCTGCTCCACACCATCTTTTTTGTGCAAATGGAAGATCTACACTAATTGTTAACACTTCTACATCATTTCCTAGATTGCTTACTGATTGGTTAAATTGCCGCGTTTGTGCGTCGCATACTCCTGTATCAAGAGAGGGAACACATGAGATAAGGCGGACTTTCCCTTTTGAATCTTCAAGTGTAACTTTTGATAGATCGTTTGCTAACACTTCAAAATTTGGCGCTTTATCCCCAACGCGAATTTCACTCCCAATCAGCGTAACTGGATTGCCAGCAAATGTTACTATACTTGATCTTTCTATAGACATATTATTTTTCCTCCTATTACCTTAGCAATTCTTCTAAAAAAGTTATCTTCAACGATAAGCAGTATAGCCATAAATTATGTGGTTAAAGGGTTTATCCATGTGTCTAAAAATATGGGGTACTGTTCAAAGGTTCGTATCATATTACTCCTTAAACATAGTAAGAAGCACTATCACTACTTATTAAAAAGTTTTCAATTTTTTCTTTTACTACGTTCTGAACTGCGTTTTGGACTAAAGTCAATGTTTCAGTCGGTAGTTCCGACCACTCTTTTTCTGTAACATGAATTTCTCGATTAAGGGTTTTTATCATCATATGTTCTAAATCTGTTGCAATATTCACTTTACTGATTCCACCATTAGGAATTTGAATTGCATTCTTTATCATCTCTGAAGGAGTGCCTGAACCGCCATGTAACACTAAAGGTACAGATGTTAATGCACGAATTTCCATTAAACGATCAATATCAATTTTTGGATCTTTAACGAGATAAACCCCATGTGAAGTTCCGACAGAAATCGCTAATGCATCAATACAGGTCTCTTCAACAAACTGTTTTGCTTCTTCAGGCTCTGTAAATAGTTCTTCATCAACGTCGGTTTCAATAAAGTCGGTTGTCCCTATCTTGCCTAATTCAGCTTCTACAGTTACGCCTTTTGAATGTGCATACTCAACAACCTTTTTTGTTATCTCAATATTTTTATTGAATGGTTGCTCTGATGCATCAATCATAACGGATGTAAAACCAACTTCGATGGCTTCTGCAATTACATTGAAATCCTTCGTATGGTCTAAATGTAACACAGCAGGGATCGTAATATTCTCCTCTTGGATCACACGATAAAACTCTCGGCTAAATTCCGCTAAATTAATTCCATATCGTTCCTGCTCCCTCTCAGAAGTTTGAACAATAACCGCAGATTTCTTTTCTTGGGCAGCTCTAAGTATAGGAGCTACCATCTTTGTAGCTCTAGGAGTAAACGAACCGACAGCAAATTGATTTTGCGTAGCTACTGCAAGTACCTTTGTTAATGAACTAACATTGTTTGGTTTTAAATTTACTTTCATTCATTCAAACTCCCTTAAAGATGATTTAACTTATTTCGTTCATTCGCGCCCTTTATGTTACCTAATAAGCAACAGTGTTCCCTTTTAATTTTAAATACTTTTCTGAAAGCCAACATTTCCCCCTCTTTCTTACCCACTATCTGAAAAAAAGCGTCTGTATTTCAATGTACAGGATTCGGCATCTGACAGCCTCTTTTCAACAAGGGTATTCTAAATATAATGCTATTACCACGTAAAAAAACATTTAACAAAGATAAATGAATTCATTTACTTACTAAATTGAAAATTCAAATTAGGCTTCCACTATTGTTTCTGACTTTAATGAATTTTCTTTTTCGGTATTATTGCCAATCGTAAGGGCAATAATTGCTGCTACAATGATGGCTGCAATCATTAATATGAAAGTTGAATTGTACGAACCACCGCTGCTTTCAATCATATAACCCATTAATAACGGGGAGATAAATCCTGCAATTGATCCGAAACAGTTAACAGTAGATGAACCTGCAGCCATTATTTTCGCAGGAAGCGTGTCAACAACCAGTCCCCAGAATGCTCCTTGAGCTAAGAACATGAAGAATGCAGCAACACATTGATACGTAATGACCACTGCAGTGGAAGTAGATTGAAGCATTAATAATAATGCCAGCCCACTAATTACAGCATTAGGGATAAACACCCATTTCCTCTTTCCTTTTACTTTATCTGACAAGTACCCACCAAGAATAATGGAGACTGTACCTACTAAATACGGTAAGGCACTGAAAATGCCAGTATCCATTAAAGAAAGCCCTCTAACATTTATCAGATAAGATGGAAGCCAAGAAGTGAAGCCCCAGAAAGTAATATCAAAGAAGAACCAAATGAACGCCATTTGCCATAAAATCGGTTTTTTAAATAGTTCCTTAAAGGAAACTCCTGAGTTTTTTTCTTCATTCGATTTTTCATTCTCAATGTCTTCCTCTAATTCTGCAAGCTCTTCTTTCGTCATTTTAGGATGATCTTTCGGATTATCTTTGAATTTAAACCAGATATACAGACCGAGTATAATGCCCGGAATACCCATTACGATAAAAACGGTACGCCATCCAAATGCCCCAATAATTGCTGCAGCAGCAATAGCAGCAATAGCCGGTCCTAAAGTATTAACTGTTGACTGAATTCCAGTAGCTGTTCCTCGTTGTTTACTGGGAAAGTAATTAGCTATTCCTTTATAAGCAGCACCTGGTAAACATGCCTCACCTAAACCGAAAACGAATCGAATAAGTAACATAAGTGGATAAGAAAAAATAAAACCAGTCAATGATGTGAAAATTGACCACCAAACAATCGCAATGCTCATCACACGACGAAAGCCAAATTTATCTGATAACATCCCGCCCGGAATTTGGAACAGTGCATACCCCGCAAAGAAAATACTTAACAGTAACCCTTGAGCTGTTGCCGTAAGATTAAGATCTTCACCAATATATGGCAATGCAATAGTGATTACCATTCGGTCCAGAAAAGAAAACAGCCAACATAACCATAATACGAATAAGACAGTATAACGAACTTTCCATTTAGATTTCTTTTTCAGCTGCAGTTGTTTGTTCATTAAACAAAAACCTCCTGAATGATTTCATTTCCATCATGTAAAGTTGTGCCTTTTCTAAACTAGTTACGGTGTTACAGTAAAAACACGGTACATTACCAACTGATAACCTTTATACAAGCGCTTACATTTCTTCCATTCCACAAAATAAATCATTAACATACATCGCCATAACTTTTATCGGTGCTGTAAACTAATTTTATTACCTATTATTTCCTGTCCAATGAAGCACTTCAAATCATCTTTCTCCCCCCTTATAAATAGATTTGAAGAATATTAAAACTGAAGATGTTTAATCAACACTTCTAGTTTCCTAATAAGCAACACTGTTCCTTTCTATAACCAAAAAATTTTGTATAAAAAGAATGATTAGTTATGTCGAACTGTATAACAATCATTGTACTGATTTTTTGTTTTAAGGTACTAGGCAAGAAGGCGTCGCCATAGACTTTATTTCCTAGATAGATTCTTTAGTCCCTTCATTATCGGTTTTCGTTGCTTATTAAGAAACCTAGTTTCAACGAGAAATCAAAATCATCTTATTTATAATATTCCTATCTGAAATGAATTCTAACATGTGCATGAATCACTTTCAAGAAAATTCTGAATTTTACATCCTTCCCCCCCTAAAGTTTATGACACAGCCTTTCTCTTTTACTAGTAATGTAATAGTAATTGATATTTTATTGCTTTGATTTTTATAAGATCAGATGAACTAATAAAACACCAGCAATTGCAAGCTACCTATTAATCATACCGGCTTTACCCTATACACGTCCTCGAACAATAGAAGGTTCTTTCGCAAACATGACCATGAATACGATGAACATATTGATAGTTACCTTTGTCATCGGGCGAGCCATTAAAGTGCTCAACAACAAATAAAGAGGGCCATCGTGAGTATAAATTGCCAACAACATCTGTGTAACATGCCGAGTTATCCTATTAAAAATAAGATCTTAAAACATATGACAAAACCCCACCTGTTCCCATAGCAACTGGTGGGGTTTCTAACTGGCTTCTACATCTACATCAACCGGGAGGTCCATCTTTGCAATCACTTCCTTTCGTTTAAACGGCTAATTTACTGTATTCATCCAACTGATCTTTAGTTAAATTTTTGATGAAATGGTCAATGTTTATCGACTCGATTTCATACCTTTCACAAATCTTTAAATAACTTTCATAAGCTTTATCATAAATGTTCATCATCTAGATTCCTCCTTCTGTTATATAACAATAAATTTAACTTATTAATAATATATAACAACCTTAATTTCCCGTCAATGTATTTTTCTGAAAATTCGGTAAGAATTTCATTCTCTTAGTATTTCCCATATTGATCTTAGCTAACCGTCTCACTTAAAAAAAGTAGTACGCTAAGTGTTAAATACCTCATCTTTTTAAATACTGCTTTTTTTCTCCAAAAGAAAAGAAGCTGCTGATCAGCTTCCGGTAATGAACTTCATTATGGATTTACCTAAACATTAAGGTCGATAAATGTTTCCATTTTTTGATAAATAATGTTAGGTTGAGCAAATATTAAGTGTGTGTAAATTAATTGTTGGAATTAGAAACTAAATATTTATAAATAGTATACTTCATTATAGATAATCGATTTTGGTCTTTGGATGTTCTAAGAACTGAAATGACATGGATAAACCGTCAATTCAGGTACTTTATACACAATGGAACCTGATGGACTTTTAATAAATGAGGAACGAAACGTCGATGGGAAAATAAGAAAATTATTTATTCGACCACTGAAAAAGGAAATATTTATGGAAGCCGGAAAGAAAGCTTATGAACTTAAATAATAGGAGGAATACTTTAGTGGATCAAAACAAAACAAACAGAAGTTTAAAGTCACTGATTGAAATACTATTAGTTTCTACAAGGCTTGGTTTAACATCATTTGGTGGGCCAATAGCACATTTAGGTTACTTTCATGATGAGTATGTTAAACGACGAAAATGGATGGATGAAAAAAGCTATGCTGATTTAGTTGCTTTGTGTCAATTCTTGCCTGGTCCAGCTAGCAGTCAGGTTGGAATTGGAGTCGGAGTTATGCGGGGAGGTTTCTTCGGTGGAATTTTAGCTTTCCTTGGTTTTACACTGCCTTCGGTGATAGCGTTAGTAATATTAGCATCATTTTTCAAAGGAATGGAAGTTTCAAATGCAGGCTGGATCCACGGATTAAAAATAGTAGCTGTAGCAGTAGTTGCACACGCCATTTTGGGGATGTCAAAAAATTTAACTCCAGATATAAAGAGAAAGACAATTGCATTAATAGCCTTGGTTGGGACCTTGATTTGGCAGACTGCCTATGTGCAAGTTGGTATTATAATACTGGCCGCATTTATTGGTTTTCTTATTTATAAACGACACGACGAAAGTTATGAATCTAACGTTCATTTTCCGATTTCGCGTGGTGTCGGTTTTGTTAGTTTAGTTTTATTTTTCGGATTACTGTTTCTACTTCCAATTTTACGAGAGGTTACTTCATCAAATTGGATTGCTCTGTTTGATGGCTTTTATCGGTCTGGTTCTTTAGTGTTTGGTGGTGGACATGTAGTCTTGCCATTGCTTGAACGTGAATTTGTCCCTACTGGATGGCTAGACAAAGAGGCATTTCTTGCTGGATATGGTGCAACACAAGCTGTACCGGGACCATTATTTACGTTTGCAGCGTACATAGGTGCCGTGATAAATGGATGGCAAGGTGGCTTATTAGCAACAATTGCTATTTTCTTACCTGCATTTCTTCTTATTTTAGGGACATTGCCATTTTGGGACACATTACGCCGTAATCCTAAAGTAAAAGGGGCATTAATGGGAGTAAATGCAGCAGTTGTAGGCATCTTGATTGCGGCTTTTTATAATCCCATTTGGACCAGCTCCATCTCAGCTCCTATAGACTTTGCTTTTGCTGCCATCTTATTTAGTATGCTTGTGTACTGGAAATTGCCTGCTTGGTTTATAGTGATAATCGGTGCTACTGGAGGCTCACTTATGACGTTAATATGAATCTATATTCATTTATCGTTTCACCTTTTCACCTTGTTCATTCTATATTTCCTATGGAACTAACCTGCACCGTTAGTTCCAAGGCTCCCCTAGTACAACCCTATTATTGAAATAAAATCCCCATTAGTTGCATTAGAAAAAGCTGCGACAATGAAAGCTACAATCTGCATTTAAAGCTACAGCTGAACAAAATAACCGCCCCCTTTAAAGGGCGGTCTTCGAGAATTTTGCTAAATTAATCTTTCTATAAACGCAATAATTGGCATTTAGATGCCTAATTTGACATTTTAAAAAAGCAGTATGTTGAAACAGAACATCAGGCGAGATTTCAAACTATGCTGCAGATTTCGAATCAGTTTGATAATTTCTTCCTGTTCGAGCAACTTTATTCCAGTCTTTGTTAAAGAAATAAGCAATGCTCCCATACATAACAATATACAAAGTTACAAATCGATAGACAAATATATCAAAAATAATTGTAATAAATAATCGATATCTATCCTTCTTCTGAAACGTAAACCCGTAATGCTTACCCATACCAATTGCCACCAAGTCATACGTTAAACTAAATAAAAAAATGTAAGACAAATAGGTAAATATATAATAAGGAGAGAAAGTAGGAGGGTTTAAGGTACTATTTATCACAAAAATACCTGTCGTAACATAAGTACCGATGGTCCCTACTAGAAAAGATTCTGCTATGTAGAAAAAGGAAACCGGCTTAGTTAAAAACGTTTTCCAAAAAAAGAATCTAAAATGGATAAAACAATCAATAAATGCTTTTTGCCATCGTATGCGTTGCTTGATAAAATCCTTCCAGTTCTCAGGTAATTCTGTATAACAAACAGCTTCCGGTACAAAAACAATCTTCTTTTTTTTCTGTCCCGATATGTACCTATGAATGCGCAGTGTTATATCAATATCTTCTCCTATTGTTGTACGATATCCTCCTACATCAACAAGAGCTTGTTTTGTAAAAATACCAAATGCTCCGGATATGATAGCTAATGCACGAAAGCGTGCAAGAGATACTTTAGTAATATAGAATGCTTTTAGGAAATCCAACATTTGGACACGAACTAGCATATTTGTATGAAGTAAAGACAAGTCTCTCAAAGGATTAGATGTTTTTGTTTGCAAAACGTGCACCATACCACCTGCAGCAACTACATCCTTATCCTCAAATGTGCTGTTAACAATTGATAAGGCCTGTTCTGTCAATATGGTGTCAGCATCTAATGTTACAATCAAACTTTGGCTAGAATATTCAATACCTGCATTTAAGGAATCAGCTTTTCCCCCATTCTTTTTATCTATAACGTAGATATTAGGATAAAGTTTGGATTGATAAAAATTTTCTACTTTCATATGGGAAAGCTTTCTAAGTGCAGATTTTGAACATGGTTTTAACTTTAGAAATTTATGAAAGAGATTCATAGTCTTATCATTTGAACCGTCATTGATATAAATGACCTCAAACTGTGAATAAGATAATGATTTCATACTCTTAATGGAGGTTTCTATAATTCCCTGTTCATTGTAACAAGGGACTAGAATACTAATTCCTTTTTCCTTTTCAAGATTTTGTTTTATCCCTTCGTTTTGTTCACGAAACCAAGGTAAACAATGGAACAAATGAAGTAAAGAAAAAACAATAGATAAACAGAACAAAAATACGATAAAAATACCCAATAAAACAATCCTCCTTAAAAAAGAATAGCAAAATAATATTGCTTTCTCTCAATATAATTCAAGAGGAATCTTGCTTTTTTGAGGGTAAATAAGAAAAACGTATTTCAGGGAAATCTAAAAACACGTAATGGATTCTTTTTTGATACTAAGAGACCTTTTAGCGGTACTCCTATAAAAAAATCCCTGTTCGGGAATTATCTTAAAATATAAAAAAAGTACACCTAACTAATAACTCCACCTAAAATTTTTATTTCCTCAGAATTTTTTCTTTGTTTTTATACTTATAAACCTGTTTATTTTAAACTTTGATAAAACTGCTTGTATTAACAAAAACGCTATACCTTTTAAGGCATAGCTATCAGTAGCAAAAAAGAAATGACAGGTAGTCCCACCTGCTATTTCTTTTATATATATTTTGCTATAATCGACTGAACCCTATTATACCTCCATTGTATAATTTATTACGCATTTAAGCAGATTTGTGTTATTCAGGAGCAGTGAGAATGATTTTACCGTCCATGATGGTCATTTCACTTTCGTTTCAGGTATCTCCTCAAGCGGAACCCCAATAGGATCACGGTCGAGGACAACGATATCGGCAAGCTTCCCCACTTCCAATGTCCCTTATTCATGCTCTTAAAATTACCTTTATAAAGTAAACATTAGATTGCAAAGTTAGCAGAAACGGTTATTTTTTTACTAATGTATTCGCCTGAACATAAACAACGTGTCCACCAACAATCGTTCGTTTAAATTTCAGGCGAAGTATACCAAATTTTGAGAAGAAGGATTGCACAGCCTTAATTACGATGTGGTAAGCGTAAAATAAGACAGCAAGCCCTACTTTTAAAAAACAGAATTAGCTTAATGGGTACGGACCTCCCAAGAGAAAACACATGCATTATTTTTACTGATTAACTAAACAGCGCTTTGTTTGTTCCCTTTTTTGAAGGGGATGGGGTCGGGAGAATTTCTTTTTGCAATATAGGGCCGTATGTATCGACACGACGGTCTCTAAAGAATTGCAGAATTTTTCTAGTCTCTTCTATTTCTTTTAAATCAATTTCTTGGACAATAATTCCTTCTTCCTCATCAAGTGAAGCTAAAATATTCCCGAATGTATCGCTAATGAATGAACCGCCGTAAAAATTCATGTCCTTTTCCTGGCCCACTCGATTTGTCGCAGCAACGAATACACCATTAGAAATGCCATGAGCGGAAATTGCCTTTTCCCAGGATGATCTTGTTGATATCTCGGGATGATCTGGCTCTGAACCAATAGCAGAAGGATAGAATAATATTTCTGCACCCTGTAAGCTCAAAATTCGGGCAACTTCTGGATACCACTCATCCCAGCAAATCCCGACTCCTATTTTTCCATAAGCCGTTTCATAGACAGGATATCCAGTATTGCCTGGAACGAAATAATATTTTTCATGATACTGGGGACCATCCGGAATATGACTTTTTCTTGTACTCCCTAAACATTCCCCATCAGCATCAAATACAGCTGCACTATTAAAATAAATACCAGCACCTGCTCTTTCGTAAAAAGGGACAATCAAGACAATGGCCAATTCCTTAGCCAATTCACCCATTGCGGCCAATGTACCGCTATCTACATCTTCTGCTAAATCATAATTTTTCACACTAACCGTTTGCGGAAAATATTGCGAAGAAAATAATTCCTGCAAGCAAACGATTTGTGCGCCTTTATTTACTGTTTCTTTTATTTTCCCTATCGTTTTTTGAATATTTTCCGCAATGAATTCCCCGCAATGAATTTGAATAAGCCCAACTTTCACTTTTGACATTTTCTCACTACCTACCTTTTATCATTTTTTATCTTATACGGTTGTGACGACCTGGTTTTCATATACGATCTTTCCATCCATGATCGTCATCTTTACTTCTGTTTCAAGAATTTCCTCTGTTGATATGCTAAATAAATTTTTATTTAATACTGCGATATCCGCTATCTTCCCTGCTTCCAATGTGCCTAATTCCTTTTCTCTGAAAGACCCGAATGCCGGTGTAGCCGTGTAATACTTTAACGCTTCTGCTAATGTTACTCCTTCCGACTCTTGCCACGCCTTCCCGGTTAAATCTTTTCTCGTGATTGCCTGATAAATGCCCATCATGGGATTTAAGGGCACTACAGGAAAATCTGTACCAAAGGCAATTTTTGCACCAGTATCCATGAGTGTTTTGATAGGATAATAGAGTGGTTGTTGTTTTTCACTGATTCTGGCCGTATATGCCTCACTTTCCATTAATTCAATATGTTTAGGTTGAAATGAGGCGATTACATTTAATTCCTTAAAGCGATGAACATCGTCTGGATGCAATACCTCCACATGTTCAATGACATGTCTGGCATCTCTTTCCCCATTTACGTTTCTCGCTTCTTCAAATGCATCCAATGCTAAGCGGACAGCACCGTTGCCAATAGCATGGAAACGAATTTGAAATTTTTCCTTATCTGCCTTTTTTACTAATTGTTTAATTGTTTCAGCTGGAAAAGTGGTCCCGCCTTTTGTTTCAGGACGGTCTTTGTAATGATCCAATAAAAAAGCAGTATGACTAGTCACGACACCATCTATAAATTGTTTTAATCCAGAAAAGGTAAGCTTGTCTGACTGATAATTTTTTTGTAATTCCTTGGCGGCAGCTACATCCATTTTTAACTCCGGCGAAAAGTGAATTCTGGTTGTTAGTAACCCTTCTCTCTCAAATTCCTTAAAAATTTCAAGGTCGTCTAATGGATTCGGAGCAATTTTAGCTCCGTATAAATCATTTACGGATGTGATTCCCAACCTTTTTGTTTCATTAAGAAAATCTTGGAATAGGCTTACACGTTTTTCTTTCGGTAATTTGTATGCATGTTCTGATGCATACCCAATTGCCTGTTCAAATAGAAGGCCTGTCAGTTCCCCATTTTCATCTTTTCCAATTTCCCCATATTCCGGATTTGGGGTATCCTTCGTTATTTGGATCATTTCCATCGCTTTACTATTGATCCATGCGTAATGCACTTCCGCATTGAATAATAAAACGGGACGATCACAAATATATTTATCCAGTGTCGTTCTATGCGGCAGCACTTTATTCTTCCAATTGGTATGATCCCAGCCAACACCGAATATCCACTCATCATTTGGTCTCGTTTCTGCAAATTCGGCTACTATTTTGGCTGCATCTTCTTCTGAAGCTGCATCAAATAATTTGGCACTATCCTTCTGTAAAATGCTTCCCATCATAATGTGCATATGAAAATCATGAAATCCCGGAATGATCAGCCCTTCTTCGAAGTCATACACCTTTGTTTGATCTCCAAGGAATGACATTATATCTTCTTTAGAACCGATTTTAATCATTTTATTATCTTTAATAGCGATAGCTGCCTGTATAGGCTCATCTTGTAATCCAGTAAAAACATGTTGACCAGAAAGAATGATATCTGCATTTACCATTATTATCCTCCTTGATGCATAAAGCTTTTATGCTTGAATTTCTTTTTCAATCGCACTATCAATAGAAAGCTCTGGCGGCCGCTTACTAAACATTTTCGTATTTGAAAGCAGCATGATGACACCAATTCCGAACCATCCTAGTCCGAGTAAAAGTGCCTTTGAATCAAGACTGGTCCATAACCAAATTGTGAAACTCGTACCAATCATTGGAAGTATTAAATATTTAAGTGCATTAATTCCTTTTCGCTGTTTTTCTCTAATAAAATAATGGGAGATAACCGAAAGATTGACAAAAGTAAATGCAACAAGCGCCCCAAAGTTAATAAAGGATGAGGCTGTCACTAAATCAACAAATAATGCAGATAAAGCAAAAATACCCACTAAGATGATGTTGTGTGTTGGAGTTTGAAATTTCGGATGAATATGACCAAATATTTTCTTTGGAAGAACTCCATCTCTTCCCATCGCATACAAAAGCCGCGAAACACTTGCATGAGCTGATAAACCGGAAGCCAGCCCCCCGGTAATGTATCCTGCTAGAAAAATAGATTGAAATAAATGACCCCCAATGTACATGGCAATTTCCAAGGAAGCGGAATCTGGATCTTTAAAGGCTTGGAAATTCGGGTAAACAAGGTGACTGATGTATGAGATGGCGACAAACAGACCTCCTCCTATTAATGCGACGAGGAAAATGGCCTTTGGTATCATTTTTTTCGGATTAATGGTCTCCTCCGAAAATGTGGTTACAGCGTCAAATCCTAAAAAAGATAAACATAAAATGGAGGATCCTGCCAATACTAAAGATAGCGGTATATCGCCATTCACGAATGGAGAACCCATGAATAATGTTCCTGAACCCATTCCGTTCAGTAACCCTTTAATCGAGAGGAATGTAAATATAACGATTATTAAGAATTGAAAGGCAACTAATAATAGATTTATTTTTGTTGCTATTTTCACTCCAATTATATTTACAATGGTGATTAAAATGACAAAGGCAATTAACCAGACGGAAAATGGGACGGATGGAAAATAAGCGTTTAAGTAAATGGCGATCAATAATCCATTGATCATTGGCAAAAATAAATAGTCCAATAGGATGACCCATCCCACTAAGAATCCAAGGTGAGGATTAAGGGCCTTTTGAGTAAATGTATAAGCAGAACCGGCAACAGGGTAGGCTTTGACCATTTGACCATAACTATAGGCTGTAAACAACATACCTACCAAAGCTATGATATAAGCAGCCGGCACCATCCCTTTCGTTATTTCCGCAACAACCCCATAAGTTGAAAAAACTGTTGTAGGTGCCATATAAGCCAATCCAAATAGCACTAAGGGAAATACTGTTAACGAACGTCTTAATTTTGCATTCTCCATGTATCACTCCACCCTTATTCGTGATTAATTAATTTATATGCAAATACCATACCAAGTGGGGATTAATGGTATTTTTCCAACATTTTCAATATGCAGATCATTCAGTTAATTAAAAGGTTTATGCAATTCTACATCAATTATTTAATATTGCATAATCAGTCGTCCAGTGACGGGATATGGCAACCCATTTATTCAATACTTTTCTTCTTCAGCTAGCCGTCCTCGGCGCTCATTATTCGGATATGTAAGAAATAACTATTCATTAAGTCATATATTAAGGGGAAATTAGATAGCAGGGCCGTCGAAAACCCAGCTGCTAATAAAGATACCATCGCTAAAACAAATCCAATAATCAAATATATCTTTAAGTGCCATACCGCCTGCAATAGATGCAGTAGATGTGCATAACAATGAAACATAATCTTTTCATATTTTTTACACCCTTTTTTAGTGGGTAATATCCTCAATCCTTAATAATAGGAATAATCATTGCGGAAATATGGTTCGTTTTAGCCCGAGACTATCCTGAAATTCACAAATTAGTGAATAAACGAGAAAAAGAATATACTTGAAGACAGAGATATTGTTGATACTGCCAAAGTTAGAGCACCTTGAAATACATTTCTGAAAAGCTATAGATTTTGGGCGTTAGGATTGCAATATTTTGTTGTTTCATATTACTTTCTTTTTAGTTTGGTTACCTACCTATCTACTCGAGATAGAGGATTTTCATTAAGTAAAACGGGATTTTCTCCATTCCTACCTTAGTTATCAATACTCATATAATCCCTGTGTTTATTGCAGCTATATTATGGTTGTTTGTAAAACGGATACTTCATTACTAAATAATATTAAGGAGTGATATTGTGAATTATTTGGTATTTCAAATGGATTTAGAAGTTGGAAATCCAGAAGAGAATAGGAAAATCATTGAACGCTGGTTAGAAGCTAACTACAGTGATGATTTGGACGTTGTAGTATTTCCTGAAATGTGGTCTACGGGTTATGCGTTAGAAGAATTGAAAGAAATCTGCAAAGTGGATGGTAATCAATCAATTGAATTTTTACAATCACTAGCTAAGAAGTTTACTGTAAACTTGGTGGGTGGCTCAATTGCCGTACTAGAAGGTCAAGATATCTTTAATCGTGCAGTTATTGTAAATCGAATGGGTGAGATTGTTCATACATATGACAAGATGCACCTTGTTCCGATGTTAGATGAACCCAAGTTTTTAACAGGCGGTCATAATCAAGTGGAAGTATTTGAACTTGAAGGTGTGAAAATGGGGATTATTATTTGTTACGATTTACGATTCCCTGAAATTATTCGTGACTTAGCATTACAAGGTATTCAAGTGTTACATATCGTAGCAGAATGGCCACTCGCAAGGGAGAAACATTGGAATACGTTACTTCGTGCGCGCGCAATTGAGAACCAAATGTATGTTGTTGCATCAAATGTAACGGGAACAAAGTTAGGAGTGGAATTCGCAGGCTGCTCACAAATTGTAGATCCATGGGGAGATATTGTTCAAAAATTAGATCAAGAAGTTGGTGAATTAAAGGCAACTTTAGAATTAGAAAAAGTACCTCAAATAAGAAAAGATGTTCCCATATTCGATTCCAGAGTACCAGAAAAGTATAGAAAGTTATAAAGTAGAAGCTACTCCAGAGATACAATCTGGAGTAGCTTTTTAGGTTTAATTCTTTTAGTATAACAAAGCATAAGTTTAACATGGAAAATTCATATAAGGATATAATTAGATAATTTCTTATACAACTATACTGCCCCGTTAGCCATTCATGAAGCGCAAAAATCAGCGCTTCACCACAGAGAATGAAAATCAGCCTCTATGTCGATAATGTTTTAATGGCTGGCGAAGAAGGTCGTTGAACTATGGTGCCTTTGAGCCCATCCGTTAGTCTGACTCCGACGCCCACGGTGTACCACCGACTGTCGCGCCTTTTATGGGTAGCACTCATGGGAGATTAATCCTTTTTTGGTCGTCGCGCTAGCCTCTACTTAACTTGCTATAATTGGAGGTTTTTGTATAACGATTTATCAAACTCAATCAGATCACTCATAAGGCTCAGCCTTTTTTTAAAAGCGCTTTTACTGAGTCTATTTTGTTGTGGTTTTTTCCGGATTTTGAGCTTTTTTAATTTTCATGGGAGTTCATTAAGCAAAAAGGTCACCAAATGGCAGCCCCGGAAAACTGCAGTAATAATATACGTGCAAAATAGCACTTAAAATAAGTGCAAATTATCACCCTAAAGTAACACAATTCCGTTTAGTTATGATATCAACTTTAGTTAAAATAAAAACACCCCATTTCTGGGGTGGACATCTCTTGGTCATATGTTCTTTAGTTCTTTAACGAGTTTCTTCTATTTTACTCATTCTCCTATTTTAAGGTAACTACCAGAACGGTCGTTTTACCGGCTACAGATTGTCCACTATAGTGGTACTCTAAATGTGTCACAATGTCTCCATTGGTAATGATCATCGGTGTAATAGTACTTGATGCTTTTTCCTTTACTAGTTCAAGGCTGTAGGTGACCAATATGTCTCCTGCTGTAACCTGGTCACCTTCTGCCACACAAACGGAAAACCCTTCTCCTTTCATATTAACCGTGTCCAATCCAATATGAATCAATATTTCCAGCCCTTCTGCCGTTTCCAATGCAATGGCATGCTTCGTCGGGAAGACATTGATGACTTTTGCATCAGCCGGCGCCACTACCTTCCCTTCGATAGGAAAGAAAGCAATACCATCTCCCATCATTTTCTGTGAAAAAACTGGATCCGGTACATCTTCAAGCTTTAAAATTTCTCCTTCAATTGGCGATACTAATTTTATTTCTGAAATTTTTGTTTTTTTTCCAAATAAGTTTTTTAACAAGGTAATACCTCCAATTATTTTTAATATTCTGGCTGAACAGCAAATTTCTTAAGCAACCACTTTTTTGATTTATTCTTTTAGCTAGTCTGATTTCGGTCCAAAAATTGCCTAGATGTTATTTCCTACCTCCAAAACGCCTGCAGCTCCAAGGCCTTTTAATAGGTCCTTATCAACTTAGCAAGCCAATCGGTCGGTACTTTTCCGTTTAGGGCAGGCGCCATTATTGATCGATTTGCTGCAGTTGATAAATCGCTTCTTTGGCCGGAATGGAAGAGATTGCTCCTTTTCCAGTCGTAGTAAGAGCGCCACTAGCGTTTGCAAAGCTTAGGATTTCTTGGTGATGAAGTTCAAGAACTTCTTCCAGATTTCCTTGCCGAACGTCTTTTTCTAACAACTGATACAGCAAGCCTCCGATAAATGCATCCCCAGCCCCTGTTGTATCCTGTACGCCTACGCGATACCCGGTTGATTCGTATTTTTTACCTCTTACATATAATTCGGCACCTTGAGCTCCTTTTGTATAAATTACTGCTTTAACAGCACCAGTAAATAACGAAGAAACTGCTTTTTCTTTGTCAGTAATCCCGGTAATAAACTCAAGCTCTTCATCAGAAATTTTCACAATATGAACCATTGGAACAAACTCTAAAATCGTTTTTCGGCATTCTTCAGGATCAGTCCAAAGCGGAAGGCGGACATTTGGGTCAAAGCTGATGATTCCGCCTTTTGCTTTTACGGAAGTAATGGCTTTCACATGTGCATGCTTCATAGGACTTTCCACTAAATCGACTGAACAGAAGTGGAGGAGGTCGCCGTTTGCAAACCAGCTATCGTTAATTTCAGTCTCATGAAGCAGCAAATCTGCAGAAGGATTGCGGTAGAAAGAGAAATCACGTTCACCATCTTCAAGTAAAGATACAAAAGCAAGGCCTGTGTTGGCTTCATTCGTTCTCGTAATTTTATCTATTTTCACGCCGGCTTGCTGCAATTGTTCTAAAAGAAAGTCCCCAAATGAATCCATTCCGAGTTTAGTAATTATCGATGCATTGCCGCCATTTCTGGCAACTGATACAGCAACATTCGCTGGAGCGCCTCCTGGAGCACGCTCGAATTCCATTACATCTTTTAGTGCGATTCCTTTTTGAAGGGGGATAAAATCAATTAATACTTCACCGATTGCATATAAATTTCTCATACCTTACCTCTCGCTTTCATACATAACTCCATTTTTTTGCTTGAAAAGTGGTGCTTCCAGATAATGCAAAGAAACGAATTTCATTTCTGTTTTCACGAGGAAAGATCCGGCTCGTGAATACTTCTTCACCGTCATTGATGAAAATCTCAACAGAAGAGGTATCTACAAATAAATGAAACTTAATTTTTTTGGTATTCACAAAGCATTTTCGGATTGTTCCATAAGCTTCTCCAACGGTCTCACCTGAAGAAGAACGGTCAAGAATGACTTTTTTCTCTACAGTATCATATTTAATGACCGTTTTTTCATCATCACCGGCCCTGAATTCAATACCAAATTCAACGGCATCGTTGTTTTCAAATTCACATACCATTTCATAGGATACTCCTTTGAATTCTTCATACATGTTCTTGGTGTTCTTCAAAACACCTTTTACTTCAGTTTCCTGCCTGCGTAGCGCTTGAAGTTCCTGCACTGGCCGCTGAATCAGTTTGCCGTTTCGAACAGATAATTCTCTTGGCAGTGTTAAACAATGCGCCCAGCCATTTTTGTCTGTGGGTAGGTCGATTTCAGGCAAGCCCATCCATCCGACAAGGATACGCCTTCCGTCAGGATTAACCATTGTTTGCGGCGCATAAAAATCAAAGCCTCTGTCAAGCTCCTGAAAAGAGCCATGTGATAGTGAGTGGGTTATTGTATCTAGCTTGCTGCCAATAACATAACCGGATTGATAAATATTGTGGTAAAGGTCTCCCTTGGGCTCCAAACCTTGTGGAGAAAACATCAGTACACCATAGTTTTGCAGTTCAAAATAATCCGGACATTCCCACATATATCCAAAGGTTCCAAGGTCAGTTTGTAACTCTCCTTCAAAGGTCCAGTTTACTAGATTGGAGGAACGATAAAGGACGACACATCCTGTTTTGTCTTTCCGCTGTGCACCGATTACTGCATAAAAGGTATCATTTTCTCTCCAAACTTTCGGGTCGCGGAAATGATTAGTATATCCTTCTGGTACGTCCCGAATGAATGGATGGGTCAATTTTTCAATTTGTCCCGTTTTCTCCATGATGGCGATACATTGATAGGGATGTCTTTGCCAATTCTCATTACGGGTGTTGCCGGTATAAAATAAATATAGTTTTCCTTCATATTCAATAGCACTTCCGGAATAGGCTCCATGGCTGTCATAATAATCATCCGGTGCGATCCCGATGCCGGCATTTTCCCAAGAAACGAGATCTTTTGATTTCGTATGATACCAATACTTCAACCCATGTACAGGACCAAGTGGAAACCATTGGTAGAATAAATGGTACTCGCCATGATAAAAAGAGAAGCCATTAGGGTCATTAAGTAGGCCGGATAAAGGCTGTATATGAAAGGTTTGTCGCCATGTGCATTCATTTACTCTTGTTTGCAAATTTTGTAGCTCTACCTGATTAACATCTTCAACGCGGCGATAACGCTGTTCTTTTGTCCATCCCATGTGATCAGACTCCTTTAAAAAATCAGAGGGCTGTTCCTTGTTTCGAACAGCCCTTTTCATATTAATAAATTAGGCTGCTTCTTTTCGAGAAAGGGCAGCAACTTTTTTATCTGTCCGTTTTGCTAAACTGAATGTTGCGATAAAGGCAACAGCAAATGAAATGGCCATACCAATTATATAAAAGATAATTGTATCTGTTTTGATGGAAATAATCCCTGGTAAACCTGCAGCGCCAAGTGCAATCGCCTTTACTTTGAAGAAGGTGACGAAAGCAGAAGCCACTCCTGAACCTATAATTGCTCCAATAAATGGATACTTCAGTTTTAAGTTAACACCGAACATTGCAGGTTCTGAAATCCCTAAAAGAGCCGAAATACCCGCTGCAGATGCCGTACCTTTTGTTTTTTTATCTTTCGTAATGAAAGTAACTGCAAGGGTTGCTGCACCTTGAGCAATATTGGACATTGCTGCAATTGCGAAAATAAAAGAGCCCCCAGTTTTTGAAATATCAGAAAGTAATTGTGTTTCTACAGCAATAAAGCTATGATGCATACCTGTGATAACGATTGGTGCGTAAAAAAGTCCAAATATAGCTCCTCCGATAAAACCAGTTCCATCATATAAGAAAATGAGACCGTCTGTTAATAAGTTCCCTGTAGCACGAGTAATCGGTCCTACTACTGTGAACGTTAAGATACCAGTAATAAAAATTGTCAATAATGGTGTTAGAATATTGTCTAGTGTGGAAGGAATGACTTTTCGCAAATACGTTTCTATTTTTGCTAAAATAAAGGAAGCAACAAGTACCGGCAACACAGTGCCTTGATATCCGATTTTTTCAATTTCAAATCCGAGAATATTCCAGACCTGAATTTCACCGCTTACTAAGGCTCCTCCGTATCCCCAACCATTCAATAAGTCAGGGTGAACCATTAGCATTCCAAGTGTAGCACCCAGATAAGGATTTCCGCCAAACCGCTGTGTGGCAGAGAAACCGATTAAGATTGGAAGGAATACGAATGCTGCGTTGGCAAATGTATTAATTAGAGCTGCTAAATCTGCGAATCCCGGGTTAGCTTCGACAATGGATTGCCCTGCGATAAATAAGTCAGGTGCTGTGAGCAAGTTGTTAATCCCCATCAATAGACCGCCGGCAACAATTGCAGGAATAATAGGAACAAAAATATCAGAAAGCATTTTTACAAAGCGCTGAAGCGGATTCATTTTCTTCGAACCAGCATCTTTTACATCTTTCGTCGACATTTCAGTAAGTCCAGTTAGCTTTGAAAACTCTTTGTATACTTCATTAACAGTTCCCGCACCGATAATAATCTGGTATTGTCCTCCAGTTGAATATGTTCCCTTTACTGCATCCATCTCATCTAGTTTTGCTTGATCGACTTTATCTTCATCATGTAAAGCTAAGCGGAGCCGAGTCGCACAGTGTGCTGCAGCTGCCACATTTTCTTTCCCGCCGATTGCCTCCAATATTTCCTGGGATACTTCTTTATAATTCATAATGATCCTCCTTTTAAACGTTTATAAGCGCTGGATTGGAACCGGTTCCGTTTGAATCCAAAAAAATATATGAATATATCAAGCGACGGAACCGGTTCCAGCGTAAACCAAAAAAATATAATATCAACAAGTTGATTTACAGAAACCGGTTACATTTTAGAGAGAAATATTTGGTAACCGATTTCATTTTGATTATAATCGGTGTAGTAAACGATTGTCAACGCTTTCTCTTTCAATAATTTTATATTTTGATAGAGATAATTTTGGTAATTCTTCCCCGTTAACAAGCTTTACGATACTTTTAGCTGCCATTTGTCCTGCTTCTTTGTAATAAAATTTCGCTGTAGTTATGCCTGGGTGTATCATCTCTGTTACTTCATAACCTCCAAATCCAGTGATTGACAAGTCTTCTGGAACTTTTAAACCTCTTAAATAAGCTGCTTTCAAAGCACCAATCGCTATATTATCAGTTGCACATACGATAATAGAGGGAGTGAATTCCTCAATAATAGAGGGGACATTGATTAATGCATCTGTTATGCTGAAGCTTGTTTCATAATACCTTACTTCACAGTCTGATTTTTCATCTATCGCCCGCTGAAATCCTTTTTTTCGCATGACTCCTACAGCAATATCTTTTCCTGTTACGCCCAAATAAGCAATCTTACGGTGACCTTTTTCCAGCACATGTTTTCCGAGATCATATGCTGCTTCATAATCATTGTGTATGATGCTGTGAATAGTTTCATGCTGCTGACCAACCAGTAAAACGGGCAAGTGCAGCTCTTTGAAGGCCTCTAAATGGGCGTCTGTAACTTGGGATGGAAGCAAAATCATTCCCGCAACCTTTTGCTTAGCCAGTGTGTAAATATTTTCAATTTCCCGATCTAAATCCTGACCGGTATTTGAGATCAGCATTTGATAATTTAGTTCTCTTAATTGTTCATCAATACCAATTAACGTATGAGAAGAAGCATACGAATCAAGTCTCGGTACGATGGTACCGATTATATTAGTTTTCTTTGCTTTTAAACTTTGAGCGAAGGCATTAGGAGCATAGCTGGTTTCATTTATCACACGTTCGATTTTATTTTTCGTTGCCTCACTAACAGAACCATTATTTAGATAACGTGAAACTGTACTCTTAGCAACTCCGGCAAGCTTCGCGATATCAGTAATTGTAACCAAAGCATTCATCTCCGTCTTTATATGGATTTATTTATTATACACCAATATGTTTAGTAAATTAAGAGGTGAATATAGTTGAATTTAAACAGGAAATTTTACAACCTTATCATTGCAAATTTAAATGTAAACGCATTCACCCCCAAGCAGGAGGTGTAAAATATGGAAATTAGTAAAGAGGTTACATTTATACAATGATAAATAGAACTAACCATTAAGAGAGAAAAAAACCTTTCTTTTCTATTTAGCTCTCTTCCTAAATGGGTATAGCACTCCATCAACCCAATTGAATCATTTCGTATACTTCCTGATTCGTTTTAACATTACCAAGAAATACACCCATAAGTTCATTATAATATTATTCTTTATCACTAAATAACGCTTGAAACTCATTATCATCTGCGAAATCATAAAAAAACAAGTCCATTGAACTGTCTTTTCTTACCCAAGCAATTGCTTCTATATATGGAGTGAACTCATATTTCCATTTATCTACATGAAGGTGATTACCAGTATAGTTTTCATCATTAAAATAATCATGATTATTCATTGACTTACCCCCGAAAACTCACTATTAGCAGAATTATACCATAGGACTTATTGTTCTAATTTGCTCCGATAGTTTTAATAAAATCGAGTAGGAGGAGGAGCCTAGCTATTTGTGCCTTTATCTGCTCCGCCCTTTTGAAGTTCCCCGTGTATTCACCACTTCTTCCTTCAAATAAGTTCCGTTAGGAATTGTTTGCTTCTTCGCAGATAACGAACGCCTAGTATTCATCCTCTTTAATCTGTTCGGTCCTTCCTTATCTTCTCGAGTAGACAAGTCCTATGACCTCTGCTGACTTCTGATGATTCAGCTGTCCATCACTGGACAGGTTACCAAGTGTACTTGGCTGTCATCAGACCTCCCCGGGTAAGAGAGGAATCTTTCCCTCCATCTATCTGCTTCATTTACTCTGTACAACCTTCGGCAGTAAGGACTTTGTTTTGTTTCGCAAACTCTTCCAATGATACCTAGCCTTATATGAAGTTCGTGTTCCTCAGACCGGAGGTTTGCCGCTTGCTTCCTTCAGATTCCACGTCACCGAGGACACCCTTGCATTAAGCTAACCACTACTACTGCCTTCATGGTTCGACTTTCACCCTATAGATTGCACCCATGCCGGGCGCACGAAAAAGCTGCCTTAAAGACAGCTCTTTGTTCAGCCATATGTCTCGTGCCATACATTTTTAAATGCTAATTATCAATAAAGTTTAGGTTATTGTCTAGACACCATTTGATCGCAATTTGTTTATATCGTTCGTCACGATAAGAATACCATTGGTCCTCCATTTCAAAGTCAATAATTTTGTCCTTAAACCTTATAAAGGCACCCTTCCCCTTAATTGAACTTAATAATTTATCTTGCTTTCTTTCATCACTAACAGTAAAGCAAAAGTCTTCTATAATCTCATATTCATTTACTTCATATTTTGTTGGGAGTTCCTTGTAATTCTCAAAGTTTTCAAATACATCACGAGCAACTTTTCTATCTTCTTGTTCCCACTCAGGTAAATGCCCAAATTCTTCTTCATCTTCAACTGCTCTCAAGTCATCCAAAGTTACTGAAATGATTTCACCAGTTTTTACATTTAAAAATGTCCGAGACTCATCAAACTGCATTTCCAATTCTTCAATAATGGCCTGAATCTTTACTGGATTTCTCAATTATTGATCACCCTTCAATTTTTTATTAATGCATCCGTTAGCTTAACAAACGATTTAATTATCTGAATTATTTTTCCCAAGCGAAAACCTAGTAGCTAATAAGGAAACCATCTAAACCAACTCCAATAATCATATAATAATCAAAAATATCTTAGTGCCATACCGGCTGCAATAGAAGCAGTAGATAAGCATAACAATGAAACAGTATTTATATCATAATACTCGCCATCCCTTTATAGATATTACCAAAAAATCAAATGAATTATTGAACTAACCTGCCCCTTTAGTTCCATAAAGAAAAAGCTGCCTTAAAGACAGCTCCGATCTTCAGCTAACGCACCCGTTAGTTCTATAGCTACTTACAGTATTTGATATTGCTTCTTAATATACTGGGTCCCAATTTTTCAGTCTTTGAATTAGAAAGACGCACCTGCACTTCTACATTTTCCATTTTTGCTGTAATTTCATCAAATTTCCCAGCCCAAGTTGGAACTATCTTTTTCTGGAGAAGGATAAAGCCTGAAACGCCAACTAATTTCGTCTGGTATAAAAGCAAAACCTTCATAGCTATCATAATTCCCATAAGAAGATGGTTCTGGCAGGTGTACCCCCAGAATACTTACATTAGTTCGTACAAAACTTTGCGGGCGTAACTGCACTTTATAAACCAATGCTGTTCCCTTTGCATTTGTAAGCTTTTTATCAATTGGTTCCAATACCATACTACAAGGCATAGTTGTTGCACTTGTTTGTAAAGGAGAAATAACAAAAGTTGAGATAATAAATATACCCAAAACAAATCGTTTCATATAACACCTCTTTTACCCTCATTATGTTCTAAATATAGATAGTCCTTTTACAACCAACTGCCCCTTTAGTTCTACAAGCTAATGAAAATGATTAAGCTTTTGTTTCCATGTAGTTTATTCGTACTGCGACATAGCAAAATAACAGCAACTGATGTTTCTGTTTCTTTTTTGATTTGGAGAATTATAAATAGGGATAGTACAATCACTATCCCTAACAATACATATGATTTCGATTAACGAGTTCTTCCGCCTAATTGTTGTTCAGCCATTTGCACTAAACGTTTTGTAATTTCTCCACCAACAGATCCGTTTGCACGAGATGTTGTATCAGCGCCAAGTGTAACACCGAATTCACTAGCGATTTCGTATTTCATTTGTTCTAGAGCTTGCTCTGCACCATTAACTACTAATTGATTATTGTTGTTATTTCTAGCCATGTTGTCAGCTCCTATGAATGTAATGTGTTGCTAGTCATAGGTTTTGATATTGTTAAGAGTTATATACATAGATTCCAAAATAAATTAAGGCAATGATTAAGTGAAATTAAAACTCATCGTGGCCCTAGAAGGGAGAGCATAGGAAAACATTGAAGCCACCGGTTCGCAAGGAAGGGTTTCAGAAAGAAAGGCAAATAATCTGAGGGAGAGACTTTCTCCTCCTTATAGATAAAGAATTGCTACACCATATTTTTTCAATCTAAAGTCACCTCAAAAATATTATTCTCCCTAAAGCTAATTGTTTCCTTCCCTATCCTGCCCCGAAAGTGCCATAAGAAAAAGGCTGCCTCAGCAACCTTCCTTAGTAAAGCACCCATTAGTTCGATTCATTTATTTCTAGTATTTTCTGGGGTGATCTTCTTGATATTTCTTTTCCTTTGCTATGATAAAGTAAACCCCAAGAATAAAAGTAATTATTAAAATGACACAAATTTCCCAATACATCAAAGGATATTGATATAGTACTGTTGTTGTTGTAACTACTGAATTCATATCTGTTGTTGTTATTTTATTCTTAACAGGATCATAAAGCATGTCCACAATTAAGAATGTTAGTAAAGATGAAAGGGTAAGAAATATTCCTATCGCACGTTTCATCTTTTTCACCTCCTAAAACCGTTAACGTAAAAACGAAATCCTTGTTGAACTCCCTATACATACAATAAGAAAAGGAGTTGCCAAAGCAACTCCTGGTAAAGCATCTGTTAACTCACTATTTATTTATACAATATATCATCTTTTAGTGAAGCAACTTTAGTTAAAGCTGTATCTATGTCAGCTTCATTCACTCCAAAGTGAGCAAGTGCATCGTTAAGATGCTTTACAATGGCATTAAAATGGGCAGGTTGTAGATTCAATCCTTGGTGCGCCTTTGCCATGGATTGTCCAGAATATTGTTTTGGGCCGCCTAATGCAAAACTAATAAATTTTGTCTGATGACTTCGTTGCTTTTCCATATCCGTTTTTTCAAAAAAATGATTAACTGTCTCATCTTTAAGGACCAATTCGGAGTAAAAATAGTCCACAACTTTTGCTATCGCTTCTTCTCCGCCGACTTTTTCATAAAGTGTTTGTTCCATATCCACACTCCTAATTTGTAATTAATAGAAGTATTCTTTGTAGAAAATTTGATTTTATTCCTTATCTTTCAATAATATCTCCTTCTGCTCTAGTACCCTTGCAACTAACCTGTCCCCTTAAGGCGTGTAATTACTGGAATTGGATTAGAAGATCGAATTTGGACTCTGCTTGCTGCTAGGTATGAAAGAAAGCCAGATTACTCGAATGGTTTTCGTTGAAAATCTGCTCATGAATCGATAAAGGTTTACATGTTCTTTAATATCATTATGCTAATTATTCCAAACTCCTGTCATTTGTACAATACATCACTCAAGAATATGGCTCAATTAAAGTAACTATAGAGAAGGAATGCGATAGTGACACCCTGCCCCCCTTTTAGGGAATGTACAATTTGAACGTTGAATCCAGGCACTCGCTTTCCGCGGGCGGTCCACCATCCGTTCCAAGCAACTTTTTTACTTTTAGATAGAGCCCTTTTGTCTAAAAACTGAGCGAAGCGTTCCTTTTGGGTGATGACCTCTCCTATTTTTCGGGTTTGCACTCAAACAGAAGGATACCCAAAAAAACTGAATACATTAATTTTAAGATAAAAAATTTACCAGCTTGGCCAAAAAATAAGTATAAGAATGTAATAGATTGGATAAACTAATAAAAAAGGAGTGGGAGATTATGGAGACTAAACTTAAAGAAGGAACGAAAGATATGTGGAGCGAAATTAATGAATGTATAACTCGGAAAATCAATGAAAAACATGATTTATCTTTTCAAAAGAAAAGCAATGATAATTATATGAATCTATATATTCAAACAGCCGTCTTACACACGTTATTTGAACTATCAGATGAGTTCAGGAAAATCGAAAGAAAATATAACGGATAGTGGTGCTTCCGGAAAGGACATGCACTAAATTCACCTTAGCGGTGGATTAGGATTATACTCTTTAAGGGAGCCCATTAATCCTAATCCATTTTTTCTTTCCAGCTTTATTATTTACATCATTACCGCTGCCGGCAATTTGACCAGCATTATTACTGTACCATTTGTTTCCCTTCCCTATAAATCCCTCTTTCTATTCCAACTAGAATCCATGAACCAAATAGAAACCCGACCAGTTTTTAAGGTTGGGGTTTTTCCTGTGTTTTAAGTTTTAGTATAATGCGAATGATCTTAATGGTACGCTAGGTTAAATACTATAATTTGTTGTTTTATTAATCTAAAATCTTGTATATTTAAATGAGTATGTTTTATAACTTGCTGAAGTTTGAAACGAATGATCAGTAGCAGCTCCGAATAGCTTTTTAATTAGCTAAAATCATTGAAAATAAATATTTTTTGAAAGTGAGCTGAAAGCTGATGTTGTGGTCACCACTATTCGAAAATGATGTACCTGCAGTTATTCTTCCTTAACGGCAGAAAACTTGCATCTCCGTTAGGGACTGGAATGTTTAGTTAAAACGGAGGGTACAAAAATGAAAAACACTATATTAGGTTCTTTATATTTATCACTCGCTGCCAGCATTTGGGGCGGGATGTATGTTGTGGTAAAAGTTGTGGTAGACGTTGTTCCGCCACTTGAATTAGTATTTTTACGATATGTAATTGCGATTTTAGCATTGCTGACAATTGGTTTTATAACAAAACAATCTTGGCGGATCGACAAACGGGACTGGCTTTTGGTTTTCATTATAGGACTTGTTGGAAACACCATTTCCATCGTAACCCAGGAAGTTGGCACGCTACTTTCTTCTGCGCAAATGGGAGCCATCATTACTTCAACAACACCTGCGTTCATGGTGATATTTGCACGGATCATTTTAAAAGAAAAGATCACTTTTAAAAAATCAATTTCTGTTATTTTAGCGACAATCGGTGTCGGTATCATTGTCGGAAATGCCCATATTGGCTCATCTCACCAACTTGGGGGCGTATCACTGCTTATTGCTGCGTTAACTTGGGCCCTTATGTCTGTTCTAATCAAACGTGTACCTGGGCAATATTCACAAATTGTTTTAACGACCTATGCCGTGCTTGTGGCAATTGTCCTTTTAACCCCTTTTACGATTAGTCGATTGGATGAGCTTGACTTTCAAGCCATCATGCATCCATCCATATGGGGCGGCCTTCTATACTTGGGCGTTATTTCAACAGCATGTGCCTTTTTACTGTGGAATCGCGGACTGCAAATGCTTACCGCTTCAAGTGGCGGACTATTTTTCTTTTTACAGCCTATAGTCGGTACTTTTTTAGGTTGGTTAATACTAGGTGAACAAATCGGCTTGTCCTTTTGGATCGGTACAATCTTAATTTTCATCGGTGTGCTATTAGTCATTCGGGAAGAATGACCGTAATAAAAACGTTGAATGGTGTTTTATATTAAAAAGTACCCTATAGAGACTTTTAAAAAAGTCTGCCTATAGGGTACTTTTTGTAATAAAAAAGCGGATTGGAAAAAGTTGTGCTACTATAGCAGGCCCGGCAGTATTCTCCTCTGTGGAGCCTTGAGAAGGAATTCATACATTTTTCCATCATTTTATTAACCTATTGAACGAAAACAACCAAAGTCTCTGGGTACAAGTGCAATAAAAAGTCAAGAAATGATTATTAGTTTTCTTAAGAACAGACGCTCATTTCCCCATATACATTTGTAATTTTCAGCTCCGGTTTTTAGAGATCGGAATCACTACACAGGCAGCTACAACAAGTACCTAAAATTCTACCTCTTATAGTTAAAGAACAGTACTACTTACCAGTGCAATTAGGTGTTCATATTTTTTTTATGTTGCCGATGCCTCTATAGCAATCATAAGCTCCCGGATACTTTTCATATGTTCAAGGTTTTGAATGGTTTCTGATAACCTCTGCGCAGGTTCTTTTCCTAGAAATGGCGTGGTCAGCCTGAAAAACTTGTCTTTTTTTTCTTCAGCCTTTAAGGGGTAATTATAATCTCCACGAGCTTGCATAATTTCTGATTGATAATTGCATCCATCCTGCATTAATATTTTAACCATACCTAATGCTTTTTCAGGGAATGCTTCGTTAAGTTGTTGATCGATTACCACTGAAATCTTGTCCATAATGCTCAAAATTTTTGGATCATCCAGATGGTCTAGTATTTGTTTTGGACCCACTTCACCGTAAGAAATAAATGCTGCAACAGGAAAAAACAGATTGTACTGTGCTTCCTCTGTAGTTTCTGGATAACCTTTCGATAATGCTGCCGATTCTGTAAATGTATGAATTACTATTTTATTAATATTTGTGGATATTAGTATATTTTTAGTTTGTATTTCCCTAATTGCCTCAATAGCTGGCTGTGCCCACCGGCAGCATGCATACGGCTTATAATACAGTTCATTTACACGATAGTTTTTTCCTAAATCGTGTGTAAGCCCTTCTGCTTCTTTTTGTGTAAATAATGATGGAATACCTGTATAGCCAGCTTTTGCTAAATGAGCTGCACTAACCCCGGCCATACATCCCCAATTAATTCCATCTTTTAACATAGACGGGTGTTCGATGCAGCGCATCATTGGAGAATAAGCACCAAAGTATTCTGCATTGCCCAGTGCGTTCCCAATCGTATTCCCTTTTAGTCCTAAAATGTACGAAACACCAGCTGCAGCACCAACTGCTCCCCAAGAGCCTGTGCAATGATAATCTGGCCGGCTCAGGTGTGCTGCAATTCCAGCACGGATACCCACTTCATAGCCTATAAGGAGTGCCGTCAAAAACTCTTCTCCGCTTATATTATTTTCTTCTGCAACGGCGAGTACCGCGGGAAAAACAACCGCGCCGGGATGCCCTTTTGTGAGGCGATGGCCATCATCTAAATCTAGGGCATTTGCCATTGTCGCATTGACAAAAGCTGCCCCGGCAGTCGTTAATCTTTCACGGTACAGTATGAGCGAACTGTTTCCCGTCCCCCACTGCGATACAGCAAATTCTTTTGAAATCTCTGCTGCATTCGTATTTCGACCTGCAATAGTACAAGCGATAATGTCTGCTAGAGCTTCTTTGAGTGAAGTAAATGTGCCTCCGTCCAAACATTTTATCGACTCAGATTCTATGTAGGTGATAAGTGAGTTATTTGCTTTCATCTCAATCTAGCATTCCCTGTTCAACCAGCCATGTTTTAGCAACTTCATTAATATCTTCATGTTTAATATCAACACGATAATTTAAATCCTTCATTGTATCTGCATCTAAATGTTCTGACAGTTCATTAAGAAGATCTCCTAATTCTGGATACTCCTCTAATACTTCTTGACGAATGACAGGTGCTCCATTATATGCTGGAAAAAACTTACTATCATCTTCCAACACAAGAAGTTTAAACCCTTTAATGCGACCATCTGTAGCAAAACCAACTGCTACATCAACCTGGCCTTCTTTTAAAGAATTATATAGAAGTCCTGTATCCATTTTGACGACATTTTTAGCTGGTAAAGAGAAATTATATTTTTTCTCTAAACCTTTCATTCCATCTTTTCGTGCATAGAACTCAGAGTTTGATCCAAATTTTAATTTACTAGAATTTTTCTTTATAAAATCTGCAAGATCGGATATTGATTTGATTCCTAATTCTTTTGCATAATCTTCCCGCATTAAAATAGCATATGTGTTATTAAACTCGGATTTATTTAACCATTCAAGTCCATTCTTTCTGTCCAGTTCTTTTACTTTTTCATATGCCTTATCTGGATCAGTTTCAACAGGTTCCTTTAAATAGACCATTAATGCCGTACCCGTATATTCCCAGTACAAATCGAGCTGGCCATTTTCAAGCGCGGACCGGGCCACTGTGCTCCCCATACTACTTGCTTCATCGACTTTATATCCTTTTTCTTTTAAATAAATAGAAGTAATTTGCGTTAAAATGTGCTGTTCAGTAAAATCTTTTCCGCCTACCGTTATTTTCCCTTTACTTGCATTTGAACCGGCATTGGACTCCGAAGAACTGCATGCTGTAAGCATACAGGCAAGAAGCGCGACACAAAATAATAGGCTAAACTTTTTCATTTTACATCCCCCTTTATTGTCTTATATAAAATCAGCTTTTCTTTGTAATCCTTTCGGAGTAGTGACTTCTTCAACTTTCCCTAATAGAAAATCAATTGCAACGGCCAAAAAGATTACAGGAATGGCACCTGCGAGCATAATGCCTGGATCGTAAAGTGAAATTCCGGTAAATATAAGGTCACCTAACCCACCTCCTCCAATTAAGAAGGCAAGTGCAGCTGATCCAACATTAATAACTGTTGCGGTACGAATGCCAGCAAGAATCGCATATGACGCATTCGGGAGTTCAAGCTTGAAAAGAATGAGCTTTTGCGTCATCCCCATTCCTTTTCCAGCATCAATAATTGATGGAGGAACCGATTGAATTCCAGCGATTGTATTACGTAAAATTGGGAGAAGTGAGCTGAACCACAACGCAAATACCGCTGTTTGCCACCCTAAACCTAAATAACTCATTACAAGTGCTAAAATTGCTATACTCGGGACCGTTTGCCCGATATTCGCAAAATTCACTACTATAAATTCAAATTTTCTAAACTGAGGTCTCGTAATAAAAACCCCCAGCGGCACAGCCACAAGAATGGCTGCCACCGATGAAAGCGCCACCAATTTCATGTGCTGTCCGGCTAAGTATAGAAGTTCACCAGAGTTTTCTTTTATATATTGAAACGCACCTGATTGGAAAGTATAAACGAGTAGGGCAACAATAATTAACACTAACAACGCGCGAATCATTATTTCTATCTTGTTAATTTCCTTCATCAAAACCCCTCCTTATTGAACTTTTGACTTTAACTTCGAAGGGTGTACACCTGTCAAAACTTCAAAGTCACCAATACCTAGTACTCCGCTTGGCTGTCCTTTATGATCCATAATCACGGCTTCCCCTTTTGGGGATGATAATAATAGAGAAAGTGCTGTTCGAAGATCTGTATCAATATTAACGACATATTCGCTAGATTCAATTTTCATATTCATTTTACGATTCACCTTTTTCGCTTTATTTAATAGATCCCTAACCGTTAATAGCTGTAACCGTTTAATTTCACGATCATTCCCAATGAAATTCTTCACGAAATCATTTTGGGGATTAGACAAAATCTCATCCGGTTTTCCATATTGCATGATTTGGCCATCGTTAAATATAGCGATTTTATCCCCAAGGCACAAAGCCTCATCGATATCGTGACTAATAAACAAGATTGTTTTCTTTACATCTTTTTGAATTCGTAAAAATTCATTTTGTAACTTATCACGAATAACCGGATCAAGTGCTCCAAATGGTTCATCCATCAACATGACGGGCGGGTCTGCCGCCAGCGCTCTTGCCACTCCAATACGCTGTTGCTGTCCTCCGGATAGTTCCCAGGGATAACGCTTTCGGTATTCCTCATGGTTCAATCCCATCATTTCCATTAATTCTTTGTAACGTTTTTTCATTTCCCCTTCGTTCCAATTCAACATCTTTGGAACCACATTAATGTTTTCTTCAATCGTCATATTCGGAAACAAACCATTTTGTTGAATCACATAGCCGATTGAGCGTCTTAATTCGATTGGGTCCAATGAGTAAATATCTTTGCCTCCGACTTCAATAGTCCCATCTGTAATCGATACCAGACGATTAACCATTCGTAAAAGTGTTGTTTTCCCACAACCTGAGGGGCCAAGGAATACACAAATCTCGCCTTTTTCTATTGTCATATTTACATTATCCACTGCTTTCACCGATTTGCCAGAGCTTTTATATACCTTCGAAACATTTTTAAATGTAATCATAAGACATCCCCTTCCCTATCCTATATGAACTTTTTTGGGCGAAACCCGTTTTTGTACCTGACCTAGTAAATAGTCAGCCGCGATCGCTAATATTGAAACAGCAACGGCTCCAGCTTGAACCATCTCTGTGTAACTTGTGGATATCCCTCTTGCGATATATACACCAAGTCCACCCGCACCGATATAGGCTGCAATGGCCCCAATTCCAATCGTTAACACAACGGCCATTCTAATTCCTGCCATAATGACTGGAAGGGCAATTGGGATTTCAACTTTTAGAAGACGCTGCCATGTTGTCATTCCCATTCCTATAGCCGCGTCACGCATATTGGGATCCACATTTTTAACAGCGATGAATGTATTACGGATTATTGGAAGCTGCGAGTATAAGACCAAGGCGATAAACGCTGGTAAAAAACCAATTCCCTGATTAATAATAGATAAAATCGGAATCATGATACCGAACAGTGCAATACTTGGTATCGTCATAATAATACCTGTGACTGTCAGTACAAGGTTAGACAACTTATCGTGCTGTGAAATATAAACTCCAAATGGAACACCGAGTAAGATGGCTACCCCAACCGCTAATCCAACTAATTGGATGTGTTCCCATGTCATTGCTAAAAGGTCCCCCCAGTTCGAACCGATAAAGTCTAATAGTTCCACTTCGTTCTCCCTCCTTTAATTTTAATGACGAGCTGCTGACTTATAGTTATACAAGTATTAGGCCACATTAAAAGCCTTATTTCAGGCACTTTTTAATTAAGTTGTAAAAAAATGTTATTTTCAACATGTGTCAATCTTTATATATATAGAAATACTACGGTCTAGTGTCACTTCCATAAGCGTTTGCCTACTTAATTAAACAAGCATCCGCTAATATTTCTACAATGTGTTTAGCATCCACATCACCTCTAGTTCCGCTTCTCTCTACACCTAGTTTCATTTGGATCAGGCACCCCGGATTAGTTGTAACGATTGTTTTAGCTTTGGTTTCTCCAGCTTTACGCATTTTTTCATCTAATATTTTCATCGATTCATCAAAATTGATTAAATTATAAATACCGCCAGAAGCACAGCAACGGTCACTACCCTCCATCTCCAAATAACTTGCACCTGGTATAGACCTAAGAAGTTGCCTAGGTTCTTGAAATACTCCCTGGACATTTCTCAAATGGCAAGAATCTTGATACGTTATAATACCATTCCATTCTTTTTTAAATGGGAGAGGGCCAAACTTCACCAGAATTTCGGTAATATCTTTTGATTTCACTACAAATGCTTCACTGCGCTTTTTCCATTCTGATTCTTGGCCCAAAAGGTGATTATACTCACTAAGCATCGCTCCGCAGCCTCCTGCGTTATTGACATAATAATCAGCACCGGACGCTTCAAATGCTTCTATATTTGCTTTTGCAAGTTTTACTGCCTCTTCTTTAAAGCCTTGATGGGAATGAAGTGCACCGCAACAATTTTGATTTTTCGGAATAATCACTTCACAGCCAATTACCCGGAGCAGTTCAATTGTAAGTCTATTAATCTTATACATGATAGCGTCCATGATGCACCCCGGGAAGAAGGCAATTACTGCTTTAGTCTCACCTTTTGCAGGAAATTTTTGACCGTATTTATAACGTTTATAGGGGGCTTCTAGCTCCGGCAAGACCTTTTCAAACTGTGCCATGGACTCCGACACTTTATTAATCATTTTTGTTTTTTGCACCACTTTATTTAAATTCGTTTTTTGATACAGCCAGGTTAGGTTGCCTAATGTACGAAGACGCTTTCGGTGCGGAAATAAATTTGTCAACGTAAACTTGACCGCTTTTGTTTGAATCTTCGGTTTACTATTTTGCTTTTTATGATGTTCGTGCTTTTGATTTTCAGTAATGACTTCTTTGGCTGCCTCATAAATTTGTCCATATGGTACATTAACCGGACACGCTACTTCACAAGCTCTGCAACCGAGACAAAGGTCAATTGGTTCAGCTAGATCTTTTTGAAGATCGATTTTTCCCTCTGCCGCCATTTTGACCAGGTTAATTCGTCCGCGAGGTGATTGCGATTCCTTCCCCATAGATTCATAGGTTGGACAAGCAGGGAGACAGTATCCGCACTGCACACATTGATTGGTTGCCTCATATGAAAGATCATGCAATTTTTGGGTAAACTTATCTGTAAGCGCTAGTTCCTTTTCAAGAGGAGCTTCATTCATGTTAGTTCCACCTTTAACTTTCCAGGCTGTGGAAATATTTTTCCTGGGTTTAATATAAAATTTGGATCCCATGCATCTTTAATTTTTTTCATCATGAGCAGACCATCAGGTCCAAGCTCCAATTCCATATATGGAGATTTTAATAGCCCAATCCCATGTTCCCCTGAAAGCGTCCCGCCAAGTTCTATAGCAGCTTCAAAAATTTCACTGACTGCATCCTCGACACGTTTCATTTCTTCTATATTTCTCTTGTCGGTAATAATATTGGGATGGAGATTACCGTCCCCCGCGTGACCAAAAACTACTAAGTTCAGCTGATATTTCTTACGAATTTGATAAAGCTTTTCAATCATCGCGGGAATTTGACTTCTTGGTACTGTCGCATCTTCAGAAATTTTCGTTGGTCCCATTTGTGTAATAGCTGGAGAGACCATTTTACGCGCTTTCCATATCTCATCACGTTCAGCATCTGTTTTTGCCACTTTGACATTTGTTGCGCCTTGTAAGAGACAAATATCTTCACACTTTTTTATTTCTGCATCGATTGCCGCCGGATGACCGTCTACTTCAATGATGACAATCGCTTCCGCCTCAATTGGCAAACCTGCTGGTGAGTAATTTTCAACCGCACGAATACATGCATTATCCATTAATTCCATCGCACATGGTAAAATACCATTTGATAATATTTTTGTTATGGCGTGCCCCGAATCAGCAATTCGTACAAATGAAGCTAAAAGAGTTTTTCTTGCAATCGGTTTTGGAATAAGACGTAAGATGGTTTCTGTTACAATTCCCAGTGTGCCTTCCGATCCAACTATGAGTCTTGTTAAATCGTAGCCTGTCACATTTTTAACCGTTCGCCCCCCCGTCCGAATAATTTCCCCGGTTGGCGTAACAACTTCCAAACCAATCACATACTCCTTCGTAGTACCATATTTTAAGCCTTTTGGACCACTTGAATTTTCCAGCAAGTTTCCTCCAATTGTTGAGACATGGGAGCTGCTTGGATCGGGAGGATAAAATAAGCCCACCTCTTCTGCCTTTTGTTGTATGTCACCTGTAATTACACTTGGTGAGGCGATTGCCAGTAAATTTTCACGGTCAATAACAAGTTTTTTCTCAAATTGTGACATATCTAGAATCATGCCCCCTTCAACAGCAAGGGAACCTCCGCTTAAAGAGGTAGCTGCCCCTCTTGGGTAAACAGGAATTTTAAATTCGTTCGCTAGCTTGACTAAGTCTGCCACTTCTTCTTTATTTTTTGGTTGAACAACGATTTCCGGCAAGTATTCACCGAATGAAGCATCAAAACTGTAAGAATATAGCTCTGCTAAATCCGTCAGTACCCTATCTTTTGGAACGATGGTATATATAAGTCTAATCAGTTGCTCTTCCATCACACGCCACCACCTTCACTATTCAATATCTAAAAGCTGCTTTGGATTATGAACAATCATCCTTTCAATCTCGGTTTCCGTTATACCTTCTTCAATCAATTCACCGACAAAACGACTTAATGCTTCTATTGGCGGAATATTGTGTTCTTGGCCATAATCAGTTACAAGCACACAGGACATTGGCCCGATTTCACGTATAGACTTAGCCATTTGAGCTACCGTTAAGTCTTGAAAGTCCTCACCACAGGCTAAATAGCATTTCTCGATGATAGCGCCTTTTTTGGCAAACTCTTTTTGCATTTCAATTGAGACAGGGGCAATGCCTAGATCTGCATGCTGAATTAGAATTTTATCGATATGACGTTCTTTGGCTGCATCAATTAAAACAGCCACTTCTTCTTCCGATAAATGACCTGTTGCAAGGGTTATATCTGCCTCACTAATAAGTTCCAGAATTTCAATGACTTCAGGTTTTAACTGTTTATTCTCATTTAAAATGGTTAAACCGTCTTCAATGGGAAGGCTCCGTTCACTATTGAAAAAACGGGTTTTCTTCTTGGCAAAATTACAACAATGCTGATTTGCTGAAATAGTAGGCATCCAAATTATTTTGGCACCCTGCCTAATTGCAGCATCAACAGCTTTGGGTGATAAGCCACCTGTAAATTCATTTAACACAAGTCCACCGTAAACATGAAGATCAGGCTCTTTTAAGCGTATTAATGTAGTGCGGTCTACAGTTGATGCCTCATGTGCCTTTAACACGGCCCCCGCCATTTTAGCCTTTTTTAGGTCTTCTATAAATTCCCAATCAGTTTGCTTTCTTGGGAAAATACTGGGATACGTATGGCAATGCAACTCAATAGCACCTTCTAATAAAGGATGAAAACCCATCATGCCACTCCTTTTTTGAATTTATTCCTTTAATAGAAATGAATGCAAGAACTATGCCACGCAATAATATAGGTTTTTTAAAAAAATCTTCTTTTTTTTGTAAAAAAATTTTTCTCTTTGAAAAAATCCTTTTACAAAAAAGTGAAAATTACAAATATTGAACAAAAAAAAGAAGAATTAATAAAACTCTTCTTTTTTTTGCTTAATTTCTTCAGATGACTTATTCATTTGTTCATGATATTTATTTATCTTGTAAAATAGCCGCTGCCTTGAAATACCTAGTTCTCTAGCTGCTGCTGCAATTTGGCCATTGTTCTCCTCAACTGCAGACAAAATAAATTGTCGCTCAATGTCTTCCATTTGTTCAGGAAGCGTTCTCTTCTTATTAAAAGAAACGATGGTCGGTAACTCTGAACTCAGTTCAATAGATCCCTTAATTTCGCAAGGGAAATCTTGTAACGACAAATCTTCCTCCTTACACAAAACAACTGCTCGCTCTACAGCATTTTGAAGCTCCCGAACATTACCTGGCCATTCATAAGCTGTCAAAATATTCATAAGCTGAGGTGATACACGATAATTTTTCTTCATTTTTTTACGGTGCCTCTCCAAAAATTCCCCAACCAAAAGGGTAATATCTTCTTTTCTTTCTCGAAGTGAAGGAATATGTATATCTATAATATTCAAGCGGTAATACAAATCTTCGCGGAAAGTTCCTTCTTGTACCATTTGTTTCAAATTACGATTTGTTGCAGAAATAATTCGAACGTCCACTTGTTTTAATTGATTGCTTCCCAGACGCATAAATGATTTCTCCTGAACGATTTGAAGAAGCTTAGCTTGAAGCGTAAGTGGCACCTCACCAATTTCATCCAAAAAAATAGTACCGTTTTGGGCAGCTTCAAATTTTCCCGCTCGACTGGCTGCAGCTCCGGTAAAAGCACCTTTTTCATAACCGAAAAGCTCACTTTCCAATAAATTTTCAGGGATAGCTGCACAGTTTACAGAAATAAAATGACTTTGGTTTCGATCACTTAAGCTATGGATCATTTTGGCGATCATGCTTTTTCCTGTTCCGCTTTCTCCATGAAGAAGAACCGTTGCATCTGTGGCTGAGACACGTCCAATTAATTCATAAATCTGTTTCATTTGTTTGCTTATACTAATAAAGCCCTCTAACGATTCAAGCTTGTTTAACTGATTTTTCAATTGGATGTTCTCTTGTTTAACTTCAAGTAGTGTATATGCCCTATTAATCACAAGCTCTATTTCTTCTAGTTTTGCTGGTTTTACTAAATAATCAAATGCTCCTGCCCTTATTGCGGATACAGCACTTTCTATATCGCCATAAGCTGTCATAATGACGAACACTTTTTGAGGATAAAGTGCAATGAACTCCTCTAAGAGTTCCAAACCATTTGCATCAGGAAGGTTCAAATCCAGAAAAATAAGATTGGGATCGTCCTCTTTCATTCTTCTTCGTGCTTCTTGTCCATTTGCTGCTAGAATTACGTCATATCCCTTCTTTCGAAATGACAGTGATAGAACGCGTAAAAGTCTAATTTCATCATCCACAAACAGAATGCTCTTCATATTGAATTCTCCTCATATTTTAGTATCTCAATATGTATTGTGGTACCTTGAGAGTCTACGCTTTCCGCCCAGATTTCCCCACCGTGTTGAGCTATTATTTCGTGGGCAATAGATAACCCTAGACCAGTCCCCTCAGGTTTCGTGGAATAAAATGGATTGAAAACCCAATTTAGTTTATCTTCTTTAATGCCTTCTCCCGTATCCGAAATTGAAAGTTTCCAATATGCCCCTTTCTCATTAAGCGAAATATGAATATTGCCCTCATCTTTTATCGCTTGTATACTGTTCAAAAAAATATTCAAAAGCAATTGAGTCAATTTATGCCGGTCCCCTAAAACTGGGGCTTTACTAAAATTGTATTCGGTTGTGACCATTATGTTTGCATCATTAAATTTTCTTCTTAATAAATTTAGCAATTCATTTGTAATAACAACCAAATCCGTTAGAACATGCTTGTTATATTCATCATCTTTGGTAAGCTTCAGAAAATCCGTTAATAGTCTGTTCATGCGATCAGATGCTGTTAAAATATCTCCTGTCAATTCATCAATAACTTCATTTTCTTCAAATTCATCTTCAATTTGAAGTCGAATCGTTTCAGCTGCAACCTGAATAATACTTAAAGGATTTTTTATTTCATGGGCTATCCCAGCAGTCAACTCACCCAGTGATGCCAGCCGTTCACTTTGTTTTAAGTATTCTTCAAGCTTTTTAACATCACTTACATCACGAATGACAAGAATGGAGCCGATGTACTCACCTTGTTCCCCTTTAAGTAGAGAGGCATAAATACGAACATCATGGAACCCCTTTTCTTTATCAATAATATAGCTTTCGACTTCTTCAAAAGACTTCCCTGCATTAAACGTTTTAAACAGAACAAACTCTTGTATATCATGTTTTATCGGCAAATTAAAAATAAGCTGATTTAATACTTCTTCGCGTCTATATAGCATTAAATCTTCAGCGCCTTTATTAAAGGTCATGATTCTACCATCTTTGTCTGTAGTAATAACACAATATGGAATGGACTCTAGGATATAAAACATACTTCTTTCCTTTTCCCTCAATTCCGTAGCCATTTCTGATAAAACAATCGATAGATCCTCTATTTCATCATTTGTTTTCATTTTAACAAATGCATTTCGCTTACCTTCTTTATATTCTTGCACATGCCTAATAAGCGTCGTGACAGGGCGAATCACCCTTGATGCACTGAACATAGCAAGTCCTATTGCTATAATAAAAACGATAGAAAAACCTTGGAATAGTAAAAATTTCACCAATCTAGCTGGAATTAGTGCTTGTTTAATCGGTTCTCCCACAATCAGACTAATATCTCCCAAAAGAATGGGGCGATAGGCAATGACCATTTCTTTGCTGAAAATCTCTCCATTCCATATATCAAAATCTTCTTTTTGAAGATGAATTCCAACTTCATGACTCTGAATGGATTTGCCAATATAACTTTGTTCGGTATGTGCGATAATTGTTCCATTGCGGTCAATCATCGCATTCACTCCTTCTTTTCCTATTGCAAACCTTTGAAGGTGATCTGATAAAACGTGTAGATTCAAATAAGCGACTACACTCCCCTTAAATTCTCCCTGTTCATTAATGAATGGATAGGCAATTGCAATGGTCTTCCGCCCGTCCGGAAGTTCAATCATATTTGAAATATAGCTTGTCTGACTCCAGGAAAGTCTTTTTATAATAGAACCATTTTCTACAAAATAAGAAAAGGGAACATCCGGAAGACGGAGGGCCAACTGATCTTCTTTATATACTTCAATAAACAGGTACAGTGGATCGTGTGACAGGATTGTTTCCATTTCTACTCGATAAGCATTCTCTGCATCATTATCAAAATTTTTAACAATGGGTGATATCTGGCGCATATCAGAAACTGAATTTTCGAATATATTTTCAATTTGGTTCCCTAGGGTTTTTGCTATAAGTTCATCTCGATGCTCCATTTGAGACCGAACAGATCCATTTATTACATTTACAGCAATCATATAAAGCGAGGCCAGTACAAATAGAATGACAACTAAAACAATAGTTACATAACGTTTCATTAGCTTTGATTGAAATACTTTCATTTACAAAACCTCGATATGGGAGAAATGAAACAATACTTTACACATGTAATCAAAGTACTTTATATGTTTGTTTCATATTTACTCCCACTTTTAATGAGTTACAATTATCAAATTCGAATTTGAAGCGTTTACATTTTTATTTTTTTTACCAACGGCCTGTAAAAGATAGTCCTTCTTGATAGTAAAAGCTTATGTTGATCAAACCACCGATCTTGTTCCATTTTAGAATTAACCACTATCAATACTTCTTCATTTTGAGAAGAGGCAACTACAGGCATATCACTTCCATAGATTGGATCAGGCGTATAAAGAGCACTCCCACCTTTAAAACCCATATCAGTACCAATAAAATTTGCAATGAGTGTTTTCGTTTGCGAAAATCTTGCAGTGGCATCCCAAGTCGTCATTGAATTAAACGGAAACTTATTCTCCATGATTTTCTCAGGAAGTGCCAATATTTCTCCAAATTCACCATGCCAGCATGAGGGGATAATAATAACATCAGCACGCTTTACGGCAATAATGCCGGCTACCTCAGGAAATGTAGCATCAGAACCGACTATTAGGCCCACACGACCAATATCTGTTACATTTGCAACAACAATTTCCCAACCTCCAGAGGCCCAGCGTTCGTCCGATTCTGACAAATGAATTTTACGGGCTTTAGTTACTATATCATCCTCTGGCGTCAGTAGAACAACTGTATTATAAAGGTGATTCTCTTCTCTCTCTATCATACCAAATATAATATTAATTTGATATTCAGCTGAGAGCCTTCTCATATCTCTTACAGTTACCCCATGTATGGGTTCACTGAGTTTCCGGATTTCCTCAGGACTAAGTGAATTAACAGGACCTGTTAAAGAAAGCTCTGGGCAAATAACTAGTGATAATTCGCTCTTTTGTTCTTTTGCTTTTACGGCAGCATCCGCTAAGAGCCTTTTTATTTTCTTTAGATTTTCTTTTTTATCTCCTATAACCGGTTCATACTGCAATAAAGCAGTAGAAATCTTTTTTTCATAATTCTCCGTACTAATTTGCTCTAATGTGTTTAGCGATTTTTTATACTCCCATGGTCCGACATGCAACATTAGATCAGAGTAAAGGTCTGGCTTTCGTTTTTCCATTCTTTTCTTTGCAGGATTCTCAAATAATGCAGGGTCAATATCGGCATATAAAATGACGGTCTCATCTCTTGCTTGACTTTCTTCCACGTATGGAGTTTCAGCAAGTTTCCTACCTAAAGGCGACCAAACGGCACTTGCACCGACCATATGATAATTGGTTTCTGTATTTGAACGATTCGCACCTATGACATACAGACCGTTCATTTCAGCCCATGCCTGCAGCATCGAAAGCGATCCACCTGTTGAATTCGTCGGAAAGCAAAGAATATCAGCTCCCTTCACTGCAACGATCCTGGCTGATTCAAAATAGCTTGAATCCATACAAATAATTATTGCAATCCTCCCAATAGACGTTTCGTAAACTGGTATACCTAAGTCCCCCCAATGAGCCCAGTTATCTTCTGTTGCCCATTGATGAACTTTCCTGTATTTTCCGATATATCCCGTAGGACCCACAAGCGCAGCGGAATTATAGCAAAGTCCGTCCTCTACATCCACTTCCGCCATTCCTATGACAATATGTGTATCGTATAATTTTGCGACTTCTTCAAAACGTTTGGTCGTTTTACCAGGGATGGTATCTGTAAATGGCAGGATAGACTGACGATTCTCATAATGATAGCCTGTTGTAGCCATTTCCGGAGTGACAATTAATTTTGCTCCATTTTTTGCTGCCTCTGTTACCGCTTCCAGCAAATTATCCATATTGTTGTCCAATTGATTTAATTGTGGATTAAATTCAATAACGGCTGTTTTGAAAGGATGCTTAATTCCCATAAAGTTGCTCCTTTTGATAAATTATATGAAAAGACAGATGACAAATAATTTGCCACCTGCCAAGCTATTATCTAATTCACCTTTGCAATTGGGTGACTTTACTATCTTCTTCCTTTTTCGTTAGAATTCCATTAAAGAATGCTTTTAGCTGCTCATTCAAATCTTGGAAAACTTCATGCTCATGATACATGAAATCATTATGCTTACCATTTATTATATAAAGTTCCTTGGGTTCATTTGCTGCTTCGTACAGCCCATTTGCCTCATCCAGTGGATGTAATAAGTTATCTTTCCCATGAGCAATGAAAAGTGGCACAGTTACATTTTTCACTTCTTCTTCTGCGTTCATGCTTATTATTGAATCTGTAAACTGCAACACTGTTTGCTTACCAAATGGGGATAGAATGGCCAATTCCTTTTCAACATAATCCGCTGTTTCCGGATCAAGTGGATAATGAATAAACGTATTGGCAAGTTGCGACTTCCCAGTTAATACTCGTTGTTCTCGATCTTTTTTAACTGTCTTTAAGATTTCATTCCATTCAACATAGGAATGAATGGAGCGTAACCATCTTTGGCCATTATAAAAACCATTCAGTGCTGCCACTGCCTTGACCCGGTTGTCTCTTGCAGTCACACGGACAACATTCGAACCACCCATACCCCAACCTATCAATCCTATTCTATCTGAATCTACTTCTTCTTGGAGGGAGAGAAATGTTATCGCATTTTGAATATCTTCTACCTGCTCATCCAAAATAACTCGACCTTCTTCCCCTTCACTTTTCGCAAAGCTCCGATAATCGAATCCTAAGCAGACATAACCTGCCGCTGTTAAATTTCGTGCAAATAACTTTGGATAAAATTCATTAAATCCTTGATATCCAGAGTTCGGAATGATCACTGGTCTTTTTTCTCCCTTTTTATAATCGTCTGGAAGATATACCGTGCCGTCTAATTTGTAACCTTCACTATAAAATTCAATGTGACGCTCTATCATTTCCATTACCTCCAATACTGTTTTAAAAGCTTTCATGTTTAGATATTGCAAGCAGCGTGCCAGTTTTGAACTTGGACATTGGAATCAGGAATTGTAGTAAATAAAAGGGAAATCTAAAAATAGTCATAGTAAAAATCTATTAAAATCGAAAATGCGTTAAATTTTTTTTACATGGAAAATTAATTTTATGACAATTAGAGTAAAGGGAGTATATACATTCTATAGTTGAAGAGGACAATGAAATTGAAAAATCAAAAGTACTGTTACTTTTTGGTTTGTTCAATTGGTGAGATCCATTTGCCTCAGAACTGACTTTTTTTAGGTACTCATTCTAGAAGAGTCTGATTCCTATATTTTGGATGTATTTTATTCTCCCGTTTTCCCTGAAATCTTTGCCGTACTTTACTTCACCTGCAACCGATGCTAAATAGTGTGGGCTTACAACCAATTATCGATTGGGTCATAAATCTACTCCTTTTAATTATTTGATTTTTCAAAAAAAAGATGGTTGTATTATAACTTGTATGTTTTTCTTACGTAATCCAAATTTCATTCCCCAAAACAAAAAGTTGTTTTTCATCACTTTTATAAGCCTATTTTATTTAAAAATACCAATTATTCGTTCATTACGTAATAATCATTATAATTTTATGTACATTTCGAAAGAATTTTTGTTATCATTAATTCATAATCTTGGAAATGAATGCTGAATTTTATAACAAAGGAGGGGTCGTTTTTGAAAAATCCATATACGGAATTGACGATTGGAATGATGAGAACGGGGATATTAGGATTCGGCGGCGGGCCGTCTGTCATCCCGCTCATCCGCCACGAAGCAGTTTCCCGTTATCACTGGCTTGACGATGATGAATTCGGGGACACATTGGCGATTGCCAATACACTCCCTGGACCGATTGCCACGAAGATGGCAGCATATCTTGGTTATAAATTAAAAGGCTGGCCGGGAGCCATCGTAAGTGTGGCGGCTCACGTATTACCTTCATGCATTGCAATGGTTTTCTTGATTGCGTTCATTAATGTTCTAAGTAATTCGGCAATGATCAGTAATATGATCGCTGCTGTCATGCCGGTTGTCGCTGTCATGCTTGGTCAAATGGCTTATGAGTTTGGCGAAAAGGCGGTAAAAGGGTTAGGAAAGGTGCTCGGAATCACCTTTTTTGCGATTTCCTTTTTGCTTCTGCAGGTCATTTCCCTGCATCCGGGTATCGTCATTATGATGTTTCTTTTATATGGGGCGTTTCATTATAAATTAAAGGATAGATTGAAAAATAAAAAGACTGATAGGAAGGAGGAATCCGCTTAATGGGTATTATTATCCCAATAGGAGTTGCTGTTTTTCTAGCGTTTTTCATTGCCAATATTCTTGGTTACGGCGGAGGTCCAGCTTCGATTCCGCTTATGTATGATCAAATCGTCACCCGTTATGGCTGGCTTGATAATACCGAGTTCTCACAAATGCTCGCGTTAGGAAATTCACTCCCTGGACCCATCGCCACGAAAATAGCCGCATATGTCGGATATGATGTATATGGCTGGCCAGGATTTCTAGCTGCATTGGCAGGCACGATCATCCCCTCAGCTGTGGCTTTGATATATCTATTAAAGATCCTGCGAAAATACAAGCAATCGCCTATCGTAAAAGGCATGTCACTACTTGTACAGCCAGTGATCGCGATCATGATGTTATTGCTCACCTGGAATATGGCCGCGGACGCGGTCGGGTCCATCGGCTACATCCATTCAATCTTCATCGCTGGATTGGCCTTCTTGGCTTTAGGTAAATTCAAGATCCACCCTGCATTCGTAATCATTCTTGCCTTTGCGTATGGCGGCTTTATCATCCCGCTCACATAAATAAAAAATCCGCCTGTATAGGGGGATTTTTTTATTAAAGCTTCATGCCCATCCGGCTTTTATAACGTTTAATGAGAATTTGGCAATCAACGCTGACAACACCGACGACCGCATACAGTTTCTCATTAAGAAAGCGTTCCATCTCTTGATTATCAGTAAAGATTCCGTGCATATGGAGTTTACTCGGACCGGTCATATGATATAAACTCGTAACAGCCGGTTCACTTTCTAATTGCTGCGCGACCGATTCTAGATATTTTGGCTCAACCTCCACGTTAAAGAATGCCGAAACATGGATGCCGACCTTAGCTGGATTTATGACCGCAGTGAACCTCTCGATCACACCGTTTTCAACTAGATGATTAATTCTCATCTGAACCGCAACTCTGGAAAGCTCCACTTTCTTCGCTAAGTCGGTATATGAAATTCGTGCATCTTCATGTAAAACCGATATGATTTTCTTATCGATCTCATCAACTTTCAAGCTGGGAATCTTAAAGTCCTCCGCCATCTTACGTAACTCCTTTTCAATTTCTTTACTCCATTATCGCAGAGAACACCATCGGATCACAACAATCTTCCTACTCACTTCTTATAACGAAGAAAGAAATTTTTTAGTATCCCTTTTCAATGAACTCCCTCCTACTTGCCAAGAAATGTCCATCGTTTATGTAGTTTTCAAACTTAAGGTGCATCAATTCAACCAGCTGGGTGCAGCCGCCAAAAAGATCGATAGACTTAGAGCCCGACAAATTGACAACATCGCCCACACTTCCTTGATATCCTAATAGTCTGCAGTCCCCCTCCTTTTCTAAGATTGAAAGGCGGGGGTTTTACAGACCGTATACTGCAGGATAAAAGTTTATGCATATCCAAGGGGCACTTCCTCAACCCTTTGATTGAAAGGTCTTTGCGATATTTTTGTATTCCTCATCATTGATAATGCCCATTTTTTTGAATAATGCGGAATATGCCATTATTTTTTTCTGCGTACGGTTTGTACAATTCATATGGATCAGCTCCTTTTTTACATAGTATTCATTCACGACAAAATGTTTCCTTAACACAAAACATTTTGTATAAACTAAATAAAGAAACGGTCCATTTTCACGGCAGTTTCCATTCGTTAGAGGTGTAATTAAAATAAGTTCTATATGAATAATCAGTAACAACTTCGAAAAGTGTTATGTTTAATGATTTCCGCGTGGAAAATTATGTTTTTCCACGGTTGCCGCATAGCAATCCTACGTATACGTTTTTAGAGGAATGGATAAATACAACCTGATTCCCCCCTGCACAGGACTTAAAAAAGTGACAGTTTTGGCCCATTAAACGGATTGTCTCTCTTGCAACAATTCATCATTCGGATTATCGTTGTTTAATAGATGCGAAGAATTTGAAAAAAACTGCATACTTTCTTCATACTTTTTCGCTAAACTGACTTTATTCTATAAGAAGGTGAATAATCCTGAAAATCTCCTTTAAACTCGGACTATCTATATTTATTTGCATTTTTTTAATGGAAACAGTCTCCATGATTTACTTGCATAATAAAGTGATCCATTCCCGTATCAATCAAGAATTGGAATCACTGAAGGCCCGTGGCAATAGTCATCGTGATGTGTTGGAAATCACGTATTCCGACTCTACCCTTAAGCATATCGGACTGATGGAATACCATACCGATACAGATGTCGTGATTACGAACACTAGAGGAGATATTCTGATATCTTCCGCAAAGGTAAATGGGGGAATGAACAAAATCTTGGCAAAAAAGATCCCGCAAGTACCCCGAAAAGGTATGGTCCTCCAATCAAGTTGGAAGGATGAAAGATATATAGCCACCGTTACGCCATTTATCAGTGATAAAGAAAGTAAAGGCTATGTTTATATGTTCAAAGATACTAGAGATGTTGAGGATTTAATCGCACAATTGAATAGGCATTTCCTTTTTGCGACTGCATTGCTCCTTTTATTCATGCTTATCACCATCTATTTTCTATCAAAGGCTTTGACTAGACCGCTTATTTCGATGAAGGAAGCGACAACCAAACTCAGCAAAGGGAATTTTTCAGTGGCTGTGCCGGTACGATCTCATGATGAACTCGGGGAGCTTGCCCAATCCATTCAAAGCTTGGCTAATGAATTGAACTATTTAAAGAAGGAACGCAATGAATTTTTGGCAAGTATCTCCCATGAACTGCGCACGCCGCTAACTTATATCAAGGGATACGCTGATATAACCCGCCGGAAAGATTTGGATGCATCAGAACGAACAAGATACTTAGAGATCATCCATGATGAATCCGAACGATTAAACAAATTATTGGACGAACTATTCAATATGGCTAGAATGGATGTAAATACATTCACCATATCAAAAGAAATCGTTCAGCTCTCTTCATTCCTGCAAAACATTCATGAAAAAGTGTTACCGGCTTTTGCAAATGAAAGAATTCAATTGAATCTGGAATGCAAGGATGATTTATTTATAGATATAGATCCCTCACGGTTTGAGCAAGTCATTCTTAACCTGTTGGATAATGCGTTGAAGTACTCGAACGAATATACAGTCACCACCATCAATGCCACTGAATGCAATGGCTGGATTTCCATCTCCATAATCGATCAAGGGGTTGGCATTCCACCTGAAGATGTCCCCCATATCTTTGATCGTTTATATCGTGTCGAGAAATCACGCGCCAGAGATACCGGCGGTTTCGGATTGGGGCTCTCCATCGTCAAGCAATTAGTGGAGATACAAGGTGGAACCATTTCGGTTAAAAGCAACTTGGAGCAAGGAACGTGCTTCACTATCACATTTAAGGAGATAACAAATGAAGACAGTAGTTCTGGTTGATGATGAACAGAGAATGCTTGATCTATTGGAGCTATACATTAAACCTCACGGATATACATGCCTGAAGATGAAATCTGGACTTGAAGCCTTACAGTTCTTGGCGCATGAACATGCGGACATAGTACTTCTTGATGTAATGATGCCTGAGATGGATGGGTGGGAAACGTGCGAAAGGATCCGTGCATTTTCCAGCATTCCCATAATCATGCTCACCGCTCGGGATGCTGCACAAGAAATGGTGAAAGGGTTGAAAAAGGGTGCAGATGATTATATTACGAAACCCTTTCATGAAGATGTTTTACTTGCCAGAATCGAAGCAGTGACGCGGCGGGTGTATAATCAGGATGATTCTTTGACCTTTAGGGGGCTAAAATTAAATGAATCCGCTTATGAAGCACAATATGATACCAAAACAATTCCATTTACACCGAAAGAGTTCTCACTGCTGTGCTTGTTTTTAAAATCCCCAGACCAAGTGTATTCCAGAGACCACCTGCTTTCGACCATATGGGGATTTAAAACGGATACCGAAGATCGGACAATCGATTCCCATATTCGAAATATTAGAGAGAAATTGCGTCATGCCGGTTTTCCAGCAGATCAACATTTGAAAACGGTCTGGGGCATCGGGTATAAATGGAGTTCTGGGGATTGATATGGATTTCATTTCTGAGGCATTACTATCCAGCGGCCCTTTCTCCATTGCTGTAAGTTTAGTATTCAATATATTGATCAGCGTGCTTGGTTTTATTCCAAGTGTATTCATCACAGCCGCCAATATCAGCGTATTTGGATTTGAAAAGGGATTGATCCTTTCTTACATAGGGGAAATTGCCGGTGCAGTGGTCAGCTTTTGGTTATATCGAAAGGGCTTTCAAACATTCAAACCCAAGTTCATGAAGAACCGGTGGGTCAAGAAGCTGCAAAAGTCACAAGGGTTTCATGCATTTTGGGTGATCCTGATGCTTAGGCTCCTTCCCTTTATACCATCCGGCGCAATCAACCTTACAGCAGCTTTAAGCAGGACGGGAATGATGATTTTCTTCCTCGCGACATCCATCGGAAAACTGCCCGCCCTCCTTGTCGAGGCATATTCGGTAACACAGGTATTGAAGGCATCGGACGATTTAAGGATTGTTTTGATACTGTTGATTCTCGTAATCTCAGTCGTTTATTATCTTAATAGAAATAAGAAAAAAGAAAGGGAGTAAAGAGCTTCACTATTTTTTTGGTAAATTGAATCGATTCATTTACCATTTTACAAACTCCTTATTTTTTTCAAGAATCGTTAACCCTTTATCTCCAAGGGTTAACGACCAGATCCAGAAGGCGACGAGTTCGCAATTTACTATATCCCTGTGCTGCGAACGGTATCGCAGCCTTTTTTCTGCGCCGCCTTTTCATCAAAATGGCAAAAGAAAGACATCACGATGGGGTCGAAATGCTTTCCTTTTTGTTCGTTTATGAAAGATAATGCCCGCTCCACTGACCAGGAATCTTTATACGGCCTTCTGCTGGTTAATGCATCAAACACATCCACAATGGCTACGATTCGAGCTTCCAAATGGAGTTCCTCCCCTTTCAAACGGTGGGGATATCCCGTTCCATCCCATTTTTCATGATGATGGAGGATGATGTTTCAGCTACTTCCAGGCTGCTGATCACATCATTGTTTATTTCCCTTGAAATCTTATTCAAAATATCGGATTCCATTAACGGATGCATCTCGGTGATTTTTCGTTCATATGGGGATAATGGGCCAGGTTTTATAAAATCCCCTCAGGAATCTCCGCTTTCCCGATATCATGCACAACACTTGAATGGACGATATGATTCATATAGCTTTTTAGTTCAGCTGGCATCTTCGATTATGAACGATAACAAGCTGCTCGGTCAGGTTTTGAACCCTCAATAAATGCGCTTCACTTTGAACCCAATGATGCTGTCCCTGGAATACCCTGCCAATTCGCATGGCAGCCTTGATTTCCCTTTCAAAATCTATACCTCCAGTAATCTGCTGGATTTCCAACTCTGTCTCTTAGTCACTATTCTCATTGTCACGGCTCACTCCGTTCACGATTTGAAAGATAGGTTAAATGAACTATATCCGGATGATAAGGTATATAATACCATACAAGTTTTATATACAATGGTTACTAAGCATCGTTTTGTGAGTAAGAGATGGATTAGTTTCTGACTGTAACAGGATCAGCCTTCGCATTCCTTTAAGCATATTGCATGACGAAGGGTAAATGGGTTCATTTCCGCGAATGTTACACTTATATAATGAGATGATGCCTATACTATCTTCCTGTTTTCTGGAAAAAAGAATGAATTTATTGTGTTTTAATGGGAAATTCCTTTATAATGCGCATTAGATGATTTTTTAGCATTGAATACGAGAGGAGACTGAAATATGAAGAAACTATTGTACCCAATCATCATTGGATTATTGGCAGTTGTTCTAACGGCTTGTGGTTCGAACGATGAAGCTGATAAGAAAAATGACGAGAAAGAGACTAAAACAACTGAGAAAGAAACGGCTAAAGCAACTGAGGAACAGCAAAAACAGATGGAAGAAATGAAGAAGAAGCTGGACAAGCAAAAGGTGGATGAAAAGAAAACGGTAGCCATCGTCAATGACGAAAAAATTTCAGGTGCGGAATATAATACCGTGTTGTCCACCACACAAATGCAGATGCAGCAATTCGGACAAGACCCAACATCCAAGGAGGGCGCCAAACAAATTAAAGAGCAAACGCTCAACTCTTTAGTGGGGCAAACATTGCTGCTTCAAGCAGCTGATAAAAAGGGCTACACAGCTTCCAAGGCTGAAATCGAAAAGCAACTTGCCGAAATCAAGAAGCAATATGAGAGTGAAGAGAAATTCAAGGCGGCATTGAAGCAAGCAGGTCTGAATTCGGAAATGCTGAATGCCCAGATCGCAGAGAACATCCCATATACGAAGTACGTTGAAAAAGAGATTAAAGTAGAAGAAGCAACTGATGAAGAAATCCAAAAGTATTACGACCAGGTTGCGGAGCAAGCTAAAACAAGCGGACAGAAGGTACAGAAACTCGAAGAAATGAAGCCGCAAATCAAGGAACAACTAGAGCAGCAAAAGAAACAAGAAAAGCTTGTGAAGCATGTCGAAGAACTTCAGAAAAATGCTAAAGTCGATATTAAGATTTAATGATGAAAAGAGCTGCCGATTTTGAAGTAAACCCCAAAAGTTAGACACTTTATTTACTTAGGCAGCCTTGAGGGCATGACCCGGTAATCTTCCAGGTCATGCCTTTTAATGTTACCTTGATTCGTTGATGATTTTAGTAATGGATATATTCTTCTAGTTCTTGTTCGAAATGCTCCATGCTTTCAAATTCTTGAAGATAGAGTAATTCGGATTCCAAAGAAGTTTTCAATGACCCCATTATCGAGACAATTTCCTTTGCGGGACATGCTTTGTGTAACGTTATGTTCTTTCAAATAATGCGAGTATCGTTTCATCTGTAATGTCAGGCATTCAACTTTTTTAGATAGGCATTCTCTGCACGTAAGTTTTCTAATTCGTCAAGAAATGCTTCCTGAAAGACATTAGCTGGCGATTTTTTTTATATCTTTTTTCATGGATAGACATCCCTTTTTCTCTGGTTTAAGAGCATCTAAACCTCCTTCCTTAAACCGATTTGCCCAATTCAAAGATGTAGAATCGGAAGGGAGGTTATAATGGACAGCGGTCTCGTTGATTGATGCCCCATATTCGTTCATATATTTAAGTACCTATAGTTTAAAGGGCAGAGTGTAATTGGTATAGGTTCAAAAAAGTCCTTCCACCCTATGAGACCCATCTTTTCAGAGAGGATAAACCTTCATTTCTTTCTTGAGCAATGGATTTAATGGGTTTTTCCACTTATAAGTACTTTAAAACTGCATTTGATTTTTCATCTATCGTATATTTAGTCAAAAAAACTGCACCTCCAATTGTTAGATGTTGTCTAACAATTGGGGTGCAGTTTAAAATTGGCTGCTCTTTCATTATAATCTTGGTCGGCCTACTAAACGCATTAACCGTTTTAAGGTCATTCTGGTATTTGCGGGATTATAACCAGCCGCGCAATTTCTTAACAACAACTGCTACCGCCCACCAATACCAATCCTGCACCCTCTTGATTTTCTTCTTTGTCTAAAGTTAACTCCTCAGTTCCGGTAATCTGTGAATCGATAGCCACTTTGATTCCATTAATAGTTTTAATAATGTCAGATTCCTGCGGTTCCTCTAAAGATATGGTAAATTGCGGTCCACAACAACCAGCAACAGAAGTAAGACGAATTCCTCCTGCACCTTTTTCATTTAAATAGTTTTCAAGTAATTCTTTTGCACCATCTGTTATCTTCATATTAATTCTTCCCCTTTTCTTTTATGCATTAGGAAATATTCTTTTTAACGCATCCTTCATTTCTGGTTTCACCTTAATTTTAGGACGTGCGGACTTAGCTATTTCCTCTGCTTCTTCGATGGACTTTGCCTTACCCAAAGTCAACAAGGTTCCAACGGCAACAGTTCCCGTACGATTGCTTCCTCCAGCACAATGAAAATACACTTTCTTTCCTTCATTATATGCTTTTACGACATGAGCGATCGACTTTTTAATGGATTCATCTTGGTGTTCAGCATCATCGACAATTGGACTATGCATGCGGTTATACTCCGTATCTTCAGGCGCTTCTGCACGCAAGTCGAAAATAATATCGGCTTTCTCATTTTCCATCATGTCTTTCACATCATCTGCTCCACCGATGTAAATGCAATCTTTAATTAATTCATGATAAGTCTTTGTTGTCATTATATCCATCCTCCAATTAAAGTGACTTACTCTAGTAATGTACAACTTATCAATCAGTTAATGTAATCTTTTAGCTTTTCATACCCAATCTTTTCCTCATGCATCCAAGGGATGATTACACATTTCTCAGATGACTTTTCTTTAACTTCATGAATCCATTCCTTTTCTGACACTGCTTTCCCGCTTAATACAGGGTCAACCGTATTTGTAGCATATAGACTCTGATTAATCACCCACCACTGTGGATTGATATTCGCCCTTCTTAAATCATCTTGTAATCGGGATGCTTCTAACACGGGTGTGGCTTCGGCAAGTGTGACGATCACGACGGCAGTTTCTTCTGCATTCCTAATTTGAGGAAGTAATTTTGTTACACTCTCAGGGACTTCACCCGTTGACTTCGCAATCTCTTTACTATAAGACTGTGCAGCATCCAATAATAACAACGTGTGTCCCGTTGGTGCCGTGTCAATAACGACCATTTCATCTTCTGATTTAGCGACCACTTCAGCAAAGGCTCGGAATACGGCTATTTCCTCCGTACAAGGTGAATTAAGATCTTCCTCTAAATAAGCGAGTCCTTCTTCATCTAAATCTTGGCCTGCGTTCTTTAAGACATCTGCTTTGTATTTTTCGACTTCTTCTTTTGGATTAATGCTGCTAATCGTTAAGTTTTGGTTGAATTGATCATTTTCGAATTGGTAATTCAAGTGCCCCGCGGGATCTGTTGTCGTTAAGTGTACACGGTGCCCCTTCTCAACTAAACCAACGGCAATCGCGGAAGCCACCGTTGTTTTCCCCACTCCACCTTTGCCCATTGTGAAAATAAGCTTTGTATTATTTAATGAGAAATCAGTGATCATTTCATTCAATCTTGGAAGATTCGCTGTGTCATCTTCATATGTCACCATCTTTGATGGGATCGTGTACTGTTTAAATAAATATCGTAAATTGTCTATCCCTGTTAAGGAAAAAGAAACAAACGGTAACGAGTAAACAGCGATCTGTTTTAAATGTTCTGGTATGTGCTGCAACGCGTTTCGTTGTCGGTGATAAAAGGCTGATGACACTTCATCCTCTTCAAGGTGTGTCTGAAGAAGCCCATTCACGATAAGTATTTGGTTTTTAACGCCAATCTCTTTGAGTTCTTTTGAAGCACGGCCCGCTTCAAAAAGGGATGAATCATCAGGTCTTGTTACCAGGATTAATGTGGTTTTACTTGGATTGGAAAGGACCTCTACGGTTTTAGAATAGAGATCTTTTTTGTCCGCCAACCCTGATAAAGGACCTAAGCATGACGCACCGTGTGTGCTTTCTTCCAGGAATCCACTCCATGCCGTCGGAAGCTGTAAAAGCCTTAACGTATGCCCAGTTGGAGCGGTGTCAAAGATAATATGGTCATACTGATTGACTATGTCAACATTAGTCAGCAAATTGGAAAATTCATCAAATGCAGCAATCTCCACCGTACATGCTCCTGATAATTGTTCTTCCATGGTGGCAACAACAGAGTCAGGAAGGATTCCTTTATATGGACCCACAACCTTGTCACGATATGCTTTCGCTGATGCCTCAGGATCTAAATTACTGGCATATAAATTTTCAACACCAGGTACGGCTATGGGTGAATTGGTTAACGCTATTCCAAATACATCTTGTAAGTTGGAAGCTGGGTCTGTGCTAATGAGCAACACCTTTTTCCCACTATCGGCTAATGCAACGGCGGTGGCACTGGCTGTCGATGTTTTTCCTACCCCACCTTTTCCCGTTAAAAATAAAAAGGGTGTTTGAATGACATTCTTCGGATTGAAAGATTGAAACATGCTTTTTCCCCTTCTTTCTTTCTTATTTCAGTTGATTTAGATCAATGGAAAGACGAGCTTTTGGCTTTTCATTTAACTCTTCAGGTTTTACTTCAAACCATTCTCCAAACTCTTCGTTCGTTGGATAACTTCCCTCTTTTACAATCTGATTATTGACTAAAATAATTGGCAAGACGTCAGGTCCTTTTTCATGTAAAGCTTTATTAATCTCAGGGTTGTCTGCGAACTTAGCAGGATCATTGGTTAATTGATAACGTTTGATATCGAACCCTTTCTTTTCTAAAGAATAAACAGCAGATGCCACCCTTGTTAATTCAGGATCAACACTCGGTCCACATACCCCCGTTGAACAACACATCGCAGGATCAAAGATTTCAACTTTCATCACTTGCTCAACTCCCCTTCACATATAATCATTTACTTATGCCTTGGATAAAAGGAAAGCCGAGTGATTACTCGGCTTTTCAGTTTTATTTATACGCCCGTTTTAGAGAAACGTTCGATTCTTTCTCCGATTTCATCACGAACACGTTGGAAGGTAGCCCATTTTTCTTCATCTGTTCCTTCCGCTCTTGCAGGGTCATCAAAGCCCCAATGTTCACGTCTCACATTCGGTGGCGTCATTGGACATTTGTCTGCCGCATCGCCACATAATGTGACCACAAAATCGGCATTATTCAATATGTCAGGGTCAATGATATCGGAAGTTTGATTGGTAATATCCATTCCAACCTCGTTCATCGCTTTAACGGCATTCGGATTCAAGCCATGTGCTTCAATTCCTGCACTTAGGACTTGCCATTCGTCTCCTAGATATTTCTTCCCCCATGCTTCAGCCATTTGACTTCTACACGAGTTACCTGTACATAAGAAGTAAAGTGTTTTTTTAGCCATGTTGTTTCTCTCCTTTGAGTAAAAAGATGTGTTTAATGAATAATGAGCAACCATATATATAAGCCAACCAATGTGATGAACAATGTTGGGATGGTTAAGATGATACCCGTTTTAAAGTAGGTTCCCCATGAGATTTTCACGCCTTTTAGTGAAAGGACATGCAGCCACAATAACGTAGCTAAAGAACCAATCGGTGTAATTTTCGGTCCCAAGTCCGAACCGATGACATTTGCATAAATAAGGGCTTCCCTAATCGCACCAGTTGTATTGGTACTATCAATTGCAAGAGCGTCTATCATGACCGTCGGCATGTTATTCATAAGTGATGAAAGAATAGCTGCGATGAATCCCATCCCGATAGTAGCAGCGAATAATCCTTGATCGGCCGTCACTTGGATAAGGTCAGCTAAAATGTTCGTCAATCCAACGTTTCTCAATCCATACACCACGACATACATTCCAATGGAGAAAAACACAATCGCCCATGGTGCGCCTTTTAAAACGGTCTTGGTATTTACAGCTGGACTTCGTCTTGCCATAAACAAGAAGAATATGGCGATAACACCTGCAATGATGGATACAGGAATGTTCAAAAATTCACTGATAAAATAGCCTACCAACAGAACACCTAAAACAATCCCAGACAGGCGAAACATTTTCACATCCCGAATGGCATCGACTGGCTTCTTCAATTGAGCCATATCATAATTCTTCGGAATGCTCTTTTTAAAGTACAAATATAATACCAGGATGCTTGCTGCTAATGAAAATAGGTTGGGAACGATCATTCTAGAGGCGAATTCAATAAACCCGATATCAAAAAAGTCAGCAGAAACAATGTTGACCAGATTACTTACCACAAGCGGTAAGGATGTAGTGTCCGCAATAAACCCACTCGCGATGATAAATGGGAAGATCATTCGCTCTTCCAACTTCAGGTTCCGAACCATTGCCAATACAATCGGTGTAAGGATAAGAGCGGCTCCGTCGTTTGCGAAGAACGCAGCGACTAAGGCTCCGAGAATGCTCACATACACAAACATCCTTACTCCATTTCCCTTGGCCGCTCTAGCCATATGCAGGGCTGCCCATTCAAAAAATCCAATCTCATCTAATATAAGGGAGATAATAATAATAGCAATGAACGCCAACGTCGCGTTCCATACAATACCCGTAACGGTTATTACATCCTTGAAGTCAACAACCCCAACGAGTAAGGCAAGTACCGCCCCCCCACATGCTGACCAGCCGATTGACAATCCCTTGGGTTGCCAGATGACGAATGTCAACGTCAGCAAAAAGATGCTACTAGCTAATATAACTGTACCCAATTATGTTCTCCTCCTCGTCAGTCACAACAAATTCGTTTTCCTTGTGCAGTTAATTCTTCTACTTTAAATGCTTGACTTGGCAAATCCTTGATAACCGTTTGAATAAATGAGTAATACGAGGATGTTTGATTTAACGAGTAAAATATCCATTGTCCCCTTCTCGCTTCATTCACAATTCCGCTATCTTTCAACTTTCGTAAATGTTGGCTAATAGCAGGTTGGCTCATATCAAACAGGTCTACAAATTCACAGACACAACATTCATGTTCAGACATAATTTTCACCATCGTCAAACGTGTTTTATCACCTAAAAGTTTAAGAACGTTTGCCGTAGCTTCTATATCCAACGCTTCATTCGTTTGCATGTTATCCCTCCTAGCCGAATCGAACATATAATCAAATGCTTATGTGGTTATTCAATATCATTGTATAAGCATATTCTTATTTAATCAAGGATTAAATATTCAACAAAAATTAACGGAATATTGAGCATACTCTTCCTCTATCCCTTTTTTCTGATATTCTGAAAATCTTTTCATTACACCCCTATAAAATAAATAAGAAGGCTCCTTCCAAAGAACGGGAGCCTTCTTAATCAAGAAATTACATTATATTAATGGAACTTTATAAGCACCTGGTATCAATTACTTCACTATAAGAGCTGGACATTTAACTCTTTTCACCACTTTATGACTTACACTTCCCAATACCATTTCTTGTAAAGAGTTCAGACCACGGCTGCCAATTATCACTAAATCAAAAGGTCCTTTATTTGCATATTCGACGATGGTTGGACCTGGTTCTCCTCGTAAAACCTTAAAAGTGTATGACACATTATTGGTTTTCAACCGTTCTTCAATAGGCAAAAGTTTCTTTCGTCGGGAAAGTTCTAATTCTTCTTTTCCAAACGAATGAAGAACTTCGTCCTTTGCCTTAGAAAAGTCAACTACATAAACCAATTCAATGGTACAATTTTCAATCAAAGAAGCAATCTTAACTGCTTCTTCCGTTGCCCGCACTGAATGTTCCGACCCATCTACCGCTAATAAAATGTTTCTATACATATTTTTGCTCCTTTTCTTAAATTAATGTGATGATAATTTAGGATTGGTTTGATTATATATAGCTAACTTTTCCACTAACCTTTTACTAGCTGAATCTAACCCTTTAATGGTTACATTATTATTATTCTCACGATATTTTAAGACCACTTTGTCGATGGCTCCTACGGCTGAATCATCCCAAATATGTGCATTAGAAAAATCAATTATGATATTTGTATTTTGGACGCTAAAATTAAAGGACTCTACAAATCCTTCAACAGATGCAAAAAACAATTGACCTTCAACCTCAAAGATTTTATCTGAATCATTAAGTCGTTCTTTTACTTTTATGGTTGAAATTTTTGCTACAAAGAATATGGCGCTTAAAATAACCCCTGCAATAACGCCTTTTGACAAATCATGCGTTGCCACTACGATTATGACGGTTACCAACATGACTACTGCATCACTCTTTGGTGCTTTTACTAAATAGGTAAACGAAGACCAGTCGAATGTTCCAATGGACACCATAATCATGATACCAACGAGAACGGGCATTGGAATTTGTACAACTAGATCTCCCAAAACAATAATTAAAAAGATTAAAAACAAGCCAGCAGTAAGGGTAGAAAGTCTTCCACGCCCACCTGATTTCACGTTGATTACAGATTGTCCAATCATGGCACAACCCGCCATACCTCCAAAAAGTCCAGTAATGATATTGGCAATCCCTTGTCCTCTGGATTCTTTGTTCTTTTTACTTTCCGTTCCTGTCATATCATCAACGATGGAAGCTGTTAATAAGGACTCTAATAAGCCCACAATAGCTAATGCGATTGAGTAAGGAAAGATAATTTTTAGGGTTTCAAAAGAAAATGGTACGTCAGGAATGAAAAAAGAGGGCAATGATTGTGTGATTGCACCTAAGTCTCCAACTGTTCGTAATTCCGCATCTGAAAAGATTGAAATAGTTGTTAAAACAATAATGGCTATCAATGGTGCAGGAATCGATTTAATAAACCTCGGAAATACATAGACAATTACCAACGTAATGGCTACGAAAATGTATGTTAGCGAGGATATGCCAAGAAAATGCGGGACTTGAGCCATAAAGATGAGAATGGCTAATGAATTGACAAAGCCAATCATGACAGCCCTTGGAATGAATTTCATGAACCTTGCTATTTTAAATACTCCGAAAATCACCTGGATTACACCTGTTAATATCGTTGCTGCCAATAAGTAATTCAATCCGTGTTCCTTCACCAATGGAACCATTAGTAATGCCATGGCACCTGTTGCAGCTGAAATCATTCCTGGGCGCCCACCTACAAAGGCAATGATCACAGCAATACAAAATGATGCATATAATCCGACCATTGGATCTACTCCAGCAATGATGGAAAAGGCGATTGCCTCTGGAATTAAGGCTAAAGCAACAACAACCCCCGCAAGGATATCCGCTCTAACATTAGAAAACCATTCTTGTTTTATTTTTTCGACCACTTCTTTACACCTCATGTCTTTTTATTTTCTCACTCATACTGTATACAAGTTGAATTCGAATTTAATAAACCTAGTCTAACATCAACATTCCCAAAATGGAACATTTTTAGGACTTTTTTTAAATGGATAAATATTATGGTATGATGAAAGAAACGTAGAAAAGTAAGGGAGAGTCTTAATGTTAATTGGATATATAAGACCAAATGAAGATGACCTTGATTGTAATATTCAACGAACTATTTTAATGAAATTACATTGTGAAACAATCGTATCTGAGGAACATTCATCCGCTAAAAGAAGAACACAACTTGATAACATGATGAACACCCTCGATCGAGGAGATAAAATAGTCGTGACTAATCTATTTGCTTTAGCAGACTCTACACGGCATTTGGTTGAATTATTAGAAATAATTAATGGTAAAGGAGCTTTTCTCCACTCACTTAAAGAGGATATTGACACACAGCATCATTCTGGATATCCATTTTATGATATCGTCAAACACCTTTTAGAATTTCAAAGTGATGTGATCAGCGAAAAAACAAAAAAAGGATTATCCGAGGCAAAACAAAAAGGAATTACGACAGGGAGACCTAGAAAACCCGATGAAAATGTAAAGCGTGCCATTATTATGTACCAAAGTAAAAAGTATAGTCTAGCTGAAATTAAAAACGAAACAGGGATTAGTAAATCCACCTTATATAGATACTTAGAAAATTAATTTTGCTATCAACGTTTTAATGATAATATGACAATTTAAATATGGATAAAGTGACACTGCCATTAATCATGTTTTATCATTTCTTCTTGTATAAGAAAAGACCAGTCTGCATTAGACTGGTCTTCTGTTTTATTCGCAACAAGAATTATTTTTGATTTCCAACCTCACTGGAACAGGATTGCCACAGCAAGAACCATCCTTCACTTCAGTTGCTGGAGTACCAGAATCGCAGGAATTAATAGCCAGATTCACACTGCAAACTCCTGTTTCAGGGAGTTCCAACTGTACTTCTTTTGCTCCCTCCACATCCCCTGTCAGATATGCCACCACGGAACGGACTTGTTCGTAGCCTGTCGCCAGTAAGAATGTAGGTGCTCTTCCATAACTCTTCATGCCAACAATGTAGAAGTTCTTTTCAGGGTGTCGTAATTCTTGTTCACCATGCGGCCGCACAGTTCCACAGCTATGAATATTGGGATCAATTAGCGGAGCAAGCGCTTCTATGCTTTCCACAGCTGAATCAAGGTTTATCCTTACTTCATTTAAAAAGGATGTATCGGGTCTAAAACCTGTACTCACAACGATTTCATCGATATCACCGAGTGTGAATTCTTCCCCGTCTAACTCTCCCACCACAGTGATTTGACCGTTTGTTGGATACACTCCGGTAATATGAAAGGGAGTTAGAATATGGATTCGTCCAGACTCCACTAATTGCTGAATTCTTATGCCCAATTCTCCACGAGCCGCCAAGCCGTCGTTTTCTTGTCCTCCGTACACTTCATTAATCTGTTTTTTACGAAGAGCCCAGTAAATCTTTGTATCCGTAAATTTTTGCTGTAAAGTGGCCAGATCCAATAGAGCATTTATGGCCGAATGACCGCTTCCGATCACCACGGTGGATTTATTTTGATATCTGTTTTCCAGTTGTTCGACGTTAGGAATGCCATAGTAAATTTGATTGTGTAATTTTCTCTCGGCATTCGTCCAAATACCATTTGAAAGGATTGGGTTTGGATTGGTCCAAGTACCTGATGAATCAATGATAGCTTTAGCTTCAATGACTGTTGTGTCACCATTCCCTTCTACATATAGTTGAAAGGGAACATTGTCCCGTTTTCCTGTTTTTAATTTATCGTGAGCCTTTTTGGCAACGCCAACTACTTTTGCCTGTAAGATGATCTGTTCTTTTATTTCTGGAAGATTACTCAGCGGAAGAAGGTACTCTTCCACCAGTTCGCGACCTGTTGGCAAAGCATTTTCGTCAGGTGCTGTCCATCCAGCGTTCTCCAGTAATTCCTTTGCTGCTTGATCGATGTTATATTTCCACGGAGAAAACATTCGAACGTGTCCCCATTCCAACATACTCGAACCAACGGAATCCCCCGCTTCCAATACGATAAACTTCTCCCCTTTTTTTAGTAAATGAGCGGCAGCAGCCAGCCCCACAGGACCCCCACCTATAATGGCTACGGGTAAAGCACTTTTATCAAATTGACCCATTATTATTCCCTCCTATATTATCATTCTTTAAAAAAGTTGTAAATTGCAAGTATTGTCGAAAAATTATACTACCCCCAAGGAGTAGTACAACATACCGAAGACTTCAGCATTTTATCATTAAGCAATTTCAGGGAACGCACGACGGATTCCTTTTCAAACTCATTCATCGTCTTGAAGACCTCATTCAAGTAATCATTCATTTGCTGATCGATGGTTTGATTGACCTTCATTCCTTCTTCGGTCAAAGAAAGGATGGAAATTCTCCGATCTTCAGCATCTTGCGTTTTTGTGACCAAATTCAATTTTATCAGGGATTGGATTTGTCGGCTGAACGTCGTAATGTCCGTTCCCAGGGTTTCTGCAATTTGCTGGATGGAAGCTTTGTTTTGTCGATGTATTTCATACAGGATATGGCTTTGAACGAGTGAAATTTCAATTCCATCAGCGCTACAGCAATTTTTATTCAATAATCCAAACCGTCTTGTCAAGAGTTGGAAGAGACCTCTAAGGTTTTCATTTTCCATTACTTTCACCTCGCTTTATTTATACGCTAATTATTTGCATTTTGCAACTATTTGATTCAATTATTTTTTATTTATCCTTTTAGCTTGTTAAAAGCCGTCATAAATTTCGGTGAGTTTCCTCGCCGTAATAGCACGCTTCTCCTTTGAAAAAATTCTTTTCGATGTATTTCTTTGCATTATCCGCCACAGGTTCACGCGATGCTAAAACAAGCTTGAAATAGGCATCAAAATAACTGACAGACAATACGCTTGAATGGTTCACTGTCATAATACTCCTACCCCCTAATTGTTTACAGTAATTTCTCCATAGCCATCACATCGACAAATTCACCGTCTAATATTCCCTGGTTCTTAAACACTCCCACTTCTCTATACCCCCGTTTTCTGTACAATCCTTGCCCAATCTGGTTAAAGGGAAAAGTGAATAACACAATCTTATTGAAGTCATTTTCTTTTGCGTGCTTTTCGATGGATTGCAGCAATAAACCGCCAATCCCTTTTCCTCGATGATCTCTCGAGATATATACGGATAAATCGGCAACCCCTTTATAAGCAATACGGCTGTTATATTGATTCAAGGAAGCCCAACCGACAATTTCCCCATCTTGCTCGGCGACAATCAGCTTATATCGCCCGATATGCTTGGCAAACCATTCCTCCATGTAAACTTGATCCTTCGTTTCCGTTTCCAACGTGGCAATTCTATCCTCAATCCCCTGATTGTATATATCTTTGACCGAGTCCAAGTCTGCTTCAATCGCTTCACGAATGATCATAACATACCATTCTCCTTTCGTTTGCCAAATGATTTTTTTAATATTCTTAGTTGATTTATAACATCAATAGTTGCAAATTGCAAATATTTTGTTTTTTTACAGGATCACTATACGAATAACAGTGCTTGAAACAAGAAAACTGCCGAATGACCGGCAGTTTTCAGCTTTATAAATATTTACGGTGAATGCCTTTTCCATCATAGGAAAACAGGACTTCTTTTCCTTCTATGACTGATTCCATATGCACGGAGCGGCCCCAAAGCTGATGGATATATGGCATGACTTTTTCGAGATATTTCAGATCCAGCTCAATATCTTCATACCAATGTTTTAGATAAAGTTCCCCATTACGCATGAAGTCCCCATCGTTAACTGTGATATAAGGGAAACCTCCGTTAACCCTCATGCTCACGAGTTGATCACGAACATGTTCCCATGCCTTATCGACGACTTTATAATCCTTGCCCTGCTTTTGGAATAGGTACATATCCTCCCGCATGACCAGGTCCTTCGTCAAATAATTGCGGAGAAAGGAAATATCCGATTCGATTTCCCTGACCTCGAACATCTTTTCCCGGCCAGATCCTGGCTTGACGCCGAGCCTGATCATTTCTTCGGTCGGATTATCATAGCGTTCTTCAATATCTTCAAGCACTTTCAATCCAAGATAATAAGGATTGATGCTGGTCCGTGAAGGCTGCACGACACCTGCGTTCAGTTTCGCGAATTCAATGGCTTCCCCTGAGGATAGATCCAATTCACGGATAATGCGCTGATGCCAGTAGGATGCCCAGCCTTCGTTCATGATTTTCGTTTCCAGCTGCGGCCAGAAATACAGCATCTCTTCCCTGATCATCGTCATGATATCCCGCTGCCAATCGGTTAAATCCCTGCTGTACTGTTCTATGAAAAGCATAATATCCTTTTCTGGCCTTGGCGGGAATTTCTTTCTTTTTTTAATGTTGGATTTCTGCGGTTTATCCTTATTATCAAGATTCCATAAATCATCGTATTGTGTGGCTGTCGGTTTTATTTCCTCTTCTTCTTCCTCATCTTCCATCGTCCAGGCAAGCTTCGGTCTCATCAGCGACGGATCGATATGTTCTTCAATGGCTAAAAGTGCATCCAGGAAGGTTTCCACTTCCTTTTTGCCATGCAGGATTTCATATTCACGGATTCTTTCTGCCGTTGCCGACATACTTTCTACCATATCCCTCTTGGTATTATTGAAACGTATATTATTCTTAAAGAAGTCACAATGCGCCAAAACGTGGGCAACAATCAATTTATTTTGTACAAGTGAATTGGAGTCCAGCAGAAAAGCGTAACAAGGATCAGAGTTAATGACCAGTTCATAGATTTTACTTAATCCAAAGTCATACTGCAGCTTCATTTTATGAAATTGCTTTCCAAAGCTCCAATGAGAAAAACGGGTCGGCATCCCGTAGGCACCAAATGTATAAATGATTTCTGAAGGGCAAATTTCATAGCGCATCGGGTAAAAATCCAACCCGAACCCCGTTGCTATTTCTGTAATTTCACTAATGGCATATTCCAGAGCCTTTTGCTCCGCTTCATTCATCCGATATCCCCCTTGTCTTCCGCCTTTAAACTAATGTATGAAAAAAAGGAGGAAAAATGCCGTGATCATGAGTAAAGGTCCTCGATAACAGAAAAAAAAACACCTCCATGAAGAAGATGTCAGGCCAAATGTTTTATGCAGTTCTGCACTCAATCTCTTTGATATTAAAATTTCGCTAATTCCGGATTCACAGCCTCTTTTTTCATTTTTGAACGGATCCAGGAAATGATGAGCGCTGCAATGATGACAAAACCTAAGTATCCTGTGATTGGGTATACTGTCCCAACCAAATTAATAAAGCCAACGAAACTTGCAAGGAAGGCGAGAATCCCGACTATAATCACGGATAATTTAAATCGTTTCGTTTCCGCAGGCACCAGCCTGGCAGTGAATGCATACAGCATCCCGACAGCTGTATTATAAATCATTCCTAAAAGGATGATTGATAGGATATATCCCAACCATGGAGAAATCTGATTCGCTAAATGAAGGGTAGGCATACCAGAGCCTTCTATGCCCTTCAAGTCGGACATCATCCCCAAATTGATCAAAAATAACAGGATCCCCAATCCGATACCTCCCAGGATTCCTCCCATTCCAGCCTGTTTCTTATTCTTGAAGGTCCCGCCCATTACGGCCAGCATGGCAATTCCGGCAGTCATATTATATGAAACATAAAGTAATGAACCCATCAACCAATTTCCGGTTGCAGCCGTTCCTTTACTTGAAGATGAAATGATTTGATTGAAACTTAGATTGGATGTGAAAAATGAATAACCTGAAATAATGATCATGATAACGAATAAAAACGGTGTAACGGCACTAATGATGGACATTATTTTATTAACATTAAGTAAAAGCGTACCGATCGTGAGCACCGTCATGACGATTGCACCGACTATGCTTGGAATCCCGAATTGTTCCTCAAAAATCGTTCCGGAGCCGGCAATCATGATGACTGTAACGCCAAACAAGAAAAATGTGATGATAATATCGACCACCCTGCCTATATAGCGGCCGCAAATATGATCGATGATGCTTTTATGGGAACGTGTCTGGAGAGTGCTCCCCAACTGGGTAACTTGCATGCCCAAAAACGCGAATAAAACTGTCGCCACCACAATTCCCAATACACTGTAGATTCCAAAACTCGTGAAGAACTGTAACACTTCTTGTCCTGAAGCGAAACCTGCTCCAATGATGATTCCAATATATGCTCCTGCAAGATTAATACTGTTTTTCATATTAAATACCACCCTAATTATATGATTATTCTGAAAATTTTGGTTATAAGAATATCTTTCCTTTCATCGTTATCCTCCCAGCTTCAAGTTAACGGGCAATTGCCCATGAAGCCGGGAGGTCCTTTAATTCCAACTCTTATTAATTTGTATATCTTTTACTATAGGAAGTGAATTCATCGACCGCTGTGTAATCGACTTCATAGCCAATGCCTGCCGCTTTTGGAACGGTTATGACCCCATCATTCACTGTAACCTCTGGTTGGATGATGTCTTTATGCCAATAATTCGCGGATGCTGCCGTATCACCAGGCATCGTGAAGTTATCAAGTGTTGTCAATGCGATATTATGGGCACGCCCCACACCAGATTCCAACATGCCTCCGCACCAAACCGGTACATTCCTTTCTTTACATAATTCATGTATTTTCATAGCTTCCGTTAAACCGCCAACCCTGCCAATTTTAATATTAATGATTTTACAGCTTCCCAATTCAAGGGCTTTTCTCGCATCTTCGACGGAATGTATACTTTCATCCAAGCAAATCGGTGTTTTGATTTCCGCTTGTAATGTGGCATGATCGACAATATCATCCGATGACAAAGGCTGCTCGATCATCATTAAATCAAATTGATCAAGTTGTTTGAGTAATTCAATGTCTTTCAGCCGGTAAGCGGAGTTTGCATCTGCCATGATCGGGATATCGGGATATCGATTGCGCACCTCCCTGATTACGTCTACATCCCAACCTGGTTGAATTTTCATTTTGATTCTTTTATACCCATCCTTCAATCCAGCTTCTATCTTTGCCAGTAATTCAGGTACCGTTTTTTGGATGCCGATACTGATCCCAACATCGATTTTTTCCAGCTCCCCGCCTAAAGCCATACTTAAAGGGATATTCTTTTCTTTTGCGTATAAATCCCAGATGGCTCCCTCGATTGCCGATTTTGCCATATTATTTTTACGGATATGCGAGAACATATCCGATACATCACGAGGATGCTCTATTTCTTTATCCAATACAAGCGGAATCAGGAAATCCTCCAGCATGGTCCAATTGGTTTTTATCGTTTCTTCGTTATACCAAGGTGCTGAAAATGCCACAGATTCAGCCCAGCCTGAAAGTCCCTTTCCATTTTTCACTTCCACAAGAATGAACTCCTTATCCACAAACGTTCCAAAGCTTGTTGTAAAGGGAGCTACCAAATCCATATTTAAATGACGTAAACGCACTTCCGTTATTTTCATCCCGATTCCCCTCTTATTCTTGTTTTTTTAATAAATAGTTTTGAATGTTTTCACCTTGTTCCCGTTCGATCCCGGCTGCAACATATCCTTTGGCAAAAAGAGCTTTGAATAATTCACCGGTTTTTAACCGCCAATCAATCGCAAGGCGAAGATCAGATTTTTTGATTTGTTGAATATCCGTCGGAATGGGGATGGCGATCACCTCGGCATTGGTTTCGAAATGATAATCCTTGATGTAAGGAAAGCCTTGGTCATTCATTCCTGTCGTTACGATGTGTATGGCTTTATCAGGAAGCGGAGTCTCTTCCTTTGCTTCCTGCCGTATATTCCATTCCACCATGAATCGATCAGTGGAAAGTCCTTCATTGAGGGTATCCTTCATATTTCCATAACAATCTTCCATATATGTAGAGCAAACAGCTTTTAGCTTACCGATATTCAAGTTTGCATTCACACTTTCCAATGGATCATATGTCCATTTGATCAAGTCGTAGCCCTTTTTAAGTGCTTCTTCTTTTTGTGCAAGTTTAAGTAATCTGCCGTAGCCCTTCTTTTGATGGGCCGGATGGATGGCTAACATATGTGAACAAAGATATCCCCTTCCGTCCTTGAATCCCGGGAAACTGTATTGAAACCCGACTAACTGGCCATTGATATAGCCGCCTAATACAAGCCCGCCGTTTTTGACAGCTGTAATCGTCTGATGGATGGGAACGCAATCCATGCCCCATACAAGGGCTTCCAGCCGCTGCACTTCTTGTAGATCCTCTAGTCCGGATAGGGATTTTATGATGAATTCTTCAGTCATGTAAGTGGCCCTCCCCTCCATATTTCTCGAAAGTGAGTATGATGGCTTTGGCCAGGATTTCAATTCCCGATAACAAAGCTTCTTTGTTGAATGTCATGTTCGGATGATGGAGCCCTGGTGCCAAATCACAGCCCAATCCAAGCATCGTCGCTTTGAGTTCAGGTCTTTTCAACGTATAAAAATGAAAATCCTCCCCTCCTGTTGTAATGACAGGCGCTACCAAATTTTCCTCTCCAAGTGTATCGGCTATCGCTTCAGACATTATTTCCTGGGCTTGATCGTTCACGGTTGCTGCAGCAACACAGGTTCCCGGTTCGAGTTTCACTTCGACTCCATGGACAATGGCCAAAGATTCTGCAACCTTTTCCACCTTTTTGGTGAGCTCTTTCATCACTGCATTATCCTGTGCCCGTAAATCCAATGAAAAAGTGGCTCTCCCCGGGATGATATTGGAACTTTCGCCGCCAGCAAAAAACTGCGTCATTTTTACGGAATAAGGGATGGACGGATTGAGATGGATTCCATTTAACAAAGTGATGAATGCCGCTCCTATCTCGATGGCATTCTGCCCTTGATGCGGTCTGGCTCCATGCGCATCAGTTCCCGCTATTTCACCTTTAATGAACTGAGCGGCTCCATGGACAATGGCTGGCGCCGCTTGCCCATCTTTCACTTCCTCAACCGGTCTTAGGTGCACTCCATAAAGGAAATCGACATTATCCAATACTTTTTCTTCAATCATCTTCAAGGCGCCCGTACCTTTCTCTTCAGCAGGTTGGAAAATGAATTTAAGCTTGCCTCTTGGGCGAAAGCCCATTTCCTTCAATACAAGGAATACTCCAAGTGCCAAGGTCATATGACCATCGTGTCCACAGGAATGATTGGCTTGAAACGTCCCTTGCACCTCCTGCCAAAGTGCATCGATATCCGATCGTAATCCCACCGTGAAATCCCCATCCCCGATTTCGCCAACCACGCCTGTACAGTCCTCGAATGTTTTCACCGTACACTGATTGCCCGTTAAAATATTTGAAATGAAAGCTGTCGTATTCACCTCATTCCAACTCGTTTCTGGATTTGCGTGTAAATGGTCAAAAATATCGAGTATACGCGGCCTTAATTTTTCGATAGTTTGTGTGATATCCATTTCTGTCTCCCCCTTATTTAATCGGCATGTTCACCAACCGATGGATGTTTTATCTCAAAAGAAATAATCGTCTTGATTGAACGCATCATATATAGCTTTTCTTTCTTTGAATCCTTGTTCATCCTTAATCGATACACCAGCTACTAAACTATTCAATAATGAAAATAACACTGGCGCCGTATCGATCGTAGAAGTCCTTGGTGTTGAAATGGGCAATAAAATGTCAGTGTATTCCGTAATCGGAGCCAGTTCGGAATCCGTAATCCCAATTACAAATGCACCCGCTTTTTTGGCCATTTCCGTTATTTTCACAGTCTCTTTAACATAGCGGTGAAATGAAATGGCGACAAAAACGGAATTTTCAGTCATTTTATCCAACAGTAAAAATATATCATCAGTATCAGGCCGATATAAATGGACCTCTTCCCTAACAAGCCTTAGCGTAAAGGTTAACCAATGTGCTGCCGAAAATGATAAACGGTGTCCGGAAATCAAAACATTGTCAGCTGCCGTCAATTTATCGACTGTTTTGGTGAAATCTTCATTTGATAAATTTTTCATGGTCTTTTCGATGCTGATGATATCCTGCCCCATCACTTGAGCCATGAAGTTTGGCTGACTCGCGGCTTCAAGTTTTGAAGAATGATATTCATTCAAACTGCTGCTCTCATATATCAACTGATTTCGAATAAGGTTTTGAAGCTCTGCATATCCGCTTAGCCCCAATGAATAGCAAAAGCGGATGATGGTCGTTTCACTCACACCAATCTCTTTTCCAAGCTTTTGAGCTGAAGTGACTGCAAATGTATGTGAATGCACCAACAAGTATTTTGCTACCTTTTTTTGACCAGTAGATAAACCAGGGAATACTTCTTTAACTTTTTGCTGTAAATCCATAAAACATCCCCTCTGATGCAAGATATGAATCCAATACTTTTTATATGACAATATGAAGTATTAACTTCATTAATAATAGTGAGTATTTTATCACGGTCCTTTTAATAAAACAATAATATTCTGAATTTTCATAATGAGATGGTGACAATGTCCTTCAAGCACAAAAAACAGAGATGGACTCCATGGATTTAGTTTGGCGAAATAAGATGGGGTTCGGAGTACGAGGATGGTTTTTCAGTCGGCGAAAAGCGAGCGGATTTCTGAAAAAGGGTATGTGTAATGATTTCCACTCCAGGCACTCGCTTTCCGCGGGCGGTCCTTGCGACTGTGTGGTGTCCCTCGACACGCTTTTCCCTCAGGAGTCTCGTACCTTCCGTTCCAATCAACTGTAACTTTTTTCAAAAGAAATATTGTAGGAAAACTGGCTCTTCTCCAATTCGTCTACAGTCTGGGGGTTCCATCAATTTTTCGACAAAAGGAGTTTCGGATTGTTTCCCCTGAACCAAGATAAAAATAAACTTGATTATCTTTCATGTTTTTTACTGCCTAATCTCGTTGGATTGAAGAAATTTGAGACGCTCCTGCCGAATTTACCGGCTAGCCGAGACCCCACAGACGCTTGCTTTGATGCGGCTTGGCAGACAATCGGCGGAAAGGGAGCGGAATTCTGCAATCACCTGAACTTTTCCAATAAAAAAACTGCAGGCAAACTGATTTTCCATCGAGTTTGTCTACAGTCTGAAACCACGAAGGTGAACTCCGTAATTTTCCTTCATTTATTTTTTATGACGCTTTGCGTAGCCACATCGTTTACATAATTCTTCAACTGCACATCTTCTTGAGAAACCATCATACATATTTTTAGCCCGTTCACCATTTAAAATGTCTTCAAGTGATGTTTCGAATATATTTCCAAGCGGTATTTTCCCTTCACTATCCAAACAACAAGGTACGACTGTACCATCCACCAAGATACCTAACTGATCTCTAAGAGCATAGCAGAAAATATTTTCATCGATAATGTCACGGTCCAATTCCGGCCACTCGAATTTTTCGGCCATGTTTATATAAACCCGGTCCCTTAACTTAATATTATTCTTTTGCTGAAGAGCTTCACTTAAGCGAATGTCCAATGAAAGCTTCTCCTCCAGCATGCTCAGAATATCATCGTTCAGGCCATTACTCGCTTTTAATTCAGCCGTATCCATATTCCATAAACGAATGGCACAAATCACTTCACTTTTTTCATTTGCTTCATTTATAAAATCGGCAATATTACTGACATAAGAGTCAAGACTATTGGTCGTATCGTTTGCCTCAAAGCTATGAAGTGAAATATTCACCTGCCGGAGGGCTTTTTTGGAGAGCAGCTTGTCTTTGACCTTTTGAATCAAAGTACCATTCGTTGTAATATTAACCTTCAGGTCATTTTCAGCACTGATATCCAGGAATGTTCCCAAATTTTTATTTAAAAACGGTTCACCCATCAGATGAAAATAAATATGATCGGTGTGTGGTTTGATTTTCTTGATAACATCCGTAAACCCTTCGGGATCCATGAATTTAAGGGTCCTTTGCAAGCTGGAACTTGGGCAAAAATTACACTTCAAATTACATATATTCGTAATTTCCACATAAACTTTCTTAAACTTTCTCATTTTCTAATACCCCTACAATCAAGCTTATTGTTTCAATCTGATACTAACTATACTGGTTAGCTGCCCATAAATGCAATGAAAACTTCATGGCAGCTGACCGTATTGGAATAACAACGATTCCGATATCCCCTTTTCCGGACAACTTTTAAAAGAAATCAGAAAAAAACACCTTCTCGAGGTGAAGATGTTCGGTAAGATGCCTACCTGGAATTTCGGTTTGTCCTGATCTCACTTTCCTTTTTGCTCTGTAACTTTCAAACTAAGTAATTTTTCATTTTTCAAATCATGTTGTACGGTAACGATGACATTGAAGTCCTGACCTTTATCCTCGACCAAAAATCTGAAATCGTCTTCGACGAGGTTTTTCGCTACAGTTTTTCTGCCTTTATATTCGTAGTCAGTAATCTCAACTTCAGGATAATCTGCCTGCACAACCGTAATCGCAATCTTTCCGTATTTTTCATAATCGGGTTTTTGGGCCTGTGCTGAAATGGATCCTGCTTGTATGATCAAAAAAATCCCCATTAGCATCACGATGACTTTTTTCAAAATCTTTTCCTCCTCATACTTTCCGCTTAGTATTATTATGTAAAAATGTTCAGTTGTTATGCAGCTGCTCCGCTTCTTTTACAAGCATGATGCCAACTAATCGATTCCTCTTCCATTCCTCAGGAAACACAGTCAACGGCGGATTGGTTTCATCCACTAAATAACTAAGTTCGATCGTCATTCCCGGGCGGCTGAATTCAGTTATGAACCAATCAGTAAACCCGCTTCCTACCGCTTCTTTCTCCGGAAAGGTCAGTTCATATCCCGTCATTTCGGCAGTCTTTTTGGCAATCCCATAATCCCTCACCATATTTTTCCGTTTATTTTTGTAATGCCAAAAGATTTCCCTTCCTGAGGTATGATAGGAAACAGCAATAAGGGGATCGATCTCCTTCGTGAAATCCGTAAGCGCTTTTACTTCGGCTGCTTCCAGTGGTTGTCGGCCTTTATAAAATTGATACGTCGGTTTTGTTTCACGACTCATTACTTCCTTCCATCCAGCCGGATATTGCCTATTCAAATCAATGCCTTTAGCGTTGGCTTTCCACCTGGACCAATTCTTGCTATATCGGTTCATTTTCCATACTGCAGTCTTTTCAAGAACATTTAAATTGGATAAATCTCCTTGCTGGATGCTCACGCCATCTGGATTAAGCATCGGGATGAACCAGATGCTCACTTCATCCAATGATTCCGACGGAAATTCTCCAATAGGATTGCCCGCTCGATAGGCGGCTGCATACCCTTCAAGCATACGCATTAAAAGTATGGAACTGAGCCATTCCCGTCCATGATGTGATCCCACCAGCAAAATCGATTTTTTCCCTTTCCCTAACTTGACTGCCTTTATATTTTTCCCCTTTTCAGTTTGTCCGATTATTCGAGCGTCCAATTCATACTGCTTTTGGATTCCTTGCAAATCCATTTCCATCTGTTCAGGGGAATACACTTCTGCTGCCAGGGATGGTTCAGGGAAAAAAAGAAGCACCAATATTCCAATTACCATTATTTTTCTCATGTACTCACCTTTTATTTTTATTCAGGTAAAAAGCAACAACCGCGGTCCAAATACATCGCCACTTATTGTAAGGAAATGTTCTGTCAGATCTGAACAAAATACAAATAGCTCCTTATTAAGGGGGAGAAGAACATGAGGATTGCGGATTATGATCAGGCATTGTTTCACACACACCGTTCTGATTGGGACAGCTTGTTAGTATTGATGGTTCGAACGAAAGATCACTTTCTTTCGAAAAAAATAGAACATTTCTTGCACGCTTACAGGTTTGAGCATGATTATCAAATCGTTCAATCCCAGCTGTATGCACTGCTTCGTTATCTGGATCATGCGGCAGAAAAAACAAGTGATTATTTAAGTGAACTTCCAAGCTAAAATCAACTATAGTTTTTGCAAATCGGGAAAATTTATACAAGAGGATTAAATATCGGGGATATAACTTTGGCTGGTGAAACCCTATAAAAACAAGGAAGGGTCAGGTATTGAATACCTGACCCTCATTTCATCATTTTTTCATTGTAGCATATGCAGTTGAATACATTTTAAGCTCTTCGATCATACCTTCAACAAGTACCGCAGACTCTTCAAATAAACCATCATTTTCGTAATCGAAGCAATGCGGATCCAGAACCAATTGTTTGGCAATCACATTTGCATAAAGGCTTCGACCCACTGTCCTCATGGAATTCAAGGCATTGATCCCGCCTTTTCCTCCCCCGGAGACAGCCAATAGGGCGACAGGTTTATGCGTGAATTGTTCACTGCTTAAAAAATCCAAGGCATTTTTCAAGGCTCCGCTCATGGAACCATGATATTCCGGAGAGGCCAGAATTACGCCATCAGCTTCCTCGATGCTTTTCCTGAGCCCTTGAATCACTTCCAATTGATATTGCTCACCTTCACCTGAATATAAAGGGATTTCGCTATTGCTTAAATCAATAAGTTCCGCCCCGTATTTCTTGGATATGTAGCGTGAGGCAATCCCTGTACGCCCTTGTTTACGTGGTGAACCATTAATGATTACTAATTTCATGAATTAAACCTCCATTATTCCCGATGTTTCCGAGATCAGTCGCCAATACAGTATACCAAAACCGAAACGGAATTTCCTAGAATTTTGATTTTTCATTCAACTAAAAATCAAAAAAAACGAAAGACCGAAGAAGTCTTTCGTTTAGCTTTCATTCATTTAAACCAATGCTTCAATCTTGCTCATGAAATCTTCCATGACTCCAGATAACTTGGACTCAGCTTCTTGCATTGATTTACCTTGGACACCGAAATAGAATTTAATTTTCGGTTCGGTGCCTGAAGGGCGCAGGCAAACCCATGTACCATCCTCAAGGAAATACTTTAATACATTTGATTTCGGAAGCTCGATCAATTCTTCATCATTTGAAAGTAATGTCCGCTTCTTGCTGCTTTGGTAATCTTCTTCAATGACTACCGGAATGCCAGCTATTCGGGAAGGTGGATTTTGACGGAATTGATTCAATATTCCTTGAATCTGTTTCGCTCCCTCAATGCCCTTTAAAGTCAATGAACGCAAACCTTCCAAGTAAAAGCCGTACTTTTCAAACACATTCAGCAACCCTTCATATAGTGTCAATCCCTGCTTTTTATAATGGGCACAGACCTCGACAGCAAGCACTGCAGCTTGAATGGCATCCTTGTCACGTGCAAAGTCTTTAATCAAATAACCGTAGCTTTCTTCATATCCGAACAAAAAGCTACTTTCCCCGCTTTCATGATACTGATTTATTTTCTCGGCGATGAACTTAAACCCGGTAAGTACATCAACTGTCTTCAAGCCATATGACTCGGCAATCGTCCGACCGATTTCCGAAGTGACGATGGTTTTTAAGACTACTCCATTTTGGGGAATCTTTCCTTTCTCTTTTTTCTGGGACAGTAAATAGTCCAGGAAAAGTGCACCTGTTTGATTTCCAGTCAGGACAACATATTGACCCATCTCGTTTTTAACGGCAATTCCAAGCCGATCGGCATCTGGATCCGTTGCTATCAATAAGTCTGCCTCCACCTTGTTTCCAAGCTCAATGGCCATTTCAAATGCAGCTGGTTCCTCTGGATTTGGAGACTGAACTGTCGAAAAATCCGGATCCGGCAATTCCTGTTCCTTAACGATATGCAAATTTTGATATCCTAAGCTTTGAAGTGCCCGCCTGACGGATTTATTTGCCGTTCCATGAAGCGGCGTAAAAACGATTGACACATCTATTTCCTCGGCAAGCTGCGGATTCTCAGGAACCGTCAGCAGCTCACGATTATAGGCAGCGTCCAATTCCTCCCCAATCATTTCGATGAGGCCCTGCCCTTTAAGGACTTCAGCTTCTTCAACCTGAATTTCAAGCTCACTTTCAATGGCATTCACATAGCCGATCACCTGATCCGCTGCTTCCGGCGGCAATTGTGCCCCATCTGACCCATAAACCTTGTAACCATTATATTCAGGCGGATTGTGGCTCGCCGTGATGACGATTCCAGCAAAAGCATTCAGCTCGCGAACCGCAAATGACAATTCTGGAGTTGGACGCAATTCATCGAATAAATAAGCCTTCACCCCAAATGTAGCCAAGGTCTTAGCCGCTTCGAGTGCAAATTCCGGGGACTTATGTCTCGAATCATAAGCAATCACAGCCCCTCTTCCTTTTGCTTCTTCCCCAAACGAAGAGATATATTGAGCCAATCCAACCGTTGCCTTCCTTACAGTATAAAGATTCATCCGGTTCGTTCCCGCTCCGATTTCCCCACGCATTCCGCCTGTTCCAAACTCTAAATTTTTATAAAAGGCATCTTCGAGTTGTGCTTCATCCCGCTGCATTTCCTCAAGGAGGACACGTAATTCCCCATTTAAATTCTGGTACCCTGCCCAAGTAGTGTATAAAGATTTCCAATCCATCTCCAACATCTCCTCCCAAACGCCTTATTTGTAATTATTATGTATCTGCCTTACATATACAAAATTATCATATTTATTCCAATAAATGAAGTAAAGGCTCGTAATGAAAAGAACCTAATCCAGTGTTCTTCACATCACGAGCTGTTTTCTTCCTATTTATTTCCCGCCATCTTTGTAATGCAGATGGTATATATCATGACGGCGATCTTTCAATTGCTTTACAGTACCGGACTGACGCTCCCGCCTTAAGATCTCCAAGTCGACATCGCCAATGAGGACCATCTCAAGGTTCGGGCTGGTTTCCCCGACTATGCCGTCACGTGCAAATTCGAAATCCGAAGGTGAGAAGATTCCCGATTGGGCATATTGGATATCCATATTTTCCGTTTGCGGGAGATTTCCAACCGTTCCGGAAATGACGGTATAAATTTGGTTTTCCACGGCACGGGCCTGGGCACAATAGCGAACTCGCAGGTAGCCTTGCCTGTCTTCAGTACAAAATGGAGTGAATATGATTTTGGCTCCCATGTCGGTAGCAATCCGGGCGAGTTCCGGGAACTCAATATCATAACAAATTTGTATGGCGATCTTACCACAATCCGTATCAAAGACACGAACGCGGTCACCTGCGTTAATACCCCACCATTTTCTTTCATTCGGTGTAATATGAATTTTATATTGCTTTTCAATCGTTCCATCGCGACGGAATAAATAAGCGATATTATAGATATTATCATCATCTTCTTTAACGAAATGGGAACCGCCGATGATATTGACGTTATACCTTACAGCTAAAGTGGTAAACAATTCAATGTACTGCTCCGTGAAATCCGACAGTTTCCTGACAGCCAAGCTTGGTGATCTTTCATTCAAGAACGACATCAGCTGGGTTGTGAACAATTCCGGGAACACGGCGAAATCCGCATTGGCATCCGAAGCAACGTCGGTGAAATACTCAACTTGGTTAGCAAAGTCATCGAATGAATCGATTTTACGAAGCATGTATTGCACGACGCAAATCCGTACCGGTTCCGATGTTTTATAATACCGTTTTGTTTTCGGCTGATAATCTACGTTATTCCACTCCATGAGCGTAGCATACTTATTGGATTGCAGATCGTCCGGCAAATAATTCGGATTGATCCTCATAAGCGTGAACCCATTTAAAAGCTGGAACGAAAGAACAGGATCATATATTTTGTGCAATTGAACTTCTTTTACATACTCCCTTGGTAAGAGTTCCTCCGCATGTTTATGGTAATTGGGAATCCTGCCCCCGATAATGATGCTTTTTAAATTCAAGTGGGCAACAAGTTCTTTCCTTGAATCATATAGTCTTTGACCAATTTTCATCCTGCGGAACTCAGGATGGACCATGACCTCGATTCCATATAAATTATAACCATCCGGATTATGATTACTGATGTACCCATTATCGGTTACATCATCCCATGTATGGCGGTCATCATATTCGTCAAAATTAATAATGAGGCTGGAACATGAGCCAATCACTTTTCCATCATATTCAGCCACAAACTGCCCTTCTGGAAAAATTGCCAGATGGCTCTCAAGCTGATCTCGCTTCCATGGAACCATTCCCGGAAAGCAACTCGACTGCAAAGCAATTATTTCATCTATGTCTCCTAGCCTCATATTACGTATTTCCATTATTTTTTCATATTTATGCAGGTCCAAATTAGGCATTTTCCTCAGACTCCTTTAATCTCTTCCATAAGAATTATACCCCTTATTCAAAAATTAAAACAACCGAACCTACCCATTGATTTCAAATAATAACATTCTGAATGTCCGTTAAAAGAATATATATTTTACAGACGCGGTCCTTACATACTATACTTTTCATGAGAGTAAAAAGAGATGGGGAAGAGGAACCATGAACAATACAAAACGCAGTGTGGAAAACTTATTATTTGCAGCCCGGGCTGCTTCCATCATTGCGATGTTTGGAAGCTTATATTTTTCTGAAATTAAGCAATACGAACCTTGTGCACTCTGTTGGTATCAGCGGATCATCATGTATCCTTTTATGATCATATCAGGAATTGCAATCATTCGAAAAGATTATTGGATCAGTTTTTATACCATGATATCGTCCGCTATCGGTGCATTCATTTCCACGTACCATTACTTGATACAAAAGGATTCATTCTTTCCCGACCACACCCTTGCATGAGAAGGGTTCCAGGTACAGGACAATATATAAACGTATTGGTTTCATCACCATCACGTTCTAGCCTTGACTGCATTCGTCATTATTTTTACATCGTATGGACAAGATCCAAGGAGGTTGCAGCTTAATGAAGAAAATGGCTATATTTTTAGTGATAATCGTCGCCCTTTTTGTCCTGCTGAGCGTTTTTACAAACATGAAAAAAGAAGAAAAATCAAAAGGAAATCCATACGGCAAGGATAAGCTTAAACCCGCTACCGTCGATCAGCTGGATGACCCCAATTATCAAAATTTGATTCTTCCTGTAGAGCTGGAGCAGGACCTCCAAGATAGTAAAGACGTGACCGTTTATTTCTATAGTCCTACGAACTCAATCAGTCAAAAAACCACACCAGTCGTGGCACCTTTGGCAGAGAAATTGGGTATTGATCTTGTTCAATTCAATCTTTTGGAGTTTGAACAAGGATGGAGCGACTATGGCATCAAAAAGACCCCGACCATCGTCCACTATAAAAATGGGGAAGAACAAGAACGAATCGTCGGATTTAAAGATGAAGTAACGTTCGAGAAATGGTTCGAGGACCACGATATTAATTAAGGATGAAAAAATGAGCCGGCCCTAACGGAAATGCTTCTCCCGTTATAGCCGGCTCATTTTTTTTGCCTTATACTAAATATTGATTCGCCACCTGGATGTCCATCATCTGCATATCATTATTCGCTTCAAGGTTTATACTTGAAAAATGGTCATAATAAAAGGGGAAGAATATTCCGCATTCATTCAATAGAGTGATGTTATGTTGGAACAATTCTTCAGACTTAGGTTCCATCACCCTCTTTTGTTTGTCTAATATCGACATAAGGACTTGAAGACATGTCATTACTTGAAATGCGTCTCTTAATGTTGCCAAGTAAATAACAGAACTTTGATTGGGCTCTAAAACGCCAATCTCACGAAAATGAAGGATTTCACTTTCCGTAAAGTACTTTGGAAATACAGATTCGTAGAAACGAGACACGAGACTCGCTATTTCTTGCTCTTGTTCTTCCGTTGAAGAAAAGACCGTCTTCACTAAAAAAACCACCTTTTTTCAGATCCGTTAGACCTATCTATTATATGTATATTCTAGGACAAGGGATTTCTTTCCCCCTAGAATAACATAAATTTTGTAAAAAATATGTGGTAATTTCCACCACTGAAAATCTTAGCAATAGGCCCAAGGTTACTTTTTTACACCATTTCCATAATTATTATAGATTTTTTTCATTTAAGCACAACCAAACGAGTCGAAAGTAGGAGTTAAATTGGAAAATTTCAAAATAACTAACCAACATTTAATAATTGATGTACTCCAAAGTTGGAATGGATTAACATTGGAAAAGCTTTTCAGGGAGCGTTGGAAGGCCCCGAAAAAATTAGTGCATGAATGGAGGATGAGTAAAGAAGTGTCAATGAATGGGAACTACGTCACCTGGTCAACTATCCTCAATGAAGGAGATACGATCAGCATCCCCTTATTGGATCACGCTGAAAATGAAACAGTTCAAGCCGCAGACTTAGGAATTACCATCTTATATGAAGATGATGTGTTGTTGATAGCCAATAAGCCGGCTGGAATGGAAACCCACCCTTCTCAACCGGGTGATGCACACTCCCTCCTCAATGGAGTCGCGCACCATCTTCAAAAAACCAGCCAGACCTGTATGATCAAGCATATTCATAGGCTTGATAAAGATACCACCGGTGCGGTCCTTTTTGCCAAAAACCGCCTCATTGGGTCCATGCTGGATAGAATGTTGGAAGAAAGGGAAATCAAGCGGACTTACCTAGCTTTAGTCGAAGGAAATATTAAAAAGGATGAAGGAGAAATCAAAGAAAAAATTGGACGTGACCGCCACCATGCCACTAGACGAAGGGTTTCCCCTACTGGCCAGACGGCAGTCACCCATTATCGGGTGCTTAACCGTGATTCCAAGAAAAACTTGACCCTCGTCAGCTGCACCCTGGAAAGCGGCCGAACCCACCAGATCAGGGTGCATTTCAGTCATTTGAATCATCCCTTGGCCGGAGATACATTGTATGGCGGAAAAAAGACATTTCCACGTCAAGCCCTGCATGCAAGGAAAATCGAATTCATCCATCCCATTTCAGAAGAAAAAATGATCGTTGAAGCTCCTTTCATTGATAGACCTGAAATATTCGATGTTCACATATAATCCAAACAGAAAACACCGTTCCATTTCGGAACGGTGTTCATTCAATTTCTTCATGAAAGCGAAATTGTTCCTCATATTTTTATGCACCAGCGGACGGATTATATATCAATTTTAATTTTATTTTCGCATTTTTTTATTATTTATTTTACGTAAAAAAGATTAGCAACCTTTAAAATTTAATGGCTGATAAGCTAAAGTTTATTTATTACTAATGAATGAAATCCGTCTGGTATAGGTTATCAGAATTTCTCCTTAGGGAATTATCACAATGGAAATTCAATGTATCTTCTGCGTACAGCACAAGAAAAATTATTCTCCCTGGTATGACTACTATAGAAAGGCTTTTTGGAAAACTCGTCAGCGAGTAAATCATTGACTTGTACTCTTTCCAAAGGGCAAAAACAAAAGTTAGATATACTTATAGAACCTTTGTAGACAATAGAAAAACCCCTTAGCATGGCTGTGGGAACTTCCCGGCTACTCTTCACCAGTATTTCTATAATTTTATGCGCCGATATTTCCCCCATGATCATCCGTTATCTTTAATTGTTTAATGAATTAAAATATTTTTGTATGCATTCAATATCACAATTAGTATTATGCAAAAAAATTCTAAGCGCTTTATTACTTTTTAAAAAAGAAAAACAAGCTATTTGTAGTTTCTTGAATTATGACAATATATCGAATTTTCAAAATACGAATGCTACTATTATAATGGTTATACTCCGAGGTAAGGGTTAAAATTGCTATTCAACCATTTATTTGAAATAAAATACTACTATATTAAAGGAGTGGAATTATGGATCAATTATTTAAAGGATTAGATGATATTTATAACGAAATCGTTGATATTCGACGCCATCTCCATCAACATCCTGAGCTCTCTTTTGAAGAACTGAATACGGCAAATTATATTGCAGCTTATCATGAAAAACTTGGGCATAGAGTACGCAAAAGGGTTGGAGGAAATGGGGTCTTAGCTTATCTAGAAGGAGATAAACCCGGGCCGACGGTTGCTGTACGGGCAGATTTTGATGCACTTCCGATCCATGAACAAACGGAAGTTCCGTTTAAATCAGTTAATGAAGGTGTCATGCATGCATGTGGCCATGATGGGCATACTGCAACATTATTAGGCCTTGCAAAGGTTCTAAATGGCATGAAGTCGGAAATTGAAGGGACAGTTGTTTTTCTCCATCAACATGCCGAAGAACTTCCTCCAGGTGGAGCAATTGCTATGATAGAGGATAGATGCCTGGATGGGGTTGATGTAATTTTTGGAACGCATTTACAGGCACAGATGCCTTTAGGTGAAATTGGTTATCGGACAGGCCCTCTTCAAGCAGCACCTGATCGTTTTGATATAACAATTCAGGGTAAAGGCGGACATGGCGCTGCTCCTCATGAAACAAAGGATAGTATTGTAATTGGAGGACAGCTAATAGGTAATCTACAACAAATTGTTAGCCGGAAAGTAGACCCATTAGAATCTGCTGTTGTATCTGTTTGTGCTTTTGAAGCAAAAAATCCTTACAATGTTATTGCAGATACAGCTACTTTAACTGGTACAGTTCGAACATTTAAAGAAGAGATTCGTAATTTTATAGAAAAAGAAATTGAAAGAGTCGTTAAGGGAACATGTATTGTATCAGATGCAACATATGACTATAAGTATATGAGAGGATATCCGACGACAGTTAACCACAAGGAGGAGACTGAATTCGTTGCGAAATTGGCTCACTCAGTACCTGGGGTTGAATCTGTTAAAGAAACCCCACCTATTATGGGTGGTGAAGACTTTTCCTATTATTTAGAAAAGGTAAAAGGAACATTCTTTTTCACAGGAGCAAAAAATCCTGATTGGGAACAAGCCTATCCACATCATCATCCAAAGTTTGACATCGATGAACGCTCGTTATTAATCGCTGCGAAAACTCTTGGGGTAGCGACATTACAATACATGAAGAATAGTTCAAAAACTTTATCATCACAACAAGTAACCAAATAGGTGAAATTTAGGGGCCTATTTGTATTTGGCCCCTAATTCAAGACCAAAAATCAAAGGGGATGATAAAGTTGACGATTGAAACACAAAAACTTTGGAAAGATTGGCGAGTACATGCCACCGTCTTTGCTATCGTATTACTGTCTGAAACGATTGGTACACACGAAATTTCGTTAGGACCAGGAGTTATTTTATTATTACCAATGCTTTATGCAGTTATAATTGGAATTTCTTTATTCTTCACACCACTTGTTAAGGAAAAGCAATCCAAAAGTGCTGAATCACTTGTTTTTATATCGGTTACATTACTTATTGCGAAGTTTGGGGTACAAGCAGGGCCAGCCTTGCCTCTGTTAATTGAAGCAGGACCTGCACTACTCCTTCAAGAAATAGGAAATCTCGGCACCATTTTTCTGGCACTTCCAGTTGCAGTTTTACTAGGATTGAAACGAGAATCTATCGGAATGACACACTCTATTGGACGTGAGCCCAATGTCGCTTTAATTACTGATAAATACGGTTTTTCCTCACCAGAAGGCCGTGGAGTTATGGCTGTATACATATTTGGTACCGTTTTTGGCGCTATATTTATGGGATTAATATCTGGATTGTTAGCAACTGTTACGCCCATTCATCCATTATCCTTTGCTATGGCAACAGGAATAGGAAGTGGAAGTATGGCAGCTGCTGCATTAGGTCCTCTAGTTACGGCGTTTCCAGAAATGAAAGATCAAATTATTGCTTTTTCAGGTGCAAGTAATCTTGCGACATCTGTAACAGGTTTATATGTGAGTATTTTTATTGCTTTGCCATTAACAGAAAAACTCTATGGATGGATGACAAGAAGAAAAAGTAAAAATATGAAATCGAATGTGGGGGTGTAACCAATGTTAAAGAACATCCAAGAATGGATATTAGTTTTAGGGATTATCGGAGTTGTGGTGTTAATTGGAAATTATATTGGCTATGATATACTCCCAATTACTGCTTTACCAGGAATGGTTATATTAATCCTTATTTCTTTAGCGGGCCTTGTTATCGGTAAACTAGTCCCACTCAAAATCCCAAGTATAGCTTACATTGGAATATTAGGGTTTATACTTACTGTTCCTAGCATGCCTGGGTCAGATCAAATTGTGAAGTGGACTGCAGATGTCAGTCTTTTAGCAATAGCTACACCCATTTTAGCCTATGCTGGGATAGGTATTGGCCGTTCATGGGCAGACTTTGCTAAACTAGGTTGGAAAACGATCGTTGTTGGAATGTGTGTTTTACTTGGTACCTTTTTGGGTTCCGCAATTATTGCTGAAATTGTTCTGCGCTTTCAAGGGATTATTTGAAATCATATTATTATATCAATTTGTCATGGGAGATGGGGATAAATGTCATTCTCAGAAATCCCACACCTACAAAAACTTTTTTAATAAGATTCCTATAGCCAAATTTATAAAAACTGATTTACAAATTCACTTACACTTTAATTATGATCGATTAGTTCAAAACCTTTTTCCCATTTTACGCAATTGGGACGGATTATCTGCATGTAGGAAGCAATCCGTTCATTTTGGCATAAAAAAATAGCTGGCCACTTGGGCCAGCTTTATTTTTGTATTTATGAAGCTTTTCTCATGCCTTTTAAGATAAGGCTTAAGATGAAGACAAATACGATTGCACCAATCAATGCTGGAATTATAGCGAAATCTGCCACTGAAGGTCCCCAGTTCCCAAGAATTAATGAACCTAACCATGCACCTACAAAACCAGCGATAATGTTACCGATAATTCCAAATGGTACGTCACGTCCAACAATCATACCTGCTAACCAACCGATGATACCTCCGATAATTAATGACCATAAAAATCCCATAATATATTTCCTCCTTCAAATTAGTTATTTTTTGATTTTCTGCAGCAGACTCCAAGAAATTAAATCACTTCCATATTGTCATGCTTTTTTTCAGTACTTTTAACCTTTACATTCAAATGGTATGATGCCGATTCGCACAATATCTAATGAATGTGAATGTTTAGTTATTGGGTAGTGTTAGCTAGCTATAGCCCTTGAGTAACTGATTGGACAATCCTCGTGTTAGTGAATTTTTTCTTTTTGTTTGCTGCTGTACTCATTATTTTCCCCGTTTAATTAATCTAAAACCTAATTTTTTTTAAAAATATTTGGCAACAAAAACAGGATTATCAGATATATTAAACGGGTATACCATAGGCTTAACTTTGTCACATAGTTAGTATAAGCAGCATTCGTCTCAATTATGTTCATAAAGCAAAAAGAAAAAGGTGCCCCATTATCGGGACACCCTCCTATCATTTGCAGTATTCTTTTTAGAACAAAAGTTCATCGGGATTGCTGCCGAAACGTTCATTTTTGTTCAAGGCATCTATTTGATTCATTTCATTTAAACTCAATGAAAAATCAAATACCTGTGCATTTTCCTTGATACGGGATGGCGTAATCGATTTAGGTATTACAACTAGATCATGTTGCAAATGCCATCTAATCAACACTTGTGCTGGACTTTTCCCGTGCTTCTTTGCTATATGATTAATTGTCGGCTCTTCCAAAAGGTTCCCTCTGCCTAGCGGGCTCCAAGATTCTACCTTTATTTCATGTTTTGCACAGTAATCACGAAGTTCGACTTGAGTCAAAAGTGGATGCAATTCAATTTGATTGACGACCGGCTTCACTTCACTGTTTGCAAGTAAATTTTCCAAATGATGAACATGGAAATTACTTACACCGATTGATTTCACCTTTCCATCCTTATAAAGCTTCTCCAAGGCCCTCCAGGTTTCCAGATATTTATCTTTTCCCGGCCAGTGGATCAGGTATAAATCCAAATATTCCATTCCCAGTCGATTTAAACTATCTTCAAATGCCTTGAGCGTTGTATCATACCCTTGCTCGGTATTCCACACTTTGGAGGTTATGAACAATTCTTCACGTGGCACTCCGCATTCCCGAATCGCTTGGCCTACACCTTCTTCATTTTCATAAATGGCCGCTGTATCAATCGCACGATAACCGACTTTGACCGCTTTTTTGACGGACTCAACCGTTTCATTGCCGTTTTTCACTTTAAATACACCGAAACCCAACTGTGGCATTTTAACTCCATTATGTAAGGTGATCGTTTCCCCAATATTCGAAATCATTCCATCATTCCCCCTTACTTTTATTTACCAATTATACATCCCTCCACCCTCTATTTCTAACCATAAGCATCGGGATTTATTGAGATTCCTTTTAGCGAAAACACATCCTTAAATACCATTTATATATATTAAAGGAAACATTTTTTCTATTTAATCATTCACTAAGTTAAATATTTTGTAAAAAAATGACGAAACATCTATCCTAATAGGTATGTAATTCGTTACAATAGTATAGTTCGATTTTAAACCATGTAAAAAAGAAGGTGCCATCTTTAAAGAATAATCAAAACTAAAACTCCCATTCTAAATATTGAGGAGTGCAACTGTCCTGCGCCCATTCATTGGCCACAATCTATATACACTTTACATACTTGAAATCAAGGGAGTCCTCCATGTATGAATAGCATACTCATCTTAACCGCGCTAATAATAATTTTTGCTTTGGTCTTTGACTTTATCAATGGTTTCCATGATACGGCTAACGCCATCGCTACAGCCGTATCAACCAAAGCGCTTAAACCACGTCATGCAATCATCATGGCTGCGGTCATGAATTTATTGGGAGCATTGACCTTTACCGGTGTAGCGCATACCATTACGAAGGATATCGTCGATCCTTTCACATTGAATAATGGTTCTTATGTTATCCTTGCTGCACTAATTTCGGCAATAATATGGAATTTAATCACTTGGTATTTTGGCATTCCAAGCAGTTCCTCCCATGCGATCATTGGTTCAATAGCTGGAGCGGCCATCGTGGCCAGTGGATTCGATGCGATTAAATGGAGTGGATTCACTAAAATTGTACAAGCATTGATCCTATCTCCCATCCTTGCCTTTACGCTTGGATTCATTGTTTACAGTATCTTCAAGGTAGTTTTCAAAAATAATAATTTAGGAAAAACCAATACACGATTCAGGAGAATACAAATTGTCACGGCGGCCATCCAGTCTTATACACATGGGACGAATGATGCTCAAAAATCCATGGGTATCATCACGATGGCTTTGATTGCTAACGGATATGCCTCTACCTCAGAAGTTCCTTTCTGGGTACAATTATCTTGCGCTATAGCCATGGCGCTTGGTACATCGATCGGGGGATGGAAGATCATCAAAACCGTTGGCGGTAAAATCATGAAAATCCGCCCGGTTAATGGTGTGGCTGCCGATATGACCGGAGCAGCGATCATTTTCGGTGCAACCTTCCTGCATATGCCGGTCAGCACGACACATGTCATTTCTTCTTCAATACTTGGGGTAGGTTCTGCACATCGCATTAAAGGGGTAAAATGGGGAACCGCAAAAAACATGTTGGTCACTTGGTTCATTACATTGCCAATTTCTGCTTCCTTAGCTGGAATCATTTACTATTTGATTGCTTTATTTTTATAAAACCTTCTGCCTTTCCATATCGGAAAGGCTTTTTTTTTTACAAATACCCCCTTATAAATGCAGGTTTTTCCCTTTTTTTAATTTTCCTTGTTTTTTTATATAAAGTTTTATTAAGATTTTGTAAATTTTCGTCGAAAAACCTTCCCGGATACTACATGAATTCGTTACAATCAATTTGTTAATACTAAGCGTACGACTAAAGTGCGTAAATTTGCATGACTAATTGGGAGGCTTTAACATGGCTTTTAAATCAAAAAAAGACAAATTCGCGGTAATGCTTTTTAACATCGCTCAAAACCTTAAAGAAGGTGCTGACTATTTCGCGGATTATAAACTCAAGAACATCTCCGATCTCAAAGTATTTTCAGATACCATGAAAGACTATGAGCATAAAGGCGATTCAATGGTTCATAATGTGATCAAAGAGCTGAACAATGCTTTCATCACTCCTATCGAACGGGAGGATATCCTTGAATTAACCATGAGAATGGATGATGTCATAGATGGTTTGGAACACTGTGCGGCATTATTCGAAATGTACTCGATTGTCAATGCAGATGAGTATATGCTTAAGTTTGTGGATGCAATCAAACAGTGTACGTATGAGATTGAAAATGCTGTCGATACACTATCCACTAAAAAATTGCCATTGATACGTGAACATGCAATCAAAATTAAAGATCTTGAATCCGTTTGTGACGGAATCCAACGTCAATCAATCAAAAACTTGTTTACAGTTGAAAAAGATCCAATCAGGATCATTCAATATAAAGAAATTTACGAAAGCCTTGAAGAGATTGCCGATCACTGTCAAGCGGTGGCCAATACACTTGAAACAATCATAATGAAAAACGCCTAAGGAGTACCCCAATAAATGGATACTTTATTAATTATAACAATACTAATCGTTTTCTTTGCTTTAGCATTTGACTTCATCAATGGTTTTCATGATACAGCCAATGCAATAGCGACTGCCGTTTCAACAAAGGCCTTGAAGCCTAGGCATGCCATCATCATGGCAGCCGTCATGAATTTCGTCGGTGCCATGACATTTACTGGAGTGGCGAAGACCATAACGAAGGATATCGTGGATCCGTTCACGCTTCCGAATGGTTCATATGTAATAATGGCTGCTCTACTTGCCGCTATCATATGGAACCTTCTAACGTGGTATTACGGAATACCAAGCAGTTCCTCCCATGCATTGATTGGTTCGATTGCTGGTGCAGCCATTGCTGCAGCAGGATTCGCTGGAATTAACTGGGGAGGATTCATGAAAATTCTTCAAGCTTTGATCTTCTCCCCGCTAATTGCTTTTGCAATCGGGTTTATCGTATACAGCATCTTTAAAGTTGTCTTTAAAAACAATAACCTGACAAAAACAAACCAAAGATTCCGGACTATACAGATTGCTACTGCAGCACTTCAATCGTATACCCACGGAACGAACGACGCACAAAAAGCGATGGGTATCATCACGATGGCCCTTATTGCAAATGGTTATGCATCAAGTACCGATATCGCCTTCTGGGTTCAGTTCTCCTGTGCTCTCGCAATGGGACTTGGAACTTCCGTCGGCGGATGGAAAATCATTAAGACAGTTGGCGGCAAAATCATGAAAATCCGCCCGGTCAATGGTGTTGCAGCCGATTTAACCGGAGCCTTTATCATTTTCGGCGCGACTGTAATACACATGCCAGTCAGTACAACCCATGTTATTTCGTCTTCAATCCTTGGTGTTGGATCTGCGCATCGTGTCAAGGGCGTAAAATGGGGAACGGCCAAAAGAATGATCATCACTTGGTTCATTACCATTCCCATCTCGGCAACATTAGCTGGATTGCTTTATCTTTTAATTAACTTCTTATTCTAAAATAAAATCCCTTCCGGTTTCCATCGGTAGGGATTTTCTGTTTTACAAAGGATTTATCTATGCTTATCAATAGGAAATCGTTTAAAATTCAAGGAGAAGGAATTTTTTTAGCGAGGGGCAAAATAAAAATGAAGGAATTTGAAAAAAATAGAGATATTTTTAAAGACCTTTATGGAGATATGATGGAGTTTGCCGATAGAATCAGTTCTGTTTTAGGTTGCCCCATTACAATCGAGGACGGTAACCACCGCTTACTTGCTTATAGCACTCACGATGATACTACGGATCAGGCTCGTATCATGACCATAATCGGAAGACGTGTCCCTGAAAAGGTCATCAACAGTTTATGGAAAGATGGTTTCATCCCTGCGTTATTGAAGGAAGATGCCCCCATTAAAATCGGGGCCATCAATGATGTCGGTCTCGGTAACAGGGTTGCGGTTTCCATACGGAAAAATAATGAAGTACTTGGATTCATTTGGGCCTTGGAAGTAAATGAACCTTTCACCGAAGAAGATATGAAATTTCTGCAATTCGCTGCCAAAGAGGCAAAGAACCAGTTACAGCAATTGCAATTGAAAAAGAAAAGGAAAGAAGCAGGTCATCAAGAGTTCCTATGGCGCATGTTGACCGGGCATTACCAAGAAGAATCGGAAATAATTGAAAATTACAAGAAATTCTCAATCCATGTTCCAGTGGTTTTTTCCATATTGGTATTCGAATTTCCTAAAGAGATCAATCGCGAAGTGGAGCGTTACATTTCATATATGTTAACGACCACTCAAAAGATAAACAGTTCCTTATTTGCCATTGACCATAACAAGCTCATTCTTTTCGCGGGAGCCAACCAGGAAAACAGCCCTTCTTTCACTTCATCGATTTATGAGTTCATTCCTTTTTTCATTCTGGAGATGAAACGGCGTTTCGGTGTTGAACATATCCTTGGAACGGCTGGCAATATGTATAAAAACTTAATGGATGTTAAATCAAGTTACGAAGAAGCTCTATACACCCTAAAAATGAAGAATATATTCCCTGATGACATGGCACTCATTTTACATTATGAAGAACTTGGCATGTTTCAAATGATTGAATCACTCGCAAGCAACAAACAGCGCCGTGTTCATCCTTCCATCCTTAAACTTAAAGCATACGATATGAAAAACCAGACGGAACTGCTGCAAACACTCACCGTCTATCTAGAGAAAGACTGCAACCCAAATGAAGCTTCAAAAAATCTTCATATCCATGTAAATACTTTGAATTACCGATTAAAAAGAATCTCTGAAGTGGGAAATATTCGATTAAAGGATCCAATTCAAAAAATGTCCCTCTTTCTTAACATTAAACTTAATCAATATGATGAATTTTTCAAAAAAAATTAATGGTAATATTCCCAGATATGGAATACTAAAAGAAGTGTGGAAAGGTTGATCATATGAAATTAGAAACAAAAGAAGAACTTGAAAAAGAATTAACAATCATTGAAAAATGGGAGAAAGATCAGAAAGGACTATGGTTTTGGGAACGGATTGGGCGCATCCCCTTCAAGCTATTGGATAAGTTGACACCGGATTTCATTCAGAAAAAATTAGGTTTCATGCTTGATGAAATCGGCAGCTACATTCAGAATGGCGGAAAATATTTAACGAAAAAAGCCCATATTCTAAGTCAGTTGCAAGCCAAGGTTCCCGAGTTGAATATTAATGACCTGGAAGAGGTTTCAAGCATCCCCCTCCATATCATGGATAGCGTGAGTCAGGATATTAAAACTTCAGGCAGCAAATTGGCAACGGTTCAAGGTGCCACTACCGGGATTGGCGGAATCTTCACCTTGGCCATCGACATCCCACTTCTTCTCGGGTTGTCCATCAAAACCCTTCAGGATATCGCCATCACATATGGCTTCAATCCTAGGGACCGCCAAGAACGTATTTTCATCGTCAAATGTCTGCAATTTACAACATCGGATGTTGTCGGTAAAAAGGCTCTATTAAATGAATTGTCGAACATGAACCAGACGAATTCCCAATCAAAAAGGGAAATAGCATCCGAACTCCAGGGATGGCGAGAAGTCGTTTATACATACCGCGATCAGTTTGGCTGGAAAAAGCTTTTGCAAATGGTTCCTGTTGCCGGAATAATATTTGGCGCCATTACAAATCGTTCGATGATTGCAGATATCGCCGATACGGGAATCATGCTTTACAAGAAAAGAAGGATTTTAGAGCGCATTCAAGAACCTATTGCAAAGAATTGATTTCAGCTTTACAAAGGTCTTGATCCGCGCAAGTCCATGGTTTTTGAAACTGCGTTTGTGGAATTCCACAAATACACCTTTTTCATTTTTCTGATTTCCACATACTAACTGTTTCTTTTTCCAACTATACTTGTGATACAAATAGTAAAACATATTATTGGAGGGATTAAGATGAGAATAGGAATTCCAAAAGAGATTAAAAACAATGAAAATCGTGTAGCTATCACTCCAGCTGGGGTCGTGGCATTAGTCAATGCAGGACATGAAGTATTAATCGAAATGAACGCAGGTCTAGGAAGCAGTTTCACAAATGAAGCATATCAAGAAGCTGGTGCTGTTATAGTCGAGGACGCTGCTAGCGTTTGGGCAAGTACAGAAATGATCATGAAAGTAAAAGAACCTATCTCATCTGAATATAAATATTTCAGAAAAGATTTAATCCTTTTCACATATTTACATCTTGCGGCAGAACCGGCACTAGCTCAGGCACTAAAAGAAAGCGGTGTCTTGGCCATTGCTTATGAAACGGTTGCAGTAAACCGCACACTTCCATTATTGACACCAATGAGTGAAGTTGCAGGCCGCATGGCTGCACAAATCGGTGCTCAGTTCCTTGAAAAAAATAACGGCGGTAAAGGAATACTCTTAAGCGGAGTTCCTGGAGTTAAACGCGGTAAAGTCGCTGTAATCGGCGGAGGAATGGTTGGAACGAATGCTGCTAAAATCGCTATTGGTTTAGGCGCAGATGTTACCATTCTTGACTTAAGCCCTGACCGCCTGCGTCAGCTTGATGATATTTTCGGAAATGAACTGACTACACTCATCTCCAACCCTTATAATATTGCAGAAGCAGTCAAAGATGCCGATTTAGTAATCGGTGCCGTATTGATTCCAGGTGCTAAAGCTCCTAAGCTCGTTACTGAAGATATGGTTAAAACGATGTCTCCAGGTTCAGTCATTGTCGATGTTGCAATCGACCAAGGCGGTATCTTTGAAACGGTCGACCACATAACAACACATGATAACCCTACTTATGTTAAACATGGAGTAGTTCATTATGCAGTGGCGAATATGCCAGGGGCAGTGCCTCAAACTTCTACAGTAGCTTTAACTAACGTAACAGTCCCATTTGCACTTCAAATTGCAAATAAAGGTGCCATCAAAGCGATCCTTGAAAATGATGCTCTTGCAAAAGGCGTCAATGTCGCTAACGGTGAAATCACGTTCGAAGCAGTTGCCACAGACCTTGGCTACAATTACGTAAGTGTTGAAAACGCCTTAAACCCGAATAACATTAACGCTTAATATAAATAAGACTCCAGAATCTTGTCTGGAGTCTTATTTTTTTGGACGAGGGCCTCGATGAAGCTGAGCTTCTTCGTATGATATCTGGATCAGGCCGGGATATTCCGCACAAGGGTCGAATTATCCTCATATGGGTTGGATTATCTGCTCGAACGGGCGATTTTTCCGGAGATATAATGCCACTTCTTGATCAAGTCTGCCCTTTCCCCGGTTGATGTCCTTATTAATCATACAAAATAGAATATTCCTCTTAATCTATGAAAATCTTTCCTGGATTCATTATTCCTTTCGGATCCAAAGCCTGTTTGATCGTTTTCATCACTTCATAAGCAGCCCCATGCTCCCTTCGCTGATACTTCGATTTTCCAAGTCCTACCCCATGTTCACCGGTACATGTACCGCCTTTTGTTAATGCATATTCGACGATTTCTTCATTTAACCTCTTCGCTTCTTTAACTTCTTCAGGATTTTTCAAATCAATCATGAACAATACGTGATAATTCCCGTCACCTACATGTCCTATAATCGCACCCTCCACTTTGGATTGTTCGACTTTCTTCCTTGTATCCAGTATGGCATTCGATAATTCATGTAGTGGCACACTTACGTCGGTCACCATCAGCTTTTTTCCGGGTGCACTATGAATGAAAGCGTACGCGAGATTATGGCGCGCTTCCCATAAGGCGTTCCGTGCTTTTGAATCGGTTTCAAACTGGATATCTCCACAGCCAAAATCACTTACGATTTCCTTGGCAAATTTGACGTCCTGTTCCAGTCCGGCAAAATTCCCATGAAACTCGAGGAATAGAGTTGGTTGGACATCATAGGATTTGTCCATGAATTGATTAACTTTTTTTATGGACTCGGCATCCACCAATTCAATTCGTGCAATCGGGATTCCAGCAAGCATGATCCCATTAACCGCAGATACTGCCTGTTCGACGGTTGGAAATGAGGCTCTTCCGGCCATAGTGACTTCAGGGATGCCATATACCTTCAATGTCAGTTCAGTAAATACACCCAGCGTACCTTCAGAGCCGACAAACAAGCCATTCAAATGAATGCCTGAAGATGATTTTGTCGCTAAGCTTCCGGTATGAATCACTTCACCGTTTGCTAAAGCCACTTCCAAATCCCTGACTTGATCGCGCATTATCCCATATTTGACCGAGGTCGTCCCACTTGCATTCGTAGCTGCCATCCCACCCAATGTAGCATCGGCGCCAGGATCGACGGAAAAGAACAAACCGTATTTTTTTAATTCTTTATTAAGTTGCGTCCTTGTCACACCCGGTTGGACCTTAACAAGGAAATCATTTTCCCTGATTTCCAATATTTGATTCATCAAGGACAAATCCAGGGAAATACCCCCTTTGACTGGAACGACATGCCCCTCCAAACTTGATCCTAACCCAAAAGGAATGACTGGTATTTCATGCTCATTCGCATAACACATGACTGCGCTTACTTCTGCAGTATTCCTTGGATATATGACCATATCCGGTAAATGCGGGGTGTGATATGATTCATCATGGCTGTGCTGTTCCAATAGAGTTTCATTCACCGTTACTTGTTCTTCCGAAAGTATCTTCCTTAATTCTTCTATATAACCTTTCATTATTACAGCCTCCCTCTTTTCTCCGAACATTCTGAAAATAGTTCGCGAATGAGATTGCCCGCTAATAGGCAATCCATCTTTCTTCATTTACTGAAACCTTTCGTTTTATCCGTGCAGGCCTTCATTGCTTGCAGAATGCTGGATCTTAGCTGATTCTCTTCTAAAGCCGCTACCGCAGAAATCGTTGATCCGCCCGGCGTGCAGACATCATCCTTTAAAGCAGCAGGATGTCTTTCCGTTTCCAGTACCATTTTAGCAGCTCCCATTACAGCTTGTGCTGCCATTCGGTATGCTTGTTTTCGTGGGATGCCATCACGGACCCCTCCATCAGCCAGCGCCTCGATGAACATATAAACATAAGCAGGCGACGAACCACTGATAGCCGGAACTGCGTCCATCAAATCTTCATGCAGGATTTCCGTTTTACCGAAACTATTCAGCAGTGCAGTCACATCCTCTATATCAGCATCGGTAATTTCATCATTGATGCACATGGCAGTCATGCCTTCACCGACAAGCGAAGGAGTGTTTGGCATCGTCCGGACTACCTTCACTCTTTTTTCGAAGCTGTTCTCAACAAGAGATACAGTGACCCCTGCTGCCATAGTAATGATAACGGTGTCTTCTTTAACATGATTCTTCACTTCTTCAAGTACTTGCTTATGCATGGCAGGTTGGATCCCCAGAAAGAGAAAATCGGCAAAACCGGCAACCTCTTTATTATCCAAAGTACCCCTAACGTTATATTTCGTGGTGATTTTAGTTTTAGTCTCCGCACTCGAAGTACTGACCATTATTCCTTCAGGTGAAATGACCTTTGCATGCAGCATGCCCTCAAGCATTGCCTCACCCATTTTGCCGCATCCAATAAACCCGATTTTTTTATTCATATCTTACACTTCCAATCATAAGTTCATCTATGTTCCCACTTTATTATATCGGATATGATAAATGGAAACACGTTGGAGATATTAATCAGGAAGGATTTGGTAGTTTCTGGCCGAATTACTTAAAGTGATATGGATGAATCTTTATATTCACCTTTACGCACTATAGTCAAGTAATTGAATTCTTTTGCAAAAAAACGTTGACTAATTGGTCATTAGAGATTTATAATTTTGACCTATTAGTCACAAACGAATAAGAAATACGGTTATAGAAATGGAGAAATGCTATGCAAATGGAAAAAAAAGCGGTCAATACCAAGCTTGTCTTAACAGGATTGATCATAGGAATGTTTTTCAGTTCATTGGAACAGACGATCGTCGGTACGGCCATGCCGACAATTATCGGGGAATTGAATGGTTTCACCATCTTTGCATGGGTAACGACTGCCTATTTAATAGCCTCAACGACTGTTGTACCCATTGTTGGAAAGCTATCTGATTTATATGGCAGGCGTTCCCTTTATCTGCTTGGTACAATCATATTTACGATCGGTTCGTTTTTATGTGCCACAGCCACTTCGATGGAGCAATTGATCATCTACAGAGGTCTGCAGGGAATCGGCGGCGGAATGATCATGCCTTTATCCCAAACAATCATCGGCGATATATTCTCTGCGGAACAAAGAGCCAAATGGCAGGGTGTATTCGGAGCCCTTTTTGGATTAAGTTCTGTCATCGGCCCTTTTCTGGGCGGCCTGATCGTTGACCATATCAGCTGGCATTGGATCTTTTTGATCAATGTACCGACAGGCTTACTATCGGCCATTTTGATTTATGTAGGATTGAAACATGAAGCGATAAGGAAAACAGAGAAAGTGAATATCGATTATCTAGGAATCTTCACTTTGATTCCTGGTATTGTCCTGTTATTGCTTGGCTTGACCTTCGGTGGTGATAAATTCGAATGGTTATCACTGGAATCTATCTTGATTTTCGGCAGCACCATTGTCTTCATTATCCTATTCATCATTTTTGAAAGAAGAGCGGTCGAACCGATCCTTGATTTATCCCTTTTTAAAAATAGAGTTTTTTCCACCACGAATATTTTAGGATTCCTGCTTGGCCTTGGCATGTTCGGGGCAATCATGTTCGTCCCGCTGTTCATGCAAGGCGTTTTGGGAGTTTCACCAACAAAAGCGGGATCGACCATGACTCCGATGATGATTGGTATGATTCTTTCCAGCATCATTGGCGGGCGGTTACTTTTGAAATTCCGTTTTCGTACCGTGCTTACCTTTGGAATGGCCTTTGCGACGCTTGGCTTTTTCCTAATGAGTATGATGGACGGCAGTACGACTATATTCACTGCGTACTCATTCATGGCCATCCTTGGGATAGGTATGGGGCTTGTCATGCCGACATTGATGATTGCCGTTCAGAACGAATTTCCAAAATCGCAGCTAGGGTCGGTTACAGCGGCTTCAACCTTCTTCCGCTCAATAGGTGGAACGATGGGCATCACGATTTTGAATGCTGTCATGAATCACAATCTCCAGCAAAATATGGATGATGCGGTGGTAAGTCAAAAGGACCCTATATTGCATGAAGCACTGAAAGCATTAGCCGATAAAACGGATACGTTATTCAACATCATGCTTTATCCCGAAAACCTAAAAATGCCCGCAGAAGTCAGCAATGTCCTTGTTAAAACGATAGAAAATGCTTGGATCGATGCATTCTCCAGTGTTTTCATCACCGGTATCTTTTTTGTATCCGCAGGGATATTAGTGGCACTTTCCGTGGGTTCGGGCCGAATCAAAAGAGATCAAGAAACGGAAAAAGAATTAGGCTAAAACAGGCTCGGGACCGGCTGATATAATCAGCCGGCCTTTTTCATCCCTTCAATCCTATGTTTCTTTTTCATTGATAAGGGCAATTTACCTGTATGAGACTAAATGGGGTGATACTATGGACAGGATAAACGATTCAATTTTGCTTGCTGATTTTTATCAGCAGCCCACGCTTGAACTGGCGAAATCCCTTCTTGGCTGCCTGATCGTAAAAGAAACAGCGGAAGGAACCGCTTCTGGATTCATTGTTGAAACAGAGGCCTACATGGGACCTGGGGACAGGGCCGCACATAGTTTTGGAAATAGACGGACAAAGCGGACGGAAGTGATGTTCGGAAATTCCGGTTTGATCTATACATACGTCATGCACACACATACACTGGTCAATGTCGTAAGCGGCGGACCTGAAAATCCGGAAGCCATTTTAATTCGCGCGATTGAACCGTATTCAGGGCTCGAGTTAATGCATGAAAGACGCGGAATTGCCGATATTCGTAAATGGACCGATGGACCAGGGAAGCTAACAAAGGCACTAGGCATCACCGTGGATGATTATGGCCGATCTTTTACGGCCCCCCCGCTTTATCTGGCTGCAGGAAAAAAGCCTGAACACATATCCAGCGGCCCCCGCGTCGGAATCGACAACTCCGGGGAAGCAAAGGATTACCCTTGGCGTTTCTGGGTTACCGACAATCCATTTATATCCCGTAAGAACTTAATTAATAAAAGGGGACCAAAATAGTCTCCATGATGTTATTCCCTCTAAGCGAACATTGTAATTCTGTGTATGTTACACAACTTAGAGGGGATTTTGCTTTGTCGGTAAGCATTCCGATATATCAAAATTAGTGAATATAAACTTTAGGCAACTTCCAGCCAATTACCCCGGTAATAATATATTGACTTCCCTCTACTTGGAGTCCTTATACATAGTAAAATCGTGAACCTGATGCCCCCTACGTTTATAGTTCAATATTAAAAAATTAATCACGGAAAGGTAAGATTTGTTATTCTTACCTTTCTTTTAATTACCGTAACTCAAACTTCCATTTTATGAAATGCTCCTTTGAGTTTACTAGCTATCCATTTATGCGAAATTCCAAGATTTGGTCCTCTTATACTCCAATAATCCACCCGATGTAACAGACTCCCATTTTCCTGTTACAGAATAACCCGAAAAATGATGAAAAAATTGAATTTTATTGATATGGGTCATGTTTTTTATATTCCATACCTTTATAATATAAATGCTAGATATTTTTTTACCACATCAGGAGGAACTTTCCTAAATGAACAATTCTAAAAACTCTTTCATTCTTGCGGGGACCATTATAGGTACCCTAATCGCCGGCACTTCTGCTTATGCTGGTTCTTATCAAGTTAAATCAGGGGACACCCTAGATAAAATCTCTAAAGCCAATAATACAACTGTCCAGCACTTAAAATCTCAAAACCATTTGACTAGTGACCTTATTTTTCCCGGCCAAGTCTTGAAATTTAATACCATTAACAACCATACAGATAAAAGTAAAGATAAAACCGAAAAATATGTGGTTAAACTTGGGGATTCCTTATCTAAAATTGCCAATAAATATAATGTATCCGTTAGTGCCCTGCTTAAATTAAACCCTAATATTTCTAGTTCGGACCGGATATATATTGGCCAAACCATCCGGGTTTCCGGACAAACCTCCGGATCCAGCCCTTCGGCTAAAAATAGTTCAAATACTTCTTATAAAGTCAAATCCGGGGATACACTGGGCAAAATTGCCAGAGTCAATAATATGACTGTCCAACAATTAAAGTCTATGAATCATTTGACTAGCACTCTCATTTTTCCAGGTCAGGTCTTGAAGGTTAATGCCATTACCAGCAATCCGGATAAAGGTAAAAATACAACAGGCGTTTATGTCGTTAAATTAGGGGATTCCTTATCAACAATCGCTAAAAGATATAACCTTTCCCTTAGTGCCTTACTTAAAATAAACCCTAATATTTCCAATTCAGATCGTATTCGTATCGGCCAAACCATCCGGGTTTCAGGGAAGGCCTCGGCATCTGCAATCAATAAACCGTCCAAATCCAACAAGGCAGATCAAGTTTTGGCAGCTGGCGCTAAATACTTGGGAGCCAAGTATGTTTACGGTGCGAGCACTTCACGCACTGATGTATTTGATTGCTCTTCATTCACATTAAGAGCATTCCAAAGTGCAGGTATTTCCTTGCCTAGAAATTCAGTAGCCCAATCACACGTTGGTAAAGCTGTATCCTCAAAGGCCCTGCAAAAAGGGGATTTAGTATTTTTCGATACCAATAATGATGGAGTAATCAATCATGTAGGAATTTATGCCGGTAACGGTCAAATGCTGAATGCTTCGACATCTAAAGGTGTATCCTACGCTAACATTAACAATTCCTACTGGGGACCAAGCTTTGTGAAGGCAGTCCGTGTCCTAAACTAAATGATGGTGGCAGTAAACGATAAAAAGCAAAAAAGCGTGTTTCGATAAATGATCATACACGCTTTTTTTGCTTATGATAATGTTAACTAGCCGCCAACTGGTGTTATGGCTTATCCCCCTTCTTTTTGAAGCCATCCTAACTCTCGCATTAAATTATGCATATAATTCGTTAAAGTATTAAGTCTTTTTTTATAATTGATTTTACGATTAAAATACTCAAAACACATTAAAGTATTGCAAGATATACAAAATAAACTAAACCTTTCACTAGTAAACCCAAATTTATAATAGATACCCGAAGCAATGATACACACACCCGTTAAAAATATTTTATAATACCAATACTTACTCATTATCAATAGGTAGAATAATATATAAAGTTAAGCTAACCTTTTTTATCCTCTCTTTCCTCATACCTGGCGGATTAACCTTGCATTTCCGCAATCGCATAATTCAGTTGATTACTGATACGGACTCCTTCAAAACTTGATAATTCCTTTAGTTATCGTTTGATGTTGTTAGATGTCTTTCCTGCATTTCAACCTGCTTTCTATGGACTTTTTCTTCTATAAGATCTATGAACATCTGATTATTGTTGAGATTTTCTTTATTAGACTCTATTAACCGCGCTAATGATACATTTTTACGCATTTTTTGGACCTCCTTCTCTACAGAAATTGCTAGCAGGAAAAAGAATGGTTTTCTCTGATAATGAAGAATATTTTCCCTATTATTACATGAAAGTTTCATAATACTCTTAGTTTAAAAATTCTTGGTTTCAATTTTGAAATGACCGTTACTAATATTGGTATTGTCATTCCGGGTATATCCTGTTCACTTTTTCAACTTGCATTCTTGTCCTTGATCGGGCCGTGCAGATATAAGTAAGTACATTATCTACATTTCCAACAAAAAAAGGCCTTCATCACAGAAGACCTTTTCAGAAAGTATACTAATAAGGAGAGTAAGTTTGCCTGAGCTTTTTTCTTTCAAAAACGTTCCAGCCGATTCCAGAAATCCGCTCCCTTTTCCGCCGATTTTCTGCCCAGTTACCTCAAAGCAAACGCCTGTGGTGTCTCGGCTAGCCAGTTATTCGGCAGGAGTGTCGCAAATTTCTTCCATCCTTTAAGGATTAATGTAAAAAAACAGCAAGGATCACCTCGTCTTAAATTTGGTTCGGGTGTGTCCAGCCTACGCTTTTTTCTTAAATTACGTTCCAGTCGATTCCAGAAATCCGCTCCCTTTCCGCCGACTGTCTGCCAAGCCTCCTCGACGTAAACGTCTCCGGGGTCTCGGCTAGCCAGTTACTCGGCAGGAGTGTCGCAAATTTCTTCCATCCTTTAAGGATTAATGTAAAAAAAACTCAAGGATCACCTCGTCTTAAACTTGGTTCGGGATGAGCCTAGCCTACGTTTTTTTCTTAAATTACGTTCCACTCGATTCCAGAAATCTGCTCCCTTTTCCGCCGGTTTTCTGCCCAGTTACCTCAAAGCACACGCCTGTGGTGTCTCGGCTGCCAGTTACTCGGGAGGAGTATTTCATAATTTTTCAATCTAGTGAGGTTTCATAAACAAAACATTAAAGTATATTCTAGTGTTTAATCAGGGTTGATTGCATTTCGAACATGGAATTACTTTAGTTTCTCTTGCTCTTCAAGGTACTGCCTTATTTTTTTCAAATAATCCGGTGCATCCATCTGATCTTTCACGACCAGTTCTATAAGGCAAAGTTTATCGGCGTTCATATCTTGGGCATTTGTAATGGCTTCATCCAGTTCACCATTCGTCTCGACTCTTGCTGTGAATGCCTCTTGACCAAATGCTTCAGCCAGTTTTGTATAATTCCACTCTGGTATCTCGTTGTATTTCTGTTTTTCTATATCGACTTTTACGTTTAAGAATTTTTCTATCGTATAGCCGTTATTGTTGAGGATAAACACGATGGGCTTACAGCCGTTTTCCAGCATCGAGCTTATTTCCTGTGCTGTCAGCTGTATCGATCCGTCCCCGGTAAACAAAAGGACACGCCGGTTTCTATCCGCTATACAAGCACCGAAAGCTGCAGGCGTCGCATAACCAATGCTTTGCCAGCCTCCCTGGGCTATGTAGGTCGCCCCTTTCGGCAATCTGACCTGTGACATGCCATAAGAGAATGTTCCTGTTTCCGTGACCACAATGTCATTTTCCTTCAACATTTGCTGAATTCGAGGATAATAGGAAGTCGCTTTCAGTGGTGCTGACGGGTCTTCCACCATTGTGTCATACGGAAACGAGATGTTTCCGACAGATTCTTTCTGACGGTAGCCAATGTCCTGGAGCGCATTTAGTATTTCTTCCGCCTTGACATTCATATAGCTGGCTTCCCCCACTTTTAATGTGTCAGGTTGAATTTCCACCATTTTCAACGGGTTAAGCTTTGCTGTACCTTTGGAAGTATTGACGTCTGACCAAACAGTACCAACGGCTATGATCAAATCCGCTTCTTCAACAGTCTCAGTTACATCCTTACTTCCGAAAGCTCCGCCGTATACACCAATATACTGGGGATGACTCTCATCAAACCCGCTTTTACCCTGCATCAGTGAAGCAACTGGAACATTTAACCTCTCAGCGAGCTGCTGTACGGGTTTCTGCAAGTTATAACGAAGTGTTTTCACGTCCACAAGCAGAACGGCATTATTTACATGTTCTAACATGCCTTTTATATGCTTCACTGCTGACTGCAAAGCATCGACATTCGTTTTTGTCATGTTTTCTGATGTCTTACCGTGAGAAAGCAATGGTTTTTCAACGAGATCGATAGCCACTACCAAATAAACGGGCTTTTTCTTTTCTTTCGCGATTTTGATTGCAGCCGGTATCTCCCTAGCTGCGTTTTCTGGTGTAAGTATTGCTGTATAACCGGTAATATGCTCATAAACCTTACGGAAAACATCAAAATCTCCATCCATTAACGTATGGTGGGCAAGCTCCTTTTCCTGCTGCATCATGGTCTTTGGCGAGCCGACAATATGGATGAGCGGCACATTTTCACTGTACGCTCCAGCGATTGCATTACATGCGCTCATTTCACCGACACCAAAGGTGGTTATCAGTGCCGACATGCCCTTCACCCGGGCATATGCGTCCGCTGCGTATCCAGCATTGAGTTCATTTCGTCCATTAATAAACTCAATCCCATCGTAATCTTCCAAAGTATCTAGCAATGAGAAATTATAGTCTCCAGGCACACCAAAAATCTCTGTAATGCCTTCTGCTTTTAAGCAGTCGTATAAATATTGTCCCAAGGTTGTGTTTTCAGCCAAGTCAATCACTCCTTCAATCGATTACTCTCTACTTTATTTATACCCAAACATAAGTAGGTTAACCGTATAAGTATCCATTTGCTTTAATGTGGGTGGCGTCTCTATTACTCTAGTTTTAGCTTGATGAATGAAGTGAGTGAGACTATCCCAGGCAAGATTCATATAAAAAATGATTCAATTCCAAATCAAAATATCTGAAAATTCTTGATTTCGCTTCTGTTTTTGATTTATATTTGAATCACCGGCACAGTGATAAGGGGGAAAATGATGAGTGATAACAACGTCAAAAGAGTTTTGGAATGCATTATCAACACATCCAATAATAATATTACCGTGACCGATGAAAAAGGATTCATTTTATTCACGAATCCTAATCATTGGTGGATATATGGAATCGAACCAGAACATTACCTTGGAAAATCCGTTTACCAGCTCGAAACGGAAGGAATCCTTTCACCTTCGATTTCCGCCATGGTATTGAAAGAGAAAACGCCTATCCAGATCATGCAGCAAACGAAGACGGGAAAAATCGTCATGTCGACTGCCTATCCCATCTTTGATGATGATGGTGAATTGATTCGTGTCGTCAGCTATGCCCAAGATCAAACTGAAATCAGGAACCTCCAGGATCAGTACGGTCAATTGGAGAAAAAGATTCAAGAATACCAATCGGAGGTCGAGGAACTAAGGGAACAGGAGGAGTTGATCTATCGCAGCAAGGAAATGCGGCAAATCGCCAAAACGATACACCGTGTTTCCAAAACGGATGCGACAGTCATGCTTCTTGGGGAATCCGGTGTGGGAAAGAGCGTATTCGCCCGCCGGCTGCACAATCAGAGTTACCGCAGCAAAGAGCCATTCATCGAAGTCAACTGCAGTACCATCCCAGAAAGTCTCTTTGAATCCGAAATGTTTGGATATGAAGCGGGATCCTTCACCGGAGCGCAGAAACAGGGGAAGCAAGGGCTGATCGAACAAGCAGATAACGGAACCTTATTTCTGGATGAAATCGGGGAGCTTCCCCTCGATATGCAAGTGAAGTTATTAAATGTCCTGCAAGAGAAGACCTTTAAAAGAGTCGGAGGAAAAAAAGAGCATAAGATTGATTTCCGGCTTGTGACGGCAACCAATCAAAACCTTGAGGAAATGGTGGAGAAGGGAACATTCAGGCTCGATTTGTATTATCGCTTAAATGTGATTCCCATCCAAATACCGCCACTACGCGAAAGAAAAGAAGACATTGCCATCTTAATCAATCATAATCTCGAAATCATCAATAAGAAATACAAGTCGGATAAGAAATTGCACCCTTCCACTTACGAAATACTGATTCAGCATAAATGGTCAGGAAACGTGCGTGAATTGGAAAACCTGATTGAACGGCTCATTTTGACCTCGGAAGACTCCATCATTTTCCCAGGCTTTCTCCCCTCCCATTTCCATGGACAAGAATCTTTGGAGAAAATGGATGATACCCTAATGATCGACAATATGATGGTTGATGATAGTGATCTCAATACCGCTCTCGAACAAGTCGAAAAATGGATGTTGATGAAAGCGAGTAAACAATGCAAGTCCACATATGAAATGGCTAAATTCTTAGGTATCAGCCAGCCATCCGTCGTCAGGAAAATGAAGAAATATAAAGATCATCTGCCCATTAAATAACAGCGGAATAGAAGAAAGTTTCAATGCAGTATCCACTTTTTTACCGTATAAAAAGGAGACCAGCGTATCGAGGTCTCCTTTTTCTTACTTATTTGACACGCCCGCAGATTCAAATGTTGCCATTTCTTTAATGACCAATGTCGCTGCCTTGAGAATGGGGTATGACAGGGCAGCCCCTGTTCCTTCCCCGATTCTCATTCCCAGGTCGAGGATCGGTTCCTTGCCTAGCAGTTCTATGGCCGCTCTATGACCAGGTTCTGCAGATCGATGTCCAACAAACATATAATCGGCTGCACGTCCGGAAATCAGGTTTGCCAATACAGCAGCCGTTGTTGTAATGAAACCATCAACAAGAATGGGTATACGGTTATTCGCTGCAGCAAGCATGGCCCCTGCCATACCTGCAATTTCGAATCCACCGATATTCATCAAAATGTTGATTGGATCATCAGGATTAGGATTTCTTAATGAAATCGCTTCTTCAATTATTCTTCGCTTATGTAAAATGCCTTCTGACTTCAATCCTGTTCCCTGCCCCACTAGTGATTCGACGCTTTTCCCGCTTATGATGGAGATGATGGCGGTACTGGATGTCGTATTTCCGATTCCCATTTCACCAAGAATCAGACAGTTCACCCCACGGGCAATCATTTTCTCTGCACGGTCATACCCAATGTCAAGCGCTTGATTTACTTCTTCCTTTGTCATAGCCTCTTCCTTATAAAAGTTTCTAGTTCCATTACGGACTTTTCTGGAAGTTAACCCCGGTCCTTCGATATCTGCATCGATCCCTATATCGACAATGTCCAAGTAAGCATCTATCGCACGGCTTAATACATTGATGGCAGCACCGTCATTCAGGAAATTAAGTGCCATTTGTTCCGTCACTTCTTTTGGATACGCGGAAATCCCTTCTTCCGTAATTCCATGGTCGGCTGCAAACACGATCACCCCCGGTTTCGAAATGTCCGGAAACGCCTCCCCTGTCATCTTGGCCAGTTCAATTATCCATTCTTCCAGCCGTCCTAAGCTTCCCTGAGGAACCGTCAGCGAATCGACATGTCCTTTAACCTGACGTCCCATTTCTTCATCCAGCATCGGGATGGAAATGGCTGATAAACCATTCTTCATATTAATCCCCCACAATCCAAAATAAAAACCTTACCAATAGGAAAAGGTTCTTATCCATCATCTGCTATAAATACAACTTAGTCCATATCATTATCATCCAGGCTTTCACTTGATTCACTATAATCCTTTCACTTCGGCACTCCCATTTCATTTAAAGGGTAGATGCGAAATTTCACTTTGCCCACAAGTGATTTTTCAGAAATAAAACCAAATCTTCTTCCATCCCAACTATTCCTTCGATTATCCCCCATGACAAATAAATGACCGACAGGTACCTTGGATTTCCCGAGTAAATCACTTAGGGTGAAATTCTCCGTCAGATTCTCTTCTGGTGGAATTTCCCCTTTTTTTGTATTCAAATATGGTTCTGTATACTTTTTCCCATTGATATATAAGACATCATCTTTCATTTCGACGCTGTCCCCTGGTAAACCGATCACCCTTTTTATATAATTCTCTTCCGCGTCCGGAGCATAAAATACCACCATATCGAAGCGCTCTGGCTTTCCGATTTTAGCTACCACGATCCGGTCATCATTTTCATAAGTCGGCTCCATTGATTCACCTTTTACCGTGACTGGCGTAAATAAAAACTGTTGGCAAATGAACACGATCATTAAAGCGAATAAGATAGCTTTCAACCACGAGAACACTTCACTTTTCATATTCTTCACACGGACTCCCTCCCATCCATTGTCAACGGCTAAACCCACGATAATTGCTGTATTTTGGCTAGCAGCGCCAAAAAGAATTCATTAGCTTAATTTGCCGGTCGGTGATTTTTAGAGGAGACATTCCAAAGAAATATCTGGAAAAATTGTAACACATTCATTTATTGCTCGCGAGAATAAATGATTTTTCAGAGCCAATCTCAAACCATGAGAAAAAGGATAGCGATTTTAGCTATCCTTTTTCTCATGGTTTGTTCCTCAGAATTTATTCCAAGTCAATATAGTATCGAGTGGCAAACGGACTTTTTCAAAGCCTGCTTTAGTTCCTTTTCCAAGGGAAATCAACATGACAGGTTTGAAGTTTTCCGGTACATTGAACGCATCCACAAATTTGGCTTCATCGAACCCTCCCATTGGGACTGTATCGTATCCTTTTGCTTTTGCAGCCAACATGATCTGCATGGAAACCAAGCCACCGTCAATCATGGCTACGCTTAAAGCCTTCTCAGCGGAAAAGTTGCCGTAATTATGCAGAATAGAGGCTACATATGGCTCTTTGATTTCATTCTTCATGATCCCTTTATTGACTAATTCACCATAAATCCGTTCTGCATTTTTGTAACCTTCTATATCAGCTAAAACGGCAATGACAGCAGATGCATCGACGATTTGTTGTTGGTTATTTGCGATGGGTAGCAATTCTTGTTGGGTTTGCTTATCTTGAATCACAAGGAATCTCCATGGCTGTAAGTTGGAAGAAGAAGGCGCTTGAATCGCAATCTCCAGGATTTCACGAATTTCCTCTTCAGTCATCACGTATTCAGCATCGTACTGGCGAACAGATCTCCGTTCTTTTGCTACCGTAGTGAAATCCGTATCATTAAGGACTTTCGGCTTTTCAAGCGGTACATTCAATTCTTTAGCTTTATTCAGGTACTCTTCTTTACTCATTATATTTTTTGTCATTGATAATGACCTCCATTTAACTGTAATTATTATAGGAACAGTATATAACGCATACTGTTCTTTTGTCAAATACAGTTTAAGAAAAACGAAACCCTTGCAGTTTCGTTTTTTACATCAAGATTTTGATAGTAAATCAGCAATCGTCTTTTGTTCCAAGCCTTGTATAATCCAGCTCTCCATCTCGTTTTTCAAGCCGCATAAAGCTTCGCGGGAAGATGGTTGAAAGCATTTTTTAGCATTCACATCAAGAAAGCCTTTTGAAAAAGGTTCGGATTTAATTGCAGAGTATATATCTGCAAGAATGATTTGTTCAGGATTTTTGGCAAGTGAATATCCCCCATCTCTTCCTTCCTTCGCTTGAATCAGCCCTGCCTTCACTAAATTACTTAATATTTTTCTAAGAAAACCTGACTCCGAATCAAGCTTAACGGCCAATTTATTACTATTGCATAATCCATCATGTTCAGCAAGTACAAGCAGGGCTTGTACTGCAAGACTAAACCACATTATACTGGAAACCTTTTCTGCCATTTCTTTCACCTCTCTCCTCTACTTTAAACTATTTTTCATTGAATATACAACGTTACATCGAACAATCCTGCCTAAAAACCTCCTTATAAAACCATCCATCAGGGAAAGCTTGCAGCCCTTTTTGTTTCATAGCAGTGAAAGTATAGAGAACACAAAAAGAATGGATAGATTAGCATCCCACTTGGCCTATTTTATATAGTCTTACATTAAATGCATTTCACCATTTCCAAAAAATAAATTGACAAAATTCTTGTCTTACAAATTATATGTTTTGGAATATGGTAAACTTACTTAATAGAATGGATGAGGAAGTGGATGGAATGATGCTGAAAACAATAAATGAACAACTCGATAAAGTCATGCCTTTCATCACGCCGATAAGCGTGATTATTGGGGTATTATTGTCCGAACATCTAATGGATTACACCTTTCTTGTTCCATGGATATTTGCCTTCATTACATTTTCCGGGAGTTTAGGCTCTAACTTTAAATCTCTGCAACAGGCAGTCACCCACCCTTTACCCGTTTTCATCGTATTGATCATCCTTCATATGCTTATGCCAATTTGGGCTTTTGGCCTCGGTCATTTAGTGTTTCATGGTGATGCTTTCACAATTACCGGCCTAGTCCTCGCTGTAGTGATTCCAACCGGTGTCACCAGTATGATCTGGGTATCCATTTATAAGGGTAATGCCATACTTGCCCTAACCATAATCTTAATCGACACCCTACTCTCGCCATTCATCGTCCCTTACAGCATTTCCCTTTTCGGAGGCGGTTCGATCGAAATGGATTTGGGGTCGATAGTGAAAGGGTTAATCGGAATGGTCGTTCTGCCCTCCATGCTTGCCATGTTCTTGAATCAGGCTACAAAAGGAAAGATACAATATTCACTATCTCCCCGATTAGCTCCATTCTCCAAGATAAGCGTTGGAATCGTAGTCATATTGAACAGTTCAAAAATAGCGCCTTTCTTAACCCATTTCGATAAGAAAATAATGATCATGGCCTTCTTGGTTTTGTTCATAGCCGCTTCAGGCTATGCCCTTTCTTGGATGGTCGGTGCATGTTTAAGATGGGAAAAGGCGGATATCATCACCTTGACATTTACAGGCGGTATGCGAAACATCAGTGCTGGAGCCGTTCTTGCAACCACCTATTTCCCTGCTGCCGTTGCGGTACCCGTTGTACTTGGCATGCTGTTTCAACAAATGCTTGCCTCCTTTTTTGGGTATGTCATGGAAAGACATTTTCATCGTGGTGTGATTGAAGGGCCATCCGCCGAATGATTATTTCCCAAGCATCCTTTTTCCCTTTCAATTACATTCCAATTATAATAGGTAAGTGGAACACATTTACATGATTATCCATTATAAAATCATTGGAGGTATTGGAGATGAAAGTTGTTGCCATAGTGGGAAGTATCCGTAAAGAGTCATACAACCTTAAGCTAGCCAAATATATTCAAACTAAATATCAAGATCGTTTTGATCTCGAAATCTTGAACATTCGGGATTTACCTTTTTATGATCAAGATATTGAAAATGATCCTCCATTGGTTGTAAAAGAATTTAAAAGCAAAGTGGCTGAAGCAGATGCAGTCTTGTGGGTAACACCTGAATACAACGGGACGATTCCAGGTGTATTGGGCAATGCAATTGATTGGTTATCACGTGTCGATAAAGTCTTGATCGGCAAACCATCATGGATCATGGGTGCGTCTATGGGGCAATTAGGGACGGTAAAAGCTCAATTGCATTTGCGTGAAATCTTATTCGCAATAGGCATCTCCTCCCCACTCCTTCCTGGGAATGAAGTATATGTTGGTGCAGTGCATGACAAAATCGATAACGAAGGCAGCCTTATACATGAGCCGACTGTCCAGTTTATCGATACGGTCATCGATAATTTCATTAGCTGGTATAATCATCATACTCGTTAATGCTTTACACAAGAATCCCAGCAGGCTTGATCCTGCTGGGACTCTTGTTGCATCATATAAGAGGAATTAATCAAAACTCATCCTCTACCCGCTTGGAATGAAGGGTATTTTGTCATTCCTCCGTCAGCGAATAGAGTGATGCCCGTTACATAGCTGGACTCTGAAGATGCCAGCCATGCAGCAACCGCGGCAATTTCTTCAGGCTTTCCGATATACCCCATCGGAATCATGCTTTCAAGGTCCTTTTTCTTTTCGGGATCTTCAAGCTTGTCGGCATTTATTGGCGTGGCGATGGCTCCGGGACCAATGCTGTTCACGCGGATCCCTTTTGGTGCATATTCAAGAGCCAGGGTTTCCGTAAGCAGCTTCACCCCGCCCTTGCTAGCTGCATAGTGAACGAATAAAGGCCAGGGAATCATCTCATGTACACTGGACATGTTAATTACATTCCCTTTAATATCGTTCTCGACAAAATACTTGATAGCTTCGCGGCAGCCTAAGAAATTCCCCGTTAAGTTAGTATCGATTACCCTATTCCAGTCGCTTAACGGCATCTCGTGAGATGGAACCGGATTTTCAATCCCTGCATTATTGATGAATATATCAAGTTTCCCGAAATTCTTTATCGCTGATTGAACAAGGTTAATAACATCTTCTTCAACGGTGACATCGCCTTTTACTGCAATGGCTTCCCCGCCATTTGTTTTGATTTCTTCCATTACACTATCCGCTTCCTCTGATTTAGTGCGATAATTAACCACGACCTTCGCTTTTTCCTTAGCAAAGCGAATGGCCATCGCTTTGCCTAAACCAGTGGATGATCCGGTTATGACCACGACCTTACCTTCTAAATCTGTATACATGTAATCACCCTCCAATTAACTTTTTGCCAATCCCAGCATAATCCCAGCTATGATGATCAAGATAATCCCAATTACGATTCCAATTAGTTGGCGCTTCGTTTTCTTTTCACGTAAAATGAAGATCCCGCCAAGGGTTGAGATGACTATGCCCATCTGCGAAAGTGAAAAACTAGTGGCCACTCCCACACGTGGCTGGGAAATGAATAAAAACATGTTCCCTGCAGCCCATATCAATCCCGGAATGATATTGCGAATCGTATATTTGTTAAACGGTTTATGCTTAAAAGTCAATAACAGACCGCCTATCACCATCCCAATCGCTTGAGGGAACAACGCTGACCACCCGTCAACATCAAAAAGACGGGCCACGACCACATAAACCAAATAACCGAATGTCGAGATGAGGAGAATAACAATTCCTTTCTTCAAGTTTCCCGACTTGCCCTCTTTCGATTCTTTATCTTCCAAGGAGGTCAAGATGATTCCTATAATAATGAAGATCAATGCCAAAACGCCTAAAATAATCGCCTTCATTGTAGACCATTCGTTAAAAACTATGACCCCGAATAAAGTGGTTGAAATGAGCTGCAATCCTGTTGAAATCGGCATTGTTTTAGAAACTCCCATTAAATCAATGCTCTTAAGCTGATTAGCTTGTCCAACGGCCCAAAACAATCCAGATACGACTCCGACTCCAAACACTAGAAGTGACAGCTTAATATCGGCAAAAATATAGACACCAATTGAAAAAATCAAGGCGCCAATCGTTGTACCTAGTGTTTGACTATAGGGTCCACCCCCGAGTTTCACATTAAATAAAACGATGCTTCCCCAGAATAATGCCGGCAAGAGAGCTAATAGTATATCCATTTTCAACCCCCATATATGTAAGTACAAAACTAAGCAGGATATTTCATTTTGTATTCTTTTAATATGTTCGCATTATTTGAAATGACCCTTGGTAATTTTATGAAGTGTTTCACTAAAAAATTGTTCAACACGAAAAGGGCTGCAGAAGCAGCCCTTATGGATGTTATTGATATTCTTGCAACAGCTACCCGCCATGTTGATGATGTTGCATGTCCATTTCCGAATCTCCACCAACCTTGAAATAATCACGTTCCCAAACAGCCGACGTTCCGATAATGATGATGGAGAACAAGAGGGTCAGAAAGAAAGGAGCAAACCCCCTCCCACTTTTTGTCTCTTTTACATCCTCTCTTTTTATATAAAAAGTCACAAAGAATATACTGCCTAGGTAAATCAGATCCATCGAAACGAGCATGTAAGTTTGTGAATCAAGAGGCAGCATGACCCCAAGCATGGCTCCCATCATTGCCCCCATCAGGGTTGTTGACAGGGACTCCATAACCGCTGTCAGACCGAATGGTTTTCCGATGATGAAGCCTGCCACTGCACATATTGCGATGGCTAGAACGGTTAAAACCGCCAGCTTGCCGGGCATCAGGAATGACAGCATTAAACTTAAGGTTAAACTTGTCGTCATGCTTAACATCATGACCATGCATTTACCAAGGCCAACACCAATATTCTCTTTTTTTCGATGGGCTATTTTAGAAAAGCAAATTGTATAAGCCACGACTATCATAAAACTTGTCAACAGCAGCATTCTATTCGTTTCCCCCTTTTTGAGCAATAGTTAGTGAAACGACTGATTTTAATGACAGGATGAATGACCGTCCATCTGGCAAGCTGAATTCTTTGTTTTTGATGGAGGCACGTCAAGAGCTGGATTCCGATTGACTTGGCCAAAAGCTGTTGATAAATTGATCACGTTTATATTTATAATTAATTGTACTGCCTACTTCATTGGGTAAATCAACATTAGTTTTTCGAGCCAATCCGAAAGCCTGAAGATATTGATAGTATTTGTCATCTGTTATTTTATTAGCTAATAAAGCAAATGCAACTTTTAACACCAATATTTTGGGTGGTGATTTCAGATTATCATTATCCTCTTCAAAAAATACCACCCCTTCAGAAATTTGAACTAAGAAGTGGTATTCCGTGTCTAAATTGGCTAAGGTTTATTACAATCCATTATTTGTGATTTAAAATAAAGTTCTACCGTTATAAAAAAGATTGATCAAAATATAGTCCCTTGTTTTTATTAGAACGTTGTAAAACAAGCATTATGAACATCTTGATCAAAATCAATTCTAAAAATGTGGTCTGAAACATCAAAGGATTTAAGGTCTTGATCAATCTCTTGTTTAAAATCAAAAATTATTTGTGTTGATATATCTTGAAAAAGATAGGTTTAAGATAAACAATGTGATCACTAATACCCGAATCCTAGAGCGAATTCGGGCAGAATCTTCAAACGAGAAATATTAGGCTAGCGCCTTACTACGAGTCTAGTTTTACTGCGCATTAAAATAAAACAAAAAAGCCTGGACATTGTAGTCTCAGGCTTTTTATGTTTTATCAATCCCAGTAAGTGTAATCACCAGTTATATAATTTAAAGTACTAGATTCAATATTAGAGGCACAAGTAACATAGAATTCTGCTCTATTGTTATCCCCATCTACATATTTGCCTAAATCTCGCCAAATTGCTGCTCCACTATTAGTAATATTTCTATAACCAGGAACATGCTCATCCGCATTATCACCTGGATCATATTCATGTAGGTACAATTTATATTCTGCTGCACGAGGAGAGTTAAATTTAACTTGAAAGTCTCCTCCCGTTGAATTAGCTGTATATGAACCCGGTCTTAATAATCCGTAATTCACACCACACTTACCGTCTAAATCTGTGAGAATCTTATTAAAATTACCGTCTCCAGAAGCAAAAGAAGATTTTGGATTTAATAAAATCATTAAAATCGCTGCCATAATAAAATAAATTTTCGTTTTCATTTTCTCTATCCCCTTTTTTAAATAAATACATTTTATTTTAAAATAATTTCAAAAAAGTTGTATTTATTAAAAACAATATAATTTCACAGGAAATTATTAGAGGATTTGGTGTATTATACGTTAATTGTAATAAAATATAACTATAAGAATATAATTTGTTGAATTTATTAGAAAACGAGAGTTAAATTATGAAAAACCTCTAATTTTGTCTAAATATGACTGATTTTAATTTGATAAGAAATATAATATGAACACTTTACCTTTACTGAAATTATATTGAGGTACACTATAATTGCTCAAATTCTTTAAAGAATTAAAATTAACGGTGGCGGTAACTGCAACGTTCAAGGATATGGCGGTTTCTGCTAAAAATAGTATATAAAAAAAGCCGACCTTTATTTTGGTGGGGCTTTTTTTATTTAATCTACCATGAAAATAGACTTCTGGAATTTTTGGGAAAAGGCAATACTTAAGAAGACGCAGCTCATTGTTTTTTTAAAAAGGGGAGAGCGCCTAATTTACTGATTTATTGTAGGTAAGTGGACTGGATTAAGATGCTTCAGGTTCTTGTAATGTAACTGTGTATCCTAAACTTTCAAGTTTTCTTAGTGAATGCCGAAAAATTGATTGTTGCCTCTGCTTATCAAAGTAGTCTTCGCCTAAGTCTACATACATTTCTTTTCGAGTTAAGAGATAATAGGAGATACGTAACATGGCATGAGCGACTACTATTCCTGCTCGTTTCTTACCTTTTCGTGATGCTGTACGCCTATACAGTGCTCCGAGATAGTTTTTAGATCCTCTTACAGAATGAGCTGCTTCTGTTAATGCTGATCTCAAATACTTGTTTCCTTTTTTTTTATTAGCCGATTTTCTTTTTCCCGCACTTTCGTTATGCCCAGGAACTAGTCCTGCCCAAGAACACATATGAGCTGCACTTGGAAACTGTTTCTTAATATCAGTCCCAATTTCAGATAAAATTTGCTCAGCTATTCTTGTAGCTATACCAGGAATAGAGTCTAATCGTTCCACATCTTCTTGATAGGAGCTTACTCTTTCCTCGACCTCTTGGTCGAGCATCTCGATTTGCTCTGTTAAAAAATCAATATGCTTTAAAATGGTTTTTAACATGAGGCGTTGATGCGAATTGATATAACCTTTAAGGGTGAGTTCTAGTTCATCTTTCTTCTTTTTCATTGTGCGTCGAGCAAAGTTTGCTAGTTTTTCAGGATCTTCTTCACCTTAATTGCGTTAAGCATGTCTCTAGCTGAAACACCCATAACGTCTGAAACGACAGAGCCTAGCTTAATATTTGCGCCCTCTAACACTTTTTTGATGCGATTATGTTTTCTAGCACGTTCTTCAATGATACTTCTACGGTACCGAACTAGTTCACGTAGTTCCCGTTGATTTCGATCTGGAATGTAACTAGCTTTTAGAAGTCCATGACGAAGAAGTTTGGCAATCCATTCTGCATCTTTAACATCTGTTTTACGCCCTGGCACTGCTTTCATATGTTGAGCATTCACAACTAAAAACTCAATCTCTTCAGCTTCTAATAAATTAACAATAGGTTTCCAATATACACTGGTACTCTCCATGGCAACATGAGTACAGTTATTCTGTTTAATCCAATCCATTAACTGTATTAGAAAAACAGTTTTTGTTGAAAACGTTTGAATCTCCTTTCCTTCTGGTGTCATAATACATGCAGTAATATTGTCCTTATGGACATCCATACCACATGCTCTTTCAATGACTACTTCCATTGAAAACATCCTTTCTACGGCTTTCAATATAATTGGAGGCTGATGCAAAAACCAGAATAGGATTAATCTACCATGTGTGCTTCCCGTAAGGGAGCGACAGTCATTGGTGCACCTTGGTCGTTGGAGTCAGACTAACGGATGGGCTCTAATGCACCATAGTTCATCGACCTTCCTCTCCCAGCCGTAGAATCAGTATTGACCGTTCTGAACCATTTTCATTCTCTGTGGTGAAGCGCTGATTTTTGCGCTTCATGGATGGCTAACGGGGCAGGATAGTTGCATATATAAAAGGCTAATTATGGATACTTAAAAGGAGAAAGATATATAAGTGGAGAATGAATTTATTCAAGTAATTAAAGGAGGCGAACAGGGTGAATAACAATTATTAAGGGTAGGAACTACTTATATCCCAGTTTCAAATGTAGAACTTTCTTCTGAATGGTATGTAAACAAATTGGGGGCAGAGTTAAGCTATAAAGACGAAGACAAAGCAATTCTTAATTTTGCGAACCAAAGTATTTTCCTTGTTAAATCTAAAGAAAATCAAAGCTCAAATTTCTATGATATTTACGGTGTTGAGCGTTTTTCTATAACTTTTGAAGTTAATGGAATAAATGCTTTAGAAGCTATACATAGAGATTTTAGCTATAAACAGATTAGAGTTGGTGTAATTGAAAATAGAGGACACTCAGGAAGGAATTTCGTTTTCTTTGATTTAGATGGTAATAAATTTGATGTATGGAGTGAATTTAGTCCAATTTTCAAAGAAAAATACCTAATCTCGCAACCTTCAACTCCTTAGGTATGGTTTCTAACTAAATGCTATAACAAAGTTGAGTGGAGCGGGTGTACGAGACTCCTGCGGGAAAAGCGCGTCTTGGGAGACCCCGCAGGCGCAAGCCGAGGAGGCTCGCCCACCGCCCGCGGATAGCGAGTTTCTTGAGCGGAAATCCACGTCCAAATTGTATAAGCCATAAAAAAATGTAGACAAACTCGAAAATCGAATTTGTCTACATTCTGCTCTCTTAAGATATGGAACTTACTTCTTTAAATGATATGGCACTGTCGTAACAACCACATTTCTTTTATAAAGTAAGTAAGCGCGAATCAGTAAACTTGATTGGTTATGAAGTATATTGTGCCAGCCCTTCTTCGGAATGAATTGGGGGATGATCACCGTAACTTTATAGTTGGATTCACTAGCCTTATGTTCTACTGTATCCACAAATTTAGTTAGTGGCTGAATGATACTTCTGTAATACGAATTCAGTGTAACAAGCCTTACATCCGGCTGCCATTTTTTCCATTTTTCTTCGAATTTCTTTTCATCTTCTCTTTCAAAAGCGACATAAACGGCAATGACCTGATGTGCAGATAGAGATTTTGCATAATTTAAAGAGTTCTCAACCACATGAGTTATACCCGCAACAGGTACAAGGATGATATTTCCTTCGATTGGTAAGATCGGCTCACATGTTGTAATCCTTAGTTGGTCTCCAACTGCTTCATAATGCTTTCTAATTCGATGAAAAATTAAAATGATGATAGGTAAAAAAATCAAAACAGGCCAAACCTGACTAAATTTGGTTAAAAAGAATATCATCGTGACGATAAAGCTAATTATGGCACCAATTGAATTAATGGTTAATTTCAACATCCAGCCTTTTGGCTTTTCGCGAATCCATTTAACAATCATCCCGGTCTGGGATAACGTAAATGGGATGAATACACCAACCGCATAAAGCGGGATGAGATTTTCCGTATGTCCTTCAAATGCGACTATCAAGATGATGGATGCAAGTCCAAGTATGATAATTCCATTGGAATACCCTAAACGGTCCCCTCTGATCGTAAACGCCCTTGGTATGAATTTATCCTTCGCCAGATTTACCGCAAGCAAAGGGAAAGCCGAATATCCAGTATTTGCCGCAAGTATCAAGATCAATGCAGTTGTACCTTGAATGAAGAAATACATGAAATTCCGTCCAAAGATCCCTTCAGCAATCTGGGAGACGACCGTTACCTCTGCGCTAGGAACAATGCTTAAATAATAGGCTAAGAATACGATTCCCGAAAACAAAACAGCTAGTAAGGAACCCATCGCTACTAATGTTTTCGCAGCATTATTCGGTGCTGGATCTTTAAAGTTCGGGATTGCATTGGAAATCGCTTCGACTCCTGTCAATGCGGAGCTTCCTGATGCAAATGCTCTTAGCAGTATAAATAAACTGATGCCGGCTACCGGAGTCCCGATTGACGCATGCAATTCCGGTGAGACTCCTCCCGTCAGAATCTTGTAAATCCCAACCCCAATCAAGATGAACAAGGCTAAAACAAATAGGTACACCGGATAGGCCAAGACAGATGCCGATTCCGTAACCCCCCTAAGGTTCAAGATAGTAAGTAGGATGACGAAAATAATGGCTATGAGGACATTATAATCATGCAGGCCGGGAAAAGCGGACGTGATGGCATCCGTACCAGCGGAAACACTTACCGCGACAGTTAATATATAATCGACCAATAAGGATCCTCCAGCTATCAACCCTGGATTGACACCTAAATTGTTTTTTGAAACCACATAGGCTCCCCCGCCATGTGGATAAGCGAAAATGATTTGTCTGTAGGACAAAATCAAAGCGGTTAACAGGATCAATACTCCAATCGCGATAGGGATTGAATACCAGAATGCCGCAGCACCGACCGTGATCAGGACAATCAATATTTGCTCCGGCCCATATGCAACCGAAGACAATGCATCTGAAGATAATATCGCCAACGCCTTTGTTTTGTTAAGCTTTTGTTCACCAAGTGCATTTGATTTTAAAGGTCTCCCGATCAAGAACCTCTTTATAGAAGATAACATCAAGAATTCACCACCATGTAATTTATAAGTTTATATTTCCCAGCTGTCGCAAAAAAAGAGACAGAACACAAAAATGCCTACAAGTCATAGCTAAATAGACCTGTAGACATCAATTTTTTTGTCTAACAAGCTCCACCTTCCTTCTCATATAACGCTTACGAGGTTAGCTGACGGATTCGGACCTAAGAGTAGCCCTACCTTTTAAAGGATTCACCCCTTGGATTGTTAAAGACAATCCCAATAACGGGTCCCCCGCACCATAAGGTTTAAGCGATTTAGAAATATGAAACTGTTGATTATCATACTCCCGTGAAATGGAAAAGTAAATGAAAATTTTGCACAGAAATAGAATTATTATTTATAAGCGAGGTTTTATTCTTGACTTATATAACAAAAGTCATACAAACACATGATTCGATGGTAGGAAAGGAGGAAAGTAAACGTCTAAAAGGAAGATATTCAAGAAGACAATGAACAAAAGATAGATTCCCCAAAAGGAAAAATGAAGTAACGTGATGGATTAAGTAAAACAGATCTGCCCCAGCTTGGATAGTCATAAAATCAGAATTCCGCTTTCCGATACCATTTTTAATTCCCGTCCAAACGGGGCATTATTCCACTGATCTACACCAATTAGTTCCTTCCTTCTTGAATTGGCCTCAAATTGCTTTTTTTAAAGACAAAGTATTTCTGGCCAAGATAGTTAAGCACTGTATAAAAGATTGTTCCTATCAGAACAGCCAAATTTTGTTGTATGGATAAATGAACGGTTCCTTCCAGTGATTCTGCAATGGCTTGGCCTATAGAATAAGCGGCGGAATAACAAATCAGGATGACGCAAAAGAAACGGGTGACTCCTCGACGCCATTCTATATCGCTTTTAAAAGTAAAAGTCCTGTTCAAAAGAAAACTCGTTACAGCTCCCGTACCATTGCCGATAAAGGTGGAGATCCAGTAAGATAATTCAAGAACATTCATGAGAAAAAGCATGATGGAAAGTCCAACCGCTGTATTGACTATTCCAACCAATAAAAAGCGGATAAAGGAGTTAGTTTGTTTTAGATAGTTTTTCAATACTGTTCCGTTCATTGTCTAGTTGCTCCCGTTTTTTTAAATCGAGCGGATTAAATAGATCAAGATCAACAATATATTTAGGCCGGCGTTTGGATTCATTATAGATTTTTCCGATATACTCCCCAATCAACCCGACAGCAATCAACTGTAGTCCACCGATCAACCATATGGAGGTGATCAATGAGGTCCAGCCAGTTTCGGTCTGCCCATAAAATTTCAACCATAAAAAGTAAGACCCAAAGAGTAAGCTAATGAAAAAGGAAAGACACCCTAGCCATAATACAAGCCGGATCGGTGTAACCGAAAAGGAAGTAATGCCATCAAGTGCAAAAGCAACCATCTTCTTAAATGGATATTTCGTTTCCCCGGCCAATCTTTCTTTACGGTCATAATAAACAGAGTCCGTCTTAAACCCAATGAGCGGTACAATCCCCCGTAAAAAAAGATTCGTTTCATCAAAGCGTTCCAACTCCATGATCGCCCTTTTGCTCATTAGCCGGAAATCGGCATGATTATAGACAAGGTTAACCCCCATCTTGTTCATCAATTTATAAAAACCTGTTGCAGATGTTCGTTTAAAGAATGAATCAAGGTCCCTTTTCTGGCGGACACCATATACGATTTCACATCCTTCATTGAATTTACGAATGAATTCCGGGATGACTTGAATATCATCCTGTAAATCTGCATCAATGGAAATCACACAATCTGAGGCTTCCTTGGCCGTAAACAACCCAGCCAGAAGTGCATTTTGATGTCCAGCATTCCGGGAAAGTTTTAGCCCGCGAACATATTCATTATTAATCGTTTCTTTGTAAATGATCTTCCAAGTTTGATCCTTGCTCCCATCATCGACAAACAAAATTTTACTTTGACCGGAAACGACGTTTTCATCGACCAACCCCCTCATCAATCCACAAAGCTGGGAAATGGTTTCCTGCAAAACGCTTTCTTCGTTATAACAAGGTACAACAATCGTTACAATCGGTGAATTCATTCTATTCCCCCCTTTTCACATGACTCTGTATAAATGAATTTTCCATACGCTTCCTTTTTTCGTGAAAACCCTGTCCAGCACCAATCCGTTTTCCTTCGCGTTGTTGATTGGGATGGCAGAAAATATATACGTGCCGCCTAATCCTTTAAACGCATCCATATTGAGGTCCAAATTTTTCAGCTCTTTTTTCGAGCCTTTCTTGAACATATAATGCTTCCCAAGCTCACCGGTAAACAGGTAACAACGTCCTCCCCATTCATCAAAATAGATTCTGATGTTTTTATTCTTAGCCAATTCGTTTTCAATTATTTGACGAAATTGATGTTTGTAAGAAAGCGGATAAAAATTGTTATAGCTATCGAGCGTGTAAAATCCATTATATTGAGCGATTGCGGGATGCAGCCCAATGCTGGCAACACGATATTCTTCTTGTGGACGGTCAATATGATCTTTTATTTCCTGAAAAAGGCTTTCTGAATAGAACTCTTTAAAAGTTGGCTTTTTATTGTGAGTGATTTCCTCATTGAAACCGATTAAAATCAGTATTTGAACGGCGATGAAAATAGAAAGGGTTTTCTTAGCATAGTTGCTGTATTCCCAAATGATTTTTATCGCAAGGGCAAACCCCAAGTAAATGATCATCGGCCTTAAAAAGTGAAATCTGGCAAAGTTAAAAGTATCCAGTGTGTGAAACCTTTCCGTTAAAGGAAGCCAGCCTTTATAAAACCAAAATGCGTACCACGCTGAGAGCATGAAATTCAAGGCGAATAAAAAAACATATACCTTTTCCTGTCTCCACAATTTTTTTGTCAGAATAATATAAAGGGCAAAGACTGTAATCGGCAGGATGATAAGCGCATGTAAAGTCATGACATGCGTATGTCCAAGAACGAAATTTTTGAAAGTAAGCTTAATGACCCAATCGAGCGGCAGCCTTGCGTGAAAATATTCATCTCTGCTGTTTGGCTCCGAATCAAAAATGAATGAAGCGACCAAACGATACTCCACCAAACCAAAAATGACGGTCATATAAACGATCGAAAGAAGAAACGTTATATTCCACCCTTTTCCCCTGATTACATCCGTTAGCCAAAGAAAGCCCATTGCAACAAGGAAAAAGAAAAAGCCAAGCACGATGCTTGAATAAAGCGGTAAAAGTGTAAGGACCAAATAATTCCTCCAAGAATGATCCTTGCTGCGGATATTAAAAAAAGCCCAAAGGGCTAAAGGCATCCCAAGTGTACTGAGCATTCCCGATGGCCAAAATGGGGTAAGGGCAAAGGCTAAGGATGTTCCAACCCTAATCCAACCTGATTGTCCTCCTGTAACCAAATGTTTCCTCAATAAGATATACATACCGAAGAATGCAATAAACCTTGTTAATGCCTGGCTTATTGCATAAGCAACCATTGTCGGAAAAAGAGCATGAAGCCACACGATAATACTGAACTCACTGCCAAAAGCATTACGGGGCAGCCCATTCATAATCTGCGGAATTCTGGCGTCAATTGCACCGAATAACTCACCGCTTTCTGAAAGGACTTTATACCAGGCAAGGTTGGAATCCAAATTATCATGTACGCGAATATGCGCATTTTCTCCAAGGATGATTAAGGGGGAAAGATATAAAACAATGATGAGTAAGGCAAAAAGGATTTGTTTTCTCTCTTGATTTTCAATTGGCAAAATATCCACCTCTTGATTAAATTCATATATCCATAATATTTGGCTTTGAAGGTAAATCTATTCTTTTTAAGGGATTTATTTTAACCTATTTTGATATAGGTCAACCAATGACCACATAAAATGCAATAAGCATATAAAAGAACCTTAAAAAGGGGCTGGGCTATGATAAGGAAAGCGGTGATTCCAGCAGCCGGTTTAGGAACACGATTTTTGCCTGCTACGAAAGCTCAACCAAAGGAAATGCTGCCGATTGTCGATAAGCCGACCATTCAATATATTATCGAAGAAGCGGTACAATCAGGGATTACGGATATTATCATCGTTACGGGTAAAAACAAACGTGCCATCGAAGATCATTTCGATAAATCGATTGAGCTTGAAATGCTTCTGCAAATGAAAGGTCAAAATGATCTGCTTAAGATCGTGGAGAACATTTCCAACATGGTCGATATCCACTATGTAAGGCAAAAGGAACCTTTAGGTCTGGGTCATGCAGTTTTATGTGCCAAAACCTTTATCGGAGACGAACCTTTTGCCGTCCTGTTAGGGGATGATATCGTGGATAGCCAGGTTCCAGCCTTGAAGCAGTTAATGGAACGGTATAACAAGGTTCGAGCGAGCATTATCGGATGTAAGGAAGTGTCACCAGCCGATGTCTCCAAGTATGGGATCGTAAACTTCCAAGAACGATATGAGGATTTATTTCTGGTAAGAAACTTGGTGGAAAAGCCAAAAGTGGAGGATGCACCATCAACACAGGCGATAATTGGCCGATATATTTTATCACCTGCGATTTTTGAAATCCTTGAAAACGTACAGCCTGATCGTAAGGGGGAGATCCAGCTTACCGAAGCTTTAGACCTTTTGTTAGAAAAGGAACCATTATATTCGTATATCATCGAGGGAAATCGTTATGACGTAGGAGATAAATTCGGCTTCCTTCAAGCTTCAATAGATTTCGCCATGAAACGACCTGAACTTCGTGATCAGCTAATAAAATATTTAAGGCAGTTGTTTCCTTAATGAAGTTAATATAGACCATGCCCAATTACCAAAAAGAGGTGATTGGGCCATTTCCACATCGGATTGACCCCTTTGGTTGTAACATGATCCACTTACCATAATCCTCTAAGTAAAATATAACTGTTTATTCTTCCGTAAAATGTTACAGCAGAAAAAGTTGAACAGAGAAAGAATAGTTTTCTATAAGTGAGGTTATGTTGATAACGTATCCTTCATGAATGTTCCCAAACACGATATCCAGAAAGGATTGTAGAGAAACACATGCACAATAAAGCCAATAACCCAATAATATCTGATGAATTTTTAGAACAAGTGGTTAAGGAAATCAATGCACAATTTGGCGGGCCCATCAATGAAAAAAATGATCGTTTCCAACATGGGGGCGATGATGAAAGAAATTGAATTGAATCCCCCTTCATTAATCTAAAGCTCTCATGAAAAACTCTGGCTATATTCATCCAGAGTTTTTTCGCTGTAACTTTATTTCTTCAATAGAATTATCCGCCCTTTCTTTTACGACTTGTCCAAACCGATTTAGCTTATCCTCATACAATGATTACATGTAAGTATTTTAAAGAAAGGGGAAAAACTTCATTGAGCCATGCTGATGATGTCTTCCGCACTTCTCCAAAGGTTCCAAAAGGAAGGCTGGTTTCCGGACATACAAAAGAGTTCCAAACAGATCCCATTGGGTTCCTGACCCGATTGTCCAAGGAATATGGGGAAGTCGCTAAATTCCGTTTAGGACCATTCCAAACTGTTTATCACGTTTTAAATCCTGATTTAATAAAACAAATACTCGTAACAAAACAACAATCTTTCGTCAAATCCAAGGACTTCAATCTTTTAAAACCGCTTATCGGTGAAGGCCTGCTTACAAGTGAAAAAGACTTTCATATGCGACAGAGAAGGCTTATCCAACCCTCTTTCAAAAAGACTCATATTAGCCAATACGCCAAGGATATGATTGATATCACAATGGATTATATATCAACTTGGCAACATGATGATGAACGGATTATAACGAAGGATATGATGGACATCACTCTCGGGATAATCAGCAAGACCATGTTCAGCATGGAATTCAAGGATGGATATGAAATCGTTGGGAAACCTCTGGAAACTGCATTGAGAATAACAGTCAAAAGGATGAGAAAGATTTTCCGTATGCCATTATGGGTACCGACTAAAATCAACCGTGAATATAAAAAGGCGATACAAAGGCTTGATAAAGTGATTTACGGCATTATTGAAAAACGGAAGAACGACACAGTAAAACATGAAGACATGCTAGGGATCTTGATGGACGCCCGTGATGCCGACGACGGGTTAGGCATGACAAGCCATCAGGTGCGTGATGAATTAATGACTATTTTTCTGGCCGGTCATGAAACGACAGCAAATGCTCTTTCCTGGGCACTGTATGCAATTTCGAAGCATCCGGAAATTCAAGCTAAGCTTTTCAATGAAGTCAATAGCATAATCGGTCAACGGACACCCAGGCCTGAAGATTTCATGAAATTACAATACACTCAAAATATCATTCATGAAACACTTCGCTTTTACCCGCCACTGTATATCTTATCCCGTGATGTGGCGGAGGATGTCACAATAGGAGGATATCGCTTTAAAAAAGGCGATATGATTCTAATAAGTTCTTATGTGATGCAGCATAACCCAGAGTATTTTGATCAACCGGAATCATTTATCCCTGAGCGATTTGAAAATAACTTTATGAAAAGCCTGCCTGCGTTCGCTTACTTTCCATTTGGCGGAGGGCCGCGGGTTTGTATTGGCAATCACTTTGCCATGATGGAAGCGGTGTTTGTCCTGGCCTGCATTGCAAAGCGGTATAGGATAAAGCTTGCACCTGACCACCATGAAGTGACCCCCCTTCCCTCCCTTACACTAAGACCCAAGAATGGACTGCGCATGGTGTTAGAAGAAAGAACTGCAGAAGCCTTTGAACCTGATGCATCCATTTTTTAGTAATAGGAGTCTTTTCCTAATAAATATCGTTGTACTAACTGGCCATCCTTTTAGAAAGGAGGGATGAAAAAATGTATTTGCTCCATTCACCACGGAAAGGAATCATCCACACTGAATTGCACTATGTAGGTATGGCATCGCAGGTATATACCGGTTATTTGCAATTTTTAAGCGAAATTGAACCGAAACAAGAAACCGAATACCTACAGGCGCCGCTCCCCTATTCATATGGGAACGGATAGTTTCCCGCTTCTTACCTTATATTAAAGAAAAACCGACCTTGAAAGGTCGGTTTTTTGTAATTCTGCAGTATGTTCCATAACCCTGGCCCCCGCAGCCCCCAAATGCTGGCTGTAACAATCCTGACAGGATAAACTAAGCGACCACGACTATTAAGGACTGAAACTGATTCAATCAACTTATATACTAAGAAACAAATGCCAGTAATAATGCAATTAAACAGAATTATATTTCTCTCTTTTCAATATGTATTTTAAAGAATGAAGAATTGCCAATTCATCCCTAAAAAATCACCTAGCAGTTTTTTTCTTTGAATCATTTCATAAAATCCAATATTTTTAGGTAACCTTCTTCGCCGGTTGGAAACCCATTCCCGTTTACCGGCCTAAATTGACTTTTTTCCGATTCATGATATATTAATATAGTACTTTAGTACGTGAAAGCGTTCAATAATAGAAGAAACTTTTAAGTTTTACTGATAGACTATTTTATTAAAATTGTGAAAGAAAGGCATGAATATAATGGAGAAGACTCATCAAGATCTAAAAAAGGGCCTATTGCCGAGGCATGTCCAGTTCATTGCTTTAGCCGGAATGATAGGAACGGGGATTTTTAAGGGGAGTTCCGATACATTAAATATGGCAGGCCCAAGTGTTGTGATAGCCTATTTAATAGGGGGGCTATTGTTATTCATTGTAATGGCCGCACTAGGGGAGATGGCAACCGCTTTTCCTAATATGAACGTCCAACATCTCATTAATAAAGCTTTTGGGTTTCAACTATCATTCATTGTCGGATGGCTCTATTGGTTCAATTGGATTATCGTAATCATTGTAGAAATAGTCGCAGCCGGCAGTTTTCTACAATATTGGTTTCCTACAGTACCATTATGGCTATTAAGCATACTTTGCGCTTCAGTAATAATAGGAATTAATTTGTTTCAAGTAAAATACTATGGAGAACTCGAATTTTGGTTCGCAGGAATTAAAATAATAACCTTAATTGCTTTTATCATTTTAGGAGCTTTGATCATGCTAGGACTTTTTCCTAGTTCGGCTTCATTTTCTAATTACACGGAACATGGCGGTTTTTTTCCTCAAGGAATTGACGGAATGTTAAGTGCACTTTTAGTGGTCATGTTTTCATACGGGGGTGCAGAATTAATTGGTGTAGCCGTCACGGAAACAAAAGATAGTCAGCGAGTCATACCAAAAATCATAAAAGGAACAGTATGGCGGGTGATTCTTTTCTATGTCTTGCCGATACTTATCATTTGTGGAGTAATACCTTGGAACCATGTAAGCAATGAAGTAAGTCCTTTCGTTCAGGTTTTCAGCTTATCGGGGCTTCCCGGAGCCGCCGATATCATGAATTTCGTTCTTTTAACCGCTGTCTTATCAGCTGCAAATTCAGGCATATACGCTACCTCAAGGACACTGTTCACTCTTTCCCAGAACGGGGAAGCGCCCAAGGCATTTTTAAAAACAACGAAAAAGGGTATTCCGCTTAATGGTATATTTTTAACTACATTATGCATATTGGCTGGTGTGTTTTTATCCTATTTGTATCCCGACCTGATTTTAAGCTACCTTATGGCCATTCCTGGATTCACGGTTTTATTATTGTGGATCAGTATTTGTTCCGCGCAATTGAAACTGCGTAAGCAATACACTAGCAAACCAGGATTCCGGGTAAAATGGTACCCATATACAACTATATTAGCCATCACGGCTTTAAGCATTATCTTTTTGGCATTTCTCTTTAATAAGCAAAACTTCATCGGGACTACAGTATGTCTTGTCACGTTAGTGATATTCATCCTTCTCTCATTTATTGTCAAACAAAAAAAATAGAAATTTTATCCCCCCTGTATTTTATTAGGGATTTCAGACTGAAAGCAAACTCGATGAAAGTCGGGTTTGCCTTCAGTCTTTTTAGTGTCAGTACAGATTGGACGTTGATTTCCACTCAAGAAACTCGCTTACCGCGGGCGGTCCGGAAGTCCCCTCGGCGCCTTTGCGCCTGCGGGGTCTCCCTTGTACTCGCTTTTCCCGCAGGAGTCTCGAACACCCGCTCCAATCAACTGGAATGTTGTTTTAAAACTATAGACCACCTGGCGTTTAGTTTAAATTTGTCTATAGTCTGAAGGTTGCATCAATAGATATGGTCTCACCCCTAACCATGATTTCAAAACAAACTTGGGTTACCCCTTTGAGGATGCCTTTGGATTGAAGAAATTTGCGACACCCCCGCCGAATAACTGGCTAGCCGAGACCCCGCAGGCGCTTGCGCCGTGGAGGCTTGGCAGACAGTCGGCGGAAAGGGAGCGGATTTCTGAAATCGACTGCAATTTTTTCAAAGAAAAACTGAGAGTTGGCCTCATCCCGAAGCATGTTTAAGATTAGTTTATCCTTCATGCTTTTTCCTGTAATCCTTATTGGATTGAAGAAATTTGCGACACTCCTGCCGAATAACTGGCTAGTCGAGACCCCGCAGGCGCTTGCGCCGAGGAGGCTTGGCAGACAGTCGGCGGAAAGGGAGCGGATTTCTGAAATCGACTGCAATTTTTTCAAAGAAAAACTGAGAGTTGGCCTCATCCCGAAGCATGTTTAAGATTAGTTTATCCTTCATGCTTTTTCCTGTAATCCTTATTGGATTGAAGAAATTTGCGACACTCCTGCCGAATAACTGGCTAGTCGAGACCCCGCAGGCGCTTGCGCCGAGGAGGCTTGGCAGACAGTCGGCGGAAAGGGAGCGGATTTCTGAAATCGACTGCAATTTTTTCAAAGAAAAACTGAGAGTTGGCCTCATCCCGAAGCATGTTTAAGATTAGTTTATCCTTCATGCTTTTTCCTGTAATCCTTATTGGATTGAAGAAATTTGCGACACTCCTGCCGAATAACTGGCTAGTCGAGACCCCGCAGGCGCTTGCGCTGAGGAGGCTTGGCAGACAGTCGGCGGAAAGGGAGCGGATTTCTGAAATCGACTGCAATTTTTTCTAAAGAATAAAAAGGAAACAAATTTGGATTTAAAATACTCCTTATACCCATTTTCAACATACATATGTTAAGATAACCAATGAACCAATCATCCTACAAATTAGAGGTGTATATCTTGACCATATCCAAAACAAATCGCTTATCACTTGTGGAGCAGGTGGTTTCCCAAATCGAATCGTTAATCGTATCAGGTGAATGGAAAATAGGAAATCAAATTCCCCCTGAAATGGATTTGATCCAACAGTTCGATGTAAGCAGAAATACATTAAGGGAAGCTGTACGATCACTTGTTTACGCAGGGCTTTTAGTAACGAAACAAGGAAAGGGGACATTCGTAAGGTCATCAAGTGCCCTGGGGGCAGCATTTGAAAGAAGGATCCAGCAGTCAAGTATATTAGAAACGTTAGAGGTCCGTCATGCCCTTGAAAGAGAAGGAGCTCAGTTGGCGGCATTAAGACGTAATCAAGAAGATATAGAACAATTGCGGTTTCATATATCAGCCTGCTGTAGAGCTGCCGAAGCAAAGGATATCAAGGCCTACGAAGAAGCGGATATACAGTTACATAAATCGATTATGGTTTCATCACATAATGATTTATTGATTGATTTGTACGAACATATGGAACACTCCCTGCATGAATCCATCCATCAGATAGTGGAGATGAGTTCTGATGTGAACTTTCATTTGAACATTCATTGCAAACTTGTGGATGCCATCATCGAACAAGATGTGAACCGGGCAATCGAAACAGTGAATGAATACATTGCACAATTCAAAAAATCTTTAGAGTAAGTAAGGAGGAGATTATGGGCATTCATCAAGCGGCAAATCAACTAGAACAAAGAAAAGTGGATATTAAACCCAGATTAGGACTGCTCATCATCGGAATCATTCTTCTTGGGGCAAATCTGAGGGCTCCCTTAACATCGGTTGGACCCCTTGTCACTTCGATCCGTGATAACTTGGGGATTTCCAATACATTATCAGGTTCATTAACGACATTGCCTTTGCTTTCCTTCGCTTTATTATCACCGTTTGCACCTAGGATAGCACGGCGTTTTGGAATGGAGCTTACACTTTTCCTTTCCTTGGTATTATTAACGATCGGAATTGGGATACGCTCAGTTGGCGGAGTGCCGACATTGTTCATAGGGACCATTTTAATCGGGTTAGCCATTGCAATAGGCAATGTTTTGTTACCCAGTCTGATTAAACATAACTTTGCCAGGAACATCGGTTTGATGACAGGAACCTATGCTGTTTCCATGAATTTATGCGGCGCAATAGGTTCTGGGATCAGCAATCCCCTTGCTTCTTCATCCGGATTGGGATGGGCTGGTGCCCTTGGATGTTGGGGGATTTTATCACTTATTACAGTTTTCTTATGGATGCCGCAATTAAGACGGCCATTCAACTCAGGTAAGGATGTACAAACGGCGCAAAAGGATAAAAAGATTAACTTATGGCGTTCTGGTTTAGCCTGGCAGATTACATTCTTCATGGGTTTGCAATCGTTTATTTTCTATACAGTAATTACCTGGATGCCTGAAATCCTGGAGCAAAAAGGCCTGAATGCTGATGAAGCTGGCTGGATGCTTTCCATCATGCAGCTTGCAGTCATTCCCATAACATTCCTTGTGCCAATTTTAGCTGGACGCTTACAAAGTCAGCGTCTGTTAGTGGTCCCGCCTGTCATCTTCCTTATATCAGGGATATTCGGAATATTATCCGGAAGCACTCTCTTCATCCCAGTATGCATGATATTGATTGGGATTGGAGTCGGAACCATATTCAGTTTATCGATGATGTTCTTTAGTCTTCGAACACAAAGCACCCATGAAGCGACGGAATTATCAGGAATGGCACAATCATTCGGGTACCTTTTAGCTGCCATTGGACCGGTATTATTCGGATTGCTTCATGACATTACACACAGCTGGACTCTTCCCTTACTGATGTTGGCCGCTATATCGGCACTTATTTTCATTGTTGGAATGCGTGCAGGAAATAATGAATATGTAACGACTCAATAAAGCCAGTAAAGGTATAAAAGGTTCTAAACGGCAATGGCCCCGGTATTGTACCGGGGCCATTTACATACCAGCCACTAATAACGGTACGACATGTTCCCATTCCGTGATTTTAATTTCGAATAAGTAGAGAGTGGTCTTTGGTTTAAAGTCTTTGGTTTAAATAGAGAAGGAATATATGGCGTTCTCGCTTCTCGCTTAGGTCATTTCGCGGCTCCCTTATCTTTAGTAAAAATTATCAACCTCAAACTCTGTCAGATAAGAAAGTTTCACCTTCTCCATTTGGAGAAAAAGAAATGACCTAGGCTTAGAAGAGGTAAGTTTATTTGCTGCATATTACGGATCATTATCATTGGGGTAAAGTACAAAGTGATTCCGATAACTCATTTACATTCTTTGACCCTCGCTCAATATCCGAATGATGTGCATGCGAAAAAGCCATTGCTTAATGTTGAGCAATGGCCTTTGTGTATTTCCTTAACACGAGATAAAACTGAATATTCCGAAAAAGTAGTCCGATGTGAACCGTACGCCTTTTTACCTTCAACTATATTGAATTGAAAAAAAATTACTCTCCACTCTTCCTATTTTAAGCATACTTCTTACTTTCCTCATCTTTAAAAAAGCTCTTCATTGCATGGAAAACATCAGCCTTTTGCTTAAGGATATAGTACCTGAATTTTTCATTATCGATGTTCTTATAAGCTGTCATCAATGTCGAATGGCGATTGTATTGATTGACTTCCCCGTATCCGAACATATTGGAAACCTTCATGAGTTCTTCAACAAGCTTAACGCATCGGACGTTATCGGATGTTAGGTTATCACCATCGGAAAAGTGAAACGGATAGATATTAAACTTCGCAGGGTCATATTTATGATCAATAAGTTCTAATGCTTTTCGGTATACGGACGAACAAATCGTACCGCCGCTTTCCCCTTTTGAAAAGAAATCCTCTTCCGGAACGACTTTCGCTTCTGTATGATGGGCAATGAACTCGATTTCCACGGTCTCATATTTTGTCCGCAAGAAACGGTTCATCCAAAAGAAAAAGCTTCGAGCCATATATTTTTCCCATAACCCCATACTTCCGGAAGTATCCATCATTGCCAGTACAACTGCTTTGGAATCAGGTTTCTGAACCTCATTCCAGGTTTTGAATTTAAAGTCTTCCTTATAAATAGGGTGAAAACCGGGGTGCCCCCTTAAGGCGTTCCGTTTGAAAGCGGATATCATCGTTTTCTTTTTATCGATATTTCCCATTAGGCCTGTCTTGCGAATGTCGTTGAATTCAATATGTTCAAGAGTGTGCTCCGCATGTTCTTTCTTCTGAAGATTAGGGAGTTCCAGTTGACTGAACAGGGCCTCCTCCAATTCCATCATCGACACTTCGGCTTCATAATAATCCTCGCCGGCCTTGTCACCTGCACCTTGGCCCTTACCGGCTCCGGCATCGGACGGTGAGCCATCCCTTGCGACTACATCCCCCACTTTACTGTCTCCATCGCCTTGCCCTACATGTTTGTTCTTATCATAGTTATAACGAATTTTGTATTCATCCAAGGAGCGAATGGGGATCTTGATGACATCCCGGCCATTGGACATTACGATGCTTTCTTCTGAAATTAGATCAGGCAAATTATTCTTGATCGCTTCCTGCACCTTTTCCTGATGGCGTTGTTGATCATCATAGCCTTTCCGATGGAGGGTCCAATTTTCCTGTGAGATTACATACTGTTGATTACTCTCTTCCGACATTCTCTTCCCCCCTTAAAAATGTTTGCACGCTTTTCATCATTCCTTCATATAATAAGTTAGTGTGGGAATGCCCACATCATTCCGGTTTTCCATTGAAAAATACAGTGCGAAAAAACGGATGAAAAGAAAAGTATTACTCTATCTTATGCAGCGACGCAGGATAATTTACAACAAAATTAATAATGGATGTTTGCCCATGAACTAGACAAGTCCTGACAGGGCCGTTAAAGCCCTTTAAGGTTATTTCTAAATAAGGAATATAACAAAACGAACAGACCTGATGATTTTCAGGTCTGTTCGTTTTTTCATTCATCGGTAATAGGATCGCTTTAAGCCAGAAGTAATGGAGCAGCAAAAGACTCCCAGGACATTTTAAAGAAAGCAATGGAACACAACAAAAAGGGTGTCCCAGCAGTTTTTCTGGACACCCCTTTTACACAGATAGAATGATTCTGGTTGTGGTATTCGTCAATCCTTCTCTTCCTCTATTTCATGTTGAACTGTACCTGGGCGTTTATCCCACTCTTTCAATTCTTCATTCGTCCTTTGATTTTCCATCTGCTTTCCAAGTTCTTTCATCTCTTCATAATCCTTAGCCATGGAGCTATTTTCCGGTACATGTTCTTTTTTCAGTTCCTCTTTGCTCATTTGCCATCACCTCTACTTATAGATACCCAATATTACCAAATCCGAAACGTAACATATCTAATGGAAATATGGGGTATAGATAAAACATTATGAGCAAATGTAAGGAGGTGCAAGATCTATGCAAACAACTACCCTTTATGTAAAGGAAGCAACGTCAGAAGGCCCTATTTTAAATCTGGAGTCCATACTTTTGAAAACGGAAGGAGTGGAACGTGCGATCATCGATGTTGATGATGGGGAAATTAAAATTGACCATAGCGAAGAAAAACTATCACCGAATCAACTTATTACACTTATTGAACAGTATGGCTTGAATGTAACTAAATAGAAATCAATAGCACCGGGTTTCCTTCATTCAGAAGGGCCTGGTGCTTTGTTGGGTTATAATCTCCCATGCCTACTATAATCAACGTTTTAAAAAGATTCATGATTTCAATAGAAGTCCTGGATTTCCTCTAATCCACCTTTCATTCATCCAACCTTCCGTAAACGGTAATAAACCCCTGCCCGATAGGGGGCAGGAGCAAAAAATTATGGATTACCGATTTAACAAGCTGCCCACATAGCGCAGCAAATCATTGGCTGAAGTCGAATTATATCCGTGCTCGTCTATAAGTCTCGTGATGACCTCGTTCACTTTCTTCAGTTGCCTTTCGTCTGGTGTCTTCGTTGAAGTGGTGATCTTAACGACATCCTTCAAATCAGCGAATAGTTTTTTCTGGATCGCTTCCCGTAAACGATCGTGGGAATTATAATCAAATCGCTTCCCTTTACGGGCATATGCTGAAATTCGAATCAATATTTCTTCGCGGAATGCTTTTTTTGCATTCTCGGAAATTCCAATTTGCTCTTCTATCGAGCGCATCAATTTTTCATCTGGGTTGATTTCTTCTCCAGTCAATGGATCGCGCAGCCTTGATTTATTGCAGTATGCTTCGACATTATCCAGATAATTATCCATGAGGATTTTCGCCGACTCTTCATATGAATATACAAAAGCTTTTTGCACTTCATTTTTTGCAATGGCATCGTATTCTTTACGTGCCAGTGAAATGAAATTTAAATACCGCTCCCGGAGTTCGTTCGTAATGGACGGATGCTGGTCAAGACCTGCTTTTAATGACATAAGTACATCCAATGCATTAATGGACGGATTCTCCTTACGTATGATCGTAGAGGAAATCCGGTTAATTACGTAACGCGGGTCGATTCCGCTCATGCCTTCGTCCTGATATTCTTTTTTCAATTCATTGATGTCTGCGGAATTAAATCCTTCAACATTTTCCCCATCATAAAGCCTCATCTTTTTCACTAAATCGATATCGCCCTTTTTGGGATCTTTCAGGCGGGTCATGATGCTGAAGATTGCCGCCACCCTTAATGTATGCGGGGCTATATGAACATCCGAGACATCACTTTCACGAATCATTTTTTCATAAATCTTCTCTTCCTCGGTAACCTTCAAGTTATATGGAATAGGCATGACAATGATACGGGAATGCAATGCTTCATTTTTCTTGTTGGAAATGAACGCTTTATACTCCGTTTCATTCGTATGAGCCACAATGAGTTCATCTGCACTGATCAATGCAAAACGGCCAGCTTTAAAATTCCCCTCTTGTGTCAATGATAGCAAATGCCATAAGAATTTCTCATCACATTTCAGCATCTCCTGGAACTCCATCATCCCGCGGTTCGCCTTGTTCAGCTCGCCATCAAAGCGATAGGCACGCGGATCTGATTCAGAACCGTATTCGGCAATGGTCGAAAAATCGATGCTGCCCGTCAAATCAGCAATATCCTGTGACTTAGGATCAGAAGGACTGAATGTTCCAATTCCAACACGCTTATCCTCCGAAAGGAAAATACGTTCGACCATAACATCTTCAATCCTGCTTCCATACTCCTGTTCTAACCTCATTACATTCAGCGGCGAAAGATTTCCTTCAATCCTGATGCCATATTCTTCAAAGAAATCATCCCGTAAATACTGCGGAATGAGATGCAGTGGATCTTCATGCATCGGGCATCCTTTTATTGCATAAATCGCACCAGAGTCTTTTAACGAATAATTTTCAAGTCCACGCTTCAGTAAAGAAACGAGTGTGGACTTCCCACCTGACACCGGACCCATGAGAAGCAATATCCGCTTACGGACATCCAGCCGCTTTGCTGCCGGATGGAAATATTCCTCGATGAGCCTTTCCAGTGAATCTTCTAGGCCAAATAACTGACCGCTGAAAAAATTGTATTTCTTTGTCCCATTTACTTCTTCTATCCCTGCATCTCTGATCATGTTGTATACACGTGAATGAGCAGATTGAGCAACTAAAGGCGTTTCTTTCAATATTTCTAAGTACTCTGCGAAGGTGCCTTCCCACTTCAGCTTCTGTTCATCTTCTCTAAATTTTTCGATTTTCTTTAAAATATCCATTAAGGAACCTCCCCCTGTCACTTTCAGAGAATACTTAAATCTATGCTCCAAGTCTGACAAACATGTCAGACTTTAAAAAGTGGACGGACATTGTTTCGAATCCCCCTTGACTCTCCATGTATCGAAAAGGGCTTAATCATTGAGAATTGATGACAAATATGCTGACAAGAAAATTTGTGTGCACTCCTGCTAAAAATTAGGGTATACTAAGCCTATACTTAAGTGGGACAATATGGGTAAAGGGAGGTCACAACATGGGCACAGTTATTATCGTTGGAGTTGCTGTAACATTTTTAGCCGCTATCTTCACTGCCGGATATGACGATAAACCAGGTGTGAAATAAAAAATAACAGCCTTTTCTAAAACTCCAAAAAAAGGGACAGCAAATTAAATTTGCCGTCCCCTTTTTGAATCCTCATCTATATATAAATATAGAAGCACTTTCGAAGTCATTCACGAATGGCTTATTGAGCATGCCAATCGAATAGGCTTCATCATTTATACAGCGTTCTTTTTATCAGTTTGAGCTGCAACGTTGTTCTCCATCGATCTCAAGTCATCATTTACTTTTTGTCCTTGTTCCAAATATTCCGTTTGGAAACCACTCTTTATTGCCCAACTATAAAACATTAGTGATAAACATGTAATGATGACCATATCCAAACCAAATGGGATTATGTTTAGTCCACCAAACCTTTCACTGCCTAAGTATGAAATGGTCATCATACAGAGTAAGTAAACAACCATCCAAAGCCCTGCTGAAAAGTTTTGGCGGAATCCCTTCCATTTTATTTTTGATTGATAATAGAAATAAACGGGAAGACCAGCCATAATGATAAATAATACTTGACCTGTCAGCGGCCATCTTGCCCAATATAGAACCAAAGAAGCAAAAACAAAGCCCAGTGGTGCAATGATGCTTAATCCTTTTAGACGTAATGGTCTGTACAAGTTCTGACCTGTGCGTCTTAATGTCATAACAGTAACTGGACCTGTAATATAAGAGACTAACGTTGCAACTGAAATAACCTCTGCCAATACGCCCCAGCCTCTAAACATGAATAAAAATAAGAAAGATACGCCTAGATTAAAAAACATGGCTTGACGCGGGATACCATAAAGAGGATGCAGTTTTCCAAACACGCTTGGTAAATATTTATTCTTTTCCATTCCATAAAGCATTCGTGACGTTGTCGCCGTGTATGTTATTCCTGTCCCCGAAGGAGAAATAAAAGCATCTACGTATAGTAAAATAACCAACCAGTTTATGCCTAAAACAATTGCTAAGTCAGCAAACGGTGAATTGAAATTCAAATGTTGCCATCCATTCACAATCATGGACGGGTCAACGGCTCCAATAAACGCAACCTGTAATAATACGTAGATGACCGTTGCAATTAAAATGGAGCCAATTACTGCAATTGGTATCGAACGTCCAGGATTTTTTGCCTCACCAGCCATGTTAATTGGACTTTGAAAACCGTTAAATGCAAAGATGATACCAGAAGTTGCTACAGCAGTAAGTACACTTGCCCAACCATTAGGAGCGATACTTCCTGCAGATGTAAAATTGGATGCATGAAACCCGGCAAATAAAAGTGAGCCAATCGTAAGTCCTGGAATAATAATCTTAAAGACTGTAATGAATGAATTAGCTTTCGAAAACAAACTGACTGTCCAGTAATTTAATAAAAAGTAGACGATCAGCAATACAGAGGCAATTGCCAAGCCTCCCCCAGTAAGACTTCCATTTTCTACTAAACCGTGTGTCCAGCGTGCCCATTCCCATGGCCATGAGCTCATATATTGAACAGAAGCAATCGCTTCAACTGGAATTACGGAAACGATTGCAATCCAGTTTGCCCAGCCTGCAATAAACCCTAAAAAAGACCCATGAGAGTACTGCGTGTATTTTACCATTCCCCCAGCTTCAGGAAACATAGACCCTAATTCACTGTAAGATAGTGCGATAAATAAAATAACAACCATCCCGATAATCCAAGAGATAATGGCAGCGGGTCCTGCAATCTGTGCCGCTCTCCAAGCTCCGAATAACCAACCTGAGCCAATAATTGACCCGAGTCCTACCATCATTAACGAAAATGTCCCCATCTTTCGCTGCATATTATTCATACATTTTTCACCATGCTTTCCAAAATTATTCTTTACATTTAAAAGTAACTGGATTAATGATTTGTGCTAGTGCGTCCAATTACATCTTAAAGTAATTGCTGCATTTACATCACCTCTTGTAAAAGTTTGAAAATGGATGAGGAAATCTTAAGGATGTCCCCTTATTGCTTCTATTAATTACACCGGAACCAAATTTTTCCGCATTTCAGAAAATACTTAAATCCCATTCTTGTGCCATTTGTTTCAATAACAAACTGCCTGCTACGCTATTCCCATATTCATCGATGGCTGGTCCATAAATACCAATGCCGCATCCATCTTGAAAAGGCATTTCGCTTCTGGCACTTGGAGGAACTAGTGCCATAATCCCGCCAGATACTCCACTTTTGGCCGGCACCCCAATAAATGCCGCAAATTTCCCCGAAGCATTGTACATACCGCAAGTAAGCATCAATGCTTTGGCCAGCTTAGCCACTTTTTTAGGGATTACTTGTTCTTTACGAACGGGATGGTAACCATCTTGAGCGAGAATCAGTCCAAGCAGGGCTATGTCTTCTGTGGTCACTTCTATGGAACATTGCATGAGGTAAACCTCTAAAGCTTCCTCTACTTCCGATTCCAAATAATTAGTCTCTTTCAAATAGTGAGCCAAAGCTCTATTTCTATGAGAGGTTTGCCACTCAGATTGATACACTTCCTCATTGATGGTCGGGCGCTTCCCTAACAAATTTTCAAATAGCTCATAGAGAAATTCCAATTTCTTATGTGAAGAATCCCCTGGGAGAAGCGAAGCTACGGTAATCGCCCCGGCATTTATCATAGGATTGAACGGCTTTCCCGGCTTATGCATTTCTAAACGAATAATTGAATTGAAAGCATCTCCTGTCGGTTCCACATCGACCCTATCTAACACATAAGAAATGCCGCGACCCAGACATGCGGCAATAAAGCTAAGCACTTTTGAAATACTTTGCAGCGTGAAAGGAACATCCCAATCCCCTGACTTGATCATTGTTCCACCCGGCTCCAGTATGGTAATGCCCAATTGCGATAAATGTGCATTTCTCAATGCCGGTATATAATTAGCGGTTTGTCCTTCAATGGCAAAGGATCTGTAATGTGCTACCCATTCATCTAAGTCGGATTTTCTTTGACTATTAACGTGAATGTCATACTCTTTTGACAATTCTTCAATCACATTCTTCCACCTCTTCAGTTGTTGTATCATTATATTTTCTATATGAACGTTTTACCGAATGCCATCAAGCTTACATGTAATAGATTCGATGAAAAAATAATGAATATTCTAAAAATTGTTAAGCGCTTTCAAAAATTTCTTTCTGCCATTAATTTTAAATTGGGAACTACATAATCATACGAAAACCTACAAAATCTAAAAAATAAAAATCCACTAAAAAACGTGATCATCTCACATGTCCCGTTACCATTTTTTGTGGATAGAAAAAAAAATTGGTTTCGCCATAATTGATTATAAGCCGTTCTATTCAGGAACAAAGTAAGCGTTGTATTGAAGCCGATGAAACTGTATACTGATTTTTTAAACAAATTAGGAGGTGATGACTTGTATCTCAGTTCATTAATGAAAAAAGAGGTCTATGTCCTTGCTTTGATGTTGTTAACAGTGCCATTAGCAGGCGAATTGAGTTTTTATCCTTTCAATGAGACGTTTCGGGTAAGTTTTGGTGTGCCTGCATTTTTCTTCTTTTTACTATTATTACAAAAAACGCCTGCCATATTTTCGGGCATCTTGACAGGAACAATGGTTGTGATATTTCGCATTCTAATCGACTTTTTCATGCAGGATAATTTCTCCTGGATTTCCGCTTTTCACGCTCATTATCCTAGTTTTTTCTTTTATTTTACCTATTCCGTTCTATTCTATTTTGCGAAAATCAACCGCTTTCAAAGCCGAACTTTGATTATTGGATTTATTGGTCTCATTATCGAAATATTGTCCGACTCCGTAGAATTAATCTTTCAATATATTGTGTTGGAAACAACGATTACGTTTGGTTCACTAAATGAGATGATCGTGATCGCATTCGGCCACAGTTTTATCGTTTTGAGCTTTTTTAATATGATGAAACTTTATGAAGCACAATCAAGGGAGAGGCAAATCAGAAAACAAAATGAACATATGCTGATGCTCATTTCCAATTTATACGAGGAAACGATTCATTTAAAAAAAACATTAAAAAATGCTGAGAATATTACAAAGAAATCATATGATTTGTATCGCGAATTAAAAGCATTGGAAAAAAGGGAAAAGCAACTTCATGATCTTACAGAGCCATATAGTCAAAAAGCATTACGCATCGCGGGTGAAATGCATGAAGTCAAGAAAGATAATCAAAGGATTTTTGCTGGTCTCTCCAAATTGATCTCCAATGAGAGTTTTAAAGATTATATGAATGCTGCTGAACTTTTTTATTTAATTATCCGAATTAATGAAAAATATGCCTTATCATTAGGAAAAGACATTCAATTTGAATACTCATTGGAAGGAAAAAACGATTCACCTTATCATGTATATACCGTGTTATCTCTTTTCAATAATTTAGTCGCCAATGCAGTGGAAGCAATTAAAGAAAAGGGAATCGTCCGTTTAAGTTTGTTTGAAATTAGTGACAATGTAGAATTTAAAGTTGCTGATACCGGACCTGGAATTCCTCAAAAATATCAGACTGTCATATTCAAACCTGGTTTCACATCAAAGTATGATCAGTTCGGGACACCTTCAACAGGGATTGGACTCTCATATGTTAAAGAAGTCGTGAAAGAACTGGGAGGGGATATCCTATTTGAGAATAGTTTTAATGGCGCTGTTTTTTCAATAAAGTTACCAATCCAGAAGTTGATTCAGAAAGGGTGATTCCATGCGTTTTTTTATAACAGATGATGATTGTGCCATACGTTCAAACCTAAGCCAAATTATAGAAAACGAAGATTTAGGTGAAGTGGTGGAGGAAGCGGAAGATGGCAGTCTATTAGAAGGACATATTTTGAATTTAAAACAAATTGATATATTATTTATTGATTTATTAATGCCCATCCGGGATGGCATTGAGACACTTCGCCATATAAAAAGTACATTTAACGGGAAAATAATAATGATTTCGCAGGTTGAATCCAAAGAGTTGATTGGCGAGGCATACTCACTTGGAATCGATTATTATATTACTAAACCAATCAATCGGATTGAGATATTGACAGTCATTCGAAAAGTTATGGAACGCATCCATTTAGAAAGATCGATCACTAATATCCAAGCCTCTTTAAATAGTGTATTGAGCTTTGAACAGCCAAAAGTTGATAATTCCAATAGCTTTAATGAAAAAAGTATAAGGGAGGTGGGTGAATTCCTTTTATCGGAATTAGGGGTCGTTGGAGAAAATGGCTCAAAAGATTTAATGGAAATGCTTCAGTATTTATTTATGTATGAACGGACTTTTACATTTGGAAAGCAATTCCCCACCCTTAAAGAAATCTTTGTAGAAATCACCAAAAAAAAGCTCGGAACAGCAGCTCTGCCGGTTGATATCAATCGGGAAATAAAAGCTGCCGAACAGAGAATACGCAGAACGATTAACCATTCGTTAAATCATTTCGCTTCGCTAGGTTTAACGGATTTTTCGAATCCGAAGTTTGAAAATTACGCTTCCAAATTTTTCGATTTCACAGTCGTTCGCCAAAAGATGAAAGAACTGCAAAATGATTCAAAAATAGTTCTTACACCTACCCGGGTAAATACAAAAAAGTTTATTCAAGTATTTTATTTCGAAGCGAAACGATTGAATCCTGATGAAATAAATAGATATAGATAATACATGATTAAATACGAAAAATTACGGAAGAACCAAAAAACATAAAATCCCCTGAATGATTTCAAGGGATTTTAACAATATCTTATTTTTTCAACAATAAATACATGAAATAAGGTGCACCGATCAATGCAACCATGATACCTGCGGGAATCCCCTCGGGTTCAATTATATTTCGGCCTATCGTATCGGCAAGCAGCAATAGCCACCCACCGATTAAAATGGCAACCGGAATGAATAGTTGATTTCGAGGTCCTACCAAGGATTTTGCTATATGCGGGGACATAAGTCCAATGAATGCAATTCCGCCTGTAACAGAAACGGCAGCCGCTGCCAGTGCCACAGCCGTGATCAGCAGTACGATCCGCTCCTTTTCAATCGATACACCGACCCCAATTGCGACCGGTTCACTTAAACCAAGCAGATTCAAACGATTTGCTTTATATAAGGTGAATGGAATGAGGATGACTAACCATGGAATGATTGCCCAAATGAAAGGCCAATCCGTGCCCCATATATTTCCTGCCAACCATTTTGCGATGAAATCGACCTTCGCTCGTTCCGCTGACGAAATGAGGACAATCATCAGGCCTGAAAGCGCCATTGAAAAACCTACGCCGATCAACACTAACCGGACGGGTTCAAGTCCACTCTTCCTCTTGTATGAGAGGATATATATTAAACAGGCCGTCAGTAACGCTCCGATAAAACCAACAAGCGGAACCATATAAACAAAAGAACCAGCGTCAAGCGGGAAAAACAAAAAGAATGCGGCAATGGCAACACCTGCTCCTGAGTTGATCCCGATGATTCCGGGATCGGCTAAATCATTACGTGTGATCCCTTGTAGAATGGCTCCCGACAGTGCAAGGGCCATGCCTGCTAAAAGGGTGATGATGATACGCGGTAAGCGGACGGAAAATAATATGAATTCCTCTTTAAACGTCCCTTGCCCGAAGAGCGTTGGAAACAGTCGTCCTATAGAAAGATTGGAATACCCCGAACACGTCCCTATAATGATCGTAATGATGATGAGTGCACTCAATGCACCTATTATCCAACGCTGTTTTTTGACTAAAGCTGACTGTATCATGAAAATGCTTTACCTCCTTTACGCACGATTAGGAGGAAGAAAGGTAAACCTATCATCGCAACAACCGCTACCACAGGTGTTTCATATGGAGAATTGATCGTACGGCCGATCGTATCGGCAAGCAGCATGAAAGTGGCTCCCAAAATCGCAGACATAGGGAGGATGAATCGATAATCCGTACCCACGATAGCCCGAACGATATGTGGGACCATTAACCCGATGAACACCATATTTCCGACAAGCGCAACGGCAGCCCCTGCCAGGAGAATGATGACCACGAAGAGAACCGCCTTTATCTGTGTTGTCTTTTGCCCTAAGCCTACGGCCACTTCTTCACTTAAACTAAGTATGGTGAGCTGTCTGGAAAAGATAAGGGAGATGAGGATGCCCATTAAAATGAACGGAACGATTACACGAAGCTGCTCCCATGAAGTTCCGATATTCCCGCCAGCCGTCCACATCGATACATCTTTTGATACCTTGAAATATATGCCGACCCCTTGCGAAACGGCAAATAGGAATGCAGAGACTGCAGCACCAGCCAAAACGATCCGCAAAGGTGAAAATCCTCCCTTTTTCATCGTACCGATTCCGAAAACCATGGTTGCCCCGACAGCGGAACCTATAAAACACGCAATCATGATCCCTAAATTATTAGCATTTGGAATGAATGCCAAAGTGATGGCGAGACCTGCATTGGCTCCAGCCGTCAATCCAAGCAATCCGGGATCGGCAAGTGGATTTCTTGTCATTCCCTGCATGATGGCCCCAGAAACGGCAAGGGCTGCACCCACAAAGATTGCCCCCACTTCACGAGGGAAGCGGATTTCCCGAATGATTGAAATCTTTTCACCGACAGCATTTGATGTCAGTGCTTGCCAGACGTCTTTAACGGTAACATCAGCCGCACCAAATGCCATTGAAATAATGAACATGCCTATAAAGGCGACGATCGCTATGATCAGTTTACTTATAAATGGGATGAAACGTTGATTTTCATTAGTCATCTGTCTCTCTCATTTCTTTTTTTATAGAATAAAAGGAGAGGAATTGGAATCCCTCTCCCTCGCTGTATTATTTTCCAAGAAAACTTTTGGAAAAGAAGTCTAATTGGTAATCTAATGTGATTGGATCATTGAAGTAGAATTTTTTTGCATCAGCTTCATACAGTTTATTGTTTTTAACGGCAGGTATGCTTTTAAACGTGTCAGTTTGTTGGAATGAATCGTCCTGATCTTTGTTATTGCTCAAAATCACATAATCACCTGCATAGTCTTTAAGGACTTCTAATGATAAGGCAAAGTAACCATCTTTCAGCGCCACTTCTTTTACCTTTTCAGGCATACCCAATTTCATTTCTTGATAAAGGATTTCCGTTCCACGTCCCCAATTATCACCGTATACATAGAACTGTTTGTCAAACTTTTCGAAAACGGAAACGGTAGCATCTTCTCCAATTTTGGCTTTAATTTCATCACCGGTTGTTTTTGCCCGTTTTTTGAAATCATCCACCCATGCTTGAGCTTCTTTTTCTTTATTCAAAAGTTTACCGATTTCTACATGTTGTGTTAAATAGTCAACTTTTCCGTATGTATAAGTTACGGTTGGAGCAATTTCCTTTAATTTATCGACATTTTTAATCGTCGATAAACCAATGATTAAATCCGGATTCAACTCGATGATCTTTTCCAGGTTTTCGTCCGTCACTTCTTCCACATCTTTTAACTCTTTAAAATTCGGGTTCATTTTAGACCAGGAATCAACCCCTACAAGGTTAACATCCAAAGCCATTACGTTACCTGCGAAAGATGATAGTACTAAAACACGCTGAGGATCTGCGGGAACTTCAACAGGACCATTTTCAGATTGATACGTGATGGTACCTGATTTTTCTTTTTTGGAAGCGGAGCTTTTTTCTTTTTCGGCTGACTCGTTACCACAAGCGCTAATAATTAACACTAAGAGCAGTATAAACGGAAACATTATCTTTTTCATTTGTTGTCAAATCTCCTTTTAGTAAGTTGTATGTGCTGCACATTGGTTTGTTCGTTCGTTGATCTCGTCCGATTACCGCATCAATATGGAATACTTCCTTAAGAACATCATGAGTGATGACTTCTTCACAATCTCCTGCTTTGACTATTTCCCCGTCCTTTAAGGCAATGATATAGTCGGCAAAGCGAGCAGCTTGGTTTAAATCATGAAGAACCATGACAATTGTACGTCCCTGTTCTACATTCAGCCTCTGTAATAATTCCAGAACCTCCAGCTGATGGGCCATATCCAAATAGGTGGTCGGCTCATCAAGGAAGATGATTTCCGTTTCCTGGGCAAGGGCCATCGCAATCCAAACACGCTGGCGCTGACCTCCTGACAGAGCATCCACGGGACGGAACTTGAAGTCTTTCGTGCCGGTCACTTCAAGTGCCCAATCAATCACATCATAGTCTTTCTGGGTCAGGCGCCCAAAACCTTTTTGATAGGGAAAGCGCCCATATGATACGAGCTCCCCAACCGTCAATCCGCTTGCACTCTCGGGTGTCTGCGGAAGTATGGCCATTTTTCTTGCAAGGATCTTAGTGCTTTCTTTTGAGATATTAACCCCATCTAAAACAACCGTACCTGATTGATTTGGAATGATTCTGGTGATCGCTTTCAATAGTGTCGATTTCCCACATCCATTTGAACCGATGATCGTTGTGATTTTTTTATCTGGAATTTCCACACTGAGATCTTTTACAATTAAACGTTCACCATAACCAATATTCAAATTCTCTGTATATAGGCGAACCATTTTTTAACCTCCATTTACTGAAAAAAATAGATAAGTAAAAACTCAAATGAAAATGATTATCATTATCCACTACTTAATTACTATAATTCTATCTAAATATATTGTCAATGGTAATTTCATGGTCATATAAGAAGAATTTCTGACAGGATTCTTGGGGCCGGTCCGTATTACCGACTGACAATGAAAACAAAGATCCCGGAGACGTTCCCGGGATCTTTACTGTTTGGCTCATACTCAGCACTTTGTCAAAAACCTTCCTATATAGGCCATTTTCATTAATCAATGTTTCTTAAATCCTTGCTTCTCAACATAATCTTTCATGTACAGCCTGCTTTTCTTTCCAAGCATTCCTGCCATTTGCCCGGTCCAGGTGTCTTTTCGTTTACCTTTAGTCCGAAGCTCATAATAACTGGAAATCGTTTCATTATACTCTTCAAGTTGTCCGATGAACTCTTGCTTATCCCCCTGATATCCATTTTCATGATAAATATTGGCCAACGGCAAACGCGGCTTTTTATCCGAACGGTTTTTCGGATATCCGACCGCTAGAGCGAATAATGGTATAACACGATGCGGTATATTCAAAATCGCTGACACTTCCGGGAGATTATTGCGGATCCCGCCTATATAGCAAATGCCAAGATCCATCGATTCTGCCGCCAATGCTGCATTTTGGGCCGCAAGAGCCGCGTCAATACAGGCAACCATGAATTTCTCGGTACTTTCAATCGATTCGGACAGGTCCGTGTTTTCCATTTCGGAAACCATATCCTGACGATATAAATCGGCGCAAAAGACGAATAGATGTCCATTCTTCTCTACATATGACTGTGGTCCGGCAAGTTCGGCAAGCTTGGCTTTCTTTTCCGGGTCGGTTACCCCTATGATTGAATACGCTTGAATATAACTTGAAGTCGATGCAGCTTGGGCACATTCCACAATCGTATTGATTTGCTCCCTAGACAATAACTTGTCCTCAAAAGAACGAATGGAACGGTGATCTAAAATCTTCTCAATAATGTTATTCAATGCTCCCACCCCTAAAGAATATGTAAAGTATCCATCATCGGGGCTGAAATGCCCCCGATGACAGTATTGATGAAACTCAACCTTTTGTTTTCAAATCCAATTCACGGTAATTTTGCTGTCTAAGTGCTTCATAAACCAAGATGGCTGCCGTGTTCGACAGATTAAGGGAACGTACTTTATCCGTCATTGGAATCCGCAGGCACCGATCCATATTTTCTTGGATCAGATCTTTCGGGAGACCCGTCGTTTCACGGCCAAAAATGAAGAATATCTCACTTTCTTGATCACTATAATCAAAGCTGGAATGCGGCTGCTCCCCAAATTTCGTCAAGTAATAAAATTCACCGCCGGCGTTTCTTTCAAAAAACTCTTCTAACGAATCATAATAATGGATCTTTACATTCTCCCAGTAATCGAGCCCGGCCCGTTTGAGTTGTTTGTCATCCGTCGAGAAACCGAGCGGGCGAATGAGATGTAAAGACGTATCCGTCCCTGCACATGTTCTTGCGATATTTCCTGTATTTGCTGGAATCTGTGGTTGATATAAAACTACATGTATTGACACTTCATTTTCACCTCTAGTTTGAACTTCACCTTAATTATAGCATTAAACAAAAAAGACTAAAAACCTATCACCCTCCATCCAAAATCACAAAGAATTTATAAACGATGTTCGGTGTATATCTGGTTGAATCCTCATACGTCCAATATCGGTGACGGCTGTTCATCGTATGTGCATTCACAAGCGGCATCCCATTCTGATCCTTCGCCGTTACAATCAAGTTATGGTCAAACCGTCCGTCCCCTTCGAAATCTATGCAGAGGATATCCCCCAAATTCAATTCCTTGGCCGACTCCACCTGCTTTGTCCTGATGGCATTCCCGGCTTTAAGCAGATGATATAAAGAATGGGCTGTCGTCCATGTATAACTCCAGCTTTTCCCCCTTATCCACCAGCCCTTACTTTTATTTGGCGCCCCCCACATCGGTATTCCCCCTGCATGTAAACATTGTGAAATGTAATTCGTACAATCATCGGTGAATTTATAATAAGCCGGATTGAATTCATTCCACCAACGCTCGGCATATTGAACGGCCTTCATTCGATCATACCTATATGCGAGACGATCTGCGCCTGGATCACATTTTGGCGGTGCCTCTTCAGTTTCAAAGCTGGGAATCAACTCATTTTCATCCACTATATACCCATTTCGAAACCGTGCCTCCCTTTCTTCCATTTCTTCTTCTATATAAAATGAATCTTCCTGTTTCAATAAATATTGTAGATGGACATGATAGGTCAGGACTGTATCCCTGTCTTCCTTTCTCTTCGAGTGTACCTTGCCTGCCGCATTTACCCGAACAATTTCGGCGGCGCGGTTCCTCAACATTTTCTTCTTCAAATGTAACTTCCTTTCACCCCGTTCCAGATCATCTTTAGTATAAAACTCCACTCTTTCTTGTAAAAGGCGTTGCAATTGTTCCCTCAAGTTCATGCCCTCCTTCTTACCATCTATGCTAATGTGTATGTACGAGGGCATGGACAAAAACACAACTTCATAAATGTGGGAGTTTCAATCCTCCATAATGAAACTTTTTATAAAGATTTTCCTTGAAGCACCCGAAATATCTTAAGCAAATAAGCCGCCCCGTTATATTTACGAGGCGGCTGCATTTTACATATTATTTTGTTTCCAAGGTAAACTGCAGTCCTTTCTCAATTTCCGCCAATACCTCTTCATCCTTTTCCTTCATTCGTGCTTCTTCCAATGCGGAAACAGCCTGCTCCCGGCCAATTTTCCCAACTGCCCAGGCCGCCGTCCCCCTGATGACGGGTCGCGGATCATTCTTCATGACCTGTATCAATAGAGGCAATGCCGTTTCATCTTTGAAATGGGCCAATGCTAAAATGGCATTTCGTTGGATTGGTTTTTTACCGCGCCAAGAGCCAGATACATGGCCGTATGTCTCTTTGAAGTCCCGATTTGAAATCGTAAGCAGGGGTTTTAACAGCGGTTTCGCCAGCTCGGGATCGGGTTCCATCTCTTCATGAAAATGAAAATCCATTCCTTTGTTTTTCGGACAAACGGTCTGGCATGTATCACATCCATACAAACGATTGCCTATTTTCGTCCTGAACTCATCCGGAAGGAAACCTTTTGTCTGTGTCAAGAACGCAATGCAACGCTTGGAATTTAGCTGCCCGCCCTGAACGAGCGCTCCAGTCGGGCAAACATCGACACATTTATTGCATGTCCCGCATTGATCTTCCATCGGTTGATCCGGTTCAAACGGCAGGTTGGTGATCATATCTCCCAAGTATACATAAGACCCGAACTCCGGTGTGATGATCATACTGTTTTTTGCACTCCAGCCAATACCTGCACGCTCAGCCACTGCCCTATCTGATAACTCACCCGTATCAACCATGGACTTCATCATTGCCCCTGGCACTTTATCTTTAATGAAATTCTCAAGTAACTGCAATTTATTACGGAGAACGGTATGATAATCCGTTCCCCAAGACGCCCGGCAAAAGATCCCGCGGCGTTCACCTTTTGTACTTTGCGGAGCATCCTTCAATTTCGAAGGATAAGCAAGCGCAATCGAAATGATGGATTGCGGTTTATCGAATATCAATTCAGGCCTTACCCTTTTTTCTATATCGGCTTCTTCAAACCCTGACTGGTAATCCAGTTCCTGTTGACGTATCAGCCGACCTTTCAGTTCGGTGAAAGCCGTAGCCGAAGTAAAGCCGATTTTATCGATGCCGATTTCCTTACTATATAAAATCACTTCTTGCTTGAATGCGTTCATATCCATATTAATCACCTACGTTCATTCAGTATTCCCATTGAAGCTTGAATCCATTTCAAACCATTGCTATCTATGATAAACTAATTGCAATCATTTTTGGAGGTGAAACGGTTGGAAATTACCGTATCAGCTAATCTTAGCAGTAAAATCCCTGAATTCAAAGTCGGGGTCATTACATATGAAAACATCGAAGTCGGTCCCTCCCCGCAAATGGTGAAAGGAAGACTTCAACTATTTCAGGAAGCTCTATTCTTCGACCTTGAAGAAAAGGAATTGACCGACTTTTCCGGCATTAAAGTGTGGCGAGAAATTTTCAAGGCTACAGGAACAAACCCGTCACGGTATCGTCCCTCCGTGGAAGCCCTATACCGCCGCGTGAAAAAACAGAATTACTTGACACCCATCCATTCGGCCATCGATTTGAATAACTTCTTCTCACTGTTATATGAAGTTCCGATCGGCATTTATGATGCTGAAAAATTAACGGGAGACATCTCGATTAAGATTGGCGAGGGGGCAGATGGGTATGACGGTTTGAACGGCCGCTTCAATTCCATGGAAAATATGATTACCTCAGCCGATCATGCTGGCGCATTCGGAAGTCCCTACGTTGATTCAGAACGCACGAAAGTCACTGAGGAAACGAAAAAAGCCATCCAAATCATTTATTTACAACCCAATACTTCAACCACGGAAGCAAATCAGCTAACTAAATCCTTGATGGACATGTTCCTTGAAATCCACGGTGGTGAAGGGACTTACTCGGTTATGGAAGGATAATTACGGAAATAAACCCTTTCCACAATCGGAAGGGGTTTTTTCATTATTGTTCCACTTAATAAAACCAGTGAAAAAGGTTCTTAAAATTTTCTTTTCAGTCGATTCCAGAAATCCGCTCCCTTTCCGCCGACTGTCTGCCAAGCCTCATCAAAGCGAGCGCCTGCGGGGTCTCGGCTAGCCAGTTACTCGGAAGGAGTATCCCATATTTCTTCCATCCTTTAAGGATTAATGTAAAAAACCTCAAGGATCACCTCGTCTTAAACTTGGTTCGTGATGTCCAGCCTACGGTTTTTTCTTAATATTTCATTCCAGTCGATTCCAGAAATCCGCTCCCTTTCCGCCGACTGTCTGCCAAGCCTCCTCGACGTAAACGTCTCCGGGGTCTCGACTAGCCAGTTACTCGGCAGGAGTGTCGCATATTTCTTCCATCTTTTAAGGATTAATGTAAAAAACCTCAAGGATCACCCCGTCTTAAACTTGGTTCGGGAAAAGTCCAGCCTACAGGTATTCTTAAATCACATTTCGGTCAATTTCTAGTAATCCGCTCCCTTTCCGCCGACTGTCTGCCAAGCCTCCTCGACGTAAACGTCTCCGGGGCCTCGGCTAGCCAGTTATTCGGTAGGAGTGTCCCATATTTCTTCCATCCAATGTGGATTATAGGTAAAAAAAACTTAAAGGATAAACTAGTCTCAAACATAATTCGGTGTGAGATCAGCCTACAGTTTGTTCTAGAAAACATTCCAGCTGATTTCAGAAATCCGCTCCCTTTCCGCCCACTGCCTGCCAAGCCGCATCAAAGCGAGCGCCTGCGGGGTCTCGGCTAGCCAGTTTTCGGCAGGAGTGTCGCAACTTTCTTCCATCCAATTAAGGAGTTCTGGAAAAAAATACGAAAGATAAATTAGTCTTAAACATGGTTCGTGATGAAACCGGCCTGCAGTTTTTTCTTTTAAAACACAAAGTTGATTGGAACGTAAGGTACGAGACTCCTGCGGGAAAAGCGTGGCATGTGAGACCCCGCAGGCGCGCCGAGGAGGCTCCCGCCCGCCCGCGGAAAGCGAGTGCCTGAAGTGGAAATCAACGTTCCCATTTTACAAACCCACAAAAAAAAAGACTGTCGGCAAACAACTATTATCTAGTTTGTAGACAAAAGGGTTCTATCAAAATAAAACAAAGTTAATTGGAACGTAAGGTACGAGACTCCTGCGGGGAAAGCGTGGCCAAGGGAGACACCGAAGGCGAGAGCCAAGGGCGGACCGCCCGCGGAAAGCGAGTGCCTGTAGTGGAAATCAACGATCAGATTTGATAACCCTCAAAAACACTTTCCGTTTCACCCCAGAAATTCATTCCCTTCCCTCCGACTGTCTGCGAAGCCTCATCAAAGCAAACGTCTCCGAGGTCCCGGCTAGCCGATTTGCAATGGTTACTTTCTGCCTTTTGATTGATAATCAACGATGATACATAAGCCTGGCACGCCTCTCTCTTCCCCATTAGCAAAAAAAGCACAAACTTATTCAAACTGATTCTACTAAAATAGTTAACCATATTGACTAAGTTTGTGCTGCATCGAAATCCCCACACTCCCGGATGAAGGATTAATCAAAAATTTTTTGGGCATGACATACTGTATTACCGCTTCGATGAAATGCAGGCAATTTGGACAATAAAAAAAATCCCACTGTAAACAGTAGAATTCTTGTAATAATATTTAAACGCAAAGCTTCGTTCTCCAGGTAACGAAACCCTACGTTATGAGTATGTATTGGAGCGGGTGAAGGGAATCGAACCCTCATCATCAGCTTGGAAGGCTGAGGTTTTACCACTAAACTACACCCGCATATTCTTGTAGAAGTTTGTCGAATTACCAATCAACAAAATTAATTATATAGTTTAATGTGAAAAAATGCAATAGTTTTTTAAAAAAAAATTAATAATTAGCGTATTGTAACGTTAATATATTCATTCACTCTAGTAAGTATGTTAAAAAGTCCTCTGATTCAGAGAACTTTTTTCATCCTATATGATGATTTAAGACCAAATGACTTCCATTAAACGCGGATAAACCTGCTGTGCCGTTTCAAGCAGCATGATTAACTTCCTGAACGCCAGATCCGGTACGATATCCCCCTCGATGGAGAATGAATAACGAATCGAAATGGTCCCATTTTCTTCATAAAGCTTGGAATACCTGAAATTAGCATTAAATTCATTTAACAGTGTATGTACATCCTGCTTCTTTTCAGGGTTCTTCAACTCGGCGACATTAAAGCAAAATAAGTCCGCCACATTTTCATCTTGATTGAAAGCAAATACTAAAAGGACCTTCCACCCGTCCTTTAACTTTTGCTCGGCTCTAAAAAAGGTGGTGCCATCTTCATTCAACTCATTCATATAGATTTTCTCACTAGTTAAAAAATCACGAAATTTAGCAACGTTTGACATGGTTCATCACCTTTCTGTTCATAAGTCCATTTTATAATGAAAACAAGCATTTTTACAGACTTTTCTATTATCCTGCCAATTTCCCCCTATTAACAGGGGCGACCTTAAAAGGAAGGGTTTCATATATGAACTCCCTTCCTGGATTGATTATCCAGTTGCTTCTCCGCAAAACTGAAGCGCTACTTGCAGGTCCAAAATTCCCTGGCGGATTTTTGAGTATCGTTCCATTTCAGGAACTTCTTTATTCGTAAGTGGTCGACCTTTATCTGCCGCTATCGTCATGGTTTATCCTTCAAATGGTTTAAGAGATACCACTAATATATATTTACTTGAAAGGAAAACGGCCTTTTCCCGATTGAATATCGAAAAAGGCCGCTTTTGTTATAGCTGCTTAAAAATCACAACGAAGAACCTTCCTCAGCTTTATTTCCATAAAACTTATAGTTGAGCGAATTCGGGTTCCGCAACTTTTACAAGCTGTTTTCCGAGGTTCGTTCCTTTAAACAGACCTAAAAATGCATCCGGTGTGTTTTCGAACCCTTCAATAATCGTTTCTTCATACTTAAGCTTTCCTTCTTGAAGCCACTTACCTAATTCCGTAGCACCCTCCTGGAATCTAGCAGCATAATTTCCAACTGTGAAACCTTTCATTAGTGCACTGGTTTTGATCATTGCCGATTGCAGACGCGGCCCTAGATCTTTTCCTTCCGCGTTATATGAGGAAATCGCCCCGCATAATGGAATTCGGGCATTCGCATTCAAAAGTGTAAAAACAGCATCGGACACCTCGCCGCCAACATTATCGAAATAAACATCGACTCCATCAGGAACAGCATTGGCTAAATCTGTCGCAAAACTATCACTTTTATAATTTACGGCTCCATCAAACCCGAGCTCTTTCGTTAAGTACTCAAGTTTTTCATCCGAACCAGCGATGCCAACAACCTTCGCACCTTTAATCTTAGCAATTTGTCCGACTACTGAACCAACTGCTCCAGCCGCTCCTGAAACGACTACCGTTTCACCTTCTTGAGGTTTACCAATATCAAGCAAACCAAAATAAGCAGTTAAACCTGTCATTCCAAGAATCCCTAAATGAGTTGTGACCGGAGCCACCTTGGGATCAATCACACGGATTTCCTTTTCAGTGACAACTGTGTATTCTGCCCAGTCGATATTCCCAACAACGACATCCCCTTGTTTGAAGGAACTCGATTTCGACTCAACAACTTCAGCAACAACGCCCCCCGTGATGACCTTATTCAATTCAAATGGAGCTATATATGATTTGGTATCTTGCATTCTGCCACGCATGTATGGATCGACAGATAAATATAGTGTACGTACTAAAATCTCATTATCCTTCGGTGTAGGAACTGCACTCTCAACAAAGTTAAAATCCCCTTTCGAAGGCATACCTTTCGGACGATTTGCCAGGGTGATTATTTGTTGTTTGGTTTGTGTCATGATTGTTCCTCCTTGGTTTGAATACGTAATTTCGAAAAGAAGCGTATCACTGATGAAGTTCATAGGTCAAAGAAAATGATTGGCTATTGCTTCCATAACACTATTTATGTATCCTTTCCTGAAAACCTCAAACTTGCTACAGCCTATTATGTCCCATGTTTTTCATTTTAATAAACGTTTCGCTCACCAGAAAAATTTAACGGCCTTTCCCCGATTGGATACCGGAAAAAGGCCGCAGCTTGAAATACTCTTTTTTTATTTTCCGTTACAGGGCTACTGCCCCTTCTTCTTATGAACTAATTCATGGATAGTCTACATCAATTTTGAAATGAACATCGTTGCAATTCCAAAGTAAATTAGTAACGAGAGTATATCATTCAGTGTTGTAATTAGCGGACCAGACGCAACTGCGGGATCGATGTTGAATTTATATAATATCAAAGGAATAATGGTCCCAGCTAAAGTCCCGATAATCAAGGTCATCACCAATGAACTTCCCACCACTAATCCCAAAACGGGATTTCCCTGCCAAACATAAGCTATGATGGAAATTAATATTCCGCAGGTGATGCCTATTATCAAGCCAACTTTCAGTTCCCGTATAATGAGCCTGGTCACGACTCCTTTATCCGTATCACTAGTGATTAGGCCTCTTACAACAACAGCTAAAGATTGAGTGCCTGTATTTCCAGTCATCCCTGCGATCATCGGCATAAAGAAGGCAAGTGCAACAACTTTGGACAAGGTTTCTTCAAAACCGCTTATAATGGTTCCGGACACTAATCCGATGAATAAAAGTAAAATAAGCCAGGGCAGCCGACGATATGCGGCCACATGCGCCTTCGTGTCAAAGTCTATAGCTTTACCGGATGCCGATAATTTTTCAATATCTTCATTCGCTTCCTTAATGACAACATCAATAATATCATCGACGGTTACAATTCCTAATAACTCATTATTTTTTTCAACTACTGGAATTGCTAAAAAATCATATCGCTCGATAACACGAGCCACCTCTTCTTGGTCTTCATCTGCAGATACGGAGATAACCCGGCTGTACATAATATCTTGAATTTTTTCAGATTCATCATTTATTATTAAATCCCGATACGAGACAACACCTACTAATTTTTTACCATTATCTATTACATAAAGATAGTTGATCGTTTCCGAAAACTCCGCAAAGATTTTCAGTTTTTCAACTGATTCACGCACCGAATAATGTTGGGGGATCCATACAAAACGGTTTGTCATGATTCTCCCTGCCGTTTCAGGGGGATAATTCATGATATTTTGAACGATTTTTGATTCTTCTTGTTTCATGCCAGAAAGAAGTTCTTCGATTTTTCCAGGGGATAGGTCCTCTAACAATGAAGCTAGATCATCATTATCCATTAAATCCATTACATGTCCGGATTTTTCTATTCCCAATTTACTAAGAATTTTTAATTGATGGACTTTCTCAACTTCTTGAATCAGTTCAGCGATTTGTTCTGAATCGAGTAACAACAAGAAGCGTGTATGATGTTTTTCTGGGAGCCCCTCAAAAATACGCGCAATGTCATATGGTTGGAGTTCATCCAATATCGCTTGAAATTCTTTCTTTTTTCCTTCTTTTAATACCTTTATGATCTGTAAAGTCATTTGATCTTCCGTCAGGACTTTTATCATCTTGTCTCTCACTCCTTTTTAGGGGAGCCAAAAAATATTTCCCTTAAATATTAAAAGTAAAAAAAATATTATTATTCCCCTTCCAAAATCTTGTTTCCATTCACGAGTATGTCTTCGTGAATCGTTATCCAAATCCCTCACCTCCAGGAAAAAAATAAAAACACCTCCATTACAAATGAAGGTGTTAAATACGGTATATATGCGTACATTGTCTGGATGACAAATACAAACAGCCGTATATGACTGAATGACAAATACAAGCATAAATCCAGTTCCTCCATTCGTAGAGCTTTAGCACTGTGTGGCATAGGACAAAGCCAGCTACATTAAAAACCACCTTATGTCGATGGTTTCTGTTGACCCATTGGCGTCTTTCGACATTTTTGGGCAGTAGCGTATCTCCTACACAGGAGCCTCACCTAACGAGGATATTTAATTTACACATCCACTCTAAAAGAGTTTCATTTAGATGTCAATGGTTAATTCAAATAATTCTAATTTTGACCAGATATCCATCCCCCAAAAAGTTACCTGAAAAAAAAAACACCGACTTTTGCTCTCCCGGTTATTATGTCTGATTGAATGTCCCTTCAATATTTTTTAAGAAATTCCCTCTTAACAGCCACAATTGCCACCCTTTTTAAAAGGATACAACGGAGAAATACATGCAACTACAAGGGAAAATGTTGGAATTATATATTGAAACTTACTTATAATGAAGACGGATATCCAATGACTGAGTCTAATTATTTCAAGAAAGGAACTGGCTCAAATGAAAAAAATTTTGTCGATTATATGTATTATCGTAAGTGCTGCTTTATTAATGGCAGGTTGCAGAACCAAGGACGAGGTACAGGTGGAAGAGAAATCGAAGGAAGTGAGCTCATTGAATGCTATTGAAGGCAGATGGGAAGGAGATATTAAGATCCCAAATCAACCGCTTCCAATCATTGTTCATTTTACGAAGAAAGATGGAACGATAAGTATTCCTGTTCAAGGGTTGAACGAATTCCCCTTAACAAGTGTAAGGTTAAGTGAATCAGACTTGTTTTTTGATATGAAAATCCAAAATCAGCAAATTACGTTTGATGGGAAAGTAAATCAGGATAAGATTTCAGGAACATTTGTTCAAAAAGGGCAAGCCTTCCCTTTTGAATTGCTCAAGAAATCCGATCAGGCAGTTGAAGAAAAAGAATCAGGTGAAATCGTGCAGGCCGACTTAAAGAACGGAACCATTAAAGGCCTTTTAGAAACACCAACACATGAAGGGCCTTTTCCTGTGATGATTATAATTGCGGGTTCCGGGCCGACCGATAAAGATGGTAACACCATTGCAAATCCCGGGAAAAATAATAGTTTGAAAATGTTAGCCGAAAGTCTTGCTGAAAAAGGGATTGCAAGCATCAGGTATGATAAGCGAGGAATTGGTGAAAATATGCAATTGGCAGGAAAAGAAGAGGACCTGAGATTTGAACAGTATATTGATGATGCAGCTGCCTGGGTCCAATTTGCCAAAAAGGATGGCCGTTTTTCAAAAGTCGGCATCATCGGCCATAGCGAAGGCTCGTTAATTGGAATGGCAGCCGCAAAGAAAACAGAAACAGACATATTCATTTCATTGGCGGGTGCAGGCGAACCTATTGACCAAGTTCTCATCAAACAGCTTGAAGAGCAGCTTACACCGGCGTTATTAACGGAATCCAAAGTTATACTGGCAAAGCTAAAACAAGGAAAACAAGTCGAGACCGTCAGCGCTGATCTGCAAAGTGTATTCCGCCCCTCTGTTCAGCCTTACATGATTTCTTGGATTCAATATAACCCGCTAGAATCAGTAAAGGAACTGAATATCCCTGTTCTAATCGTAAACGGCAATAGAGACATTCAAGTACCGGCAACTAATGCAAAAGCGTTACATGAGGAAAAAAGCGATTCAGAATTACTTATAATCGAAAAGATGAATCATGTATTGAAAGAAGCCCCTGAAGATCGAGCAGGAAATTTAGCAACCTATACAAATCCTGAACTGCCATTATCCTCTGGATTGGTGAGTGGAATCATTGAATTTTTAAACAAAAATGACATCACCAGTAAAAATACCAATTGAGAATTGTGTCTCCCCCGGGTTTGCAAAGATCACTCAAATGATTCTTGTACCTACAATATTAAGGTAAATAAGGAGATCAAAATTGAAGATTATCGCTTTAAAATTACCAATTGATTTGAATGAAAATACTTATGAAGAAATGCTCAATTTGTGTTCTAGACAAAGACAATTGAGCATACACAAATTACAAAAGATAAAGGATAAATACCGTTCTTTATTTGGGGAGCTATTAGCTAAGTGGTTCATAAGTGACAGTTTAAAAGATCCATTTCAAAATATCCAATTTGTCTTAGGGGAAAATGGGAAACCCCATCTAGCAGGAGGAAGAATTCACTTTAATATTTCCCATTCAGGTGATTGGGTTGTTGTTGGCATTCATAATGATTCCATAGGCGTTGATATAGAAGAGGTCAAAGATTTCAACATCTATGAAATTGCCAAAAGTACTTTTAGCAGTGAAGAACTAATGTATTTAATTAAATCACCCAAAGCTAATCAAATCGAAATTTTCTTTAAAATGTGGACGCTGAAGGAAAGCTGGTTAAAATGTATAGGTTCAGGTTTTTTGGTTCCCCCAAATACTTTTTCAATCTTGAATAGAAGGAATCGTTATAGTTTAGAAATACCAACTGAGGAATTTTCAAAAATAAAATCACTAGGCTTAAAAATTGGAAATACGTCTGACTATCGTTTTAAGTTGTATCATCTTGGACCTGGGTATCCCATAAGTATTTGTACTAATAAAGGAAATGAAAATCATTTCGAATTCCCTGATAATATCGATATTATAGAATTGAATAGTTTGATGAATGAGTTGAAAACACTTTAAATAACTTTATATTACTATATAGAAGTTTTAAAGCGTCGTTCATGATTTTCCCTGAAGCTGAGAAATGGGGCACACTATCATGGAAACCATTGCCTAAGAACAAACAGCCCTATTTGTTTTCAACTTCTTCAATTTTTTTACGCCTCGCTGAATGGAATCATATTAATAAAGCATCGTCATCACCTCAAGCTTTATTCATTCTATTTAAAAAAAATGAAGACTTTAGGCAATTCTATCTAAATGGCAAAACAATGTTGAGTGGAACGTAAGGTGCGAGACGCCTGCGGGAAAAGCGAGTGCCTGGAGTGGAAATCAATGTTCAAAATGTACAACCGAAAAAAATGTAGACAAACTCAAATTTCATCGAGTTTGTCTACATTCCGAAGGCAGAATATTTCTGCCTTTTTTTATATTTTCTCCGATATACTCTGTCCAACTTTTGAATTATAAGCTAATATACTTTTTTGAAAGAGCATGAAAAATAGGAAAGCGCTTATTAAGGAAGAAAAAGCAGCGACCAGAAAAGCTCCCTCATGCCGAATTAATGGTACAAATGCTAGTAACTGTGGAGCAAATATTCGACTTATTGAATAGCGTATATTTGCCGCAGCAAAGTACTGTGCTTTTTGGTTAGCAGGCGCAATGCCAGCAATGTAAGAGTCCTGTGTACTAACAACAAGTAATTCAGCTACTGTAAGGATTAAGACTCCTATAAAAAAACCTATATAGTTTTGAGAAAAACCAAAAATAACCATGGAGAAAGCATACAAAATACTGGAACCTACAAACCCAAAACGGGTGCTATACTTTGAAGAAAGTCTAGCCGCCATGCTGCCTAAAATAATTACCAAAATCCCATTCGTCATTAACAAGGAAGCATAGTTTTGAGAAGCATTAATTGTAAAACCGAATATTGATGTACTTTCAGATAATCGATCTAGTAAAGTTGACGGAAGCAATATTTCTAACTGCATGAAAGCTTGAGCTGCAAATACACTGGCAACAACAAAAATTAAAAGACGTTTATCTTTTCCTATAAGCACTACTGCTTTTGTAAACTTACCATTTGCATTCATTCTTTCTTCATTACCTAATTTTCTATTATCCTGAAATTCCGGAGTTTTCCATAGTGATATATATACTAAAGTCAGTACAGATACCAAGGATGTCCCGATAAACCAAATAGGCATGGAATCAAATATGAAACTTCCTATAAGTGGACCAAGCGTCACCGCAACATTAAATATCTGGTAGGTGAATACATAAGCTTTTTTTTGTTCCTTTTCATCGAGCCAATCAGATATATAAGCTCTTCCTGCAGGTATATATGAAGAATAAGCTATACTCATTAAACCGAAGCTGCCAAACACCATTATATTGCTTCCAGCTATTCTTCCAATGATAAATAATATAGTCGCAACCAGAAAACCTATACTTGAAGATATCATCATAGGTTTTCTTCCTATCCTATCTGCAAAGATCCCACCCCAAATACCTGATATTACACCCAATACTGAAATTATGGCTAAAGCAAAAGATGCTAGGTAAGGGTTCCAGGCATCGTTTAAATATAAAACAATAAATGGAAATAGCATATAAAATAAAGTGTTTTGAATACCCTCAGCAAAAAATCTCCAACGCATATGATTTTTTTTCATACTAAAAACCCTTTTTCCTTAGATTTATACATACCTTATAGATGCAACTTGCTCCATAATAATCTTAGCAACATTTTCAGCATTTGGAGATTTATAGATCGTAAAATGTTGAGCTGGAACTGAACGCACTGTTAGTTCCCCAGCCAAGTAATTTTCCCAACCCACAGTAGTATCCTGCTCATTTTCTTCAGCTCGTATAAACAGAACTTTTCCATAAAAAGCTCCTGATATATTGTAACGATGAATAGCGACATTATTTGCTTCCCAAATTCCCAAGCCGCTCTTAACGTCCTCAACTTCTGCGTCCATATGGAGATGACCGCCATCTTTTCCTAAGTTTAAAAGGAATTCCAATAGTTCCCCTTTGTCCATATGGGTTAACTCATCCGGATTAAACTTATCATTAGCTCCATTTGTAAACTTTAATGCATATGATTTAACAAACTCCATTTTGTCGAAATCACGAGCTGTACTGAAATGACAGTCTAATAATGTTAATAAACCAACGTCTCTTCCTTCAGCCTCAAAGGAACGAGCTATTTCATAAGCCACATTACCACCGAACGAATAGCCCGTAATATAATATGGCCCTTCATGTTGAACAGATAGAATATAAGAAGCATATCGTTTAGCCATATTTAATAAATCATCTTCATATTTATCACTTTCAGGAATCTCCGCACTTTCAATTCCCCAGACGTCAAACATTTCATTTAATTCCGCAGCCATTTCTTTATAACACCAAAGTGCTCCGCCAGCAGGGTGAATAAACCATATTTTTTGACGATTCTCAGCTGGTGAGACGTGTACTACGCCATTAGGTTTAATGGAGTTTGTTATAACATGAGCTATTCCTTGTATAGTGGGATAATCAAATACAATTGATACTGGCAAAGTTAGCTCGAATTGCTTATTTAGTAGAGCAATAAATTTCATGGCCAATAACGAATGGCCACCTATTTCAAAAAAGTTACTATTTATATTGACGTCTGAGTTTCTGAAGATATCCTTCCATATGTTTTGAACTTTCATTAATGTTTCTTTATCCGCATGATAGTTTTTGTCATTTTTCAATATTGTAGCTTCAATACTATTTTCCTTGATTTCAAATTTAGTGGTTTCATCAGCTATTCTTTGCATTTGAGAGATCCATTCTTGCTTCACTTCCGAGATTACATGATCCGTAAACAAATCGTTACAGTATTCTATTGTGAATGTTGAATTCTCTCCATCATGCTCTATGATGAAACTAAGATCGCATTTGGAAGTATCACTTAAAACCGATTCCATTTTAAATTGAGTATAGGGTTGTTTTTTCAAAAATCTATTGTATACAAACATAACTTGAAATAGTGGCCGATAGTCACTATTTCTACTCTTCAGAACAGCAGGAATAATTTTTTCAATGGGAATATGCTCGTACTTTATTATCTCGGCATAATCCTGTGCAATCTTTTCGGAAATACTTTTTAATGTAGCATCCTCAGTAAAGTTTATTCTAAACGGAACAACATTAACATAATTCCCAATTGCTTCAAAATCCTGTTCGTAGGTTCTATTTGCTACTGGTACCCCCATGCAAATATCCCGTTGACCACTCATTCTGGCAAGGACATAAGCTGCCATTGCTAGATGAATGGAGAATTCTGTAATTGATGTATTCTGACAAAAAGAAAGTATCTTTTGCTCTAGTTCTTTTGGTAGCGAAAACTTTATATGATTACCATTTATTGTTTGGGTACTCCCTTTCATCATACTTGTTGAGAATCTTGATTGATTTGGAATCTGATCTAGATACTCCTTCCAAAATTCAAGACCCTCACTAAAATCCATTGAGTTTTGATGATGGGCAAATTGGAAGAATGCAGCATTCATTTCCGTATTTTCCACTAGATCGGTTCCAATAAGTTCATGCAACTCATCTACAAATAACTGAGATGACCAACCATCAACTATTAGATGATGGAAAGTTAATAATAAATATTCCGCCTTGTCAGTACTAAATAATGAGGCACGAAATCCTCCCTTATTTAATTCAAACTTCCTTTCTGCTTCAGTTTGAATTTCTTCTCTTAAGCCCGTTTCCTCAACTGAACGTTCACTTATTTCGGAATTCAGCGTACTGTCATATTTCTGTATATATTCACCATTGGTAGTTAATATAATTCGTGATGATAAAATCGGATGTCTTCTTCGTAAATAGGAAATTGCTTTTTTTATTTTTGTAGTTTTACTTTTTTCAAAGTTTAACAGAAACGCTATATGATATTGAGATGCTCCTTTTTCTTGTTCAAAGAATAGTATCCCCTGTTGTCCCAACGATAATGGAGCTTCAAGATTAGCATCAATTTTTTGGTTTATCTTTTCCAATTTCTTAGGTTCTACAGTATTCTTGCCATTCTTTGAAATATTCTTTTTCAGATAATCTGCTTGTTTTCGAATTGTTGGATACAAGAAGACAAATCCATGTGTTAACGAAAGTTGAAACTCCGCGGAAAGAAGGTTTGCGAGTCGAATTGCCAGTAAAGAATGCCCTCCTGCCGAGGCAAATGCAGTTGTAGCAGAATGAACTTTTTCTCCTAAGACATCTTCCCAAATATTCGCAATGACTTGCTCCCATTTATCATGAATTCCGCCAAAATCATTATTACTTCTAAAAGGTATTAAAGATAATTGCCGTCGATTCATTTTCCCATTCTCTAAATAAGGGAAACGATCCATCTGGACAAAAAAATTAGGAATCATATAGGAAGGCAAACGTTTTTCAATATAGCTTCTCAACCCAATCTCATCCCAAGACTCAGTATCACAACGTATATAAGCTACAAGCCATTGTTCTTCGACTTCTTCACGAACCTCTACAACTATGTCTTTAACGAAAGATACTTCCCGTATGGTTTCTTCAATTTCACCAAGTTCAATACGAAGTCCTCTTAACTTTATTTGTAAATCTTTACGACCTCGAAATTCGTAATGACCATCTTCTCTAATATGAACAAGATCTCCAGAGAGGTAAGACAATTGACCTGTAGAAGGACATATAACAAACTTTTCTTTTGTAGCATCGGGAAGACCAAAATAACCCAAGGCTAGACCCTCACCGGAAATCAGTAGTTCCCCTTCGCAACCAGTACCTAATAAATTCAACTCTTCATCCACAACATGTACTGAAGCATTATCGATTGGCTGTCCCAAATCGATTTCTCTAAAAAGGTGATTTTCACCTGGCAAACAAACTCTATAAGTAGTATCAATAGCTGCTTCAGTAGGACCATATAGATTTATAATCGGTATTGGTAAATTCTTTTGGATTTTATTTACTAATGATGTTTGCAATGACTCACCACCGCAAAACAAAAGGCGCAAGGATGTAAAATTGGATAATAATTCTTGTTCTGACAATAATTTAAGTACAGTTGGTACAAACTGTACAACTGTTACTTTATGCCTTTTGATATCAGTTGCAATATCAAATGGGTTGGATGAACCGATAACCATAGTACCACCAGACGATAGTGGTGCAAATATCTCCCAAACAGAAGCATCGAATCCCGATGCAGTTTTTTGTAAAAATACATCATTTTCAGTCCAAGAAAATTCTTTTTGCATCCATTGCATATGATTGACAATGGCACGATGCGGAATAACTACACCTTTTGGTCGTCCTGTAGAGCCCGATGTGAAAATGATATAGGCAGGTGTTTCATTATTAATCAGAACCATTGGAGGATCTTCCGCCCTAATTTTAGAATGCTCTCTTAAATCTATTGAATTCCGATTAAAGGCTAAATCCTTAACGGAACCGTCAGTCATTAATACATTGACTTCTGCTTTTTCAATACAATATCTCAGTCTGTCTAATGGATAAGAAGGGTCAAGTGGTACGTAAGCAGCACCCGCTTTTAGCGTTGCAAGCATGGCAGCTATTAATGAAATGGATCTTTCTGCTGCAATGGCCACCCGGTCTCCTTCGTTAATACCCTTCTTTACAAGCAAATGGGCGAGAGCATTTGCCCAACTATCCAATTCCTTATATGTTATAACCATATCTTTATCTTTTATTGCAATGTTATTGGGATATATAGTTACCATAAGTTCAAAAGCATTTTGAAGAAACCTATTATTCATAATAATTTAGCGTATTGGAAAATCAATAACGCTGTCCTCCTTTGGGCAACTTAGTATGTATTATAAAATTCAAAGCTATTAGAGGAAACAAACCTGTCGGGAGCTAACTCCCGACAGATTTATTATTTATCCGTTTACAATGCAATCTGTACCATCTACATAATGCTCTTTATGTTCTTCTAAACTCCACAAATTAACGGTTTTCATTATCCAACGAGTCCTTTGCTTTTCCACATCCGTGATTTCTTCAACATCCTTACCATGAATAGAATGATTGTTTGACAAGGAAATGAATTCACCCGCTTTTAGTAGGTGCGGAGCCTTTAATTCATGTAGTAAAACTTTTATTTTATCTACAACTCCCTGGGCTTCTTCCGTAAGACCCACTGTCCGATTTTCAAAATATGCAATATCAAATTCTTCTTCATTCAATAGGATGGCGTGATTTTTTGCACGCCCTAATTCAGTACGATTACCATATGTCGATAAATCATCAAAAGGTGTATAGAAGAGTTCTTGACGCATCAAATTTAAATCAGAAGGATCAAGTTTCTGAATTAAATCAATATTTTTGACGAATGTTGTAAAGATTTGGTTTCCTTCATAGGCCCTCATTGATAACATATTCACAAAATCAGGCCGAACGAAATGATTTGCTAAATCTTTATGGAAGCCTAAAGCCACCAGTGCTTTTTGTGATTGTGTTTCTGATAAAGATTTCATGGGATAGATATCTTGAAAGACATCGCCATCATTTACATTTATATATCCAATAGCTGGAATTTCCATGACTTTCGCATAGAATTGAAGAAAACCTTCCCCAACATATGTTTTTTTAAGCTCTCTTTTTGATTGAACTGGTGATTCATGGTCAAAAATAGGAACATCTTTATCTATAGGGCAGTTTTGTAGGTATAAGTAAGGTTCTTCCTTCCAAATCCTATTACCGGCAGCTTTTATTTTTTCCACAATATCTTTTATTTCAACATCGTTTTCGACAATGTTTTCGATTTCTGAACGAAAGGAAGTGTAATCTTCATAAGGATTACATTTCAATTCCAAAAATTTATTTGTAAGAAGTTGATTCTCTGCATCTGTAAACACATAATCAACTTTTAATTTATTCTTCGTACTTGCATTAGTATCTACACCCATTAACTTAGCTCCAATCTATTGATTTTATTTTTACGCAGTAAATCACTAAAGTCTAGATGTGAAAAAATCTAGCAATCTTCTGAATAATAGGGCCCTATTAATATGTAAATACGTAATATGATTGCTGGTGCTACCAAATTTTAACACGATAGTTTTCAGAATTCAACGAATGTTAAAAAAATACAACTTCTTGCTCATTACCACTCACATTAGAGCTTTCATTCTTAAAATGGCAATGTCAGGATTCGTCATTTTCTGAACACCTGGCATGGCAGTGTTACATGAGATCAAAAGGAGGATTTTGGTGTTTTATAACCTGATTTATGGTGATGGACTGCCTGGTTGATAACAGTTGAGAAATACAAGAAAATGCCTGAGCTTATATGTCATTAAGTCAGGGCATCTAAATCAACCGGGCATCGAATTTTTCTACATTTTTTGAATATATGTAAGTAATGAAGAGTAAGTAGCATTCCTCTATTGACCTGATCGAGTAATGATCATAAAACCCTGAGATCAGAAAAGCAACGTTGCGACTTTCTACCTAATTTAATCACCGTAAATGGAACAGGAACTTATGGACTGTAATTTTGAGTGGATAAAAGTAATCACCTATGTCATATTCCGTACTTAGGGTTAAAGAATGATGCCCATTACCAAAATAGCAAGTGTTTATTGAGCCACGTAAAATAGCCTCCTCCATATACATGGCATCAGTTGGCCATGGTGAACGATCCTGTTTCAACAAAATCGCACATCCAGAAAAACAATGGCAGGTAATCTAACAAAGAGGAAGATTTTGTATAAATTCATTAGTATAATTGATGAAATTACAATAAGAAAGGAAAGATCACTCATGCATGCTTTAAAAAAGAATGCCACATGTATCCTTGAAATCAGTTATCTGTATATACTGTTCTTTTTTTCAGAGCTACAAACTACTACTGCAAGCTTTTTAAAGAATTATGTAATTAAAACCTCTTGAATGAACTATGTTAAAAGATCCTACGAACATTCCCTTACGATTATTTTATCTTCATTATTAGCACTTTCAACCGTCATAACAGCCAATTTGTACGCCTTGTCTGTGCAAGATCCCTCAAAGGCGAATGGCAATTCCCCTTACTGGTTCCAGATTGATAACCTGGATGCCCGACAAGCGTTTTAAGACATTAACTCAGTCCTCCGTAACTCCATAGGGCTGAGCTTTTTTCAACAGGTAATGATTATTCTACCTATCCTCCCTACTGAGCTACCTTACTAGCCGTGAATGAAAAATATTAGAAACATAAGTTCTCCAAAAAAGGACAAACTGTATTTGAAAAAAGAAAGGAGATGTGAGACATGACAAAAAAATTCAATAAAGGCAGCCGTAACCAAAATTCGCCGCAATTACACGGACAAACCCCTGTTAGTGGGGACAACAGCAAAGGAAATAAAAGAAATAAAGATCAGAGCTCTAAATCAGAGTAACTAATGAAACAAACCGGTCATATTCAGACCGGTTTGTTTCAATTGCAGGCACTCTTCATTGTTAAAAGAACAATTCTCAAAGGTCCCCTTCTAGCGATCATTGAATTATCCTGTGTAGACTGGACCACCTTTGATTCCAAAAAGCTTAATGTCCGCCCATAACAATAAAAAAGCTGCCTCAATGACAGCTTCCATTTCTGGAATCCTCTACGAATGACCCGATCCAGCCATACTTATCACTGGTCATAGGCAAATCCGCAGGAGCAACGATTTTTCCCAAATAACAGGTGATAAGATGCGGGGAATTCATGATTGACCCGTTGAACTTCATGTGCAAATTCCTTACTATCTTTAGGCACTGTTGAAAGTGAATCCGCTTTTTCTTGTGAATCAATATTAGCTCCTGGCGGTACAAACCTACCAGGCGGTATTCGAACGCCATTTGTTACTACTGCATTATAAGAAATAAATGCGCCTCTTCCTACAATTGCCGTATAAACAATGGAATTAAAACTAACAAATACCTTATCTGCAATATAACAAGGCCCATGGACAATCGCACCATGAGCAATGGTCACTTCATTTCCAATGAATATCGAATAACCATTTGTCCCAACTAAAATCCTTTTATTGAATAATCCATGTAAAATTACTCCGTCCTGTATATTTGAATTGGATCCTATATAAAAAGGAGTTCCTTCATCCGCACGTATACTTACATTAGGCGCTACATAGACATTGTTACGAATGGTAACATCACCTATGACACTGGAAAACTGACTGACAAATGCTGTTTTATCAATTTTAGGAAAGCGTTGAACAGGATTTAATGAAGTAATGGGGTTGGGGCTTATAAATGGTTCAAAACAGTGAGAATGGTTATTGGAAGAGGCGTTTGATCCTTTTTTTTCACCCAAGCAATTACCTCCCTCACAATCTATCGGGCTCAATTATTTTATGCAGGAAGATGGGTGGCGAATGGGCCATCATTCAGGTATCGGTCCCTTTCCTGCAGTACAGTCTTGCCTTGGTATAGAAATAGTTATTTCGCGTGTTAGAAACTAAGGATAATACCCTTCGATCCTGTTATGCACCTGCGAGTTTGTAACTCAACCAAAAGAATCACGAAGTTTCTTCGCCACTGGGGATCTAAAACGTGAAATATACCACAATCAATACAGATATCAATGGAATTAAAAAGAATGACCCCTTTTAAACAAAGATCATCCTCCTAAAACTAGCCTTATTTACTCTGTTCGTTACAGCGGGTGAGCTTTTAGCAGAAACCGCCATATCCTTGGACCGCGCCATTACCGCTACCATAACAAGTAGCTCCAACAATGATTAAGAGTATAAACAATACGACTATAAAAGCGAAACCTCCACTAAATCCACCAACACCGTTATCAGAATCACAATTTGACAATAGAAACATCTCCTTCTTTGTTTTAAGGAGGAATTAATTAAATGGGTTCCTTTACTTTATGTTCTAATTGGGATATTGGCACAATAATCTCACCGGAAACCGAATTTCATTTACGTGAATACGAAGTACGTCAAGGTGTTACTTTTTTAACATATAAATTTTACGAGGTCTTCCCCGAGGTGATTGAAGTTCTTCTCCTTTGTACTCCACTAAACCACTTTCACTCAAACCACTAATGATTCTCTGGGCATTTCGAACGGTCATGGATAAATGGGAAGCTAAGTCCGAGGACGTGAAGCCGTCCCAGCCCATACGATCGATCAATGCTTCAATCTTTTTATACGTTTTTACACTAATGTTAGCCTGATTCAATTTATCCAGCAGTTCTTTATCATTGGAACGGAAGGTATATGCCAATTGTTCTTCTTGACCTACGGACTCGATCATTACACCATCTTCCTGGATAACAACAATTCCAGAAATTTCTTTCTTTTTTGAATGACGGATCGCCTTGCGGGCATTGATTTCTGCTGAGGCAGCCGTTTCACCAAAACCAATGCCGACTGCAACAGAAACATCCATCTCAAGGGCCAGTTGTTGAACAGTACTTCGCAAGCTGCCAATTTCCCGTTTCAATGGCCTTTCGTGAACTAAATATTTGATAGCGTCCGTTTCCATTTTCGATGAGGGATCCATCTAATTTTTCACAAAATGTAAGTAATGTTTGTTTAATCTTAAGCTCCAAATGCTGCAGATGGTAACGAATATTAACCTCGTCAACAAATTGATCAAACTGATCAATTTCAATGATTTCGACACCTATAAATCAACGGCCAAATTGTACAAGCCATAAACAAAACTGTGGCCAACTTGTCTAAAATCTCAGGGATCTTCGATTGGAAGATCCCTTTTCCATTTGTGCTTATGAGCTCGCTGTTAAGATCAGGAAAGACCCAGTTTCGAAAATCGCTAAGATTCATAAAGATTAATGGTAAAAAGCCTATCCCATCACATTCATCAGATATCCTTCAATTTCGTGCTTGCTTTTTAAAATGACTATCACCTTTTCAGAGTCACTCTTTTGAAGATCGGCAAATCTGGCTTTCATTTCTTTCTTGCGAGGAAAGTAAGTGGATATGATAAATTTAATAAACTGCCAGTCTAGTTTTTCATTGCAGCCTTTAGCCATATCAGGCCTTGTTTTACCTAGATTAGACAACCAGCGTTTTATCACACGGTAAAGGCAAACACCGAGGGGAAGTTCTAAATAAATAATCGTATCGGCTAGCTCCGAACGTAGGTTAAAAGAATGACTATAATTGCCTTCCATGATCCACTTGTCATGACTCAATACCTTCTTCTGGGCAGAAATAAAAGCCTCTAAAGGAGCCTCCACCCAGCCAGGCCTCCAGTAAAATGTATCCAAATGATGCACTTCAATATTCAAATTATCTCCAAGTCTTCTTGCAAAAGTAGATTTTCCGACACCCGCGGACACTCCGATAACCATGATACGTTCCATCGATATACTATCCACTCTCCCCTTTTATGTTCATAAGAAAAGGCGACCCTTCTTGAAGAAGAATCGCATCAGTTTTAGAAAATGAAGTATGGTTGCTGCGGTGTCCTGTCAAAGAACAAGCCAGCCTTACATTTTATCTCTATTAAATCAAATGCCCTAAATGTTTCTTTACCTCGTAATCAACAAGTTTTTCATCTTTCTTAATTCGTGCCAGATAATCCGGGTTGGCGATAAGCGGACGGCCAATCGCCGCAATATCAATGATACCTTTTTCCAGTGCGGCTTCTGCTGTTTCGGGATCTAGCCCCCCCACACCAACTATGATTCCATCCCAATGGCTGCGTACCAATTCATGCATGGTCAATCCTCTTGCAATCGGTTTGGTAAATTCCATCGTGGATGGGTGAATCATTTTGACTCCTGTTTCATTGAACGCTTCAATAAATGTTTGGATCGCTTTTTCAGGGTCTTCCCACATATAAGACGGCTGGTCAATTTTCAAAGCCGAGAAACGAATAAGGGTACGTTCCGCTCCTACCGCATCAATAACTGCTTTTAGCACTTCCTTCATAAATGTCAGACGCTGTTTTAAATCACCACCGTACCGATCGGTCCTTTTATTGGAGGTGTCAGAATTGAACTGGTCTATTAAGTAGCCATGTGCACCATGAATTTCAACGCCGTCAAAACCAGCAACCATTGCATTCTTTGCCGCTTGTTTATATTGGTTCACAACTTCAGCAATATCCGTCTCTGTCATTTCTTCAGGAATGTCAAAAGGTTTGCCGAATCGTGAAACCTTACCTTCCGCAGCGATAGGTGACGGAGCCTGCGGAGGAAGTCCTCCTATAATTTCATGGTGACTTGCACGGCCCACATGCCAGATTTGCGCAATAATCGTTCCGCCTTCTGCGTGTACTGCTTCCGTTACTTTTTTCCACCCGTCGATTTGCTCTTGAGTATATATTCCGGGAACCCCAGGATTGCCCTTTGCTCTTGGTGAAATCACTACACCCTCAGTAATGATAAGTCCGATTCCATCTTGAGCGCGCTTTCGGTAATATTCAACGGTCAGGTCATTCACAACACCAGTTTCGTTATCGGCAAACGACCGAGTCATAGGAGCCATTGCCGTTCTTGTTTTTAAGTTCCATGCACCTATTGTTACAGGTTCAAACATTTTGGTTTTTATTGTTTTCATTTGAGTTCCTCCTGTTAACCGCTTTACCTGAACTGAATTTTTAGTAACTTTCATTGTGTAAGATTATCCGATAAGTGATTAATTTTCAAATAATTCAATCTGATTTTATCGCTTTTGATAAAATATGGTAATAAAGACCAGTAAAAAAGCCAGACAGAGAAACTCTATTCCCTGCTGGCTAATTTATCTTATTAGTCTCGTGCTGTTCTGATAAAAAACGATACGATCAAACCAATGATTGCAAGGACAAGGCCGAAAATAAAGGCATCTTGAACGCCTGCAGTCAATGAACCGCTAATGGCAGATGGATCGAACGGATCTTCTGCATTTGCCATATAATTTTTTTGGGATGCTGACATGATCGTAATGGCAACGGTTGTACCGATGGCCCCCGATACTTGTTGCAATGTATTCATTAGAGCCGTTCCATCCGGATAAAGATTTTTTGGCAGTTGATTCAGGCCATTTGTCTGGGCCGGCATCATGACCATCGAAACACCAATCATAAGGAGGGAGTGCATGACGATTACCATTATGATCGTTGTTTCAGTCGTTACGTTCGTCAAAGTCCATAACATGACAATCATGATAATGAAGCCTGGAACCACTAACCCTCTTGGACCGAACTTATCAAAAATGCGCCCCGTAACCGGAGACATGATACCATTAAGCACTCCACCCGGCAATAGTACCAGCCCAGCAGAAAACGCAGCTAATGCAAGACCGGTTTGCAGGTATAACGGTAAGAGAATCATGGATGACATGATGATCATGAAGGTGATGAAGACGGTTATTAACCCTAACGTGAACATCGGGTATTTAAAGACGCGCAAGTCAATCATCGGTTTATCCATATTGAATTGCCTCACAGCAAATAGGAATAACGCTATAAGTCCAACAATGATCGAGGATAGAACGATCGCATTGCTCCATCCTTGCTCTCCGACAATACTAAAGCCATAAACAATTCCCCCAAAACCAATGGTCGATAAAATAATGGAAGGTCCATCGATTTTAGGTTTGGTGATTATTGAAACGTTTTGCATATACTTGAGACCGAATAGTAAAGCGATCACAAAGAACGGCAAAGACACCCAGAAAATGTAATTCCATTTTAGATTTTCAATAATCAAGCCTGAAACTGTCGGTCCGATGGCTGGGGCAAACATGATCACCAGCCCCATCAATCCCATCGTCGCTCCCCTTTTATGAATAGGGAAAATCAATAAAATGGTATTGAACATGAGAGGTAATAAAAGACCCGTTCCGATTGCCTGGATGACACGGGCTGGCATCAAGATGCCGAACCCGGGTGCAATTGCTGCAATGAGCGTACCAATGATGGAGAACACCATTGAGGCAATGAATAATTGACGAGTATTGAACCACTGAATCAAGAGTCCCGAAACGGGAACCAATATCCCCAATGTCAATAGGTAACCCGTTGTCAGCCATTGCACGGTTGAAGGACTGACATTGAATTCTTGAATTAGATCCCCCAGCGCCATGTTTAATGCCGTCTCGCTGAATAACCCGATGAACCCTGCAATTAAAAATGCAATTAATATAGGGGTCGTCCTAATGACTGGGTTTTGTTGCTGTGTTGCATCTGCTGACATAAAATAATTCCTCCAATTACTAACTGTTCGACCTAAGCTTAAGATAATTTTTCCGCATGACTTATTTATTTATCAGCAATAATGGTATCTGTTCCGCAATGGTTTGGAGAGGTTCCCCGTTTTTCGCCGTTAAAGATAAAAGGATACCGCCTTCAATCAAAGCATTAATTACGATACTCAATTCTTTTGCCCGTTTCTCACTGAAGTCCGCTTCGAGTAATTTCTTCACATAAATGGATTGCCAATCTTCCATCGCTTCTTGACAGGCCATTCTTATTTGCTCGCTCGTCGTATATGTTTCCGCTGCAATCGTCCCGATTGGCAGTCCTAATAGATTTTCACTATGACCAAAAACCTCGGATAAATGAAAAATATGAGACTGAATGGCTTTAATAGGGTCTTCAATTTCATCAAATCCCCGTTTAATTTCATCTATCACGAATTCTTTTGTATGAATAATCGCCTCGATCGCCAATTCTTCTTTGCCTTTCGGAAAATAATGATACAGCGAACCTTTTGGGATACCACTTTCCTCAATAATGTCCTTAAGCCCCACACCGTAATATCCACGTATACGAAAAAGTTTTGAAGCAGCTTCAATAAGAATGTCTTTCGAGTTTCGTTTCTCTGCCATAGCTGGATCACTCCTTAAAATTATATCAACCGGTCTATTAGGAACTATACTTGTATATCATTGTTTTGTCAAAGATGATACTTATGTATGCATGGATATGCGATTGAAACTCATTGGAAACAAAAAAGAACACCTCATAAATGGTGTTCTCTGCAAGTTATAAAAAATCGAGAAAATCAATACCTTCTTTAAACAACCCGGAATTTTTTAAAACGCTTCCATTATTAATCAAACACATCGGCCTGCCTCAATATCTTCAAGGATTCTTGTCATGATTTTTGAAATCAAGAATAGCAATTACAAACATGCCAAAGCTTAGCATCAGGGAAATAACTTCGAAAGTACCCATTCATACATCGCCTCCTTATATCCAGCTTTTCCTGATCAGAGATTGTCCTATACAAGAAAAAGACGAAGCAGTGGCTTTTAAACAAAAATAAGCAAACCCAATCAGGGTCTGCCCTTGTACTCCATTTGAATTTCTTTTCAAAAGACCGATCGCTGTTAATAACCAAGTTTTTTTTCTACAACGTTCATTAGGGGTTTACCGTCAGAAAAAAGCTTTAAATTTCTCAGGAATAATTCCATCACACGATCTAGGTGCTTGGAAGAGTTGTAAGCATTATGTGGGGAAACCATGACGTTTTCCAGCTGCCAGAAAGGGTGGTCCTTAGGTAAAGGTTCTACTTCAAACACATCCAGAGCCGCTCCTGCTATGTGCCCATTGCTCAAGGAATGAATTAAATCTTCATCGACAATCGTATTACCTCGGCCGACATTAATTACATAACTGCCTTTTTTCATTTTATTTAAGCGTTCTTTATTGAAAAAGTATGAAGTATCTTTTGTAAACGGAAGGGCCAAGACGACAAAGTCGGACATGGAAAGGACCTCATCCACTTGATCCATTCCCATTATCAAATCAGCAGGTTCATATTCTGTGTTCCTCTTGGTGGGATTCCGGCGGCACCCAATAACGGTCATACCCAGCGCTTTACATCTCTTGGCTATTTCATGGCCAATATCACCATACCCAATTATCCCCACTGTCGCATTTTCAAGATCTTTCACTGGAATTTCAACCCACGTTTTGTTTATTTGATTTCTGATCATTGTCGGTACGCCTCTTGCTAACGAAGATAGCATCGCAATCGTATGCTCGGCTATCGGGACAGATGTGCAGCCTTTGACATTGGTGATGATGACATCGCTGTTTTGTATATCTTCATTCAGCATGGCCTCCACTCCAGCACTGTCTGAATGGACCCATTTAATCTTTGGAGCTTTTTTTATAATGTTAAGATTATCATGAAGCCCCAGCGTATATAGGACATCAAACTTTGTTAAATCAACCGTTGGCTGTGGTTCGGGTTCGCCGAATTCCCATGGCTCGACAACAACTTCCGAACAAATCTCCTTAAACTGATTGATGTATTTTTCCGGTATATCGACCCTGATATAAAGTGAGGGTGCTGCTTTCTTAGAAGCGGACATTATAATACCTCCTCAAGAACATACGATTCCTTTTTCCCTCTTTTACGGGAAGGCAATCCGTTGGGATTATGCCATGCCGTGCTTCATGGTCACTTCAAGAAATCTGGTTGCTCTTTTCTGATCCTTTCCCACAGAGGCTGGAAACTCAGCCATCCCTCATATTCCGTTCCCGTTTGTTCTGCAGTCAATTTTGCATACTCTTCTTCTATAAAAATCGGCTTACCTACAGATTCAGCCATTATCTGCGCTTGACATGAACGTTCCATCGTTATGAACCACCAAGCAGCTGAATCTACAGATTGGCCGACCGTTAACAACCCATGATTGCGGAGGATGACAGCTTTGTATTGACCTAAAGCCTTAGCAATGCGCCTACCTTCTTCGGATGCATAAACGACACCAGTAAAATCATCAAATAATGCATGATCATTGTAAAATTGGCAGGCATCTTGCGTAATCGGATCTAACAGTCTCCCTAAGGAAGACCATGTCTTTCCATAGACCGAATGAGCATGTGCCGCTGCAATCGCATCCGGCCGTGCTTTATGAATTTCAGAATGAATGGCAAAGGCAGCACCATTAATAGAATGTTCACCCTCTACAATATCGCCTTTATGATTAACCAATATAAGATCCGAAACGGAAATTTGACTAAAATGCATCCCAAACGGATTGACCCAGAAATGGTCTGTATATTTAGGATCACGGACCGTAATATGGCCTGCTATCCCTTCATCGAAACCAAACTTTGAAAAAAGGCGGAATGAAGCTGCCAACCGTTCCTTCCTGTGAATGCGTTCTTCTTCCATTGTATTGAATGTTGCCGGTTGCAGGGAAATTGTCTTTGTCATATTTCATTCCTCCTCGAATCTTTTTCCGTTTTTTTTGCTGAAACATCAATTAGCCATGGTATCCATGTCAGCTTTGCCCTTTATATCTTGCTTTACTTCACTTTCATTTTTATGATCATTATTGGAACTTAGGAGAGTGATCGTAGTAATGACGACAAAACTAGTAGCGAGCCCGTACAGAATTGGTTGAGTGGAGGAAGGTCCATTAATCACCAATCCGACAATGATAACGATCATGCTGGCGAGAATCGAGTAAAATGCCGCTGTAGCCGTGACCCTTTTCCAAAAGAAACCAAGGATGATCGGAAAGAACACAGCTCCGGATAAAATTGCGTAAGCTACATCCAATGCAACTAAAATATCTTGAATCCAAATCGAAACGATTATGGTCAATACACCAATCGTTAAAGTTGTAATTCGGGATGTTTTTAAAAATTGTCGTTCACTCATTTTTGGACCAATATATTTTTTAATGATGTCATTAACAACTAAAGTGGACGAAGCAAGCAAAGTACCTGAAGCAGTGGACATTAGGGCTGATACCACACTCGCAATGACAACCCCCAATAGACCAGCAGGTAAAGTTACCATCGCTATACTGGTAAATGCATTTTGGGGATCGCCTAAATCAGGAAGGATAATAAAAGCGCACATTCCAATGATACTGATTGCAATCGCATAAAAAACACTATATAACCCCGCTCCAATCGTTCCGCCACGAGAAACAGCTTTGGTTCGTGCAGTGAATAGACGCTGCCAAATATCTTGGCCAACAACTACCCCGAGGGTAAATAATAGGAAATATTGAAAAATCGTCTCTCCGCCAATGTTCCCTAACTCGAAATGTGATGCTGGGAGATTTTCTTTAAGCGAGCCCCACCCTCCTGCCTTAGAGATGCTCATCGGAAGCATGATAAAGAAAATACCGATCGTCATGATGACGAATTGCACGACATCAGTCATGGTGACTGACCACATACCTCCTAATATTGTATAAAATAAAACGATCCCGCCCCCGACTATCATGGAAACCGTTAAATTCCAGCCAGCCAGAACATGTAAAATTGTCCCCATCCCGATCACTTGGGTTACAGTCAGCATGAATGTATAGATAACAGAAACAAGTGCACTGATCAATCTTGTCTGAGAGTTGTAGCGCTTCTCAAGCATTTCACTGATCGTCAATACTTTTAAATTAAATATCTTATTTGTTAAAAACAGCCCAATAGCGATAATGCCGAGCCCAATCATCACCACTAGCCAAATACCGGATATCCCAAACTGATAACCTAACTTTGCTGTCCCTAGAGTGGAAGCCCCCCCTAATATAACAGCTGCTAAACAGGATAAATACATAAAATGACCAAGATTGCGTCCTGCCACAATGAAATCATCTGCTGTTTTTGCCCGTTTAGATCCGATTACTCCCACAATGATTAAAACAGAAAAATATAGAATCATGATCGATATATCCAAAATATGCATGTCCACATCTCCTTTTGGGCTTGTAATGTCCTTATCGCTTTGTAAAGAGGAAAGAAGGACTTTACCGCTTCCCCCCTTCTTTACAATTAAATGAAGAAACTAGTTATTAAATTGCGTTTCCAAATCTCCGACTCTCTCTTTCTTCTCCATTTTCCCTTTTTTTGCGAGTGCGATGAGTGTGATGAATTCATAGACAATATTAGCGGCTGCGGCAGCCGTTATTTGTCCGTGATCGTATGATGGTAAAACCTCAACAAGATCGAATCCAACAAAATCTATATTCGTCAATCCTCTCACAAATGCTAAAGCATCATCAATGCTGGCACCGGAAACTTCTGGAGTCCCCGTCCCCGGAGCATAAACCGGATCTAAAAAATCAATGTCAAAAGATAAAAACACCGGACCATTCGCAACACGCTCATGAATGACCCTTAACATCTTTTCGACCCCGATACGCTTATAATCGTTTGTCGTGTAAACTCCCAAACCTAAATCCCGGGCATCCTGAAGATCTTCGGGTCCGTACAGACCGCCCCTCATACCAATTTGAAGAGATCGCGATACATCGATGAGCCCCTCTTCTATTGCGCGGCGAAAAACGGTTCCGTGATTATACTTTTGATCAAAATAACTATCCCAAGTGTCAGAGTGAGCATCGAACTGAAGCAGGGCAACGGGTCCATGTTTTTTTGCGATTGCACGTAACTCCCCTAGTGTAATGGAATGATCGCCTCCCAATGAAATCGGAATGATCCCTTTTTCAATGACGGGGGTAAGCTCTTCTTCGATCTTTTTATATGTTTCCGAAATATACCCCGGGATGATCGGAACATCCCCATAATCTATTCCTGATATATAGTCAAAAATATTAATATCTTGTTCTGGATTATAAGGACGTAAAAGGATTGAAAAATCGCGAATGGCTTCTGGTCCGAATCTCGCACCCGTCCTAAATGATTGCCCGGAATCAAATGGAATTCCTGTAATGACAAAATCCATATTTTCATCTAACTGTTCAACAAATGGGAGCCGCATAAACGTACGCACTCCACAAAAACGGGGTGATTTGAATGAGTCTTTCGGTTGATACTTCGTCATGTAACATCCTCCTAAATTCTAATTCTACTATTATTTTTTTCACTCCATTGCAATTGCAGATGTCATACAAACTTCCATCTTTTCTAATAGAATGGATATTCATAACACCCTTGTTTGGAAATTCCCTTCTTACCTTTTACATAAGCAAGATTCAGGCCAACTATTTCGCTGCGGTATATAAGGCTTTTCATTATTTTGTTTCATCAAATGATTAAAAACTTAATCATTTTCTTGGTTTTTGATTTAATTTTTGATTATTTAGACTTTTTGATTTATATTTTAATTAAGCAGCACCCCAAAACCCAAAGGAGCGTAACGTATGTACGATGATATGCTGGAGGAAGAACTAAATAAAATTATTGAAACATCGAATAATAACATTCTCATTACCGATCAAGATGGAATCATTTTATATTCCAACCCAAAGCTTTGGGAGATTTATGGTATGAAAAGTGACTCTTATATCGGTACCTCCGTCTATCAATTAGAAAGCGAGGGCCTTCTAGCACCTTCCATCAATGCGATTGTTTTAAAGGAAAAGAAAGCGAAACGCATAATGCAAGAAACAAAAACGGGTCATGTTGTCATGTCGACTGGCTATCCCATTTTTAATAAGGAAGGTCACCTCGTTAGGGTAATCAGCTATGGTCAGGATCAAACCGAGATCCTGCAATTGCAGGATCAATTTGAGCAATTACAACGAAAAGTTAAAGGCTATCAAACGGAAGTCGAGGATTTAAGAGAAAAAGAACTGGATTACCATTATCTGATTGCCAGAAGTAATGAAACGAAGCATATTTTAAAAACGATCCATAATGTTTCAAAAACCGATGCCACGATTCTCTTATTAGGACCTTCCGGCGTAGGGAAAAGCACTTTTGCCCGTGCTGTTCATGACCAAAGCAACCGAAAGAAAGAACCATTTATCGAAGTGAATTGCAGCACGATACCTGAAAGTTTGTTTGAATCAGAAATATTCGGGTATGAGGCGGGATCATTTACAGGGGCAAATAAGCAAGGGAGGCAAGGCCTGATCGAGCAGGCTGACAGCGGAACTCTTTTCTTGGATGAAATTGGGGAACTCCCACTTGCCATGCAAGCTAAATTACTGAAAGTACTACAGGAGAAAAAGATAAAGCGCATCGGTGGAAAAAAAGAAAACCATATTAACTTCCGCCTAGTTGCAGCAACTAATCAAGATTTGAAGGAGATGGTAAGTCAAGGTAAGTTTAGATTGGACTTATTTTATCGTTTGAATGTGATTCCCATCCAAATTCCGGCATTGCATGAACGTAAAGAAGATATCCCTCTCCTAATTCAGCATTACTTAGAAAAAACCAATGATAAATACCAGAAATACAAAAAAATCCATCCATCGACATATGAAGTTTTGACCCATTATCATTGGCCCGGAAATATACGGGAATTAGAAAACTTAATTGAACGGTTAATCCTGACCATCGAAGAGCCAATTATATTTCCCGAACACCTTCCACAATCCATCACAGGGCAAGTGGAACCCCCTGAAGATTCCACCTTCCTCACAATCGAACAGGAATGTATAGAGAATTTCGATTTAAAGAAGACATTGGAAAACGTAGAAAGGCAACTGATTGCAAAAGCATGGAAAAAATGTAAAACCACATACGAAATGGCAGAACATTTGGGCATCAGCCAGCCAACAGTCATCTATAAATTAAAGAAATACAAAAAGTATTTGTAAATTCATCTGGACTGAAATCCCCCGTAATCCATGAATGGTCCTTGGCCTTCAGCCATAGATGCTGTTCAAGCTAAGGGCGCTTTTTGCCCAATGAAATAAGCCCTGAATTCATCCATCGAAAAAAAATCCACATTCAAATTGGATTCAGAAATATCATTTACGTTTCCATATTATTAAGGTTAAAGCTTACATCAATTAAACGAATGATGTCAGTGAAGCTCCTGCAACACCTGTTAGCGACCATTCACAGGAACGGTAAACACAGTGTTGGCTCCATTCACTGTAAATGACCCTGAATTTTGGTTACTTATAAGCGGAAACCGGTTGCCTCCACTATTCCTGTTGGACCGGTTTCACCTGTTATTCCTATCGATCCTGTTGCTCCGGTTGTTTCCCTGCTTTAAAGACTCAATAATTCATACTGTGAAAAATCCTCCTAGTATGTCTTCCCCACAAATGTGGTTTATTCACATCTTAGTCTGCATGTAAAAAGGCTCCCATAAAAGGAAGCCATCTATTACTAACATAGCAATCTTGCCATACACTTTATGCATTAAAGCTTTTTTCCAATTTGGAACCGCAAGATTCGCGGATGATCAACTCATCTTCCAGAACGAATTTTTTCTTTTCAATGGTTCCGCCTTTCATTAAGGTCAGCAATAAGTTCGTTGCCTTTTGCCCTATTTCGTACTTAGGCTGGTCAATGGTCGTCATATGCGGATTAAAAATCGATGCAATTTTCAAATTATCAAAACCTACGACAGCAATATCCTCGGGAACGCTCAACCCATGATCCTGGATTGCCTTTACAGCTCCCAGCGCCATTTCATCATTAAAAACGAACACTGCTTCAGGCTTGTTTTCAAGCGATAATAATTTCACCATCTGGTCATAACCTGAGTCAATGCCATAATCCCCTTCCTGGATGTATTCAGGGTTTACTTTCAAGTGATGCTTCTTCATTGCCTGCTGGAACCCCCCTAGGCGATCCCGGCTAAGAATGATGTTCATAGGCGCTGTTATATGGGCAATCCGTCTATAACCAAGCTTGATTAAATGTTCCGTTACTTTTCTGGCACTGCTTACATTGTCGATCGAAACAGTTGGAATGTCCAGTCCGTCCACGTATTCACATGCCAATACAATCGGAAACTGATTTGATAGTTTTTCCAGGCTTTCCCTATTCATTCTAGCAGTAAGGAGTAACGCTCCATCTGCCTGCTTTTTGTATAGCAAATCGATATATTCCTTTTCCCGTTCAATATCGTTCTCCGTATCTCCCAATATAACCTGATAGCCATTTTCTACAGCTGTATGCTCAATGCCCCGAAGCACTTCGGAAAAAAAGGGCCTTGTTATATCCGGAACGACGACGAGAATGATCTTTGTCTCTTTCGTCCTGAACTGACTGGCAATCATGTGAGGCTTGTAATTCATCTCTTCAATCACCTGCATCACCTTTTGTTTAGTATCCTCGCTGACTAAATCCGGCTGTCTGAGCACTCTTGAAACGGTTGCAGGAGATACGTTTGCCAATTTCGCCACATCGCTCATTTTCATACTATTATCTCCACCTGCCAATTTCTTTTTTTTATTTTCATTAAGTCCATTATAAAGTAATTTAGACTTCATGTTAAAACATCGAATTCTCTAGGCAACGTTTCTTTCAAAACATTCATGGATTTTTTCACGCCCGTTAGTGGTTCCATTGTCAAATCTTCCATTTCGAGAACGATGGGCCCTTCATAACCTATCATTTTAACGATAGTAAAAAACTCCTTCCACCAGCCACTGTCGTGTCCATAACCGAGTGCAACATAATTCCATGATCTATCTGCATATTGGTTCATCGGTTTCACATCAATCAATCCCTGGACATCATATATCCCTCTTTCTAAGCGAACATCTTTTGCATGAATATGATAAACAGCGCTTCCTAAATTCCTTAATGCTGCGATGGGGTCAACGCCCATCCAAAATAAATGACTCGGATCAAAATTCATTCCGACCGTATCACCGACTTCATGCCTCAATTTAAAGAGTGTTTCAGGATTGTAAACTAAATTGCAGCCTAGATTTTCGATGGCAACCTTTCTAACCCCGTTTTGTTTTGCCGTTGTCACAGCTTTTTCCCAATAAGGGAATGCCACTTCATTCCACTGCCAATCAAGCATCTCAAAGTGTGAGGGCAAAATGGGATGTGTCAGCCAATTTGGCGTCCTGTCGCTTGGTCCGCCGCCGGGACACCCCGACATCATGACAACCGTTTCAACACCTAAAAGCCCAGCTAGCTGAAAGGTCTTATTAACAACGGCTTTATGCATGGTTCCTTCATCTGATGGATCAAGCTGATTGCCAGAACAATTCAACGCTGCAATGCTAATCCCCCTTACATTTAATTCATTTAAAAATTGCTTTCGTTTTGCCGCATTGCCAAGAAGTCCATCGAGATCGAGATGTTGAGCCTTCGACCAATTCCCGCATCCTAGCTCCAGTGTCTCTATTCCCTGATCCACACACGTATCCAGCATCTCTTCAAATGGCATGTAACCTAAAATATCAGTAACTAAACCAACCTTCATAAGTGCTCCCCCTCTACTAAACTAGCATCGCTTTCACATCGCTTAGTTCAATTTCAAATTATGTTTTGTTGCTTTCCTTTCAAGGTGGCTCCATACAATCATAAAGAATACAGCGGTTAAACCTAATGACCCCGCAAAATAAAATCCTGAAGAAATACCTAAATGAGAAATCAATATTCCTGCAATGAAAGGTCCAGCGAACATACCAATCGCGTAGATTGCTTGATACGCCCCCATGGCCGTTGCCCTTTTTTCAAGGGAAATCGTCTCTACCGCCATTCCTAAAAACAAGGGAAAAAGAATGCCTAATGAGAATCCATTCAATCCTTGAATCAGAAAAAGCAGCCCTTTTGTTTCTGCTAATGGCGTACATGCTGTAAAAATGGCCGTTAGAGCAAAAGCTAGTTTCAGTAACTTCCATTGTCCGAATAATGGTACGAATAATTTCCCGCTAAGCATGGTGGCAATAGCATGAGGAATCATGAATGAAAAGATGACCATGCTGATCTCATCAGTCTGGAGACCAAGCTCTAAAGCAAATGTCGGGGTGAACCCGAACATTGTCGTGAAGATGATGCCATGTGCGAGAATGGATAGAAATGATACTTTTATAAGCTCCGGTTCAAGCATGACTGATACGAGTTCTTTCAATCGAATGGGCTCTTTCGGAAAATCCTCGTTCGATTCGTAAATAAAAAGTGAAAGGACGATACCAATGAGACCGATAATTCCTCCCATCCAAAAAGGTGCTTGCCATCCCCATTGATCGACAATGTACCCGCTGACCACCATTCCAAGCAGCTGTGCCAGAACCACAGCTAACGAGATACTTCCCATCGCTCGGTGAAGATCACGTTCTGAAAAATAGCTGGAAAATAAAATGGTGAAGGCTACCCAGGTGGCGGCGGCAATTCCAGCTAACGAGCGGGCCAAAAGGATCCAGCCTAAACTATCGGCCCATGCAAATGTCACGCAGCTCAATGTACTTACGACCATTCCAAATATAATAAAAGGTTTTCTTACTTTTATTAGGTCGGATAGGATTCAGAACGGAAGCCTGAAGAGAAATTGCATCAGCCCATAACTGCCTAATACCATGCCGATAAATGTATAATCCCCTCCAATCGTCTTAAGGTAAGGAGACAAAATGGGAATATAAATGAAATTTGAAAACCAAAAAATAAATGAGAGCACTAAAAATAAAAATCTATTACGTGCGTTATGTAACAAAGTCATTGCAACACTTCCCCTAACCAGCGAACTATCTTTCAGCAATGGCATCTCATGAAAAAAAGTGAATGTACAAAAAGGTGCCCGCAGCGTAATCGGGAACACCTTTTCATTCTTAAGCCTTTCCACTTGTATTGAACTCTGCCATTTTTCTCTTCACGACGGAGATGATAGCTTCTTTCGCTGGTGTGATAATGGCGCGCGGCTCATATAGTTTTCCTTCAACAGCCAATACTTCCCGAATGGTTTTTGCCCACACTTGTATGCTTTCGGTATTAACATTTATTTTGGCGTGTCCAAGTTCAATAGCTTTTTTAATTTGGTGCAGCGGAATACCTGAGCCTCCATGTAAGACAAGAGGTACATTAGTCATGTTCGAAATTAATTCCATTTCCTCAAAACCGAGTTTAGGTTCTCCTTGATACGGGCCATGAACGGAACCCAAAGCAGCAGCTAGTGCATCAATTTCTGTTTCTTTTACAATCAGCGTGCATTCATGGGGATCTGCATATTGAATACCGCCAACGAGTCCATCTTCCGTCCCACCGACTGCCCCCACTTCCGCCTCAACGGAAACGCCGTTCTTTTTGGCATAGTCGACAACCATTTTGGTGATTTCAATATTTACATCTATTGGATGATGGGAGCCATCGATCATGACCGATGTAAAACCCGCATCGATCGCTTTTCTGCATCGTTCCACATCCATTCCATGATCAAGATGAAGGGCAACCGGAACCGTAATGTCCATTTCTTCCATAAGGCTTTTTACCATGGCCGCAATCGTTTTAAATCCGCCAAGATAATCAACAAGCCTGTCCGATGCCGCAAGTATGATCGGCGCTCGTTCCTCATTGGCAGCTTGTAAAAACGACTGGGCGAATGCCAAACCATTAATATTATATTGACCCACAGCATACCTTTCTGCTTTTGCTTTTAAAAGCATCTCTCTCATTGATACTAAAGGCATTATTCCTTCACCCCCTTATTCCCGAGATTACATGATCCACTTTATGAGTTTTGCAGTGCAAAATGTTTCGAAATAACTTGAATTGTCGTTTCTTTTGCTGTCTTAATGGCTTCTTCAGCATCGAGTTCATAATATTCCGGACGGAACAATTCCACAGAGGCAACGTCGGAATAACCAATTCCCTTCAAGATGGTTAATATGCTGTCTAAATCTATGGCACCATGCCCAGGCCATACCCGGTCTTCATCCGTCAAAAAGCCGATTGGAAAATCCTCTGTATCATCAATGTGTAAAATGAAGATTTTCTGCCCATCTGCTTTCTTCAAGTCATCCAAACTTGAACCCATGGCATGGAAGTGAAAACAGTCCAGCACCAACCCAACATTATCACGGTTGACTGTTTCAACGATATCGTATGCCTGACCGAATGTATTCACAGTACATTGCGGATGCCCGACAAATTCCACTGCAATTTTGACGCCAAACGGTTCAGCGATCTCGGAAAGCTCAGTCAATACTTCCACACAGCTGTTTTTAATATCTTCTTTCAATATTTTCGCTTCCGTTACAAGCGGAACCGCCACCACATATTTCACACCCAATTTCTCCGCCATGATCATCATGTTTTTAAATTCGGCTATTATCGCCTTATGGCCGTCTTCATCTCGGTTATTAAAGAATACAAGCGCGTTGAAGGCAAGTGGCTTAATATGATTTGCATTAAAAAATTCGGCCAGTTCTTCAATTGTGTGTTCTTCCAAATACTCAGGCAATTTATCCATGGTACGGATTTCGATATAATCGTAACCGTGTTTTTCACAGTGTTTGAGATCTTTGACCAAGTTGGAATTTTCAAGTGTGGTCGCTTGGTTGAAACAAAGTTTCATTCTGTCAGCCTCCAATTCTTTCTGCTAAACCCAATCCGTCTCTCATTTTTTGAAGCATAAGCTTACTTGACCAGTCTGCTTTGTCGATCCAAGCAAATACTGCATTTGTCGCGATGCCGTCAAAATTCATTTCTTTCAGTTTTTTGAAGATCGTATCAAAGTCAACTTCGGCTTCGCCGATGTTCAAATGCTGATGGACGGTTGCCTCGACACCTGGAGGGTTGACGATATAACGGAGTCCGTTGGACGCTTTATGATTGAATGTATCAGCAAACAAGACATGTTGCAGGCGATCCCCGGCAGAATCGAACATAGGGGCAATATCGCCTTTGCCATCATCATAGAAAAATGTATGGGCTGTTGAATATACTAGGTTGATCCACGGACGATCAAGGGCACGGATCATATCCATAGCTCCCTCATGCGTTTCGATGAAATCGAATGGGTGTGCCTGCAAATTAAGTTTAACGCCTTCCCTTTCAAATACCGGAAGGAGTTCATCCATTGATTTAATGAATTTCTCTTCACAGATAACTTCATTGAATTTAGATCCGTTAAATTCACTATTCATCAAGTCAACATCCAATTCCACTGCCACTTCAATGGCGCGTTTCCAATTACGGACTGCGGCCTGGCGCCGTTCCTCATCAGGACCGGCCCAGTAGTAAAGCGGAAGCAAGGATGATATCTTCACACCTGCGTCACTGCACCAGCGTTTCAAATTTTTAATCTGTTCCTTATCCACTTTAGGATATTTATAGAATGGACAAAAATCTTCCCTCGGTGACAGTTCGATATATTCATAGCCTAGTTCCGCTGTTTTATCGACCATTTCTTTTAATGATAAATTGGCATACATCGTAGGATCCAAAGCTAGTTTCATTGGTCTTTCCCCCTATAATTTTTTTTGTTCATTGCATAATTACGTTCACTGAACAGTGATTTTTCCGGTATAAAAAACGGGCTTCTCTTCAAGGTCAACGGATTCTTTCTGTCCGGACTCCTGTGCTTTTACACAAGCATCAGCTGTTACAGCAGCAATGTATCCATCCCATGAAGTCGGACCATTCGGCTGACCTGTCTTTATAATGGAATCTATGAAATCCTGTAATTCTATGTCATATGCATCCATAAAACGATCCTTCCAATCTACCAAGATATCCGTGCTCCGTTTAGCGCCTTTCCTTGTTACGATGCTCGCTGGTTCAGGGAGATATGCAACACCGTCCTCACCAATGACTTCACATTGGATATCATATCCATATTTACAATTCACGAATACTTCAGCTTGGATGACTACCCCACTCTTCGTTTCCATTATGATAAGTTGGGGATCTTTTAAGTTAACATGCGCGCGGCTTGCTTTCTTCGGGTAAATGACTTGAACTGATTTGTAATCATCGCTGATTAACCAATGCAATACATCAATCTCATGAATCAATGTATCAACGACCGCCATTTGCGTCGTATATGTTTCATCCACTTCTGGATTGCGGTGTACACAGCGGACCATAAGCGGCTCGCCAATTTCATTTCTATCAATGGCTTGTTTCAGTTGTACGTAACCGCTATCATAACGTCGCATAAAACCAACTTGCACCAAACGCTTCCCGTGTTTCATTTCCGCTTCTGCAATTCTCCTGCTGCCTTCCGCCGTTGTCGCCAGTGGCTTTTCACAGAACACATATTTGCCAGCCTCAATCGCATTCAATACATTTTGCTCATGTGCTGGCCCCCAACTCGTAACAAGCACTGCATCGACATTTTCCGAGTTTACCAGTGATTTGTCATCCGGATATACAAGTGCCTCAAGTCCATATTGTTTTACGACCTGCCTTGCCGCCTCTTCATTCACATCGGTTACAGCCACAATTTTCCCTCCGGATAATTTGTCTGTGATTCTTTTAATATGCTCCCGGCCGATGGCACCCGTTCCTATTACACCAAAATTTAATGTCATGATCATATTCCTCCTTTTATGCATATCCGGTTTATTACTCTATAACTCTTAAATTATTTTTGTCATTTCCTTTGCAGGTTCTTTTCCATGATTGCGGAAGTTCTGTTCAAGCTGTTCAAGTGTAAGTCCTCTCGTTTCAGGTAAACATTTTTTCACAAAGGTGATAGCCATGATGCCAAAAGCGAAAAAGATATAAAATGTGGTGGACAATCCGACTTTATCTAGTAAAACCGGGAATGTTAAGCCGATTAGAAAGTTCACGACCCAAAGGAAAAATACGGTGACACCCATACCGAGCCCACGAACTTGAAGCGGGAAGATCTCTGAAAGCATCAACCAGGTAACCGGTGAAATGGCCCCCTGCTGAAAGGCAAGGAAAGTGACAGTCAAGGACAAAATGATATAGGGAAGGGCAGCCGTCCCTTCAAGAAGGGAAGATAAGACGCCAATCAATAGCAATGTGGTCGTAGTTCCTATCAAACCGGTTAAGAGCATTGGACGGCGCCCGATTTTACCAAGCAGCCAAATACCTAAAAATGTTGCCAAAACGGAAATGATACCGTTTGCAATATTCCCGATCAAAGCAGCTTTTGTCTCAAACCCTGCATCTTTTAAAATTTGGGTACCATAGTACATGATGGAATTAACGCCCGTTATTTGCTGAACGATGGCAATCCCGATTCCAAGAAAGACGATTCTCCTTATCCATGGGACGGTCAAATCTTTATATGTCGCTTTTTTAACATGGTTCTCCTCATCGAATGTCGCTTTGATTCCCTGAAATTCCGATTCAGCCTCATCCATTTTACGTATTCTTTTCAAAACCTTCAGAGCCTCTTCACTTTTGTTCTTGGACACAAGCCACCTTGGACTTTCAGGCAACCTGATCATGCCAAAGAAAAGAAGTATGGCTGGAAGTGATGCAATGGCCAGCATGTAACGCCAAACATGTGAACTGTCACCCATCGTTGTCCCAAGTATTGCGTTGAAGATGAATGCAAGCAGCTGTCCGCTAACAATCATTAATTCATTTTGGGTGACGATCCGGCCTCGTCGTTCAGCAGGAGACATTTCCGCCAAATAAGTAGGAACGGTTACTGATGCCCCGCCTACCGCAAGCCCGAGTAGAAAACGGCAGATAATCATGACCGTAACATTCGGTGCAAACGTGCATCCAATGGTGGAAAGGAAAAAAAGTATCGAAAGAAAAAGAATGTTTTTTCGGCGGCCCGCATAATCCGAAAGCCTTCCTCCCAGAAACGCTCCAAGTGCCGCGCCTAAAAGAAGTGAACTGGCAACAAGTCCTTGCGTAAGTGAATTGAGGTTAAGTTGATCCGCTTCGGACATGAACGGCAAGGCACCATTAATGACACCTGTATCATATCCGAACAAAAGACCGCCTAACGTCGAGATAATAATAATCTTGCGTAAGAATGCCATTTGATTTCCATCATTATTCAAATTAATCACTTCTTTCCCGTTTTTAATCTTGAACTAGGAGCAGCCTTTCATTTATATACTTGCGAGCGATTAATGCGTATTCCAATGGATGGGCAACGGAAGGATCTTGTTCCGCCTCTACTACAATCCAGCCTTTATAATGATTTTCCAGTAATGTATGGTAAGCTTCTACAAAGTCAATGCAGCCGTCACCAGGCACCGTGAACATGCCGGCTAAAAAAGATTCTTGAAATGATTTTCCAACTTTTCTGCACTGCTCCAGCACGCTATGCCTCACATCCTTGAAATGAACGTGCCCAATGCGGTCGATATGCTTTTGCAGAAGTGACATGCAATCGTTATCCGATACATAAATATGTCCAGTATCATATAACAGTTGCACTTTCTTTTCGGTATTTTCCATAAGGCGGTCAATTTCACTCAGTGTCTGGACGCCCGTCCCCATGTGGTGGTGATACACCAGTTTTAAGTTGTAAAGTCCTGCAATATCCCCTAACCGATTCAGGCCCGTACACAATATTCCCCATTCTTCATCAGTAAAGCGGGGCTTTTCCTTAAATACATCGTACCTTTCGCCTTGGATACTGTAAGTCTGTTCGGATACTACCGCTACATCTCCATCGACAGCCTGTAAATATTTGCAGTGTTCATGGAAATCCTGTTCTGCTTTGTCGATGCCATCACGGATGATGAAACTGCTGAACCACTGACCGGCTATTTTTAAGTTCCGAAGCGCCAGCTCTTTATTCAGGACCTCCGGTTCCGGGAAGAAACCTCCTACTTCGGTCCCCTGAAATCCCGCCACGACAATATCGCTTAAAAGGTGGGATAAGGTGTTTTCAGCTCCGATTTCCGGTATGTCATCATTACGCCAGCCAATTGGGGCAATCCCCCACGAAATCTCCTGCATTTTCCGACTTCCCCCTTTTAATATTGTTTGGCCATTTTTAATTTTTCTTGTCTCGCTTCATATGCCCTTTGTATACTTTTCCGTTCAGAGACCTCTGCCACGCCAACATTCCACCAGGAGTCATACCCATCCGTCATCGTTTTCGGCAGAACCTTCATTTCTATTAATGTAGATGCCGACTGTTTCTTTGCATCCTCCAATGCAGCTTTCAGCTCATCGACAGTATTGGCCCGATAAGTTTTGGCTCCATACCCTTCGGCTACTTTTGCGTAATCAATATTCATGATTTGGTTATCATGTGTTCTGAACTCACAGCAATATGTTCCGCTGCCATTCTCCATTTGCAGATTATTGATGCAGCCAAATCCAGAATTATCAAACAATAAAATGTTGATTTTATGATTATATTGAATGGCTGTAATCAATTCCGAATGGAGCATCAGAAAACTGCCGTCCCCTACCATTGCATAGACTTCCCGGTCTGGATGGGCAAGCTTAGCTCCTAAAGTTCCTGCAATTTCGTACCCCATGCAGGAGAATCCATATTCAAGATGGTACGTGTTTGGCACGCTTGAATGCCAGAGGCGCTGCAAGTCACCCGGAAGTGATCCGGCTGAACCGACCACCACACTTTCCTGATCGACCGTATCGTTTATTGCGATCATCGCAGTGGATTGTGCCAATTCAGTTTTTAATGCATCCGAGTATTCATTCAAGACTTGCTGTGAAAACTGGCTTTTGATTTCAGGCATGAAATTTTCACGGCTGAAAGTGACTTGACTTAAACGGGTCCGTTCGGAAAGCCACTCCTCCTTCCAATCTCCAAGCATCTCCCCATATTCGGTTTCATAGCCTACTAGTAACGCTTCAAGGTTCTCAAGCGCCACTTTTGCATCAGCGACGACCTGAAATCCATCTAATTTATAGGTTTGAAGGCGGCTGACGTTAATGTTCAAGAACTTTGTCCTTTCAAAATCAAATGCAGTTTTGGAAGACGTCGTAAAGTCCGTATAGCGGGTCCCGACACCAATTACGAGATCTGCCTGGCGGGCAGCCTTATTGGCAGCCATCGTACCGAGAATGCCGACACCGCCCAAATTCTTAGGAAAAGATGATTCCACCGTCGATTTACCTGCCTGTGTTTCCACAAGTGGAATGTTATGCTTTTCTGCCAGCTTCATCAAAATATCCCGAGCCCCGGAATATCTTGCTCCGCCACCGACGATGATGATCGGCTTCTTACTTGCTCTAATTCTCTCGGCAGCTCCTTGCAGTTCACGTTCTACCGGAACTTTCCGATCTAAATAATGGACGCGTTTTTCAAAAAAATGTTCATCGAAATCGAATGCTTCCCCTTCTACGTCCTGTGAGATGCATATCGTCGCTGGCCCGGCTTTCCCGGGATCGGTCATGACCTCGAAGGCCCGGATCAGACTGGACATGAGCTGCTCAGGGCGAGTGACGCGATCCCAATATCTTGATACTGCCAGAAAAGCGTCATTAGTTGTGATCGCCGTACTATGCTCATGCTCAAGTTGCTGAAGAACCGGATCCGGCTGACGTGTCGCAAATGTATCAGCAGGAAGTAAGAGGACAGGAATATTGTTGGCGAGTGCCGTCCCCGCTGCCGCTATCAAGTTTGCCGAGCCTGGCCCGGCAGATGTAGTGACGGCATAAATTTTCCTTCTTAGCATTTCCCGGCTGTAGGCAATTGCAGCGTGTGCCATCCCTTGCTCATTCTTTCCTTGAATCACTTTCAAGTGGCCAGCGTCCTGTTCGAGTGCCTGACCGATACCAACTACATTCCCATGGCCGAATACATTAAATATCCCTTCTACAAACGGAGACTCTTCACCATCAACATGAATGTACTGCTGATTTAAAAACTTGATCAAAGCCTGGGCTGTAGTCAACCTCACTGTTCCCATCTTCTGTTCACCCCTCTATGTAGATAAATTCCTTACACGCGCTCGGCAATCAAATCCTCTATTTCTTCTGCAACAGGCATCGCCTCAGATGAACTGTGCTTGCTTACAACTATGGAAGCGGAAGCACTGCCAAACTTCAAAGCGCTTTCAATCCCTTTGCCGCGCACTAACGCATATAAGAAAGCGGAAGCATATGAATCCCCTGCGCCGAATGTTTTCAATACTTTCGTCTTATAGGACTTCGCTTTAAATACTTCTCCTGATTTGGCATAGGCATATGAACCCTCGACGCCGTGTTTGATGACGACCAGGTCTGCGGAATGTTCAAACAAGTAACGGACGGTCCTTTCATTCGTACCTTTTTCGGTATTTTCCATTACATCATATTCATCACGTGTGCCAATCAAAATGTCTGATTGCTCTGCGACTAACGAATAGTAAACGGAGGTTTCTTCAATGGAATTCCATGTATAGGGACGGTAATCCAATTCAAATATGACTTTTACATCATTTCTTTTCGCAAGGCTGACGGCTTTTAAAACCGCCTCACGTGATGGACTTTTTGCTAAAGCCGTTCCTGAAACCAATAGAATCTTTGATTTTTTGATATATTCTTCATGCACTTCCGAAGGTGCTAAATGAAGGTCGGCTACATCATCCCGATACATCAGGATACTGCATTCTTCAGGACTTTTAATTTCCGTGAAGGCCAGTCCCGTTTTATGCCCTTCTTGATCGATTACCATATTCGATGTATCAACACCTGCCCCACGCATATAACTCTCGATGAAACGGCCGTGCTGATCATCCGCAAGCTTACCGATGAATCCGACTTTCAAGCCTAATTTTGCACTTCCGATGGCAACATTGGCAGGTGAACCGCCCACGTATTTTGTGAATGTCATGGTCTCTTCCATCGGACGGTTATATTCATTGGCATTCAAGTCGATGCAGGCACGGCCAATGGCAATCAAGTCAAATTCCTTATCGATATTAAATGTATAGTTCATCCGGTTAACAGCTCCTTTTCCTTTAACGATTCAGGATCCACTCGTGATCGGGATCATTGAAAAATTTCCATGTCCTTGTCGGACCGGCCATAACATTCAAATAATAGGATTCATAACCGTCAGGTACGCCTACCGGATGATAACCGGCCGGTACAAGTACGACATCGCCGTTTTCAACCGACATGGTCTCATCAATCGAACGGTCATCTGTATATACTCGCTGAAAAACGAATCCTTGAGGCGGGTTCATTTCATGATAATAGGACTCTTCCAATAACGACTCATTTGGTAAGTTATCCTGATCATGTTTATGCGGAGGATAGCTCGACCAGTTTCCGCTTTCTGTATATACTTCAACCACCAGAAGGCTATTCGCATACGGAGCTGAATCCGGTAATATATTATGCACCATCCGCTTATTGCTCAAAATGCCCCTATGTTCCACGTCAACATCCCCCGCTTTAATCCATTTAGTCGGAAGTTGCTTATCAGAAGGCGAATAACACAGCGCCACTCTGGCCTTGGTTATCGCTTCCAATTTGAAGCCTCTATCATTTGACACGTAAATGCTATCAGTCGGCACTTTATCAAATACACTATCGCGTGTGCCTAAATCATGGTATACATTTTCGCCAACAGCCACATTGATTTTTCCTGTAAGAGCGACAATGCAGCATTCCGTTTTATTCAACAATTCCGTATACTCAGCACAAGGAGCCAACTCCACTATTTTGAATTCAACAAATTCTAAAGGAGAATTTCCTTTCGTTACTGCTTGAACGACTGTAACACCTTCAGCGACCTCTTTTTTTACCGGTTTTTGAAGCAGCTTACTCATATGTACCTCCTTAGTTTTCAAAAAATCCGGCCCGTATCCAAACGGGCCAGCTTGCAAGGCTTTTTCGTTTCACTTATTTCACGTAGCGTGCAGTCACCATTTTTTTACGTGTATAGAACTCCACACCGTCGGTTCCATTTGCATGAAGATCACCATAGAATGAATCTTTATATCCAGAGAATGGGAAGAATGCCATCGGTGCTGGAACACCCACGTTAATGCCCAACATCCCGGCATGTATCGTTTCACGGAATTGGCGTACATCAGCAGCACTGTCCGTATAAAGGCAAGCCCCGTTAGCCAGTGCTGAAGCATTGGCAATCTCAACGGCTTCCGTTAAATCTTTGGCACGGACAACGGAGAGCACTGGTGCAAAAATTTCATCTTGCCAGATTTTCATTTCCTGTGTCACATGATCAAAAATCGTAGCTCCGAGGTAATATCCATTGCCGCTTGCTGCCTCATCTTTACGGCCATCGCGTACTAGGGTCGCGCCCTGAGCTATACCTGATTCGATATAATCAATAGTCCTCTTCTTAGCTCCTTCCCGGATTACAGGTCCTAGAAAAACGCCGTCATCCAGACCATTCCCGATCGTAATGGCATCAGCTGCCTGTTTCAATTTTTCAACTAACTCGTCCGCTATACTTTCTTCTACGACAACAACCGCAGCGGCCATGCAACGCTCACCGGCAGAGCCAAAAGCCGCACTTGTTATTTCCTTGGCTGTCATATCAAGATTGGCATCTTTCAAGACAATCGAGTGATTCTTCGCTCCCGCAAGAGCCTGGACGCGCTTCAAGTTAGCCGTGCCTGTTTTATACACATATTCTGCAACTGGCTGTGAACCGACGAAGGAGATGGCTTTCACATCTTCATGCTCCAGAAGCCCATTAACCACATCATGTGCTCCATTAACAATGTTCAGTACTCCTTTAGGAAGACCTGCTTCCTCAAACAGTTCCACAATGCGTGCTGCAAGCAATGGTGTACGTTCAGATGGCTTTAACACGAATGTATTGCCACATGCGATCGCAAGCGGGAACATCCAGCAAGGGACCATCATTGGAAAGTTAAATGGGGTGATGCCGCCGATTACACCGATTGGGTAACGGTACATACCCGATTCAATGTTTGTCGCGATATCCGGAAGCTGCTTGCCCATCATCAGCGTAGGTGCCCCCGCCGCAAACTCGACACACTCGATGCCCCGCTGTACTTCACCCATCGATTCCGATAGGCTTTTACCATTTTCGATAGTGACCAGCTTAGCAAGTTCTTCCCAATTTTCCACAAGGAGCTGCTGATATTTGAACAATATTCGAGCCCGTTTCGGGACAGCGACCTGCGACCACTTTTTAAAAGCCTCATCCGCCACTTGAACCGCACGATTCACATCTTCCCTAGTTGAAAGTGGCACCTCGGCAATTGCCTCACCAGTTGCAGGGTTGAATACAATTTCCGTTTCCTTTGAAGTGGACTCAATCCACTTACCATTTATATAGTTTTTTAATTTTTTCACCTCATGTGTTACTGAAGACATGTTTTTTCCTCCTTAAAATAAAGTATTTTGTTAGATCATCAAGCCAGTATAACCATCGCCGTCAATGAAATCGATTTCATTTGACTATGGAAGAAATCCTTCCATGTTTTTTAGGATTAATCAATAAATTTTCTAGCTCAATCCTAATATTCAAGAATATATTCTGCGAATGAAATCGATTTCATTTATTATCAGGGGTCTACCTTAAGAAAAAGTAAAGACCAAACCACTCCCCCTTAATTTATAGCCTGTACATAACCTTGATTCGGGATGAAATCGATTTCATTTACTTTATAAGGAAATACTACAATGAAAAATTTTCCCTGTAAACACTTTTTTTGTATTTTTTTAAATATTCTCTCTTCTCCACATTTCAAAACATTGATAAATATGGAAATGTGCTGAATTATTTAATAAAAAAACATCTTCAGCGGTTTTAAAAACTGACCAATACTTTATTGATATCGGTAGTGGTATTTTGATATATTAATATTCCTAAACTCAATTGACTTTATCATAGGAATTCCAGCTAACAATAATATCCCTAGTTTTTCATATATGTAAACTTTTCAGACTACCTTCCTGCTCCCCTTTTCTTTACATTTCCATGAATGTCTCCATTTCAATGAAAATAAATGATATTTTACTATATCAACAGACTTGGAGTTACATAACCTATCCCGAGATTTCATCAACAAAAAGAGGCACCCATAATGGGAGCCTGAATTTTAGTGAAGGTAAGCTATTATATGTGAATGTTAACCATTCCGTATCCTTAGCCTAACAAGATGATTGAGAAATGGGATATTCCACCCAGTTACTTATTTGTACGGAATTTAAAACAGGCTAGCTTAAGGTCAGTTATATCACTGCCTTTTTAATGGCCTTCACTTCATATAATGATCCTTCCGAACTGACGATATATTCAGGCTTTGGTTTCCCTAGGTTTGCTTTATGGCCTGCGATATGGGCTTCACTCTTTTCCCACTGCTTCCAATGCGCCTCCGACTCCCAATTGATCATGATGATGACCTCTTCATCCCCGCGTCGCACTTTTTTCACCATTACACTTAAATCGATGAACCCTTCCTGCTTTTCTATGATCCCTTCCCCGCTGAACCGTTTTACTACTTGTTCTGCATTCCCTTCTTTTACCACCATTTTTCTCATCTGAACGAACAATATGAACAACTCCAATCGATATACTTGTAATTTAATCATTTTATTCAATAACGATTCTCATTGTCAATTAATGAGACTTTTACTTAAGTGCACTACTTAAGACTCTGATTCCCAAAACAAAATAGAAAATGGATCAGGAAGTTTTGCATATCTTCCTGATCCATTTTTTATTGTCACTCACCTTTTATCTTTAAGACTTTTGGGAACATAGTCATTCAGTTTGTTAAATAAAGAAGTAATGTAGGAGCTGAGTTCGAATCGATCCTCCTGAACAAATTCAACTAAAGACACTCCATTCTTTTTCATAACTTTTTCCCCCTTTTAGTTTTTATCCCGGTGCATGAACTTTTCAGCAACTAATACCTGTGAATCCCGCCATTAGCGCACTTACACGCTTCTCTCCATCGTTTCTTTATTTGATTATACAAGAAAGCGCTTACAATGTAAAATATTATAATACTATAGATTGCTATTTACTTAGTATGTTCCAGGTAAATGAAGTTTTCTCTTCAGCATATTTATGGTTATCAGCTGTGCTGGCTTTTCAGTGTACATTCCATATCATAACTACTTGTCTTGTTCACAGAGAATAAAATTTCAGGAAATGCCCTTCAATATCTCAGTTAGACGTAGGAACTCTTCCTTATCACGATTTCTTAATGAGTCATCGATTTCTTTTTCGATTTGGGCTTTCCGGTAATCACTAAGGGCCTTTTTCAAAACCATTTCAGCCATCTCTTCAGGTTCAAGCGATGTTCCTGGCAATTGCTTCTCCATACGAAACCAACTCCTTAACCTTTTTTCTATTATACTAAATAACTTGGAGATTATTATTATTAATTAAAATCTTATCCTTTCCTCTTTTTCATTTTTCATTTCCTTATCCACATGATTTCCACTTTGTCACTCTTCTATACAAAAATATTTCTAAATATTCGGATTTCTAATCAGTAACACATTTTCTTTTTATTCACATAGTCATTTTACCCGGGAAAATCGGATCGTTTATTTCCATTACTTTAGAATTAATTATATACCATTACAGGTGAAGGGAGCTAAGTTATTCGCTTCATTTTTTCAGAAAAGTCAGAAATATATTGACCGGCATGGATAAGCCCTCTAAAATAATCTAAATAATCCAGTTTTTTACTTATATTCATTTACCATCATTTTTGTTCATTTCGGCTTTATTTATCGTTGAAAACAATATTGATGAAAAACTTAGCATTAAAGGAGCATTTATCATGAAAAAAAGTCGAGTTCTTTTCGCTAGTTTAGCGGGTTCCGTCATTGAGTGGTACGATTTCTATTTATACGGGACAGCAACGGGCCTGGTTTTTACGACGCTATTCTTTCCCAATCATGATCCAGCGATTTCACTTCTTCTTGCCTTTGTCACATTCGGGGCTGGTTACGCGGCCCGTCCAATCGGCAGCATCCTGTTCGGTCATATGGGTGATCGCATCGGACGGAAGGCAGCACTCATGTTCACCCTTATTGGTATGGGAGGGAGTTCAATGCTAATCGGTGTTCTGCCCACTTATGCCCAGGTTGGGTTGGCCGCCCCCGCCATCTTGGTGGTGCTGAGGTTGATTCAAGGAATTTCCTTGGGAGGTGAATGGGGCGGAGCCATCCTATTGGCAACGGAATCTGCTCCTAAAGGTGTCCGTGGGTTATATGGATCCATTCCCCAACTAGGGGTCCCCATCGGCTTGGTTGCCGGTTCGTTCAGCCTAACCCTCATCAGTTCCTTGACAACCGATGCCCAATTTTTATCTTGGGGTTGGCGGATTCCATTCCTTTTAAGCGGTGTACTGATCGGGTTGGCAATTTGGGTAAGGAGTGGCATTGAAGAAACGCCGGAATTTAAAGCGCAGAAAGATAGCGGCGATCTTGCGAAAGTTCCCATTATTGAAACGTTGAAACACGATTGGAGAAGTGTGCTGCAAGTGATCGGACTAAAAATTGGGGACGGCTTCTTCAATGTATTCATCATGTCCTATGTTCTCGTCTTTACTACACTGTATTTTGGTTATTCCCAAGATTCAGCTCTTACCGGTTTGACGATTGGCTGCGCTACAATGCTGATTACCATTCCTGTAATTGGTTACATTTCAGATTTCATCGATCGAAAAATCATCTATTTTGGGGGACTGACTCTCCTTTTCGTCTTGGCCATCCCATATTTCACGATGATTGGGCGTGGGGTTGGCTGGTTCTACATGATGCAGGCAGTTGTACTCGGCGTCATCTGGGGAGCCATTTTTTCTACACAAGGGACATTATTCTCGGAGCTCTTTCCAGCCAAGGTCCGTTATACAGGATTATCCGTCGGTTATCAGGTCGCGGCGGCCATTGCAGGTTTCGGTCCGCTCATCTGGACCGCCATGGCGGAATCATATGGCCCATCCCCTTTGGTATTTGGCGGGTTCATGATGGCAGGTCTCGCGATTTCCCTGGCGCTTTGTATATTATCCCCGCATTTCAGCAGAAGGAAAGAAAAGGATCAAACGCTCAAACCACATGAACTGGATTTGAACTGATTCTAAAATCTCTGGCATGAGTAATAACAGAGGCTGCACGTCCTATCACTCGGACAAGCGGCCTCTGTTTTTTTACAATGCATTACCACCCTATACTTGTTTACTTCCTACAATCTCCAAAAGATCAGTGAGCGTACGGATTTCATAGGTGGGCTTGATTCCCAGACCATTATCCTTTGATGGGGATTGTACCAGCATGTATCCAATCCATAATTCAAGCCGCCCTGTATATCTGAAGTCAAGGAGTCACCCACTATCAGCGCTTTCGATTTATCTGTGATCTTTAACTTGGAAAATGCATAATCAAAAATCCCTCTATCAGGCTTCTGAAACCCAGCCTCTTGGGAAACTATCAAGGTCTCAAAGCTATTGCAAAGGGCTGACCCGCCGATTCTTGCTGTCTGCACTGCCGTGAAGCCATTTGTTATAATAGCAAGCCGGCATCCTCCTAGCTTCTCGCAAACCTCTATAGCACCGGGCAGAAAATGTATTTCCTTTCCCAAATGTCCCAGGTACGCACGGCTGAACGCATCCGCATCCATATCAAGCCCATGCTTCAGGAACAACCGCTTGAACCTTTCCACTCCCAGAATGGTTAAATCTATATGCCCCTGTTCCAAATCCCTCCATAATACCTTACTGATTTCTTGGTAGCATCCCGCATAATCCTCCGCCCCTGTTGGCAAACCAAACTCTAAAAAGGCTTCATGCAGCGCATTCTTTTCCGATATTCCAAAGTCTAGCAAAGTATCATCAACATCAAATAATATAATTTCGTATTTCATCGCTGCCTCCATAATCATTTTAGTCCAACTTAACACATTTCCTTTAATTACGTATCGAAAATATATACTGAAAGCTTGGAAAAATTGCGGGAACGTAAAGAAGATATCATTCCCCTTACGTACAATTTTTTTAATAAGTTCAATGAAAGGTATCATGAAAATAAAGTCATTTCGGAAGAATGCTTGAACCTATTAATTCATTATTCATGGCCCGGCAATGTACGCCAGCTCGAAAACTTGATTGAACGGTTGGTCTTAATAAGTGACTCCGTTATCCTGATGTCCGACTTGCCTGAAATGATAACCGAGAACGTTGAACAGGTCACACAGATTGATCTCCCCACTACTCTCGATAAAGCACTTGATGAAACGAAACGGATATTGATCAGGAAATCTTACCAAACATACAAATCATCAAGGAAAGTCGCGAAGGACCTCTCTATCAGCCAAACGAAAGCCTCGGCATTGATCCGGGAGTACTGCGATGACTTAATGAATAAATAGGTACCATGGAAACGACAATCATTTCCCATTTCAATCCAACTGAAACATTGCGGGTATCCGTTGCTAGTTATAAAAGCATTCCATTTCATATGGGCTTCCATTGTAAATCCCGACTTCTTCTTCCTGATCCATGGTCCAGGTACGAACAGAAAATAAGGGACTTCCCCTTTGCGGGCAAGTCCCTTATTTTTATGAAGATCCTACTATTTTTTCGCCCCTCGGCTTTGTACTATTTGAATCCGGTTCTTTTGTGATGCCAATTTGATTGAATTTATCATCTATGGACAGTTTGTATGTCAAGGATCCTGTACCTGCTTCATCAGGCTTGAAAGTTCCTGCATTTCTCCGTTTTCCATCTTTCAGCAACCACACCTGATACACCTCGGAATCTTGAAGGCTAGGTAAATTCTGAATTTGAACCATTAACCTTCTTTCTTCACCTTGCTGCAAAATGTATGCAGCCCCTTCCGTATTCATATTTACTGCCGTCTTATTGGCAGGCTGCAAAGATAGCGACGTTTTAACCTCCATTGGCAGATTGATAGCTGCAAGTTCTTTTTTCAGTTGAATATTGGAATATAACAGCACAGATACCAAAACCAGAACAGCCAACAAAAGACCAGAAGTGACTGGTGTAAACTGCTTAAAGAAAAAAACACTCCAATTCTTTTCCTTTCGCACCAGAACTTCATCATCAGTCTCAAAGACAAAATTCATGACCTCTGATTTCAGGGAAGATGAAGGTTCCATTTCTTCGAAATCCCATTTCAATGAATTCCAGGCTTCTGTCATTTGTTCATACTCCCTAGTGCATTCAGAGCATTGCATTAAGTGTTCCGTGAATGCTTTTTTTTCTTTTTCTCCCAGTTCACCCGATAAAAATGAAAGCAGGTTAGCGCACTCTGTATTCATTTACAAACCACCTACTTCCAAATGCTTTTTCAACAATTTAAGCGACTGGTGAAGTCTGCTCTTGATGGTACCAACCGGTTCATTTTCAATTTTGGCAATTTCCGTTAACGAGTACCCTTTCCAATACAGTAAATCAATCAGCCTTTTTTGCGGCTTGCTTAACTTACTTTTTGCCTTGGCAATTTCACTGTGCAATAGCCCATTTTCTATATCATTATTAGGATCTTCTATGTCTATTGGATGACTCATGTCCATGTGTTTGTTATTCCGGATATGAACGCTGTCTTTACGGACATAATCCACACACACATTTCTTGTAACGGTCAAAAGCCAGCTTACAAAGTGTCCCTTTTCGGAATTGTAACTGCTTTTTGTAGTCCAGAGCTTTAAAAAGACCAACTGCACAATCTCCTTAGTTTTTTCAGCATTTCCATTTGTGAACTTAAAAATATAACCATAGATTAATTTAATATGCCGGTCATAAAGTTCTTCCAGAGCAGGACGATGCTTTTTCATGACTAATGCCATCAATTCCTTATCAAGTTTTTCTTTCAATCGCACCTGCAACTCCTCACAAGTAAATTTGGAAAAAACGTGTAACAGGAACGACCATCAGTGATCGTCCCTTTTTTCTTATTTTGGAAAAACCGTCTTGTTATTTACAATATACCAAACATTTTTCACACCTTCGCCATTGACATCTCCCGCTGCCTTATCATTCACAAAATAGTAGAGTGGAAATCCTTTGTAGGTTATCTGCTCTTTCCCTGTATCTTCTCTTTTTATGGTTCCAAAGTCATTTTCCTCAAATCCTTTAGGGACAGCAAAATCCCTTTCCATGAACGGCGGCCATTTTTTGAGACACTCACCCATGCAATTGCTTTTTCCTGATTTATCATTCTTGAAAAAGTAAAGTGTCATTCCCTTTGAATCAGCCAGGTATTCGCCTGTTGTTTCACTTTCCAATAATTTTAGGGTTACCGCTTTTTCATCGGCAGTACCACTGACCACTTGATCATTTTGGGGTGATTCATCAGCTTCATTTCCACATGCCGCCAAAACTAGGACCATCATAAAAACTGAAAATACCATCCACTTTTTCATATACTCTCACTCCTCATGAATTTTACTTCCATCCCCATTTTTGAAATACTTGATGGGATTCTTCCGTTTTAAGATAATCAATGAATTGCTTTGCCTTTTTCTTGTTATCACTCTTACTTGTTATGCTTATCGGGGTTCCTCTATAGAGCTTGTCTTCCTCAGGGAGCTGAACCAGGTCCGTTACATCCACCAGACGGTAATGCCAGGATTCATATGTAATCCAGGCGTCTAATTTAGAATTCGCCTTCCATAGATCGATAGCTTCTGCACTTGACCTCACTGAAATGTCAATATTCCTGCTAATTCCAGGAATCAATCCTTTTCTTCCGGCCAAATCTTCCCATAGCCCCAGTTGCCCGGCTCCATTAACATCCACAATCTTTACGCCCTTCTTCGTTAAATCCTCCAAAGACTGTATACTCTTTGGGTTTCCTTTTCTAACCAGGATGCCGGCTGACCGTGCATACAATTCTGTACGGTTTTTTTCATCAAGGAGCTCCGGATGATCATGCATAAAATCTGTTAGCATATAATCGGACCCTCCGTATATGATATCCGCATCCTGTTTGGCTTGATCAATCCATTTTTCTTCAGGTCCCGCTGTTACTTCAACTTTTATCCCCGTTTCTTTGGTGAATTGCCCCGCCGCTTCCTTGATAGGTCCAAGAGGTCCACCTGGTCCATAGACTTTCACGACGTCGACAGCTTGCCCCCGTTTCGGAACCATTTCCGGTGAAAATCCTAACAGTACTAGCACCAATGATATCCATCCAACAAAAATGAGCTTTTTCAAGTCTTTCTTCTCTCCCTTCTAAAAAGCCTTTGTACTATAGATAACGGGACAAACTTCAAAACGGTTTGAAAAAAATTGTTAATTTTTTTTAACCTGCTGCAAAATACATCTGGTGATATTAAGCTATTCTTCTTTTTTCTCATAAAAAAACCATTCGAAAAGTATCTTTTTTCGAATGGGGCATGACTTTAATTACATACTCTTTCAAGTCTCTAAAACCAGTGACAGAAAAGGTTAGCTTGAATTGCTTCCCTTTTTTCTCTGTCTATTTCTTTTAACAACAGCTATCACCAACAATAACAGAGGAATCAACGTTTGCATCAAAACCCCATAAAAAGGGAAGGCGATGATATCAAAACGACTGACATCCATAGCGCTAGGATACGACCAAAAGCTGAATTCTACAATCAAAATCCCTATTGGCCATACAACAGGACGATAGTCGGAGAGATTCAGCCACTGCGCGGTACCCAAAGCAGCCGCATAATAAAACACAGAAATTTTGACAAACGCTCCTACTATCCATACGGCCATGATGGCGGACTCCAAATGTTCAAAAAAGTCGGCAAAACTGATGTACCGAGATACATTCATCAGAGGATAATTCTTGGTGGATGTTGTTGATCCGAGTACAAAAAGAACGATAAGATTCACCACAACTAACGTCATCATTACAGCAAACACAGTCCTCATCCCATATTTCATTCCTTTTTTCATATCCGTTAAAAAAGGGAGGAGAAAAATCATCAGAAAAAACTCGCTGAACCATCCACCTGGTACAATCGAACCCTTGATTGGAGGCATAATTCCATTCCCTAATATCGGGAATATATTCTTAAATTCGAGATCAGGGCCCAGTAGGATGATTAAGAGGAGGATTGGAATGATAAAAACGGGAACAAACAATTGGGCAGCTCTCCCCAACACTTCTATCCCTCCGCGTACGATAAAGGCACAGAGGAGTATCATCGATGCCATGATCACGCTAATTGGGGTTTTGACCAGAAAAGAGTCGACAATATATTCTCCGTAACTTCTTAGGATTTGCCCTGTGATCGGGATATAAAAAAACAAGAATAAAAAACCGAGAATTTTCCCCGGAATCCGACCAATGATCTGTTCACTAAATTGGATAACCGTTTGTTTCGGATAAAGTTTGTGCAGTTTATAAGCGATATACACCGTCGCATACCCGATGAGAGACGCCAAAATGGGGGAGAGCCATAAATCAGTTTTTGCATATTTCGCTGTGATGCTTGGAACACCGAGAACAGCCGTTGCCACAATCGTTGGATACATCATGAATGCCATCTGTAAAGATGAAATCTTCCCTTTCTCCATCTGCTTCCTCCTTTCTGTGATAGTATGTAAATCTGGAATCACGCAACCCACTGATAGAATTACTTTTTCATAAACTCTTCAAACGGCTTAATAAAGAGATTAATCCATTCAGTACGTCCTGCCCACTGCGCGAGTACGAACTTGTGTAGCACCTAAACGATAGGATATTTAGCATAAAAAATGCCCAGTCAGCTGGTTTCGGTTCCTTTACGATTTCTTTTCCTAACAACAGCAATCACCAACAATAACAGAGGAATAATCGTTTGCATCAAAATACCTTGTAAAGGGAAGACGTTGATATCATTACGACTGACATCCACAGAGCTAGGCAACGACCACAAACTGAATATGACAAGCAAAATCCCTATCGGCCATACAATAGGTCGGTAGTCGGAGAGATTCAGCCACTGCGCTGTACCTAAAGCAGATGCATAATAAAAAACGGAAATTTTCACAAACGCCCCCACTATCCATACCGCCATGGCGGCGGATTCTACATGTTCAAAAAAGTCTGCCAAACTGATGTATCGAGATGCATTCATCAAGGGGTAAAGCTTTGTGGATGTTGTTGACCCAAGTAAAAAAAGAACCGTAAGATTCACCACAATTAACGTCATCATCACGGCAAACACAGACATCATACCGGATTTCATCCCTTTTTTCATATCCGCCAAGAAAGGAAGGAGGAAAATGATCAGGAAAAACTCGCTGAACCATCCACCCGGTACAATCGCACCCTTGATTGGAGGCATTACACCATCCGCCAATACCGGGAATATATTCTTAAATTCAAGATCGGGAATCAGCAAAAGGATTAAGATACAGATTGGAAAAATGAAAACAGGTACAAACAATTGGGCAGCTCGCCCCAACACTTCTATTCCCCCGCGTACGATGAACGCACACAGAAGCACCATCGATGCCATGATCACACTAATCGGGGTACGTACCAGAAAAGAGTCGACAACAAATTCTGCGTAACCTCTAACGAGTAGCCCCGTGTTCTGGATATAAAAAAACATGAGTAAAAAACCGAAAATTTTCCCCGGAATCCGACCAATGATCTTTTCAGTGAATTGGATCACCGTTTGTTTTGGATACAGCTGGTGCAGTTTATAAGCGATATACACCGTCAGATACCCTATTAGTGCGGCAAAAATTGGGGACAGCCATAAATCAGTTTTGGCATATTTCGCTGTGATGCCGGGAACCCCGATTATAGCCGTTGCCACAATCGTCGGATACATCATGAATGCCATCTGTAATGATGAAATTTTCCCTTTCTCCATCTGCTTCCTCCCTTCTGTGATAATTTGAAATCATGCAACCTACTGATAGACTCACTTTTCCATAAACTCTCCAAATGGCCTGAAAAGAGTTTCGATCCATTGAGTGGGTCCTGACATCTGTGGGAGGTTGAACATGGACAGAATCAAGCCAGTGAGGAGCAGTGTAAGAAAGGCCATTTTATCTTTTTTAGGATTTTGTTTCATTCTCGGCCATTCATACAAAATGATTAGAGCTACAACCACGCTTGTACAAAAAAAAGCCCCCCATCTCACTTGTCCTTCACCTCTTTCTCAGACAAACCCGCCGGTTTGTTTATAAAGCCCTGTCTTCGAATATGGGCCGCAACATCGACTTCCACTTCCATTTCCGCGAATATCTCATCCCAGTGGTTATCGACCTTATTAAACTGTTTAGGATATTTACGATAGAAATCTTTACCTAACCCTAAAATGTCCGCTTTCTTATGCTGGGTATTCAGAAAAGCCATCTCGATGCGTTTTTCTATATCTTTTTGATATGCTCGTTCTGCAGCATTTAGAGACTTAGGATTTGAAAGGTTTAAATTCGTTCCATTTTGTATAACAGCTCCATCTGTAATTACCTTCACCGATAATCTCCATTTTTCATTGATAATTTGCGGAATGATCTTGACTTTGGCTGACACTGGACTTAAAGATATCTCCCCTTTTACCCCTTTGGGTTTTATGGTCACGGTATATGATTCCACTTCATCCCTTAACCACAATAGCCCTCTTGTTTCTTTTTCCGTCATCATCCCAGTCATTTTATCTTTTTTGAACACGGCTGTCCCGGCAATGTAAGGAATTCCCTGTAATTTCGTTTGCCCTTTCTCTGGCGGTAAAATTTTAACGAATGGAAGTGCAGCCGCTTGAGGTATACCCGTTAACATTTCATCTAAATCCTGCATAGTGACCAGCATCCCAATATGTAAATCAGATAGTTCCCTAAGCACTTCCCCTGAATAGTTTTCCAGGGGTGGTAGAGATTCAAGGATAGGCTTCGCTTTCCCCTTGCTGACATACACATTTGCTTTCTCTCTTGGCTGCGGATGGCGCAGCAAAAAATCCAGCTGCTCTTGAATTCCTTCCTTCGCTAACTTTTCACCGAATACAAATATTTTACAATGTCCCCAAAATACTTTTCGCGGAAGCTTGCTTTGAAGCTTAGACAATGCATCTGAAATATTGGAGCCTTTTTCATATCTCACCAATGTCGTAACCGCACCCCCTCCTTGACTGCTCCCTCCTCCTTGACCGCCGCCTCCACTACTTATTGAACTTGGAATAAAAACTTGGACGGATAGTTCGATTTGATCATTATCGTTCTTATCGATGGCGGCTGCTGTGACAATCGCCAAATCAGTGATTTCTATTCGATCCCAACAACCGCTTAGAAAAGGGGTTGTTCCACTAATACCGAGCAAAAGAAGGACGCTTTTCATGAAATGACGCCTCTTTACTTTCTCCAATATCTTTGTTCTCCTCCAACCATTATTCACTCCGTTTCACTTCCCCTTTTTGAATTTGGTCCCTGTTCCGGCGCTTGACGGTATACATTAGAATCGCCTGTAAGGCGCGGGCGTGTATCCATCTTCCACCAAGGAGCCCTCCACAGCACATCTTTCAGCTCTTGACCTTTTAACGGTGCCAGTGGAGTTAAGTAGGGAACGCCGAAGGAACGCAAGCTGCATAAGTGTATGACTATGGCAATGATCCCCATCATGATACCAAGCAGTCCTAATGTACCGGCAAGCAGCATCATTGGAAAACGCAGCATCCGGAAAGCAATTCCGGCAATATAACGAGGCATCATAAAAGAAGCGATTCCCGTAATCGCAACTACAATGACCATTGGCGCTGAAACCAACCCCGCTTGTACGGAAGCTTGACCAATCACTAGCGCTCCAACAATGCTGACAGCAGAACCTACCTGCTTCGGCAATCGAACCCCTGCCTCTCTTAGTGCTTCAAAGGTAATTTCCATAGCCAATGCCTCTACTATTGCAGGAAAAGGGACCGCTTCCCGTGATGCCGCGCTGCTTAGCAGGAGTGCGGTTGGGACCGCCTCATGATGGAACGTCAAAATAGCAACATATAGGGACGGAAGCAAAAGAGATAATCCCATAAAAAAATAACGTAACCAACGGATAAAAGTGCCTGCCAAAAAACGTTGAGCATAATCCTCTTGTGATTGAATCAAAGAAAAGAAGGATATTGGTGCAATTAAAGTAAAAGGGGTTCCTTCTACAAGAATGACAGCCCGTCCCTCCAGCAAGCAAGAACAGGCTACATCCGGCCGTTCTGTCGTCATGATTTGAGGGAAAGGTGAATACGGATTGTCCTCAATCATTTCCTCGATATACTCGCTTTCTAAAATACCGTCTATTTTAATTCGTTCCAACCGAGTTGTAATCTCTTCAATCAGTGTTTTATCCGCAAGCCCATCAATATAAGCAATCGAAACATTCGTCCTGGTATAAGTTCCGATCTTCATCGATTGTATTTTAAGGGCAGGACTTTTAATAATACGTCGCAATTGGGACGTGTTTACCTCTAGAGATTCAATAAATCCCTCTCGTGACCCCCTAACTCCCCCCTCTGCCATAGGTTCTTCAATCGCCCGCTTTTCCCATTTGGACAATCCTAAAGAAAATCCATCGCTTTCCCCTTCATATAGAAGGATCGGGTTTCCAGTGGAAATCGATTCAATGCAATCCGCCAACATATTCACTTTTACCACTTTAGGAACGGGCATTTTATGTTCAATAAACTCATTTAATGGCTGTGGCTCTTTTGATGACTCTTGCATTAGTGGAGATAGAACATACTGCTCTATCGCCTCGATGTCTGAGAGTCCCGCAATGTAAATAAGCATGGCTCTCGTCTTTCCGAAAAGTAAGAACGAACGGAACATGACATCCGAGCAATTATCATAAACAGAACGAAGTGTTTCTACATTTAGACTGAAATTCGCATCAAGTGCATCTGCAGGCTTAGAATCTTGGTAATTATTCTGTACACTGGATTTTTTTTCTTTCGTTTTCTTTAATAATCTACCCACATTACGAATCAAGCTGGTTACCCCCATTTTTTTGCAGGTCGCTCTAACTCCATTTTTCTATGTTTCTTCATTTAGGGTATTTTATACAGAAAATCCTGTGTCCGGCATGAACTAATTTTCATGGAAAAGCCATGTCATAAGTTGATTTTGAATAAACCGTAAACTCTTGTGATATCCTGTTTGTAATTAATGACTAAGGGGTATATCAAAAACCCAGGCTCCATATTAATAGAAAATTTGTCTCTGGCTAAGCATTGTTTTTTGAACAAGCTACATAGGACCATAAAATAGGGGTTATTTTTTAAAGGATGGATATTGCTTTTAAAATACCTCTGTTTTTTTATAAGTTTCATGGGCAATCAGACTAAAACATTAGAAAATAAGGGAGATTCTATGTCATTCTTAATCACATTGCTCGGGTTATTGGTGTCCACAATAATCGCTACAATATTAAATGCTATATGGCCTCGTATCCCACTTCCGATATATCAGATATCCATGGGAGCAGTGTTCTCATTATTACCATTTCAATTATCATTTGATTTTCATTCAGAATTATTTATGATCTGTGTCATTGCTCCGCTGCTCTTTACAGAAGGAAAAAATACGTCTCGTAAAGAAATGCTTGAATTGCGTAAGCCCATTCTGTTATTAGCCTTTGGGTTAGTATTTGTGACGGTTTTTGCAGGAGGCTTTTTCATCCACTGGTTAATACCTGATATGCCGATGGCTGTCGCTTTTGCTTTAGCAGCAACAATTACCCCTACGGATGCGGTAGCGGTACAATCGATTACAAAAGGATTGAAATTGCCTGGAAATATGATGCCCATCCTTGAAGGTGAATCACTTTTCAATGATGCTGCCGGAATCGTCGCTTTTAAAGTTGCCCTGGCAGCTGCCTTAACTGGAGTGTTTTCTATAAAAGATGCTTCGCTTAATTTTATATTTGTAGCTTTAGGCGGTATCTTTATTGGTATCCTATTGGGCTATTTAATCGTTAAATTACGATTATTTTTACGGGTTCATGGACTTGAAGAAATCCCAATGTCCATTGTCATTGAACTAATTACGCCTTTTGCCATTTACATGGTAGCTGAGGAATTCCATGTTTCCGGGATCTTGGCAGTGGTTGCTGCAGGTGTAATTCATGGCATCGAGCGGGATCGCCTTCAGAGTTCCACGACTAAATTGCAAATTGTATCAACTAATACATGGTCTGTATTAGGTTATGTCTTGAATGGACTTGTATTTGCTTTGTTAGGATTTATGTTGCCGAGTGTTTATCAGGACATTGAGTCCAACTTAAATAGGGGCATTCTTTTTGGGATAAGTGTCTTGATCGTTCTTTTATTATTGGTGATCCGTTTTATATGGGTATACATCCTGCATGATACTTTTACGAAAAACAGAGTGAATCCATTAGAGCAATTCATTATGTCCAGGGTTCATCCAGAAGATAGCAATCACACCGATGAAGAGAATGTTTCAAGATCCCGATTTGCATTTTTGACATCCGTTTGCGGCATTCATGGAACCATTACATTAGCTACAGCTTTATCCATACCATATTTCATGCGGGATGACACTTTATTCCCGATGCGTAATACAGTCTTGTTTATCGCAGCTTGCGTAATATTGTTAAGCGTCACCTTGGCTACGGTTCTCTTGCCATTACTGGTAAAGAAACCGATTGAATTCAAAGATGAGCGGCTAACCTCTGAGGAGGCCTATAAAATTGTTTTAAATAAAACGATCAATCAACTGAGCAAAGAAGCAACCATCGAAAATCAGAAAGCGGTCCATCAAGTAATGGAAGATTTAAATGAACAACTGATAGATTTGGAACGGGGAATAACGAATCGACCGGATGATCGGACAATACGCGATTTAGTGGAGCTTGGAGCCAATAAGGAATTGGAAGTCGTTTCTGGATTAGTCGAAAAAGGGACTATATCTGAAACAGCCCTTGAACTATATAAAGTGTATCTTTCAAGAACCTCGAATTATATGCAAAAATCCTCCCTGAAAAGGGCTTGGATCAATTTACAGGCCATTCTTTTCAAGAAAAAGATCAATATCAAATGGGATAAGAAATGGGAAGCGAAATTAGAGGACTCCATCGTTAAAAATGCGGACCTGATCAGGGAGTTCCGTAAAGCACAAAAAGAAGCTTCAAAGGAAGCCATTTTATTGATCAAACAACAAACTGCACCTGAAAACCGCCATGAAGTCATGCTTGTCATCCAAAGATATAATCGTTATTTGAATCCGTTCGGAACATTAAGTGAAAAAGAAGCAAAACGCTTTGAAGAGTTGGTGAGTCAATTTCAGTTGAATGCGATGCAAATCGAACGTGATATCATTGCGCAAATGGTTGAAGATGAGCAAATATCCATACAAACAGCAACTGAGCTTAGACAAAACTTAATCTACGATGAAATGATCATGATACAAAATTGATAAAATATTAAGAGACTCCGATGCAATAGGAAGCGGTGTCTCTTTATTTACATTCCAGGGCAAGGATGAATACCTCAGGAAAAATGAAATGAAATGAAATGACTGTAGATCAAGCAGGTATAAGGGCTTTCATCGAAATTCCAGAGGATTCATGGCATCTGTTCCCATTATTCTTTATGGCCCTCACAATGGAGTTAAATCGCCGTTTTGCAGCTTTTACAATTGAACCTAAATCAGTTAATAAAAGTATCATGAAGCTGGCAGGTCAATACAACGAACTCTTCTTTGAATTCAAGATGCATCGTAATGACAATGAAAAAAAGCATGTTCGTTTCTGTGTTTCACGAGTATTCGCTCCAAACTCACGAGTAAAAACATCAAACTCACGAGTAAAAGCATCAAACTCACGAGTATTCGCTCCAAATTCACGAGTATTCGCTCCAAATTCACGAGTATTCGCTCCAAATTCACGAGTAAAAGCATCAAATTCACGAGTAAAAGCATCAAATTCACGAGTATTCGCTCCAAATTCACGAGTATTCGCTCCAAACTCTCCAGTAGAAGCCCAATGCCCCCTTCCAATTTACTCGGTTGATCAATCCTCTGTGCCGATTCTTATCAATTCCTTCATTCATTATTTTTCACTTGGAAGCGAAAGTAGAGATAGAAAGCTTTCGAAAATCCCCTGTTTCGTCCGTACCATTATGGAATCTTGCTCTGTGAATAAACAGATGATTTCTTCTGCCCGGAAAACATGCTGCATTTCTCCTTTTCTGCCGACAAAATACGGTCTTTTCCTCTCCTTCAAGCGCTCATCAATTCCTGCACTTCCTCATTCCATTCATGATTGCGGATAAGCACCTCTATCGCCTTGATCTCCTCATCTATCTCTACGTTTATTTTCATCCATGCGACCTCCCTTTGCTTATAATGTAAGTATATTAATATCTTAATATTTGGCTTGTAATTTCCAGCTACATGCCACTTTATTACGATAACATGCTTGAAATGGATACTCAGATACACTAAATAACCGTCCAAATAATTGGACGGCTTTGATAGTACATCTAATTCCGAATTCGATGTGTTTACATTAATTAAGATTACTCTTTGCTTGTAAAAGTACTTGGCATCACCACAGCGATTACCTCTCCACGGGCGCAAAGTTTATCGAGTGCAAATACCTCTGTTTCGATTCTCCATTTCTTAGGATGAATTTCATGAATCGTCCCAATGGCCATTAATGGCACATCATTTGGGGTTGGCTTTACGAACTCCACATTCAGTGACGCAGTCACGAACCTGGGTGGTTCCACTCCATCTCCAATTTCATGACCGTTTTTACGGTGTAAAGCCAATGCAGCGGAACCTGTTCCGTGACAATCAATTAAGGAGGCAATCAAGCCGCCATAAACAAATCCTGGAATTGCAATATGCTCTGGGCGTGGTGTATAGATAGTCCTTGTTTGCTCGTCTTGCCAACCCGTTCGAAAATGATGACCATCTTTGTTTAAGCGACCGCATCCATAACACCATGCAAATGCATCTGGATAATCATCTTGAATCGCTTTTAGCACATTCTCCTCCATCATCTCTCCCCCCCTTTTTCAGAATATTATAACACCATTAAGGAATAAGGGGTCTATTTGGATACATGCTGAAAGGTTAGTTTTTTGAAATTCCATGAATCTTTTTGAGCTTACTACCAAGTTTTAATTTTCATAGAATAGTAACCTGAGGCAGCTTTAATCGAAAACACACATAAAAAGTTTGCAAGAATCCCTGCTCCTTTACTCCATATAATTGAGAAAGGCCCCTGTAAGCCAGAAGCATTCAGGAGCTTTCCTTTGACTGATATAGAGTTAAGAAGTGTTTACCTTCTTATTAAAAGTTAAGCCTTTTTCTTAAATCCCAATACTTGAATGTCATTTTACCCATTTTCGACTTCGAAAGTGAATCATATTTACGTCCAAGTGCTTGATTTTGTTTTTCTAGCTTAGTAATTTGTTTAAGTTGAACTGTGTTCAGTTTTTTTAATTGCTTTACTTCTTTAGCTAATTCTTTATTTTTCCCTTTCATATCATATTTTTCTTTATCAACAATTGCCCGTTCTTTGATTGAAATCTCCACATCTTTTGGTTTTAATTTAGGATTGCCAAATGTTTCAAATCCTATCGTTTTTAAATAGGGGATGTTATTTTGAAAATTTCGTTCAAAGTTCCCATACCTTTTATGGATGTGGAGAAATGTATAACATCCAGCTTTATCTGCTGAAATGATTTGACCATACCTAGACAGTTTAAACAGTTTTTCGACTCGTTTTATTTCTTCAGGTATGTTTTTGACAATATAGGTGAAAACCTGGTCAACATTAAACTCCGCAGGCAATATTTTCACTTTTTTTAATGATGTATGCCTAATCAGTTCATCAAAGTCATCATCATCAATATAAAACATATTCGCACTTTCATTCACATAATCGGTAATGCGCTTGCTCCATAATGGTCCTTGCAGTTTTTTTATTGCTTCCGAAAATAAAAACTGCCTGCTAACTTGATACATTCGTTGTGCCGCAAACTCATATATATCCTTATTACATAATGCTAATTTGACAGCGTCACGGAAATCCTTCTCTGTAACAGCATATAACGGGTAATCTTCGCCAAAAAGCTTCATATGCATTTTGGTTGGATTCATTATTACAGCCTTCCTTAAAATCCCATACTCCAATAGCTTTGTAGACAGTTCCAGACTGCTGTCCATTTCCTCACTTCTCCAGGTTATCCCAATATCACTATTCACGATTAATTGTTGGGCATTCTCCCTTGTCAAAGCACCGTACCATGTAAGCCCATCCGTATTTTTAAGGAGGTATGCCGCTTCTTCCTTAAACTGAGAATCATCTTTAACCCATTTGAATTTATCCCCCGCCACATCAAGTGATAGATTCGGGATCTCACGTTTTAATTCTTTAAAAGCAGTAATTATGGGAATGGTCTTCCAATCCGGGTCGAATTTCCCTGTATATACAAGTTTGTTTTTTAACCGGGTCTGCCCTTCCGCTGATTCAACGTTTGGTATCATCGGGGTAAGCAGGGAAACTTTGTTTTTTTCTTTATTCAAATTAAGGATCTCAATGACAAATTCGCACATCTCTTCTGTTTGACATAAGAAATACGCACACTGATCATATATATTTTTGATGCTCTCGAATTTCTCTTCATTAACATCCTGACCTATGTGAGTCAATCCTGTAGCATAAACTAATGTATTCTTTATGATTTGCTTATGCTTTACGATTTTTTCAACAGTCTCAATGCTTCTAACAAATAGCCAATCATAGTCATTTTGACTCCAATAATGAGAAATGAGCATTTCAGCTACATCGAAATCAATGACTCCTTTTTTTACCCATTCATCACCGGCGGCATTAAAAAAAGGATCGACAAAAGGATTGAGAATGGTTATATTATCAAATTTCTCAAGTGGCTGAATTAAGATATCACGTTTGACCGGGCTAGCTAAAAGTAAGTCAACTTCGATGTTTGAATCTAACGCAATGGTCGATGCTAAGGAAGATAAAAATACTGCAGATCCATCCATTGAATTCATATCAATAAAGCCAAATAGAAGTACCTTCATTTTTCTGTTTTCAACTAGTTCATGTGAATTCAAAGTTTTCACTCCAATGACTGAAATCTGATATGAATTTTTATTTCTTTATTTGTTCTTTAATAGATGATTTAAGCGCAAGATATTTTAATGTGAATTTCCCTGCATATGTAACATTGAATTTGTGTTCTAACAACTTAAGTCTTCGTATTTCTTTGTTAAGCTTAATATTTTCCATTTGGGCCATCTTACTTTTTTCTACTTCTTCTCGCAGCCTATTATTTTCTTTAGTAACTTTCTCAATGGTTTTTTGTTTTTCCATGCCATTGCTCTCTATGAGCTCCAATGTCATGGACATCATGTCTTTCATTTGTAATTCGAGTTCCTCATACATCGTTTTCCAATATTCGTTTCGTTCGTCCATATTGAAAAAACTCCCCTCCATTAACCTTGGATGATCTCCAATTCTCTTTTTATAACAACATCAACAGCGCATTTTTCCCGAATCGACTGAGAAGCTTGTTTTGACACTCTTAAAAATACGTCCGAGTTGTAATATAAGCGCTCTATTGCATCGGCAATATCGGTAGGAGACTCAGGTTTTGTTAGAAGGCCAGAAACGTCATGTTTAACGAATTCCGGAATTGCCGTAATATCTGTTGAAATCGGCACTAGTCCGCTCGACATTGCCTCACACATGGAAACCCCTTGAGAATCCAAACGGGTCGGGCAAAGGAAAATTCCATACTCCTTATGTAATGCAGCGATTTTCTCCTGAGATAGGAAACCTTTATGAATCGTTACATTCTCAAAATCCCGGATTGGCTCAACGGTTTGATCGAACAATTTTCCATCGCCATAAAATGCAAATTCCAACTTATCGAAGTATGGTCGCTTCGATAGTTCCAGCACTGCTTTCACCGATAGGTCATTGGCGTATTTTCGTGAAGCGTATGGCCTGATTGAAAGGACTTTTGTCCGCATTTCAGCTGGCTTTTCAATAAAGGTAAACAGATTGTCATCTATGACATTAGGAATGATTACTGAATTTTTCGATTCTGCTCTTGCATCACATTCCGCTATATGCTCTTTGAACCATTTGGAGATATGAACAAAGGTTGTATCCAATTCATTCGTTTGATAAAACCAATTCATAAAAGAAAGCTGTGATACATAATAGTCGTCCGACATTTCAAGTATCTTCCTCAAGCTTTCAGGGCTTTCAAGAAAATTAAACCATCTTCTATGCCATGCCTCCGTCTCAAATCCATGTATCCAGGTGATAATCGGTAAATCCGTATTCGTTTCTTTTATCGCTTGTACCATTTTTGGATTAACAAAATGAATGAGCGCTTTTTTATGTATTTTATGATTTAAGAAAATGCGCAAATGCTGTTCAGTTCCTCGATAAACAGGCACATCTTCATACGTATACTTTTCCGCTTTTTTATAGGCAGGATGCAAAACAAAGACATCCACCTTCAAACCCTCATCCAGATAAGCCTTGACTCTTCGGTGGATAAACCCATTCCGATATAGCTGATCTTCATGTGGATAAGCATTCGTAATGATCACATATCTATCTTTTTCACTAAATGTAAGCTCATATAGATTTATAGATTCCTCCATTTTTGTTCACTCCTACTATTCAGTCATCTTCAATCAGCCTGCTACTTATCTGTAAATGAAGGATTTTAAAAGATCCTATTCCAACCACTATTAAAACCGTCAATCGATTATAACAAACATGTATTACTGAATATTGACACCAATGTGAGAATTCTGTAAATAAAAGTAAAGTTTTCATGAACTTTTATATGTTTTTGTAAAGTTTCAGTGTGTATAAACAAGCAAAATAAAAAGGACTATCCAGTTACCGGAATCGCCCTCTTATATTTCCCCAAAGCTTAGACTTGATTATTTTTGTATCCATAATGTGGTTATTGGTTTAGTTACCAGTCAGTTGACTTTTTTCTACCTTCCAGAATTATTCAAGCATGTTTTTGTAAGAATAGAATAGAATCGAAAAAAGACCAATTTGCTGAAGAGAGTGATATAGATGGAGGAAATTACCTTTAAAGCATGTGCAATCACTAATGAAATCGATTTGAACAAAATCGCCATTCATTGCGGCATCCCCAAAAAATTCACCTGGGAAGAGCCTTTAATTCTTAAAGGCGATATTCTACGTTCCATCCTTTATAAAAATGTGGACGAATCGCAGCAGGTGCTGGTTTTTTCCTTTGGCAGCATCGTCTTCATCAATTACTCACACGCGGATGAGATCAAGGCATTTTCCTCCTTTATCCATTCATTCGAGCCGGACATTGATCTCGTCAATGTAGATAGATATACGGATGATTACAGCCTTCACTTCAGTGAAACTGAAAACATCAATTTGACAGACGAATATGTAGTTGTTCCTAAATATGAATTTTTCTACCCTGAATTAATTTCCACCATTCTCGCAAAATCGGTGGCCCTTGAAAAAACTGAGGAACAACTAGGAAAAATCCACGACAAGCTTGAAGCCATGATTGACCGACTGGAAAAAGGCAAGCTCAGAATCGGTAATAAGGAACTAGCGAGGACGACGGCAAAAATCGTACGTCACGAGTACAATACCCTGGCATATATCATGATTCTGGATAAACCTGATATTACATGGACAAGCAGCGTTGCCGGCGAATTTTATGACAGAATGCTTGAATTTTTTGAATTGAATGATCGGTATAAAATCCTGAAAAGTAAAACCGAAATTTTATATAACATTATGGATGGGTTTTCTAACATCAGCCATTCGATCAGGGGACTATTCGTTGAATGGATCATTGTAATTCTCATTGTCTTTGAGATTCTTCTGACGATTTTAGAAATTGTAGGATGGATTCCATGAGTTCTTAATCAAATCGTAAGGAATACTTTCCAAAAAAATAAGCATCGTTTTGATGCTTATTTTGCGTTTAACCACTTATCATATTTAAACTGACTATATACTGTCGTTTAATTACATTCTTTTTCCTATCGGGTCGAAGCATTCCGGATGTTATCTATATTCCCCTTAATCCAAAGCAAAGTGGAAAATGAATTCCTCCCCTTCTTCTCCATTAAATCTGTATCCTTTGTCAATGAATCCAGCTTTTTTATATAAATTTATCGCTGGGACATTCGAATGATGCACCGTTAGAATAATCTCATCTTTATCTGGATGACTTAGTTTGATCATATCAGGCAACACTTTTAACGTCTTAAAAGCTAGCCCTTTTTTTTGATGGCGCAAATCCAAGGAGAATGATTTAAGAAGAATCGCATTCTCATTACTTGTATATTGATTTCCCGCTTTATCCGTATATAAGGCAAAACAACCAATCAAATCCTCATCTAAATAAATGACAATGGGGAGGTTATATTTATCCTTCCTGAAGTCTTCGATAACTTTTAAAGGTAAAGAAGTATAGATTGCTTGCTCTATAGGTAAACAATAATTGCTCAGCGCCTCATGGTCAGTTTCCATAATAAAAGGTCTAATAATTAATCCAGCCATCATACTTGCACCCCATTTTCACATTTCTGATAAAGCCATATTAACAGAAACTAAAGTTTTACACTCCACTGTAAAGTAATTTTCAAGAAAATTCGTTCACAAAAAAAGGAATGGTTTTGTTTACCATTCCTTCAGACTGTGGACAAACTCAATGAAAATCAAGTTTGCCTGCATTTTTTATTTGAATAGTTCAGTTGATTTCAGAGATTCACTCCCTTTCCCCCGACTGTCTGCCAAGCCTCCTAGGCACAAGCGCCTGTGGGGTCTCGGCTAGCCAGTTATTCGGCAGGAGTGTCGCAAATCTCTTCAATCCAATGAGGCTTAAAGTAAAAAAAACATCAATGATAATCTAGTCTTGTTTTAATTTCACGGTTCAGGGTGGGGCCAATCCGAACTCCCTTTTATCAAAAAATTGATGGAACAGCCAGACTGTAGACGAATTGGAAAAGAGCCAGTTTCCCTAAAATATTTCTTTTATAAAATTCCAGTTGATTGGAACGGAAGGTACGAGACTCCTGCGGGAAAAGCGTGGCCAGGGAGACCCCGCAGGCGAGCGCCGAGGAGACTCCCGGACCGCCCGCGGAAAGCGAGTGCCTGGAGTGGAAATCATCCCTTTCCACCGATTGTCTGCCAAGCCTCCTAGGCACAAGCGCCTGTGGGGTCTCGGCTAGTCAGTTATTAGGCAGGAGTGTCGCAAATCTCTTCAATCCAATGAGGCTTACAGTAAAAAAACATCAATGATAATCTAGTCTTGTTTTACAAATCATGGTTCGGGATGAGAGCATTCAGAATCCCCTTTTGTGTTTCCAATCCTATTTTCTTCTGTTTTTGGACTCATGATGTTAAATCATTTAGACGCTGATAATTCGCTTTCGGTTACCCATTTATGGTTCTTCACTTTTTCTCCACCCGTAGTCGGTGTGAAATCGACCATATAAACAGTCGTTTTTTCAGCAGATTCAACTTCAGCGACTGCCCCGTTCATCCCTTCCATATGAGAAGCATTTACTGTGACCTCCGCTCCGGGTTCATACGTCACTTCACCTGCATCTTTGATTTCTTCGTGAATGATCCATTTATGATTTTCCACTTTTTCTCCGCCAGTTGCAGGCGTATACGAAATTGCATAAGCAGTCGTATCAAAGGCACCCACTATTGTTGCTTCCGCCCCTTTCATGCTTTCCATATGACCTGATTCGATAATCGCTTGACTTCCAACTTCATAAGTTGGATTTTCTGCCGCTTTTAATCCCTCCGGAACATCACCCGAGCTAGAATGGTTCATGTCCATTTCACTATGTTCCTTTACTTCTTTCTCTTCTTTGTTTTTATCATCGCTGTTGGAACATGCTCCAAGGACTAAAAACACGGCCGCAAATAGGGATAAGATGGTAGGCAATTTTGTTCTTTTTTTCATATTGAATAAAACCTCCTTTATGATTACACCCATCTTACCAATTAAATATGCAGAAAATATGGAGTACACTCGTGACTGAATTTAACCTGATGGCGTTCTGGATAAAAGTGAACAGCCATCGAGCGTGGTTTAACGAGGAAAAAGAATGGTTTAGTGATAGTGGTTATTTGAGGTATTCAATCCTGCCGGGTGCTTGGAAATCAAGCAAGAAGGACTTGGTCAAAAGTCCTTCCTCTGTCTAGTCTTCCAAAGTTGATTGTTCGATTTTTTGCATGATATGTGAAAGGTTCATGGTGGCATGTTTTTTATAATCCCTGCCTATGGATTTGAATAACCCTTTCGCTATACCTATTAACATGATTTTCGTATGTCCATCCGAAATAATGGACTTATTAGGGAAACTTGATTCAGCATATGCACCGCCAATTTTATTAGCTGTTTCCTTAATAAAATCAATGACTTTAATTTCCTGGGTTTTTCCTTCGATATCGATTTTATAAATAATTTGATTTCTCCAAAGCTTTAGCTCAATCCTTTGTTTAGTATAATCGAAGAGTTCTTCCGTAATATGATCATGATCATTGCTCATTTGATTGGAGTCTTTAATGGGATACAATTTCGGGTTAGGATTGATTTTCTTTATTAAGGATTGGTCAATTGTGACCTTTTCCCGCTTTATACGCGTATTTTTCGTTTCACATAGAATCAGCCTTAACTGTCCGGCAATTATATTGTTGAATTCTTGTAATCCAAAGAATTCAACAAGCATTACACTATATTCCAAAATGGTGATGGCTTCATCGAATTTTCGTTTAGCAGCTGCATTCGATCTAGTAAAAACCAATCGGTTCTTCTTCTCCATATCCTTCTCACCCCACTGAATTCGAATCTATTGAATAAATAGTAAAACATCCGTAATGGATGTTTCAGAGGCAGACAAATTCGTAGAAAGCCAGTTTGCCTACAGTTTTCAAGCGTTCTCAGAAATTCGCTCCTTTTCCGCCAAAAAGCATCCAGCGGGTTCTCTACCGGCCAACTATTCGGCAGGAGTGTCGCAAATTAATATAGTAATAGTTTTCTAAGTCTTGCATATCAAAGACATCCTATGGAATGACCATTCTATTCATAAAAAAATGTCGAGGTTGGACAATCTTTCGATAAGGATGCCTTTGATATTCAGATTTTTTTCTATTATCTATCGAAGTGCTGTTTCATTAACTCTTTAAATCGTGTTCCATCTATTTCTTCTTTCGTCATTTTTCCATTTTCCCACTGTGTAAAGGAAGTATCGGTTAAAGTGATGTTCCCGCTGTTTGTCAAACGGGTGATTAATGGATGCTTATTGAATGGCGATTGGGGATTTTCCCTGATGATCGTTTGGACCTCATTAAGTTCCGCTACATTTCCCACGGGTTGTGAAGAATCGAAAGCATAGCCTATTCTCCAATCGCGATCTTTATGTTTCAGTTTTAATTCAAGGATATGATCTCCATGATCGGTACTTTCTTTTTTTATCCTGAATTCTCCATTTCGGGAAACGACCGTTTCTCCGTTCAACGGAACTGGTTTCAATGGCAGATTCCCGCCAAAACCCGTATCAATCAAATAGGTTTGGCCCTCATGGTTCAATAGAATGGTGACATGTGTCCTTCCTATGGTCATCCACCCCTGATTATAGATGACACCACGAACCAAAGATACATCAAAGTCATTTTCCATCAGGAAAAAATAAAGAGCTGAATTCAATTCATAGCATAATCCCCCCTCATTCCTCACGAGGACTTTGTTCATGATATTCGCTTTATCGATATCACTCAGATGGGATGCCATGATTGATAAGTTTTCAAAAGGAATGGTTTTCGCTGTCTTATCCAGAATTTCGTCTAATTTCTCAAATGTCAGTTTCACATCTTCCTGGAGCCCTATTCTTTTCCTGAATAATGCATTCAATTCATTCATTAAGATTCCCCCCTTAGACAGATACCGGCGAAGCGTATCTTGACTTTGTATATATTCATTATACTTTGTCCATATTTCATCCTTCAATCAATCCGCCATTAGCTCACCTTTGCCATATCACATGAAAAGAGGTCGCCCAATCATGTATTAATCCTGGGCAACCTCCCCCATTCATGCACCGAGGCAGTTTTTCTTTAATCATTCATTTACCTGTAAGATGATTTTACCTACATTCTTATTCGCTTCCATATGTTCATGCGCCCTTTGTACCTCTTCAAAAGGGAAGACATGGTCCACGATTGCCTTGATTTCATTTTTGCGGAACAATGTCATTGCCTTTTTAACGAATTCTTCCGTTAACTCTTTTTTATATTCATCACTCCGAGGAGTTAGTAGAGTGCCTTTTAATTGAACTCTTTTTAAGAGAAGTTCCATCAGGTTCACCTTCTCGACTACAGTTCCGCCTAGAATGCCTATCAGCACCCATCGTCCATCAGTTTTTATGCTTTTAAGGTTTTTCTCCCAGTAAGAAGCACCGATGAAATCCAGGATAACATCCACTCCTTGATTATTTGTAGCTTTCAGGATTTCCTCATCAAAAGATTGTTCTTTATAGTTGATACAGATATCCGCTCCTAGTGAGTGACAGAAATCCAATTTTTCCTTTGAGCCGGCTGTAGTGATGATTTTCGCTTTTGTCAGTTTTTTTGCCAGTTGGATAGCTGCTGTGCCTACACCGCTTCCGCCAGCATGAATCAATACCGTTTCTTGATCCGTCAATTCACCTAGCCAAAACAAGGTTTGGTACGCAGTCAAGAATACTTCAGGAATCGCTGCCGCTTCTTCAAATGACAGGTTATCCGGTATCTTCATTGCACGATCAGCCGGCATCAAAGCATATTGAGCATAACCGCCTCCGTTTACAAGGCCCATCACCCTCGTCCCCGATTGTATATTTGCTCCTTCCCCTGTTTCCACCACTTCCCCGGAAACTTCAATCCCCAATATTGGATTGGCCATATAACCGCTTTTCCCTTCCCGGGAAACAATATCCGTTCTATTTATCGCAGACGCTTTAACCTTTATTAATATTTCCCCTTTACCGGGCACGGGCTTTGAAAAATCTTTAAATAGTAATTGTTCTGCACCACCCGGTTCTTTAACCACTACTGCTTTCATTTGCCCCACTCCTTACCATTAAATTAGTGACCATCCTTTTAAAATGGTTTGTCTTGAAGATGGAAACTATCCTACTCCAAAAAATATCCACAAGCAAATAATTAGGTTTTGGCAAAAAAAAGTCGATGTCCCTTTCGGGGCCATCGAGCTTTTTTTGAAAAGTTTATATTACCTTTTATTAAGCGATTGACTTCTATCCAGGTCATGATGCAATTGTGCTGCCGGAACCTTAGGGTTAGGAATCTGTCCTTTTGCAACTGGTTCAGCTACATAAACAAAATCTCCCGTACCATCTGGGGCGCTTCCTGTTGCCCACAGGCCGTCTGCCGATTCATTACCTTCCGACAAGTTCCAGAATTCGTACGCTTCCGGTTGAGATTCCATTTCCGCTTCCGGTGGGAATGATGCGGGAACCACCACGCCATTTTTTTCTTCAAGTTCTGCAATGGCCGCCATCCATTGATATTGGTGGTAACGATCACGGGCTAACATTTTACGGAAGGTAGCACGTACCCCTTCATCTTTGGTCATATGATATAAACGGGCCACTTGAAGGCGTCCTTGGCTTTCAGCATGCAGATTGGATCGCATGTCCGCTAATAAATTTCCGCTGGCTACGATATAAGATCCGTTCCAAGGCACCCCATTCGAGTTGGTTGGCAGTCCGCCAAGACCGCTTACGAGCAAATGCTGGGGATTGATACCACCCATAATCGCTGCTGTAGCAGGATCTTTTGCGGCTTCTGCTTGATCTTCCGGAGAAGCGCCATCAAGCAATTGACTAATGAGTGAACAAAGCATCTCTACATGTCCAATTTCCTCTGTACCGATATCCATCAGCATATCTTTGTATTTTTCTTCTCCACGGCAGTTAAATCCCTGAAAAAGATATTGCATCATGACAGTCATTTCCCCAAACTGTCCACCTAACACTTCCTGAATTTGACGGGCAAGCATCGGATCTGGTCGATCTACCTTAACTTCAAATTGCAATTCTTTTTGATGGCGAAACATATTAACTCCTCCTTTTTTTATATGATGTACGGTTTTTTATTACCCGCCTGTACATGCTTAAAACCATAATTCAGTTATAACGAACAATAATTAGAAGAAATTTACATACCATTAACATTGATGCCTGAACTAAAAAGCCAAGGATTTTCTTTGTGCTATGAATCGCTCAATAAATAAGATATATAAAAGGTCCATTTACCTGTCTATAACTTTAAAATACAGGGTAAAGTAGAAAGAACCATATATAGGAAAAAGGAGGATGGAAAATGGATTTCAAGCCCCGAAATCAAAGAGATCAATCCATTTCAGAATTACGTTATACTTATTCCGCTCGTAACCTATGGTCCGGTTTTCTATTCGGGATCGGATTGGTTGCATTCATCGATGAAGCCATCTTTCATCAACTATTACATTGGCACCATTTCTATGACAAGTCCACAACCAGTATCGGGCTTGTCTCGGATGGTTTATTTCATGCCCTAAGCTGGTTCGCAACGGTCGGGTCGTTATTCATGTTCGCTGACCTTCGCCGTCGAAAGGGATTATGGCTGAAAAGGTGGATAGGGGGAGTTTTGCTCGGGGCAGGTTCTTTCCAGTTATATGACGGAATCATCCAGCACAAGCTCATGCGCCTCCATCAAATCCGTTACAATGTCGATATTTTCCCATACGACTTGACTTGGAACATTGCCGCCACAATCATGATCTTGATCGGCATTACCCTCGTCATTCAAACAAGGCGCAGCTTACTTAAAATGAAAGAAGACGCCAGCAATGCACAGTAATGGACATATTCATGATAATGGAACTGGTTTTGAACCGATTTTATTGATGCTACTCATGCCGGGTTTAGTGATTTATATCGCAGCTGTCATCATTTCGAACCGCCGCTATAAAAAATGGCCATTATACCGTTCCTTCTTTTGGATTCTTGGCACTCTCTGTGCAGCCTCTGCAATCATAGGCCCAATAGCCAATCGTGCGCATATGGACTTCACGGCGCATATGGTTGGTCATTTACTGCTTGGAATGATTGCACCCATACTGCTTGTGCTTTCTGCACCCATTACGCTTGCACTGCGAACACTTGATGTACAATCAGCAAGACGCCTTTCAAAGGTGTTGAAAAGTTGGCCGCTGCGATTTTTAAGCAATCCAATCACTGCCTCTGCGCTTAATATTGGAGGGCTTTGGATCCTTTATACGACTGGTATGTACGGGTTGATGCATCAGAATGCCCTTCTGCATGCATTAGTGCATTTTCACGTGTTCATAGCGGGCTATCTATTCACTGCGTCTATGATTTATATGGACCCTGCCCCCCACAGGTTCAGCTTCATGTTTCGAGCTATCGTATTTACAATTTCACTGGCAGGCCATGATATCCTTTCTAAGTATATTTTTGCCCATCCTCCAAGCGGAGTCACAAAGGAACAAGCGGAAAATGGCGGAATGTTAATGTACTATGCCGGTGATGCCATTGACGTTGCACTTATATGCATCCTTTGCTATCAATGGTTCAAAGCCACCCGGCCCAAGGGGTCACTTGCCTTGTAGGAAGGCGGTTTCATGATTACTTCGGTAAACTCCTGCGTTTCTGTTTAATCGTCCAACATTTAGTTCATACTAATTTTTGATGAAAAAATTTTGGATGGAGCTGAATGAAAAATGGAATATGAAGCGAACAATTCTACTGAAAATGCTCTTCGTGATTATAAAGCTGGAATCGGTGTCTTTACGCATAAAATGCCAGATCTTGCTGAGAAATTCAATTCGTTTACGGAAGAGTGCTTTAAAGAAGGTCAATTGTCCAAGAAAGAAAAACAGCTTATCGCACTAGGAATAAGCTTATATTCCCAAGATGAATACTGTATTATCTATCATACAAAAGGATGTCTTGATCAAGGCTGTTCCGAACAAGAGATTCTTGAAGCCATTGGTGTGACCGCGGCATTTGGCGGAGGAGCAACCATGAGTCAGGCTGTTACCCTGGTCCAGGAATGCATTCAGGAAATAAATCAGATGAAACAATGATAAAGAAGGGATAGGAGAATCAGTCCTATCCCTTCTTTATGTTATTAATAAATGCTTTTAATGACTCATGTTGTTGTTATTTCCTTGTGCGGGGGCATACGAATTCATCATTTGTTGCATATCCTGCTGTGCAAGCTGCGGAACTTGGTAATAATGATGTTTGTTTTGATATATCGAAATCTCATAGGCCATTTCAATGCAGTTCGGAACGGAATCTGCAAATACGCGGCGAACCACCGGATTCGTTATTTCAAGCGCTGCCATCGCCTTCATGGATGCCGCAGACTTAACAGCCGCAAGCATCAAGCCTGAAATGCATTCATCCGTAATTTCCGATACGGATTGCAATGGTTTTTTTGGCTGAGTTGGTGTCAATCCATATATAAAATCGTTACCTTGATTCATTTTGTAGCTCTGAGTTGGTTTAGAAGGATCCTGGCCCGTTTGGAAGCACTCCAATGAAATATTATATTCATCTTGGATGAACTGATATTGACGATCCAGAATGTCGAGTAATTCCTGATCTTGGACATGCTGACGCAAAAGGGTATACGTGTTTAAAGTACCGATCGCTCCCGACAGCACTTCATGTACATCGAATACTTCGTGACCACCGTGATTCAATTGTGGGGGGATGGCACCCGTTTGCATGTTCTGGTGTACTTGACCTTGTTGATATTGGTTTTGCATTGTATTTCCCTCCTCATTTTATCAATCAAGCGAACACGTTTAGTATGTTAAACCCCAACCGGATTATTCAATCTAAACTCTTCCAAGAAGACCAATAAACTGCTGCATCATTTTTTCTGTATAAAAAAACCGTGGCGCTTTAAACTATAAACACTTTATATACATGGGAGGATTTCTAATGACACATCAATGCTTCTATTGTAGTGATGTCACGGAAGAAAAAAAAATCCATATAGTAACATTTCAAATTACTGACACGGATAGAAACGAAATGCTGTGTGATGAATGTTATCAAGAATGGCTGCAAGGAATAAAAGGGTAAGCATTAAAAGCCCTCTAACATTTCCCAAACACCAACGATGCATGCTTGGATGAATTCAGGGTAACTTAAATTCGTTAATGAATTTCAAGGAGGATGGTTATGGGAATTTTAAGCGGAAATCCGAAAGATGAGCCTATGCATTACGGAGAGGTTTTTGGAACATGGGCATTTCTAACAACTACAAAAGGTTTGATTGCCTGTCATCAAACCATGCTTAATCATACTGGCGACAAAGACCTGCATAAATTGCTTGTTGAAGTGATCGATCAAGGGAAACAGGAACATGACCAACTTGAATCATTATTAAAAGAAAATAACGTAGGACTGCCTCCCTCACCACCTGAAAGGCCTAAAGCTAATTTGGAGGATATTCCCGTCGGGGCACGTCTTCAAGATCCTGAAATCTCCGCTTCAGTATCAATCGATATTAATGCAGGATTAGTTGCTTGCAGCCAAATGATGGGTCAATGCATCCGCGAAGATATTGCACAGATGTTTGCGCAATTCCATACCAACAAAGCTGCATTGGGTGCTGACTTCCTAAGATTGAATAAGGAAAAAGGATGGCTTGTCCCTCCTCCCCTTCATATCAATAAAACAAGTATGTAAATAGTAATGATAGATCCCCTTAATCATGTTTTGTAATCTAATCAACATGATTAAGGGATTCATTCCATAATGACGATTAAGGAATCATTACCATTGAAGACTTTCGATCAAGTGGCACTTTGTACATTGTTGACTATAATCATTTTTCACAAATTCATGGTTGCAATTCTCCCGAAAAATGTTCAGCTCCCTTTTTAGCTGCTCCAATTGAGTTTCCAACTGTTTCATTTCAACTTTTATCTGGATTACCCGATTCATCGAATTCTCCCTCTCGTCGGAATCATTGATAGATTTTTCCATCCGTTTTCCTAAATTCATTCGCTTTTTCTTTAAGCCCTTCATCGATTACCGACTCAAAGCCCAGACCCTTTTCCTTCGCCAAATCACGGATGTCCTGAGAGATTCTCATACTGCAGAATTTCGGTCCGCACATTGAACAGAAATGGGCTGTTTTGGCACCTTCTGCCGGAAGAGTTTCATCGTGATATTCAACCGCCCTTTCAGGATCAAGGGAAAGATTGAACTGATCTCTCCAACGAAATTCGAATCTAGCCTTCGAAAGGGCATCATCCCGTTTTCTTGCCTGCGGATGGCCTTTTGCAAGATCAGCTGCGTGTGCTGCAATTTTATAAGTAATGACCCCTACCCGGACATCCTCTTTATTCGGAAGTCCCAAATGCTCTTTCGGTGTCACATAGCAAAGCATGGCCGTTCCAAACCATCCAATCATGGCAGCACCAATCGCAGAAGTGATATGGTCGTATCCAGGAGCTATGTCCGTCGTCAATGGTCCCAGGGTATAGAATGGTGCTTCTTGACAGACTTCCAGCTGTTTATCCATATTTTCTTTAATCAAATGCATCGGTACGTGACCGGGTCCCTCCACCATGACTTGAACATCGTGCTTCCAAGCAATCTTCGTCAATTCCCCAAGTGTATCCAATTCCGCAAATTGTGCCTCATCGTTTGCATCTGCAATGGATCCCGGACGGAGACCGTCACCTAATGAGAAAGAAACATCATACGTCTTCATGATTTCACAAATCTCTTCAAAGTGTGTATAGAGAAAGCTTTCTTGGTGGTGGGCCAAGCACCATTGTGCCATGATGGAGCCTCCCCGGGAAACAATACCCGTAACTCGCTTTGCTGTCATGGGGATGTATCGCAAAAGCACACCAGCGTGTATGGTGAAGTAATCGACACCTTGCTCAGCCTGCTCGATTAATGTATCCCGGAATACTTCCCAATTTAAATCTTCCGCGACCCCATTCACTTTTTCCAATGCTTGATATATCGGAACCGTCCCAACCGGCACAGGTGAATTCCTGATAATCCATTCCCGCGTCGTGTGAATATTCTTTCCTGTGGAAAGATCCATTATGTTGTCTGCACCCCATCGTGTAGCCCAAGTCATTTTCTCCACTTCAGCTTCGATCGATGAACTGACAGCTGAGTTTCCAATATTCGCATTTATCTTCACGTGAAAATTACGTCCGATGATCATGGGCTCACTTTCAGGATGGTTAATATTTGCCGGAATGATTGCCCGCCCGCTAGCTACCTCTTCCCTTACAAACTCAGGAGCTACATTTTCCCTGATCGAAATGAACTCCATTTCTGGAGTAATGATCCCTTTGCGGGCATAATGGAGCTGGGTTACGTTTTTCCCTTTCACCGCACGCAATGGTTTTCTTTTCAATCCCGGAAAAACTTCGGCATTGGATTGTGACTCCACTTTTCTATATCCGTTATCTTCCGGCTTTATTTCACGCCCTTCATACTCTTCAACATCTTCCCGTTCCAGAACCCAGCTGCGTCTAATCGGGGCAAGGCCTTTATGAATATCAATCGGATATTCTGAATCCGTATAGAAGCCGCTTGTATCATATACACGTAAAGGCGGGTTCTCCTCTTCGCCGAATGCCCCTGTCGTCGGACTTAGCTCAATTTCACGCATAGGTACTTTAATATCGGGTCTAGATCCCTCAACATACACTTTTTTACTCCCGGCAAAACTGGACATAATTGAAACGTTCATGTCATTTACTGAATTACTCTTCATGATTTCATTTCTCCTTTTTAAGTTCATTTAAAAAGGACAAAATCCAATCCATTTCGCACGAAAAAGCCAGGTCTCATATTTAAGACCCGGCTAACGTTAGTATGACTACAGAAATGACCAATTGAAAGGTCATCGTTTAGTAGATTTCTAACTTCCCCACGCTGGTATGAACCAGATCAGGTCCTGAGGGTTAAGAAGCTTAAGCGCTTCTCTCTCAGCCCAACTTTTATTGGACACCCCTAGTCTGAATAATTTAATTGATTACAGGGTAACTATATCTCACCCTTTTCATTCTGTAAATAATTTAAAAGACCTAGTATTTTCTCTGCAATCATCTAAAAATTTGTTATTTGGAGGAGGACCGCCAATTAATTCCCCAGGCTCTCAAGGATAGGGAAAAGCTCTTCTAAATGCGTGATTTCGTAGGTTGGAATCACTTCATTCCGTTCCTTATCATGGCGATTTATCCAAACCGACTTTATGCCTACCCGTGATGCTCCAAGGATATCGGTCATTAAATTATCGCCAACCATCAATACTTCATCCTTATCAAGCTCCATGATTTCCAAAGCGTGCTCAAAAATGGAGGCATCCGGTTTACCTCGTCCAAATGCGCCTGAAATCACGATTTGGTCGAAATAAGGAACCAGTTCAGGCGTTATTTCAAGTTTGGTATTTTGCAGCTCAGGAGATCCGTTCGTAAGCAATAGCAATTTGTACTTCCCTTTTAATTCATCCAGAACACGGAATGTTTCTTCATAGATAAATGGCTTTTTGCGTCTTTCGGCCGGGAAACGTTCTGCCAGTTCAAGCCCAAATTCCGGGTCATCGATCCCTAATGCCTTCAAGCCCCTCGTCCACGCTTCTTTCCGATAAGCCGGTACAATCCCGGCCATCTTCCGGAATTCATCATGATCATCCTGAAAATTCCCCCATAGTCCCTCAAATGGGTTGATTCCGATCATTTGAGTGAATGCATATGTATCGTAAGAAGAATAAAGATCACGCGCTTCCTTCCGCACCGCTTCTTCAAACTCGTCGACATTCAGACCATATTTCTCCTTGGCAACTTCGCATGTGGCCACAAAAGCCTCTTTTACACTTTTCTGATCCCATAGTAATGTATCATCTAAATCAAAAAAAACTGCCTTCAGCAAAATGTCCACCCCTCTTTCCCCAATATTGAATTCGTAAAAATTACACTATTACAATAATAAACCACAACCAATAAAAAAAGAATAACTATTCGGAAAATGCATGCCTCTTTCTTCACAAAATGGCTTATCTTTTCCGGTGGGGAACCATATATTCATTTCCCTTTTCCGCTTTCAAATACATACAATTTTCCATTACCGGCAATCTTGAACTTTGGACCGGTGAACCCCCGTCGGATCAGCTCTTTCCTCATATATACCATGAGGGCGGCATGACTCACGATCAGAACATTCCTTTCCCCTTTTGCAAAGACTTCATCCAATACTTTATTGATTCTTTGCTCAGCAAACTTAATTTCCGCCCTTGTCTGCTTGTTGATCACCGAGCAGCAGCGAATCCAGATGGCCCAAAGGATGAACGGCAGCTTAATCCTTCCTCTCAGAGGGGGAGAAGGTATTTCCCGCAGCTCCTCCATCCGATGAACCGTGCCTGGAAAGATGTGTTCCGCTGTCTTGACGGCTCTCGACATATCACTGCAATAACATTCCTGCCATTCCTCTACGCCAAATAAAGTCGTTCCATAAATAATATCCGCTGCATCATAGTCCACAAACCATTGCTTCATATCATCCGCCGTCACAGATTTCCCAGTAGGAAATTCATGTGCCACCTTAAAATGCCGTACCAAACCAATTTTCATATATTCTCCTTTTTATCTTTTAAAATATTCGTTTCTATTTCTTATAAAAGCCCTTAACAATATATTAACCTATGTAAAGCAATATAATAAATGCAAGTTGAAACCATTAAAAACCTACTGAGCGCCCCTTGTGTATGGTTAAAGGTTCTCACGGATTGTGTCACTGCAAGAATTTGATTATCATAAGGAAAAATATTATGGCCATATGTAAAAAAGAGAAAGCATATCGCCTTCTCCTTTCGTTTAATCTATGAATTGGAGTTCTGTTATCGTACATCTTTTCCTGAATTTATATTTCCCGCTCAAATCACTGAATTGATAATCATTTAGGGATTTTCCCAGTTGTTCCTTTAGTTTATCCGCCGTGATGGATTCCTCAACTGTCTCTTTCCAATTTTCATTTCCCATTATCTCTTCGAACGGAATGGTAGTCAGGACTTCATCATATATCTGGATGCTTTGATCGATGCCGAAGCTGCCATAGATACTGCCATTTTCATCGGCAAAGATATGCTCCGATTCCAATTCTTCCACCAATACTTCCAGATATCCCTTTGCCTTAACAGGCTTGATGGCAATCTCCGCTTCTGCCTTTACAGGTCCCAATCTCTTATCGATGATCTCTATCGTCAATTTAACGTGAACGGGCGGATAACCAAACCCTTCACAAAGTTCTGCTGCCGAGTTATATACCATCTGAAACATCCTCCTTTTGTCATTATCATTATATAATATAATTACTCCATTCCCTTACCAAAAACCCTTATTCAAGATCACTTGGCAACGTGTCTTTTTAAAACATCAACTCACTTTTCCCCTTATCATAATAATAGATTTTGAATGTTTCATCCGCTTATTTTTGTACTTCTGATCATCTACAAATCTTCAATTCTTCCATGGGATTCTACTGTCTTTAGAAGCGCTATGGAAACATATATCAATCATTCAATATTTTAATATATTGAAAAATAGTTTGATTTCAACAAAGAGTAAAGTTATACTCATCCTGAAAATGATTATCAATTTCATTTATTGAAAAGTAAAGGATGAACTAACGAATGTTACATACTCTCTCGCTAAAGGAATTTAAAAATCGTTCAAATGTTTTTCTGTTAATGTGTTTATTCATCCTGGTGATTCTTGGATTGGTGGTGTCCATGTTTTTGGCTGTAACATTTGGGGCAAAAGAGGTTACCTTCAATACCGTGTGGTCAGCGGTTTTTAATTATAACCCCACACTGACACAGCAACAGATTATCCACGAACTACGGCTCCCACGGGTTATTGGCGCAGCATTAGTCGGAGCAGCTTTTGCAGTTGCAGGTGCATTAATGCAAGGAGTAACCCACAATCCCTTAGCTGATGCAGGAATACTTGGAATTAACGCAGGGTCAATGTTTGTGGTAGCCCTTAGTTTTGCTTTCTTTCCAAACATTCCATATTCTCTTTTGATGCTTTTTTCATTTATTGGAGCTGTATTGAGTACATTATGCATTTTTGTTATTGGATCATCTGTGCCAGGAGGATTAACACCCATTCGATTAACAATCTCAGGTGCAGTGATAGCAGCTCTCTTACATTCACTTAGTTCAGGAGTGGCTATTTATTATGATTTGAGTCAAGATTTAGCATTTTGGTATGCGGGAGGTGTTGCGGGGATAAAGTGGAATCATTTGAAAGTATTAGTTCCTATCATTCTTATCGCTATTTTTTGGGCAATATCGTTAGGGCGGTCTGTGTCACTTATTTCCATGGGCAACGATATTTCCACCAATCTTGGTGTGAATACGAATCGTATCAGAATACTCGGAATGATAATAGCGGTTATTCTGGCAGGAGTTTCTGTTTCGGCCGTTGGTTCAATAGGTTTTGTTGGACTTGTAATCCCACATATTTCACGAAAATTGGTTGGAGGATATTATCAGCTCATCATCCCAATGTCAGCATTACTGGGTTCGATACTGTTAATACTGGCTGATCTGGGAGCACGTACGTTGAACCCACCTAGAGAGCTGGCTATTGGTATAATGGTAGCCCTTGTCGGTGTTCCTTTTTTTCTCTATATTGCTCGTAAAGTAGGGAGGAACTTATAGGTGAAATACCTTATGAATGCAGACAACAAGAGGGCATATACAGTTACCATGGTATTTATTTTAATGAGTATAGTTGCAGTACTGATAAGCTTGAATACCGGTACATTGCGGATTTCACCTTTAAAAGTAATCCAAACGCTTTTTGGTTACGGTGATTTTAAAAGTTCTACTGTACTGTTTGATTACCGTATGCCGCGAATCTTGATTACCATGTTGGCGGGAGTTGGATTAGGAATTTCTGGTGCAATCTTACAAGGTTTATCACGTAACCCTTTGGCAGATCCAGGAATTTTAGGCTTACATGCAGGTGCGTCCTTTGGTCTCATTATCTTTGTTACATATTTTCATTCATTAGATGAAAAAGCATCAATTCTTATACCGTTATTTACCTTTTCAGGCGGAGTCTTAACTGCTTTTCTTATTGTTTTACTTGCCTTTGATCGTTACAAAGGCATACCGCCCATTCGACTTATTCTCGTTGGAATTGCGATTTCTGCTGGTTTTAGTGCTATTACACTTTTTCTGTCTCTTCGTCTTGATGAAGAAACCTACTCATTTGCTTCAAGATGGTTAGTTGGAAATGTATGGGGAAGAGATTGGATTCATGTTATTGCCCTTTTTCCGTGGATCCTTATTTTAGCACCTTATGCTTGGTTCCAATCCAACACATTAAATGCCTTATCCCTTGGTGATGACGTAGCAGCCGGACTTGGTGCTTCCGTTCAAAAACAGCGTTTGCTGATGCTAGTAACTGCTGTTGGTTTGTCCTGTGCAAGTGTAGCGATGGCCGGTGGTATTGGATTTATTGGTCTCGTCGCCCCTCATCTTGCCCGTCGGCTTGTTGGCCCAATGTACCAACATTTCCTTCCTGTTGCAGGACTTATAGGCCTCATTATTTTGGTGCTTGCGGATACCATTGGTCGGTCCATATTTCAGCCAAATGCTATTCCAGCTGGTATAGTGGTCGCTGCTATAGGGGCTCCGTATTTTCTTTATTTGCTCACAAAAACAAAATAAATTTTCAATAAGGGGAAAAAATGAACAAGAAACTTACTATTTTATATGGCATTATGTTAATTCTTATTTTGTCGGCTTGCGGACAAACTTCTTCAAATGATGGTAAATCAGCACAAAAAAATAAACCTGGGAGCGAAGAACCTAGAATCGCTTCACTTTCCATTCACCTAACAAATGATTTGCTTGCATTAGGTATAACTCCAGTTGGTTCTGTTATTGGTGGAGAATTAAAGGATTTTCTGCCTCATGTGAAGGATCAATTAAAAGATACGGAAAAGCTTGGACCTGTGAAAGATCCAGATATGGAAGCGTTGATTGAACTAAGCCCTTCTGTGATTTATCTTGATAAGGAATTTTCAGGACAAGATGTATCAAAATATGAAAAAATCGCACCGACTCATGTATTTAATCTTGATGAAGGAACATGGAGAGATCATTTAAAGTCCGTAGGTAAACTTGTCGATCGTCAACGGCAAGCAGAAAAGTTCATTTCAGATTATGAAAAACAAACAAAAGAAGTGAAAGATTTAATTGAAAATAAACTTGGTGAAGGCAGTAAAGTTATGGCAATGCGCGTTACGGCGAAGGAATTACGAGTATTTAGTACTAAACGACCAATGGGACCTATCTTATTTCAGGATTTAGGTTTTAAACCTGCTAATGGTGTTGAAGACATTGATAAAAATCTGCCTTACGAAGTCATATCTCTAGAAGTTCTTCCAGATTTCGATGCAGATGCTATATTTGTCATTGTCAACGGTGACGATGAGTCTCAGACAGCTTTTAAGCAGTTAGAAGATACACCCATTTGGAAAGGGTTGAAAGCAGTTAAAGGAAAACATGTTTACGTAGTTCCGGACCAGCCATGGCTTGACTATTCAGCACTAGGAAATAAAATGGCCTTGGACAATGCAAAAGAAATCTTTTCAAAATAATTGATTGAGTTATTATTGTTGGTCTATTTTTATAGTATCTTTTAAGCATTTGAGTTACCATAAAATTCATTATTAAGGTTAACACCTATGGGATTATCTAGCCCGGTCTCAATCGATTCAAAAAAGGAAGAATCAGCCTTACTTGAATATAGAGTAATTATGCATGGAAAAAGGCTCTTATTAGTTAAGAGCCTTTTTGAAGTTTATAGGTATATTAATTCTATCCATTCATTTAATATTTTAGTTATCATCATTGACGGTTATTGGGGGAAGAGCAAAGAACAAGAACAAGGAAAATAAGACAGCTAACTGTGAATATTTTTCATTTCAAACGTGAACTGCCTTATTGTAAGTATGCCATCACATTATGGCTTTAGCACCACTTTAATGCATTCATCTTCGTGATCATTAAAGATTTGATAAGCTTCACTCGCTTTTTCGAGAGGGACTTTATGGGATATGATTTCCGTGGGGTCGAACTTTCCAGCCGTGATTTCATCAAAAAGCTTTGGCATGTAGTGAATGACCGGTGCTTGTCCCATTTTCAGGTTAATGTTCCGCTCAAATATATTGCCTAATGGGAACATATTATATTTCGAACCGTATACGCCAGTCAGTTGGATCGTGCCGAATTTACGTACGGCGTTAAGGGCAATCTCGATCGCACTTAACGTTCCACCCTGAAGTTTCAGCTTTTGCTCAATCGCCTCTATCGTCGATTTCTTCCCATCCATTCCCACACAATCTATGACTACATCGGCCCCGCCTGAAGTGATTTCCTTAATGTAGCTGCCCATATCGTTATATTCATCGAAGTTATACGCCTCTACCTTATTCATCCGTTTAGCCTTATTGAGTCTATAAGGTAGATTGTCGATGGCAATGACCCTTTTTGCTCCTTTCATCCAAGCGAACTTCTGAGCCATCAAGCCAATCGGTCCACAGCCCAATATCGCTACCGTATCATCTTTATTGACGCCGGCGTTCTCTACACTCCAATATGCGGTTGGCAGCACATCGGACATGAACAAAAGCGACTCATCTTCTAGTTCACATGACTCTGGGATGACAAACGGCATGAAGTTTCCATATGGTACCCTTAAATATTCTGCCTGCCCGCCTGGATAGTTCCCATATCGTTCCGTAAAACCAAAGTACCCGCCTGTATCCACCGCTTCATTAGGGTTGGAATTATCACATTGACTCTCCATATCATGTTCACAATAATAACAGTGCCCGCAAGAAATGTTGAAAGGCAGGACAACCCTGTCCCCTTTTTTCACCTTTGTCACTTCCGGACCCACTTCTTCGACGATGCCCATCGGTTCATGGCCAATGACATAATCTTTATGCGTCGGCAAAGCCCCCTGATATATATGGAGGTCGGACCCGCATATAGCTGTTGAAGTCACTCGGACGATAATATCATCCTTTTCCTGAAGTTTCGGATCTTCAACCTGTTTTACCTGTATATCTTTTGCTCCTTGAAAAGTTACAGCCTTCATAATCAACCTCCTAAAATTTTCTTGATTTATTTTATATACCCGTCCGAAAGACTACTAAGCCTATGGACATCTAATTTCCGCAAGAATTAATCGCCCATTATGCTACACCTGGATGACAAAAAAAAGCCCCGGAAACCGGAACTCACATTTGAAACCATTTATTTAGTAACTTTATTTCCATTATCTTTGTGCTTATACTCACTTAGTACCTCGTTGAACACATCGGGATAATTCGTAAACAGCCCCGTTGCACCCCACTCAAGCGCCTTTTTCATATCGGCTCTTTCATTTACTGTATATGGATGGAATTGGAGGTCATGGTTTCGAACCATCTTCACATATTGTCCGTCAACTTTACTGAAGTTCGGGCCAACGCCAACTGCATATTCCTTTATGGATTCCAATTCTTCATCGGAAATGGTTGCTTGGTTCTTGTAAGAAAAAAGTTGCACAAGAGGTAACCTTGGATTCAAGTCATGAACCTTCATAAGGCTTTCTTGACTGAACGATTGTATTAATACATTCTTTGTACGGCCCTTCGAATCCACCATTTTATATTCTTCGAGAACCTGCAGAAGTTCTTCTTCCATCCCTGGATACACATCAGGGGACTTTGTTTCGATATAGTAATTGGCCTTCTTTCCAAACTTCTTAAAGACTTCTTCAAGAGTAGGGACCTTTAACCCTTCATATCCCTCTTTTGCCAATTGTGGATATTTTTCATTGAACCAAGTACCGGCGTCCAGTTTCTTGATTTCTGCCAGCGTTAAATCCTTCACAAGCCCAGTACCATTCGTTGTACGATCCACTTTTTCATCATGCATTGCTACCAATCTACCATCCTTGGTCATTTGAAGATCGATTTCTATGTAGTCGCCTTTCATTTGTTCTCCCATTTGATAAGCGGGAATGGTATGTTCAGGTGCATAACCAGAAGCTCCCCTATGTGCGACATTCACAATTTTTTTCTCATGAATAGATGAATTGGAATGACTTCCATTTGCAGCGGAGGCCCCCATTGAAGTAGCCTGCAATATAAAGGCCGCACTCATCATACAAAAACCGAATTTCTTTAGATTCGTTTTCATTTCCCTCTCTCCCTCCTATTATTACCATTATTTTAAAAGGGGAATGTGAATCTACAGCGAATATAATGTAAAGAAATAATATAGTAGTTAAAATGGTTAAAATAACCTATCAAAAGCAGGGCATTCATGCAGTTCGTTCTACCCAACCAAAAAGTTGAATGAAAACTTTATTGTTTGATTAATGGTAAGAAGCCTCCTAAAAGCCTCTTTTTCTAAAAAAATATAAAATGTTTCTTGGCATGTACATATTGAAATGGTAGAAAAAAACGATCGTCCAAATGATTATAACTAAATATTTCCAAACCCTCCGCATTTCTTAACTCCTTACTCCGCTTTATGCAAGTCATGCTTCTTATTCAAACAATTTAAGTCTTCCATGCCTATAATAAAACCAAACTTATAGGCGCTAAATTCCAGATATTAGATAGGATGTACCAATGTTGACACACCTTTGTGGCCCGGACAGGATGTTTTCCTTAAATCCTTTACCTTTCCAAAATATAGATATAAAGGTTATCGATGACAAAATCTATCTTTTTCTGATTTACAAAAAACTAGTATCATATTACTATTAAGCAAACAGAATATTAATACTAAGGGGAATTATGTTAAAAAATTATCAATATTATCAAAACAAACACCGATTTATACTGAAGGCTTTCATGGCAATGATATCCTTTTTACTATTAGTTGGGATTTCTGTATCACCTATAAGTTGGAAAGATAATCCCTACGAGATGACATTACAGGTCATTTTAATATCGGGGATGATAATTTCTCTGTTATTTTTCTTAAAAACAGAAGTCAATTTTTATAAAACCCTATTCATTTTTTTAATTACTGTTTATTTTTATAGCAAATTTTGGATATTCCCGGATACTGCCATCATGCTGGCCTTATTTGCTATAGCACCCTTGTTTCCCATTTTTCTCTTTGATAAGATCGGGTTTTATATTGTGGCCACTTTAAATATCATATTAGGTCCCGCTTCCATCTTGATCATTTCAAAAACGGATCTTCAACACACTTATGAATATGTCGCTTTGGATAGTTTCGGCAACACGCTTAATTTCATCGCTATACAAATCATATTGGTATTCGTATTCATAGGAACCAATAATAGGATGGAATCCAATAATGCATTTCATAAAGAAATACAGCAGGCCAAGCAATTGAACTCAGTCGGACAGCTAGCTGCCACCATTGCACATGAGATACGTAATCCGATTACAGTCGTTAAAGGGTTTGCCCAGCTATTAGATCAAGAGAAGGAACTGAATGAAACGGAAAAATTTTATGTACAGACCATGCTTACGGAACTTGAATATACACAAGTAATTATCAATGACTATTTGTCTTTAGCTAAACCGCAAACGGATAATGTACAGGTCATTCCTTTAAATGATGAAATCCAAAAGATTTCCGACCTATTGACCAGTTTTGCCAATAATCGCAACATCGGCTTTCTTCTCGATTTCCGTGACGACCTGCACATTAACATAAATCCCATCGAGCTTAAACAGATACTGGTCAATATCATGAAAAATGGAATTGAGTCAATGAACAAACCCGGATTCATCAAGGTGGAAACAGAGCAGGAACGCACTATGGCAAAAATACGAATAACGGATACAGGAATAGGTTTATCAAAAGAGCAGCTTGAAATACTCGGCACCCCATTTTACTCGCTTAAAGATAGGGGAACCGGTATCGGTCTGACCGTTTGTTATTCCATCGTTCAAAAATACAAAGGGAAAATCGTGGTACAGAGCGAAGTGAACAAAGGAACATCGTTCACCATTTATTTGCCCTTATATAAAGAAATAGATTAAACATACATACCTAATAAGAAAAAGGATGACCACCCATCACCGGGCGGTCATCCTTTTTCAATTAGGCTTTAAAGCTATCTTGCCATTTCAGCAAATGATTTTCTAAAAGGCGGACAAACGAGTCTGAGATTTTACCAGCGAGGGCAAATATGATGATGCCTACGAATACGACGTCCGTTTGCATGAATGAACGGGCATCCTGGATCATGAAGCCCACCCCTCTATCCGCACCAAGCAATTCAGCGACGACCAGGCACATCCAAGCCGCACTTAAGGCTAAACGGATACCAAGTAATATGTTAGGCAATGCTGCCGGGATCATGAGCTTCGTTATTTGTTCCCGACGGCTAAACTCCAAGATTAGGGCAACATCGTAGAGTTTTTTATCCACATTCCGAAGACCCAAAAAAGTTTGTAGATATAGAGGAAAAAAAGCACCTAAAGCAATAAGCAGCACTTTTGATAGTTCACCAAACCCGAACCACATAATGAATAAAGGCGTGATCGCGAGTAAAGGAACCGTTCGTAACATTTGAATGCTTGGGTTAAGATACTCTTCAGATTTTTTTTGCATCCCAACGATGACTCCAAACAATAAGCCTAAAAACCCACCTAAGGCAAAGCCAAGAAAAGCCCGCGTTAAACTGATCTGTAAATGCATGCCCATTTCCCCCGACTGGACGAGATCAATGAACGTCATGACGATCAATAAAGGGGATGAGAACAATTGGGCAGGCAGGATGCCAACCGAACCTAATGCTTGCCATGCAATCAACACGACAACGGGAAGGACCGAACCCCGCAATGCCGATTTGGCAAGTTTGGATTGTTTTGTCGTTTCCCTTATGACAAGATGCTTGTTTTGTGCAACGGTCTGTGTAGACATAATTTTCATCCTTCCTTTTTCAAAAATTCAATTAAATGCTCCAATCTTCCACCTCTGCTGGATGATGTTCAAGTTGGGTTAATATGACGGACCTGAATTCCTGGAACGCTTTGCTTGTTCGGGTTCTTGGGTATGGCAAATCAATCGGAACGATAGCTTTAATCCGTCCAGGCTTTGCATCCATGACGACCACCTTCCTCGATAAAAAGATGGATTCATCAATATCATGGGTGACTAGCACCATCGTTGTCTTATTCCTCTCCCATATTTCCAGTAAAGCCTCTTGAAGATGCGTTCGCGTGAATGCATCCAATGCACCGAATGGCTCATCCAGCAATAAAACTTCAGGATTTCGCAATAAGGCCCTGGCAATGGCAACACGCTGCGACATTCCTCCGGATAATTGGCGTGGATACGCCTTCTCAAAACCTTTTAGTTTAACAAGTGATATCAAATCATCCACCCTTTTTCGAATGTCCGGTTTCTTTAATGGAAGGTTACCTGCAATATTCTTCTCCACGTTTAGCCATGGAAATAATCGGTGCTCCTGAAAAATGAAACCACGGTCTTTAGATGGGGCGCTAACCTTAAGATCCCCTGCCATGATCGTGCCATCAAAGTCTGAATCAAGTCCTGCGATCAACTTTAATAATGTGCTTTTCCCGCAGCCGCTCGGACCAATGATGGTTACGAACTCACCATTGTTGACCGTCAGATTTAAATGATCCAAAACATGGACACTTTCATTCTCATTCTTAAATGTTTTGCTTACTTGATTAATTTCTAATGTCGCAACCAATCCCCTCACCCTTTCTCAAATAAAAAAAATAGAGATCCAGCAATAAGGCACAAATTGTCCCTTTGCTGAATCTCTAGTTAACTAGTCGATTCAATATTTCATTTTATATTAACTTATCGATTATTTATAATCAACACCTAATACCAATTTATTTTATCGGATTAATCGTAAAAAAATAATTGACAGATAATTCTAACAGCTGTTAAGATGCATTCATACACAAATCCGCTTCACACTGGAGCCAATTAAATAAAGGTCATGTGAATCAACTGGACTACCGGAGATTCAATGAAGAGTAACCAAGCAAACTCTTCGTTGAATCTCTTTTTTGTCATTAGTCTGGCTATCCAGATGTGTATAGCTGTATAAAAGGAGGGAATTCATGAAGGAATATCGTAAACATCTAACCGCAGTACTACTTGCCATCATTAGCATCGCTGTATTGGCAGGCTGTAATTCCGATGCCGGCAAAGCTTCCGGGAAAAGTGATTCACTGAAAGTTCATATTGCCTTAAATGGCAAGATGGGACCATTGGTCATTGCAAAGGAAAAGGGATTGTTCAACGAAGAGTTTTCTAAACTGGATGCCCAAATCGAATGGAGTCAATTCCAGAGTGGTCCCCCGCTTTTGGAATCCCTCGCTTCCAATCGGGTTGACCTGTCTTTTTTAGGGGATGGTGCACTGATTGCCGGCATTGATAAGAATCTGCCATTCGAAGTGATTGCACAAACAGGACGGGGTGAGTCATCTGTCCGGATCCTGGCTCAAGCAGAAGGTAACATAAAGAAGATTGAAGACTTAAAAGGAAAAACGGTCGGTGTTGCCTCGGGGACAACGGGTCATGTGTATTTAATCAAGGCATTGAAAGCCCATGGCTTAACGACTGATGACATTAAACTCATCAATTTGCAACCAGATGATGCTCAAGCGGCTTTTGAAACCAAAAAATTGGACGCCTGGGCGATATGGAACCCTTATTACCTTAATAATATTGAAAAAGGGAATGCTGTCGCACTTAAAGTAAAAGGAAAAATATTAGCTCCTGGTGCAATCATTGCACGTAAGGGCTTTGCCGAAGAGCATCCTGAAATTGTCGAGGCCTATTTAAAGGTTTATAAAAAGGCAGCCGACTGGCAAATTGAAAATCCAGATGAAGCATCTGAAATTTATTCCAAAGAAACTAAATTGCCAGTCGGTACGGTCAAGACAATAATAACGGCCGAAGAACCAAATATCTTCTTTACCGAAGATGCCATCAAAGCACAACAAGAATCCATCGATACTTTAGCTGGTGCGGGTTATATCAAGAAATCATTTAATTTTAAAAATCACATCAACAATGAATACATTGAGAAAGCCTTTAAAAAATAAAAAACTAACCTTACAGGAGGAGATTGATTATGACGGAAACTAAAACACAACAATTGAAAGTGGTACCGGTAGCAGGAAGGATTGGAGCGGAAATTCAAGGAGTGCAATTAAGCGGAGACTTGGATTTAACTATTTTCAATGAAATCAAACAAGCGTTAAACGATCATAAAGTCATATTCTTCAAAGGTCAAAATCATTTGGACGATGCCAGCCAAGAAGCATTTGCCAAACTATTGGGTGAACCTTATGCACATCCTACAGTACCGGTCAAAGACAATACTAATTATATTTTCGAGCTTGACTCCGAACGCGGTGCTAAAGCAAACCATTGGCACACTGATGTCACTTTCGTTCCAGAGGTTCCTAAATACTCTGTTTTAAGAGGGGTGACCATCCCTGATGTCGGCGGAGATACAGTTTGGGCCAATACGAATGAAGCATATGAGGACCTGCCGGATGGATTGAAGAAATTAGCGGACGGTCTATGGGCTATCCATACAAATGAATATGATTATGCTCAATTTAAACCAGCCGAAAACATTGATGATGAGGTTAAAAAGAAGTATCGTGATATATTCGAATCGACCATTTATAAAACAAGGCACCCAGTCGTCCACGTACACGCCGAAACCGGAAAAAGGCATTTGTTATTAGGTGGCTTTGCTGGTAGAGTGGAAGGCTATACAACAAGTGAATCCGAAAGATTATTAAGCATCTTCGATTCATACGTCACGCGCTTAGAAAATACCGTGCGTTGGCAATGGAGTGAAGGCGACGTGGCCATTTGGGATAACCTAGCCACGCAGCATTACGCTATTGCCGATTACGGGAACCAGCACCGCGTCGTTCGCAGGGTCACTGTAGGAAAAGACGTTCCCGTAAACAAGGAGAACGAGTCCAGCAGACTAATTATTAAGAAATAAAACTCCTGTATCGAAGGTAAGCTTCCATTACTTGACTGCCCCATAAGCGAATGAAAACATTCAAACGGCCTTATTGCAGGAAGTTTGAGTGTTTTCTTTATTGAGTAGGACTAGCCAACTCGCCCTTTGGCATTTTCAGTACTTTGTCCCCTCATTTAAAATTAACTTCAATGAATTCAGCCTCTTCTGCCCGACTTAATGTTCCATGGGCTTTTCCAACGGTGCCTGCTTTGTCTTCCCAAAAGAAGTTATGGTCCTGAACGATCGTGCTAAAATCAAAATCTCGCCACCGGGCAGCGATGGACAGCAATCTATCTCTATGCTGAAAATCACTTGAATCCACTATTTTATAAACTTCTTCTATAATCTTAGGGGACATCGGTATAGCTCCCCATTTATCTTGCGAGCGAACCTTTTGATGAGTCATTTTATGCATGACGTCCATGACTTCCGTTTCGGTTGAGCCTTCATCAAGTCCCGTTTCAAATTCAATCCCATCATATATCGCCGTTTTCGCTTCAAGTTCCGCAGCTTTAGCTTTCGCTTCCCTTTTGGCTTCGATTTTTTCATCTTCTCTTTCTCTTTCAATTTGTTCTTTGGCTTCCCTGGCCTCCATTACGAGTTGAGCTTTTTCGTACTCATTGGAGTTCTCCATGATTTTAAAGGAAGCAACCCCCACCCCGAATAATGCAACAGCAGAGATTCCACTAATAAGTAAAACCTTTTGCGGTTTCTTCATAAAAACTTCCTCCAAGATTGATAATGTCAGATACTATTTATTTTAACATATTAAATGGATGGACCATCCAGAAAAGGAAGACATCCAACCCAGATATCGATAATTACCCAACATACCATTCCATTTTTTCAAGAAGATTCATTCGTCACTCATTGCATACTTGGTGACATATATAATGTAGCAACAGTAGACAAAGACAAATTGATAATACCGGGTGCCGGGCATTGTGAAGCGGAGTTAGTGGATTTGGATTAGTATTGGAACAAGGTAGGGGGGGGTGGATAAATATATGGAGTAATGTAAAAAGGTAAAAGAAACTGCCAATCTAACAGCAGTTTCTTTTCGTTTTCGTACAGCTGGCGTCATTTATCGGAATTAATTATCCTGAACGATTATTTCATCGATTATACCGTAATCCTTCGCCTCATTAGCACTTAAGAAGTAATCGCGATCTGTGTCCTTTGCCACCTTTTCGATAGGCTGACCGGTCCTTTCGGAGATGATTTGATTGATATGATCCTTTAGCTTCAAAATCCTTCGGGCAGAAATTTCGATTTCCGTTGCTTGCCCCCTCGCCCCACCAAGCGGTTGATGAAGCATGATTTCACTATTTGGCAAAGCGCACCTTTTCCCTTTCGTACCCGCCAATAATAGCATGGCACCGAATGATGCGGCCATCCCCGTACATACAGTCCGGATATCAGGCTTAATATATTGCATCGTATCATAAATGGCGAAACCGGCACTGGTCGATCCCCCCGGACTGTTTATGAAGATGGTAATTTCTTTATCAGGTGCATCTGCTGCCAAGAATAACAATTGGGCAACCACACTATTGGCTAAATGATCGGTGATTTCTTCCCCAATCATGATGATACGGTCTTTTAGAAGTCTGGAATAAATATCGTACGAGCGCTCACCCTTGCTGGATTGCTCAATTACATATGGAATGGTGGTCATATCTCTTCTTCCTCCTAACAATAATATTGGCTATGCAGCCATTGAGAGTGTGTTTGAAGGAGTGAAGCTTGATTTGGAAAGATTCGAACGATTCATCAGTTTAGGAATCATCGACTCACTGTTCAGGGATTTGAAAGATGGGATGCTTCTAATGAGGATATCAGGATTTTGGGCTTTTAAAGCCTGTGTCATCAGGGACATGAGCCGCTGCTCCTCCTCATCCTGCCAATTTTCCACGCAAGACAACCTACGATCTTCCACGTCATTCTCAAAACGCTTCTTCACACGGTTCAAGATTGCCTTTACAGCCGTTTCCGTGGTGTTCAAGTAATCTGAGATTTCTTTTGACCGGTAGAGGAACCCTTCCTTTAATATGAACACTACCGCTTGTTTCGGGGTAAGGGATTTTATTATATATTCAACCGTTTCAAAGACATTTCCCCCAACTGCCCCCGGTTGTTCGGTATCCAACAGATCGTCTAAAGATTCTTTTTTCCTTTTTCGTATCGTATCAATCCAGGAATGTCGGGCTATCGTCTTCAATAAAGCAGTGGTAATCACCGTTTTTTTCCCATAGCCCTGCATTGCCTTCAATATCGTTTCCTGAGCCAAATCATCCCCATCCCAATTATTTTGGGTCAGAAATCGGCAAAACCGAATCAATTCAGGATAAACTTCACGCAAAATTGTACCGTTATCCTTTTCTTCAGAAATATCTTCCCTCAATTTATTTATCATTTTTCTCACTCCTTCAACACCCTCTATCCTCTAAACGTTTCAGAAAGAGAAAAAGATATGGGGGTGAAAAATTTTCCTTCATGCTTCATTATATTCTATTCCATTTTTTCCATTGGATTTCCTTTCATACTAAAAACCTGTTTGGTTAAGATCCAAACAGGCTAACCCCCGCTGTGTACCCGGTTCATCACCAATCATTTCAGTGTAGACCATTACTCCCGTGCATTCCGCTTCATTCCAATAAGCCAGCCAGACGCTTGGATGTAACGTACCTGATGTCCATGGTGTGAATCCTGAATTCGATCCATAGGAACTCTGCTTCTATTCTAAGTGTTCAATGCATTCGACCGTGTATTCGCTAGGTTCCATTTCGTTTACTTCCATACCAAACCAACTGGAGGAGCGACTCTCATTAGCGCTATCTTTACAATAGTTCACCATAGAACCTGCTGGCTTTTCTTCAGACTCTTGATCGCTCATCTCTTCAAAATTCACCGACCGCTCGTTATGACGCTCGCTGTCTGAACTTCCATTATCCAGGTCTGCGAACATGAACATGCAGTAAAAAACCAAAACCATAATTGCCATGGTAATCAACCTTGACATTATAGGGTGTAATTTTTTCAATATAGCCAAAACTCTCTTCATGGTGGTTTCCCCAATCCTGCTAAAGCATATTACTTTCAGAATGAATTAATTCATCTATTAAATATCCATCAATAACACTAGTTTAGAAAAATATTACTATTTTCATTATATCAAGTTCCAGAAGTTTTTTATTGCCATTATTCAATAAACAACTAAAAATACTCCGAACCCTATAAAATGGACAGTCTAAAAAATATCAATATACCCCTCAAATTGACTTCCCTCCTTTTTCAGTGTTACTCTTAAAAGTATACATTCAAAATACTGATTCCATTGGCGTGAAATAAGGGTGATCACTTTTGCCAAAAGAACATTTAATAGACGTTCAACCAATCAGATCTTCGGAAAAATTAGATGATATGAAATGGTCATTGAAAAGACATTGCAGCGAGAGAGACTACATATTATTCTTGTTAGGCATCAATACCGGCTTACGGGTGACTGATCTATTATCGCTGAAGATAAAGGACATTGAAGGCAAGATGGAGGTCATCATCAAGGAAGGGAAAACAAAAAAGCCAAGAATGATACAGCTCAATACTATATGTAATGAATTGGCCGCCTATATAGCCACCATTGATGGTGAATGGCTATTCCCCTCACGCAAGGGCGATAAGCCAATAAGTAAGATACAAGCTTACAGACAGCTTAATAAAGCGGCTGACATGGTGGACATCGAGGGCGTCGGTACACATACCATGCGGAAAACATTCGGGTATTGGCACTATAAACGAAGTAAGAACCTCGCTGAGTTACAAATGATCCTTAACCATTCACACCCTGTAATTACACTTAAGTACATTGGGGTTGCTGATGAAGGAACAGAGGGCAGCTTATATGACTTTACACTATGGGAGGACGGAAGAAATGTCACTGACTGAATACAATGCAAAATATGAATCTATCATTCGCAGCAATATTTCCGACAGGCAAAAGGCATTGAAGTTAGCTGATCTAATGACCGATATGGAAGGCCAGCTAAAAAATGAAATCGGGGAACATCGAAATAAAGAGGTAAATGCTTTATATAAAAAAGTATCCCTTTTCTCCAACTTGTTATGAAACAGTCCTAAGACCTTGCCCTTATGTGCAGAGGTCTTTTTTTTGCCTTGAAGGTAAATGATTTGTTTCCTTAAGGCTTTACACTGAACTCAATTAACATCCGACTGACTCGGTACTGGTTTCCATGTTTACAAATTAAACATACTTAAGGAATACTTTTTCGCCATCATTTCCAAGATTTTTATCCCGGCAACGCTGTTCCCCTTCTCATCCAGCGCTGCACCATAAATTCCAATCCCGCATTTTCCGGGGACGGCCCCCATGATTCCCCCTGACACACCGCTTTTAGCCGGTATGCCAACATTAATGGCAAATTCACCTGATGCGTTATACATGCCACAGGTAACCATGAATGTCTTGCAAATACGGGCAATGTCCCCTGGGATGATTTGCTTTCCCGTCAGCAAATCTTTCCCATTCATGGCCAGCACACAGCCTATCCTCGCTAAATCCTGACTGTCCATTTCAATCGCACACTGCTTAGAATACAATTCGATTAAATCCTCCACATCCTCATTTATTACTTGATGCTGTTTTAAAAAATAACTTAACGACCTATTCAAGTCTGCTGTATTATATTCTGACCGGGCAACATCTTCATTAAAGCCGATATTCGGATTTTGCGTCAACTCCCGGATAAAATGTAAAATACGTTCAAATCGCTCGGTTACACTGGCACCCTCGATCATGTGGGTCACAGTCAATGCTCCTGCATTGATCATGGGGTTTAACGGCTTGGATGGCTTGTTTGTCTCTAGCTTGGCAATCGAATTAAAAGGATCCCCAGTGGGTTCTTTTCCTACATAGGAAAAAACATGATCCTCCCCTTTTTCCATTAATACAAGAGCAAGTGTCAAAACTTTTGATATGCTTTGCAGGGTCATTTTACCTCTTACATCACCCGCACAATATCCTTTCCCGTCAGGATAGTAAATAGCAACAGACAAATCCTCAGGATTCGCCTTTTCAAGAGCCGGTATATAGTCTGCCACTGTTCCGTTACTCGTATATTTTTTTGCCTCATCAACCAGTTGCTGTAATTCTTGATTGGACCTGCATTGACATCCCATATTGTTCACAATTTTCCGCCCCTTAGAAAATTTGTTTTGTGAAGTGTTCTTAGATAGTGTTTTTTTATTTATTGCCATATTCCATTGATATTATTTAAAAAACTGCGAAACGGCTACTTTCCTGGTCTTGGATTTCTTATATAATAATTCTTTAAACAAATTTTTAAATGCTCCTCCATTTATTATTTACTGAATTTAATTCACCCTTTATAAGGTCTTCCTATACCTCCCTCCTGTTAAAAAGAATAAAGAAAAACAACAACAACATATATAACAAAGGTCAAGCTGTAAGACAGGTGGGCTAACGCCTTGTAAATAAACAGGGGCAACCTTCTCTGTTCTTTAAAGATTTAATTGAAAAAAGAAGGAATTAGAAGCGATCAGACGGAAATATAGAACATACGAATATTATCTTTTATATGTATTTCACACTTGATGGAAAGTAGGAAAAGTCATGGGAAAATCAAAAAGTTTACAAGAAATCTATAACGCCAACCGTCCAGAAAATAATGAACTTTTCCGAGCGATACAACAGCAGCTACAACTGAAATATCCAGACAAACGAATGACAACCACGAGAACCATGCAAATAATTGTGGCTGATAGTGTTTCATCTGGAGAACTGCGTAATGTGGAAGCTCGCCTTCTTTACAGTTTATAAGGATCTGTTGTTTCATAAGCCCTTTAAAATTTTCGAGCACAGAAACGATCCCATCATTGAAAGAATTTCTAAAAAAAATGGCCCATTTGTTGAATAAAGTAAATGGATGAAGTATATAATCCAACTGGTTATAGTCGAACCTGAGACATAACGATCAAGCTTGAATCAACATGTTACACATATTTTGGTTCACTTCGTAAACAAACTTCATTCTTTCGTGTGCTTCGGTGCATGATTTTTACCTTTGGAAAGTCTTGGATATTTTTATTACTCAATTTCAATATATACCTACTTTCAACTAATGAGTAAAAATGCTCAAAAGATAAAGATTGACAACATTTTTAGAGTGACTCATACTAGTAATGACTCGGGTGACAGAATATTATGAATAGTGGAGGGGTAATTATGAATAAGATTTTCGTTCCTAACGCAATCGCCACTTTAACAAGGCTTTTCTACAGTTCGACTACAACGAATGAGTATTTAGCGATGAGAACCGCTCAATTCTACATTGAAGACCTGAAGTTACTGCAAGACGTGGAGGCTGTTGCCTTGGCGATCGAAAATCAAAATGCTTTCGCATTAATGTCTAAATTCAAATTATTTGATTATAAGGCTGCTGAAAAAATTGAAATCGCACTCTCCGCTTCTGGCTATACCGAAGCAGACTTGAATGCTATGAATATTGAATTCTAAATCATTTATCAAAGTTAACGAAACGAATGGCAGAGTTAACACTCTTTGACCATTCGTTTTTTTTTAAAAATCGTAGTATCAAACGTGCTCCTTAATGGAGAATTCATGTATCGTTTTGCGGCTTCAATAGGCGTCTGTCACAGTGTATCACATGATATCCTAATACCCTTAATCACTCCCATGATGTTTGTTTGCTCCTTCGTTTCACTTTTCCTTCATTCTTGAGTGATGGAAAATTATTTGATCTTGTAGTGTCATGAACACAAAAAAGCTTCACACAATTAAGTGTGAAGCTTTTTGTAATAGCAATCCTTCGCTATTGGTGATACCGGTGGCCGGGGTCGAACCGGCACTCCAGAGGAACACGATTTTGAGTCGTGCGCGTCTGCCAATTCCGCCACACCGGCATGTATGTTGGAGGCGGCAACCGGAATCGAACCGGTGGTAAAGGTTTTGCAGACCTCTGCCTTACCGCTTGGCTATGCCGCCAACGTTTTTTGGAGCGAAAGACGGGATTCGAACCCGCGACCCCAACCTTGGCAAGGTTGTATTCTACCACTGAACTACTTTCGCATATGGCTGGGCTAGAAGGGATCGAACCTTCGCATGACGGAATCAAAATCCGTTGCCTTACCGCTTGGCTATAGCCCATTAACGTTGTAATCATTATATCATATTTTTTAAAATGGGGCGACTGATGGGAATCGAACCCACGAATGCCTGAACCACAATCAGGTGCGTTAACCACTTCGCCACAATCGCCATTATAGGATTTAAATTGGCAGGGGTAGTAGGACTCGAACCCACACTGGAGGTTTTGGAGACCTCTGTTCTACCTTTAAACTATACCCCTGTAATAAAAATGGTGGAGGGGGGCAGATTCGAACTGCCGAACCCGAAGGAGCGGATTTACAGTCCGCCGCGTTTAGCCACTTCGCTACCCCTCCGCATATGGATGAAACATGGTGCCGGCAAGAGGACTTGAACCCCCAACCTACTGATTACAAGTCAGTTGCTCTACCAGTTGAGCTACACCGGCACTACTATGGTGGCTCAGGACGGAATCGAACCGCCGACACAAGGATTTTCAGTCCTTTGCTCTACCGACTGAGCTACTGAGCCAAACAATAAAAATGGCGGTCCCGACGGGAATCGAACCCGCGATCTCCTGCGTGACAGGCAGGCATGTTAACCGCTACACCACGGGACCATAGATTGCGGGGACAGGATTTGAACCTGCGACCTTCGGGTTATGAGCCCGACGAGCTACCGGACTGCTCCACCCCGCGACGGTAATAATGTTGCTATTATAACATCAAGTTTTCGTGTTAAGCGTTTCAATGGGCTGAATAATCAATCCTTTATGCAGAAACAACCTGATCTTATTGAAAAATGGTGGAGGATGACGGGATCGAACCGCCGACCCTCTGCTTGTAAGGCAGATGCTCTCCCAGCTGAGCTAATCCTCCAATATGTTGTCTAAATGGTGACCCGTACGGGATTCGAACCCGTGTTACCGCCGTGAAAGGGCGGTGTCTTAACCGCTTGACCAACGGGCCAGGTATAAATGGCGGAGAGCAAGGGATTTGAACCCTTGAGACAGGGTTACCCGTCTACACGATTTCCAATCGTGCTCCTTCGGCCACTCGGACAGCTCTCCAATAATGGCTCCGCAGGTAGGACTCGAACCTACGACCGTTCGGTTAACAGCCGAATGCTCTACCACTGAGCTACTGCGGA
>NZ_JBHZPD010000020.1:0-25960 GCF_042787955.1 Peribacillus sp. YIM B13477
TCATTGTTAACCTCTTCTCTAACATAATAACTTGTCAGTTTTTTAATAAAGCTGCATCCTTAATTATAACCCCTGGAGGCTTTATTGTACTAACCTGCCCCGATAGTTCCATAAGAAAAAGCTGCCTTAAAGACAGCTCCGATCTTCAGCTAACGCACCCGATAGTTTAAGTACATTTCTTCACAATTACAAGAAAGGCTGCCTTTATTTCAGCCCATGGCAGGACCCCTAATAGAGGAATATGTTAATAATTGTAGAAATTACAAAGGGGGGTTGATTTTAAAAAGGAGGATAAAAAGTTGAAAGTAATGGTAGCCTTTTTTAATCGTGTTATGCAGAGATATTTACCCGATCCATTTATATTTGTTATTATTTTAACTTTTGTTGTGTTTGGATTGGGACTTATTTTCACTGATAGCGGGCCTTACCAGATGGCTCAGCATTGGGGAAATGGATTTTGGGGATTGCTTCTTTTTGCTATGCAGATGGTTCTAGTTTTAGTAACTGGACATGTATTAGCTAATAGCAGAATTTTTAAAAGGGGATTAGGTGCTCTTGCATCTATGGCTAAATCTCCAGGTCAGGCAATTATTATTGTAAGTGTCGTTTCTCTCGTAGCAAGCTGGATAAACTGGGGATTCGGACTTGTAATTGGGGCTTTGTTCGCTAAAGAATTAGCAAAAAAAGTAGAAAATGTTGATTATCGCCTTTTAATTGCGAGTGCTTATTCTGGATTTCTCATCTGGCATGGTGGAATATCTGGATCAACTCCATTGACTATTGCTACTCCAGGCCACTTTTCCGAAGATTTAATTGGTATTATCCCAACAAGTGAAACGATATTTTCTAGTTTTAATCTTTTTATTGTTATAGCTTTAATCATAATCGTTCCATTAGTTAATCGATTCATGATGCCTTCAAAGGAACAAACAGTGACTGTAGATCTTGCTCTCCTAGAGGATGATCTACAGGCAGCTACTATTGAAAAAGAGGATTTGACTCCTGCTGAGAGGCTTGAGAATAGCCGGATTATCTCTCTATCAATTGGGATATTAGGGATTGTTTTTCTTTTCTATTATTTTGTACATAACGGTTTTAAACTAAATCTTGATATTGTTAATTTCTTATTCTTATTTTTAGGAATTCTCTTTCATGGTACTCCAAAACACTTTTTAGAGGCTGTTGTTAATGCAGTAAAAGGAGCGAGTGGGATCATCATCCAATTCCCTTTTTATGCGGGGATTATGGGTATGATGACAGCATCAGGTTTAGCTACTGTTATATCTAATGGTTTCGTTTCAATATCTACTGAATTTACATTCCCGTTATTTACGTTTTTAAGTGCAGGATTGGTCAATATTTTCATACCTTCTGGTGGAGGTCAATGGGCGGTTCAAGCTCCTGTCATGCTGGATGCAGCGATAGCACTTGATGTATCCATTCCAAAAACGGCTATGGCGGTTGCCTGGGGAGATGCATGGACTAATCTAATCCAACCATTCTGGGCACTCCCTGCTCTTGCTATTGCTGGTCTAAAGGCAAAAGATATTATGGGTTACTGTGTATTGACTCTTTTTGTAAGTGGTATTGCTATTTCACTAGGACTCTTGTTTTTCTAAAAAGGATTTGTAGAATAGACAGTATTTAGGATGATAATGAATGAAAAATAAAGGATCTATTCAACTAGTTAAATTTGAATAGCTCTTTTATTTTTTGTAGTGTTGTCAGGAAAATGTGGATTTACAACGTTAAGACACGAATAAAACTTTTTTTTATTCCTCTATTAAATATAATGTGAACTTTTTCTATACAAGGATGCATCCACATCGCCATCAAGTTAAAATTTTATGCACCCCCAAAACAAAATTCTGCACTTATTGTAACCTTTATCGTTTCGGGGGTGACCTGTTTTCTTAGCTTGATGGGCATGCGGCAGGACCCCATATAAAGCTGAGGGCGCGTGCTCACAGCGCAGTAACGCCTGCAACTGGGTTTATATATATAGTCTGACAGATAATCAGTTATACTACTTACTTGTTCAAAATATAACTGAACAACCTGTTTTCAAAAAAGCTACTCAGTTGGGTTGTTCAACGCTTATTTTTTCTTACCCACACGATTCAGAATGCTTTTGTTCAAATTATTGCGTAACCTATCATCCCATCTTTTCGCTTGGTCGGTAAGTCCATTAGCGAATGCTATCACGTCTTCACCTGTTACTTCCAATACGTCTTTGCCATCTGCCGCACCAGCTTCAAACAAATCAATGAGATCGTACTGGATTCTCAGCATATCCATGCCACTTCCAGAGGGGAAACCCCACATATAGTTACAGATTTTTTTATAGGCTTCTGGGTAGTCGCCTGGCAAAGCTTCCACACGCGCCATCATTTCTTTGTATTCTTTTTTGTCGTCAAGTATCTTTTTGATGAAATTTACCATCGTATTTAACCTCCTACCTTATTTTTTATTCGTCCATATTTTTACTTGCTCTTTAACTCTACTCTCAATTTCTTTTTTCAAATCTACTTGCCCTCCTAATATACTCACCGATTCTCCATCTAGTTTTGAGAGAGCCATCAATTCGTCGGCAAATGCCGCCACGTCTTCACCGGTAACATCTAGCACATGCTTGCCTTCTGCTGCACTAGCTTCAAACAGTTCATACAAATTGATGATTTCTTCACCAAATCCATATCCGAAATTCCACATGTACTTTTGAATCTTTATGAACACAAAGGCGTAATCTTTCGGTAGGGAATTTACTTTCTTCATAAATGCTTTGTATTCCTTCTTGCTTTCTAAATCGCCAATGATTAGCTCTATAAATTTCTTCATACTATTTCTCCTCCTTTAGGATATTAATTTTTAATGAAACAAAATTCCATTTTCCCCAAAAGTGTTCGAGTTCCTTGTATCCTGCATTATTTAATGAATAAAATTTGCGAGGAGGACCCATTTCAGAACGCTTTTTCTCGATATTCACTAATTCTTTCTTTTCCAGTCGCACCAAAATGGTGTAGACAGTACCCTCAACAACCTCTGTAAAGCCCATTTCATTGAGGCGGCGAGTAATCTCGTAGCCGTAAGTATCTCCCCGGCTGATAATTTCCAGCACACAACCTTCCAACACACCTTTGAGCATTTCTGTTAGATTTTCCATAGCATATACCTCCTAAGCTAATAAGTTGTATAGATATTCAGTATCGCTAAGTACTGGTATATTGTAATGCTATGTAGCGAGGGTGTCAAGTGTGCATTAAAAAAATTATAAATTTAAAAAGATACAAAAGGATTTGCTGTAAATGCGGAGTAAGAAAAGGTATTTGTGAGCATTATCTATTTAACTGAGGGAGTTAATTAAGAAAGTTTTATTTAGTACTTTTGGATCAATCCCGTAACAATTTTTTCTTGGCCAACCATCCTGCATTCTTGCGGTATTTCTTGGGTACATTACTCTTGAATATGAGTATTGATAACGCTATAAAATTATACGGCCGTCATTGGGTGTAAGATGCATCATTTGAAGGGAGAATAAGTATCTGATTACATACTGGATCATTTTATTGGCTATCGCGGTAGGGATTGTTTTTATCGCAGAAAAAATGAAACAACCGTATCCTACATTTCTTGTTATTGTCGGATTGATAATAGGTATCCTACCTATTCCTGGCTTGTCTGAGGTCAAGAGTTATGCTGCAACTGATTCTGTATTCCAAACTACAGTCATTGTAATCTTTTTATCAGCTCTATTAGGAGATGCAGCGCTTAAACTTCCAATTGATGAACTAAATCGGAGTAAGAAACCTATCCTATTATTATCATTTGTTGGAACATTTTTGACGTTTTTAAACGTTTCTTTTCTAATGTACTTTCTACTGAACCTTTCTCTACAACAAGCTCTAATCTTCGGAGCATTGATGGCTGCCACTGATCCTGTTTCAGTCCTTAGTATTTTCAAGGCTATGGACTTGAATAAACGGTTATCCATTATTGTCGAAGGAGAAAGTTTAGCGAATGACGGAGTAGCCGTTGTATTATTTAAAATTGCACTTGTGACCACTGTTTTAAATCTAACAGGCACTTTTGAGGCTTCTATTGAGTTCGTAAAAGTAATCATTGGAGGTATCCTTATCGGTGGAGTATGCGGATTTATTGCTTCCCTTATTACGTCCAAAATCGACAATTATTTGGTGGAAATCGGACTTTCCATGGTTCTCTTTTACGGTGCTTTTGATCTGGGGGAACAATTTCATGTTTCAGGTGTGATCGGAGTCGTGACAGCTGGTTTAATCCTCGGGACATATGGGAAAAATATCGGGATGTCTGACCTGACACATGAGAAAATGGATTCCTTTTGGGAAATTGTTGCCTTCCTCTCGAATGCACTCATTTTCTTATTGGTAGGGTTAGAAGTCAGTAGTATTAACTTTATAGATAAAGGATGGTTAATTGTTGGGAGTATTTTAATCGTACTCTTGGCTCGATTTATTGCCGTATATATCAGTCTTGCTTTTGATAAAAACATCCCTACTTCTTGGAAGCATGTAATTGCCTGGGGAGGATTAAAAGGTTCTCTTTCTATTGCTCTTATATTAAGTGTTACACCGGGGTTTGAAGGTCGAGAATTGCTTTTAGCAATGACATTTAGCAATGTTGTATTTTCTCTATTAGTTCAAGGAACGACACTAAAAAAAGTAGTCGCTTTTGTCGGCGTGAGATAAAAATCCCCCCTATTCGTCGCGAACTCATTATTTTCAAGATGTTTGAGGGAGATTAGGACTTTTAACAGTTACATTCAGTTGCATTTGGAATTACTATGAGGTATTAACCGGATGCTAACCTTTATCCGAAAGGAAATATATTATTGGATAATCAAAATGTGGGGAGTGAGATAGAGATGATGAGACAACAATATGCAGTTGTTGGTTTAGGAAGATTTGGTACTAGTGTAGCTCGAAGATTATATGAGGCTGGACATGAGGTTTTAGGAATTGATGTTAATGAAGAACGAGTAGAAGATGCTAAATTATACGTGACTCATGCAGTCGTGGCGGATACCACAGAAGAGTCAACACTTACAGCAGTCGGAATTCGCAACTTTGATTGTGTAATCGTAGCAATTGGGAGTGATATGCAGTCCAATATTTTAACCGTTTTGCTTCTTAAGGAGCTGGGTGTAAAAAAAGTAATCGCGAAAGCTATAGGTAAGCAACATGGACAGGTTTTAGACAAAGTAGGGGCCGATTGGATTATCTATCCTGAAAGAGATATGGGAGAACGCGTTGCAAATCAGCTTTTATCACCCAATATGTTAAACTACATTGAACTGTCAAAAGAATACAATATAGAGGAAATATTAATCCCTCCAAGAATGGCTGAAAAAAGTCTAAGGGAACTTGATATTCGTGCTAAATATAATATTAGTGCCATTGCCATCGTAAGAGAAGGGGATATCATCATATCCCCGTCTCCAGATCAGATTATTCATAAAGAGGATTTATTAGTAGTTATTGGGGACAAAGAGAATCTAGCTAGATTTTCAAATATAGAATAAAAGTTGACCTGCTAAACACATTAAGATATTGTCAGTGGGCTAAAAGGGTTATATTTTCTTTCCATTTTGATCTTTATTTAACCTATCTCTTTATTTCAAGTTCAAGTGCAAAGGTATAAAGATAGATGGACGATATAATTCCTTAGAAAAAGGAGATAACTATGCTACTTAATAAAAAACACCGAGGGTTTAACTTTATAAAACTTCACCCAGCACACATTCTGTTATTTGGTTTTTCAGGGTTAATATTTATTGGAACGTGTTTATTAATGATACCTGCGGCTACTAGAGACAGGCATCATCTCAGTTTTATTGACGCCCTTTTTGAAGCTACTTCTGCTGTTTGTGTAACGGGATTAGCAGTTGTGGATACTGGTACCACGTTTACATTGTTTGGACAGATTGTTTTGCTCATTCTTATTCAATTGGGTGGCTGGGGGTTTATGACCAGTAGTATACTGATGTTTATTATCTTAGGGAAAAAGATTGGCTTGAAACAAAGGTTATTGCTTCAAGAGTCTTTGAACACGTTTACTGTACAAGGGGTAATCCAACTAGTTCAACGAATTATTATCATTACTTTAATTGTTGAAACCATAGGTGCTGTTGCTCTCGCCATTCGCTGGTCACAGGAAATGAGTTGGGGAAAATCATTTTATTATGGAATATTTCATTCTATCTCGGCTTTTAACAACGCAGGATTCGGCTTAGAACCTGATAGCTTGAGTAAGTGGGTAGGGGACCCAACTATAAATCTTACTATTACTTTGTTGTTTATGCTTGGGGGTATCGGATTTTTTGTAATCACAGATATATATGGACAGAAAAATTCAAAAATAAAAAGGTTATCTCTACACACCAAAATTACGTTATTATTTACCTTACTGATAAATGTGGTAAGTACCTTTATCATTTTCGGCTTAGAATTCAATAATTCTGCTACATTAGGAACGTTAGATATGGTGGATAAATGGTGGGCTGCTTACTTTCAAGGTGTTGTCCCCCGTACGGCTGGCTTCAATACAGTCGATATAAGCCAACTTACATTAAGTTCTCAAGTATATATGATGGGATTAATGTTTATAGGGGCAGCTTCAGGATCAACAGGGGGCGGAATAAAAGTAACAACATTTGCTTTGTTACTTTTTGCTCTATGGTCAGTCATAACCAATAAGGAAGATATAAGTGTTTTTGAACGAAGAATTCCAAAATCTCAGGTTTTTAGAGCTTTATCAATTGCTGTTTCAGGGGTAATATTTATTTTTATAATCTTCTTTTTACTCACGATAACAGAAAAAGGGGCTGACATGTCCAAGATATTATTTGAAACGGTCTCTGCTTTTGGTACAGTTGGATTAAGTGCTGGTTTTACTGGGGAACTGAGCCCTATCGGTCGTATTTTGGTTACAATTATGATGTTGGTGGGTAGGATTGGACCTCTGACAATGGCGTTTGCAATTGCTATTCATTCAAATGATAAATCAAAAATTCGTTATGCAGAAGAAAAAATCTTAATTGGATAAATGTTAATCAAAAGAGCATATAATTATGCTCTCTTTTTTGTAACTTCTTCCACTAACCTGCCCTTTAGTTGCATAAAGAAAGAGCTGCCATAAAGACAGCTCCAATCTTCAGCTAACGCACCCGTTAGTTGAAGAACATTGCTTATGTATTGTGTATTATCTTTGTACTAAAGAAAAAAACAGCTTATTTAATGTCTCTAAGATTTATAGTCCACTATGTCTCCCTCGTCATAAGCTTCTTTAAATAATGGTGGCGTTTTCGCTTCAGACTGATTTTGTGATGAGGAACGAATACCATTCTCAGCTAAGATATCTAAAATTTTTTGAATATCTTCTTTGGTTGCGGGTGCTTTGTTTGGCTTTAGGCTAGTCGCTATTTTACCATTGGACTCTAATATCGCCAATTCAACATCTTCGACATTTCCTATATTTTTTTGGCGAAGTGCACTTTGTATCTCATCTGTCGTTAATCTGGCTTTTTTTAGCTCTTCTAACTTCACCTTTCCATCTTTAATTAGTATTGATGGTACTCCATTAATAAACTTTCTGGATTTTGGAAACCATATTTGTATTTTTGCTAATAATACAATTCCTATAATGAGCAAAGTTCCAGCATATACTGCTTGCCATTCCTCTTTCAATGCTAAAGGTTGGATTAGTACAGCACCAATCGAAATCCTTAACACAGCTTCCGAAACAGTTGTTTCTGCAAGTGATCTCTTTCCTGCGATACGCAGAAGAATAATTGCAGTACAAAAAATTAATAATGCCTTTAATACATAAGGTAAGGTAGATATGTCTTCTAAAAAATCCATCATTTTTCTCATTCCTTAAACATTTTTTGTTAGTATCAGTTGACTCTATACCAAATATGTAGATAGTTTTTGGAAACTAGGTAATAACAAAAATTCAGGTGTTTTTTAGAATGTAAAATAAAGGCTAAATAACTAATTCTCCACTTCAACTAAACTGCCCCGTTAGTTGAACAAGTAAAAATATACACTAGAGTCATTTAATGCTTTCATAACACAAAACCACAATTACGCAATAATACAATAACACAATAACGCAATTTAAAAAGTGTAAATAAAAAAAGACACTTTCCCAAACTTAGAAAATGTCCTTTGATATTTAACGGCTATAAGGTTTTAATTAAAAAGGTAAATTATCCTTTATTATAGGGTGTACTTTTCTTACTAAATCTGTAATGTCATTTTCTCCGTTGTAAACAACACTAACAATTTGAAAGTCGTTTGGATAGCGAATCGTAGTAAGAAAGAGATGTTTCAATATCATCCCTCGTCACTTCAAAACCCCTGACAAGGCTTACCTCTTTTAAATACTTTGTAAGTTCTTGCTCAAAATTTTTGCTTGGTGCTGCCGATGCTAATTGCGGAAATAAGCTAATTAACAACGTAAATGAAACTAAAATGGTCCACAGTTTTTTCATACTTTTCTCCTATTCATAACGTTTCATATGTTTCTAGAAAATTATAATGTAATAATAATTTAACAATGAGGTTATTTTTTCCAATAGGGCGAAATGGCTATTTTACTTACTTTGCTAACAAACTTTTTAACCGCATATACTCATCTGTTTACGGTAATAAAGACGTATTTCTTCCTATTAATATTTCGATTACAAAATGAAGGGATTAAAACACCCGTACGCTACATGTTCATAATATAAGTCTGTGATGTCTTTTGTAAATATTGTACCTTCACCCTAATGGCTACATCCATTCTAAATATAAAAAAACGCAAATCCTTACGCTTCAAAGGTTTGCATTTTGATTAATTTCATTCATCCAGATAGCGTTAATCTATTGAAATGTTTAATTCTCTTATATATGATTTTAAGTATCTTAGGGGTAATCAGAGCATTGTAAGACATAATTGGTGAAGAAGCACCGACAGCTAAAGGAAGACCTAGAAAGATATATCGAGTTAATAGTGAATTGGAGACTAAAACGGAATGGACCGATTAAAAGTGGAGGGCACTAAATCCTAAGCGTGGAATTCTCTTTCTCACCTTTCAAATTAGATTAGGAGCAGAATGCTCCTTTTTTTGTTCAAAGGGTAATTCGGAAGGTTTTGTGTGTTGTATTTTTCACAGCTTTTTTTACGAAATCTTGGAGAAAAACCTAACATTAACAAAACGCCATTTAAGGCGTTTCAGACGTAGACAAACTCGATAAAATCGAATTTGTCTACAGTTTTTTAACGGTTTGTACAATTTGAACGTAGCCCCTCCAAGTGTCAGATGGTGTCCTTCACTTCTATGAAATTTCTTTTGGAAAGTAATCCTTCAGATTAACATCTATGGTGCCCTACTGGGTTTGGTATGTAAAAACAACTTAGTTACAACACTTAATCTAAATTCGATTTTCTTTTTAAGTTGATTTTATTATCCATTGTTAATTGGAATTGCATTACTGTCCTTTGTTTAGGATATTGAAAATAAAGTCATGTTCGCAACATTTGTCCAAAACAAGAAAAAGAGCAATGTTGTTTCTTTACAGACTCATGGATAATCACTAGACCTATTGGCTGTTTCTTATTTACGCGTATGCTTACTACCATAATAGACTAACTGTTTTCCTTCCTGTTCTTCCATTTTAAATCCACGCCAACCTTTTGCGATAATTTCTTGCTGGGATGCTGTATCGTTCATCTCAATGATCTGGATTTCCTGCCAAGGAGATGCGTCCGCTACAGACAAGTCCTTGACAAATATATAACGCAATTGCCCGCCGTATTTCTCTTTTAATGCCGCAATTTCCATTCCTTGGGCAAACTTATCCTTTAAACTTGGGACGTTAAAAGGCGCAACTGTACAGCATACATATCGGTAAGGCGACTCCTGCTTGTTCAACTCCTTCATGATCAACGTTGCAAGTTTCTGTTGCAGTTTGTTTCCCCTGTATGCAGGCAGTACGTTTGAAATTTCCTGATAAATAACTTCCGACAGCTCGTTTTCTATCAATCCGAAATCTCTCCCTAGATGTTCCTCATCAATAGGAGGAGCCAGCAACGCCCGGAAAGCAATGAGTTCCTCACAAACGAATGCTCCAATCATGAGCCCATTTCCTTCTAGAATATATTGAAACTCTTCCTTAGTAAGCGGTTGAAGTACACCTTTATCGGTCAAATGGTGAACGACCTGTTCTTGAACTTGCAAAATATCGGTTAAATCCTCCGACACTAACTTTCTGACCTCATAACGTTTATGATTTTTATCCTTTTTGATGGTCCCCTCATAAATCAATTCCAAAGTTGCTCCCCCTTTTATTGGATGACATCCTGAAAAACTTTTAAATCAGCTAACGTTTCTTCATTTATCGCTACACCTAATCCTGGTTTTTCGGTCAATCTAATATATGGTACATCATAAGAAAGATCCCCTACATCCCTGGAGAATTTCAATGGACCAGTGAGTTCTACGCTTGTGATCACTTTTTTGGAAAATGCGACATGGAAGCCTGCTGCAGAACCAATAGATGATTCTACCATTGAGCCAATCTGACATTCTAACCCAGCAAGCTCTGCTTGGTGTGCTAGCTTTATTGCCGGATATATACCACCGCATTTCATCAGTTTAATATTCACTTTATCGGCTGCTCGTTTCTGGATAATTTCACGCATTTCCCGTGTGCCCTTTAATCCCTCATCAATCATCAGCGGAATCGTAGACTTCGATTTAATTTCAACCATCCCATCGATGTCATCGGCAGCAATCGGTTGTTCAAGCCAATCAAGCTGGCATTCACGCAATTGATCAATCGCTACAAGAGTTACCGCACTGTTCCGCCATCCTTGATTAACATCTGCACGTATAGCGATATTATCACCTACACGGGCACGGACAGCTTGAATGCGTTCCACATCCTCACTGACATTGGTACCAACCTTCATTTTAAATGACTGATAGCCCTTCTCGACCATAGCTGCTGCTTCTTCCGCCATTTTTTCAGGAGCGGCTATACTTAAGACATGGGTAATTGGGAACTCATCATGATAACGTCCCCCGATTAACTGGTAGACTGGCTGCCCCAGCTTCTTACCCATGATATCAAAGCAAGCAATGTCAATGGCCGCCTTAGCTGTAGGGGCTCCATAAATCGCTTTGTCCATCAAATCATGAAGACTTTCGATTTCAAATGGATTCTTGCCTAACAGTATGGGTCCCAACGTATTTTTCAACACCTGGTAGGTCCCTTCCAAGGTCTCACCTGTCACATGTTCGTCTGCCACACCTTCCCCGTACCCAATAAACCCTTCATCCGTCTCTATTTTGACAAGGATTGATGGCATAAATTCGTAAGTATGGTAACTAACCACAAATGGCTCTTTAAGAGGCAGATGGATTGCATAAAGATGGATCGCTGAAATTTTCATTTTAAAACTCCCTTTCGATTCACAAGATTGTACGAGTTTGATATAGTTGTCGTTAATAAACCGTTATTTAAGAATACATTAGCTGTTTCACTTGGAGGTTAACAATGAATACAAGAATTGCTGTCATTGGTTCCACTGAATTTATCGAAAGAATTGAATCCATCACATCCGAGATTGCTGAAATTGATTTCGACGCCTATTTATATCAGAAACCTACCGAGGCCGGCATGCTTATAAAGACACTTAAGCCGTGTGATGCTGTGTTGTTCTCAGGAGCGTTGCCGTACTACTTTTCAAAAAAATATCATGAGCACCTTCCGATTCCTGCTTTTTATTTAGCACAAGATGAAATGTCGGTCGCTTCTTCCTTACTATCCGTGCTTTATCATCAAAAAATCTCTCCTCATCGAATTTCCGTCGATGTTAGCAACGCCTCGATCGTAACGAACGTATTAACTGACCTCGAAATCGAGACGGATTCAAGCTATATAATGGATTACCAGGAGATGCTGAATGACTCATTTGATATTTCACGGATCACTTCTTACCATCATGAACTTTGGAAGGATGGTTTCATTGATCTTGCACTAACAAGCATACATTCTGTATTTGATCAACTGCAACTTATTGGAGTACCTGCCATGCGCATGGTTGATCCCCGAAGCTCAATCTTAAAAGCACTGCAGGATATTAAAGCCCATACAGATCTATTTAAAAGCAGATCTTCACAGATTGCCGTTTGCTATGTCATATCGGAAGAAGCGAACGCTCATGAACTGGTAGATGATTTGGCACATGAAATACAAGCCTCCGTCCAGCTTCTAGAAGACTGCCATTTCATCCTGTACAGCACTCGTGGTGATATCGAATCGTTGATAAAGAAAAACGGCCTGAATCATTTTTTTGCCAAATTCAAGAAGAAGAGTAAGATTGGTTTCGGATATGGTTCAACCATTATGGATGCAGATCGACATGCAAAGATCGCCCTCGGTTTTGCTGAAAAACATAATGAGTACAAATGCGGATACATTCTCACGGAAGACAAAGAGTTGCTTGGACCGTTTCCACAGCAAACCAAACAGCAACGTTTGAAAAACGATCATCCCGAACTTCTTCAGGTTGCCAAACAGACAAAATTGAGCCCTGCAAACATATCTAAAATCATCCAGTTCAGTCATTCCCGCCAATCCGTCCAATTCACAGCTGCTGAACTAGAGGATTATTTACAGGTGACCCGTCGTACCACAGAAAGAATTTTAAAAAAGCTATCCGATCATGGGCATGTTATCATCGTCGGCGAAGAAATGACCTATTCGAAGGGACGCCCCAGAGCCGTTTATGAACTTAATTTGCCAGTATACTAGATTTAAAGTAAAGAAAGGTTCTCTTGGAAGGAACCTTTCTTCGCTAAGGGTCTTTTGCTTTATTGCAGGTCATATTTAAAATTTGGCAAGTTTTTTATTTTATATAGGTAAAGTTGCTTCCTCTTTCTTGATATTCTCAATTTCAGCTTCTGTCAATTTCGTAATGGTAAAGCCAGTCATCGCATAAATGATAGAAATAACTGGGATGATAAAATTCAGAATCGCATATGGTGCATAATCGAATGCATGCACACCAAGTGTTGCCAGAATAAACACTCCGCAAGTATTCCAAGGAACAAATACTGAAGTCAGTGTTCCGCCATCCTCAAGTGCACGGGATAGGTTCTTCGAGTGAAGTCCTTTATCACGATAAGCTTTTACATACATACGTGAAGGAATGACGATGGAAATATATTGTTCTGAGCATGTAACATTCGTCGCAAAGCATGATAAAACTGTTGACGCAACGACGCTTCTTGATGTTTTTGCAAATTTTAATATTTGCTTTACTATCGCTTGAAGCATGCCTGTGTTTTCAAGGATTCCACCAAATGTCATCGCAACAATCGTCATGGACACGGTGTACATCATTGAATCCAATCCACCGCCGTTAAACAGCTTGTCGACCATTTTATTGCCCGTATCAATCACGAAGCCACTTTGCAAAGCTGCTATTGCATCAGCCATGTTGCCTCCTTGAATGAAAATTTGTGATAAGAAGCCGAGCAACACCCCTATAATCAACGCTGGAATGGCTGGAACCTTTTTAGCAACTAGAATAATGACGATTAACGGTATGATTAATAGGAACGGAGAAATGACAAAGCTATCCTGCAAAACACGCATCGTTTGTTCAATATTCTCAGCATTCATATCTCCTTTACCAAAATCCTTCCCAAGAATGGCGTATATAACCAAGGCAATGATAAAGCCTGGAATCGTCGTGTAAAGCATATGGCGAATATGCACGAATAAATCTGTCCCTGTCAGTCCGGATGCAAGATTGGTCGTGTCTGAAAGCGGTGACATTTTGTCACCAAAATATGAGCCTGAAATAATGGCCCCCGCAATCATTGGCGCTGGTATTCCCATACTTAGACCAATCCCCATCCCAGCAACACCGATTGTCCCCATAGTTGACCAAGAACTGCCGATTGCCAATGATACCACTGCACAAATAACGGAGATGCTAACAAGAAAAAATGAAGGAGTGAGGATTTTAAGACCATAATATATCATGGTGGCAACAATTCCTCCGCCCATCCAAGCCCCGATTGTCATCCCTACCAGAATAATGATGACGACTGCTGGCAGAGCGAGACGTATTCCCTTGTACATAGACTCTTCAATTTCATTCCACTTATATCCAGAACGCCAAGCAACAATAGCAGCAGCTGATGTTCCTACAATAAGTGGAATATGCGGACCCTGTTCCAGCCAGACAACCGTAATTGCCATCATTACAATCATGACGATGAGCGGTATCATTGCAACACCGAATGACATTTCTTTTTTCATTTTCATAAAGCATCCCCTTTGTTATTAATTTTCATGACTCTATTATTTTGATGACTATTTAAAAACGAATAATATGTCGCTAAATAGCCGTTAATAGAATTATCATAATATTTCTACGAATAACCGTCAATTAATATTTTGAAAGTTAGCTATCTTTAACAAACCATTAGAAATCTCCTACAGTTATGAAAAAAACTACAGTGACAACTGTAAGTTCAAGACTTTAAACACAAAAAATTAGTCTTCGTTAGGCTTTTATTTAACCTGATTCACACTTGCCTAAAAGAAAAAACACCAAATGGCAACCACCCATCTCAACTAACCATCTAAATAGGATGTCATTCCCTTATTCAGTACTTTTTTTGCCATGCCAAATAACCCTCCAAAACTCTTTTGGAAGGATTTTTCTCTGTATCACAAAACCGTTATTTGGCTAAATCCCGGAACGACTTTTCTCATTTTTTAAAAGCGTATATATCCCCTGAAGGAGATTCTTAATACTGGCAAAGAGCAACTCTTTGGCAGACGTTCCTTGTAATATTTCTTTTCATGGATTAAATTAATCGATTCAAAGATAATCAGGGCCGATTTTTTTCTACTATCCCGGGAATGGATTGGATCACTTATATTTCTTCTACGATTACAACTAAAAGGATAACTAAAAAGTTTCTTCACCCGTTTTCTTTTCCTTAAAATAAATTGATGATTATTCTACCTTAACTTTAATTTTATCAGTGGCATTATACCCATAACCTTTTTTATTCCAAAAAGGTAAATTAGGTTGAATTTAACCAAATGAATCTGTTGCTCTGGATTTAATCGTATACTCACCTTTTTCTAAAATAGTCCATTCAAATGACCAACTAACCCATCCATACCCAATATTCTTACTAGGTAATATATCAGCTTTTCTCCATGTATAGCCACCATCAATACTAATTTCCACCTTTGTAATTACTCCTTTTCCTGTCCATGCAATCCCTCTTATTAAATGCTTACCAGTATTTACAAATTCCATATCCAGCGGTTTTTGGATAGTCGAATTGATATTTATTGTAGTGACTGGATATGCATCCAGATCATTGTCTTTATTTGGATAATACACGTAATCAATTGTTTGAAAAGGCCCATTGAATTTAGAATTAATAACACTTATCTGCTTTATCCACTTAACAGATGCCATTGCATACCACTGCGGAACTATTAACCTCAGTGGATAACCATGTTTAAAAGGAATTGGCCGATTATTATACTCATATGCAATAATGGTATCCGGATGCAGTGCTTTCTCGATAGGCAAACTCCTAGTGTAGGTGTAAACCTCATCTAGATCGGTCCTATTTCCATAATCATAACCCTCCACGACAACTTCTTTAGCCCCTTCACCCAGTCCAGATAGTTCAAGTAAGGTCCTTAATGGCACGCCTTTCCACCTACCTTGGCTAATGGCTCCCTTTCCCCATTGTTCTCCAAATATTTTAGGTTCGAATAGATTACGCTTGTCTCCTGAGCATTCATACAGAGTTTTTTATCTTTTGTATCCACTCATAAGCTGATATAGCAGCAGTCCATTCCGGTTCTTTTCTAAAGTCAGTTGTTATTACTGAACAACTACCAGATTGTAAGAACTTAGCACCGTTCGCAAACACTTGAACCTCAATCTGAATTTCCATTTGTATACTCCTAACTCTCTGTGCCTTTTCCTTCCTGAATTTAAAAAGGGCTTTTTTTAATCCTCAACGATCACACTAATAATTTCATTAAACTTAATTTTCTCGTAGGAACTATCTTTCTTCTGAATACTTAACTCTTTCGTGATAGGATCAATATACACACAGTATCCATGCAGTTCAATTGGATTTCCCTCGTTATGCAATCTAAAGCTTATCGGTAAATGATATTCCATCGCATAATGAATGTTGTTTTCAAATTCTTCAACCTGGTATTCATCAAGGACAGGTTTTTTATTTAAGAAATAATCGTCCGTATTCTTTTTTTTAGTTAATGCTTTATGTTCTGGTAATATCAATGCTGCTTGCCATTTAATGATTCCTCTATCACGAATTGTACCCATTATAAAGATCCCACCTTTTCATTTATCATATACGAACTAACGTTCTTATTGAAGGTAGAAAAAAATATTCATCCACCTTGTCATTGGAAAATTGGTCTTCCTTTTATAAATGTTATGGGTTTTACTAATTTTAAGGATATAATTACCTTAAATACAGAGTGAGGACGGGAATTTCAGATGAAGATATCAGAAGTGTTTACAGCAGGTGGAGTACCTAATATTACGTATAATTCAAGGGAAAACTTAGAATTAGAAGATAACTTAACAATGGATTTGGATTTACAGGGTAAAATTATTTCTATAACTGGTCCTACGAAAATTGGTAAAACAACACTTTGTAAAAAGGTTATATCAATGGATAATCTTATTTTAATATCCGGTGGTGCTATAAAATCGGGAGAAATATTATGGTCTAGTATTATCGATAAAATGGTTATTCCAAATGGTTGGAGTAAAGATAAAGGAAATGAAAAAGAAAAAAAAGAAACTACTAGTTTTAAAGCTATGATTGAAGCTGGTTTCTCTGGATTATTTAAAGGTAGGGTAGAAGGGGCAGATACAGAATCAGAATCCGAAAAAAATACTACAAAGGAATCCGAAAACTTTACTCCTAACCCAATGAATGCTGCAATCGAATCGTTATTAAAAACCGGTAAAATTTTATTGATTGATGATTTTCATTATTGTAACCCCGAAGTACAAACTGATATTATAAGAGCATTAAAAGAGCCTGTTGGATCAGGCCTGAAAGTTATATTATGTTCTGTTCCACATAGAGGCGTTGATTCAATTAAAGTTGAAAAGGAAATGGAAGGAAGGGTAATTCAATTAAGTATTGATCCATGGGAGAGAGACGAACTATATGAAATTTCTAAAAAAGGATTTGATGCGTTAAATATAGAATGCCCTGATTCTGTTATTCAAAATTTCATTAGCGAAAGTTATAAAAGTCCTCATTTAATGCAAGATTTTTGTTATTGGTTTTGCAGAACAAATAAAATTAGAGAAAAGCAGCTAATTAAACAACAATTACCTGAAGACGTTGATTTTGAAGAGTTTTATCTAAAGCTTGTGAAAAATCATGCTTCTAAAGATCTTTACGATAAACTTGTCGCAGGACCTCCAAGAGAAAGAAAACTGAGGGAATTCCAGAACGGCAGTGAGGGTGACGTCTACTATGCTGTTATGACAGCATTATCTTACTTAACTCATGAAACTGAGATAACTGTTGATATGGTCAGAGAACAGTTAAAGGAAATATTAGTTTCATCTTCAATGCCAAACAAAACACAAGTCAAACAAGTTCTCCAAAAAATGTCAGAATTAGCAAAAGACCATACGAATAGGGAACCTGCATTAGATATTCAAGGGGATCGAGTTTATATAGTCGATCCATTCTTTTCATTTTATTTAAAATGGAGTGAAAAATAATTGGATCAAAAAGAACCAGTATCATTATCGATACTGGTTTTTCTTTTGCATTTAAATTAGTTTTTGTTCTCTTTTATTTCAATTTGACCTTACATATTATGCCGAATAACACAATACTACAATAACTGTACGAAGACACAAAGATAAGTACATTGGGGACATGAATTTGAGTACATAGAGTTAATAATCCAAAACCGCACCAATTCAATCTCTAAACTGTTTTGAGATACAAAATCGAGTACATTATAAACAATACAGTCATACAAATTTACTGTAAACACAAAGGGGAAGGCAATAACTATACCCTCCCCTTTTTCGAACAACATATATTTTTAATCTTCTTGATTACTTTATAAAAAGATTGATTATTTTTGTGATCCTTAATGAACTAACGCACCCGTTAGTTCCATAAGAAAAGCGAACCTTATTAAATAATCGCTCCCGATTTCTCTAAATATAATTGCATTAAAAATTATGAGTATATAATGTTTCTTTTTATTCCCCTTACACAATTACAAATGACTTCCTCCGGTTACGTCCATATTATGCCCCGTAATGAAACTTCCTTTTTCACTTGCTAGAAACGAAACGGCATTTGCAATTTCTTCGGGTTGACCCTCTCTTTTTAAAGCACTCATATTTTTTGCATTTTCTTGGCCTTCTTCAGTATGTAGCCAGTTAGCAGTTGAATCCGTGTCAATGATTCCGGGCATCACTGAATTAACCGTAATTCCTTTGGCTCCTAATTCTTTGGCAAGTGTAAATGTCATTGTATTAATGGCACCTTTTGTCATGCTGTATACCATCATATGGGGAAATGCAATCCGTGTCACACCGGATGATAGGTTAATTATTCTACCACTGAACTCTAAAAATTCGATTAATGATTGCGTAATAAAATATGGAGCTTTAACATTCGCATTAAATAGTCGATCGAACTCATTATAGTCCACTTCACCAAATGCATTTGACGTAGCATGTCCTGCATTATGAACGATTGTATGCAATGATACATCATTCTCTTCAATTAACATTTTTCTAGTTTTCTCTATAAATGCTTCAATTCCTTCACTGGAATTAAAATCACCTTGAATTAATTTCACTTGTCTGCCAATTAACTCAATTTCTTTTTTAAGCTTATTAGCTTTTTCAGTGTTTTGATTGTAGTGCAACAATATATTAAATCCATCAGTTGCAAGTTGGATTGCGACTGACTTACCTATTCCTCTAGATGCTCCCGTTACCAAAGCATATTTATTTTTCTGCATGTGCACTCCCTCCTTTTAAAGAGAGTGTAAAGGTTAACCTAGGGGTAAGGTCAATTATTTAGAAGGAAAAATAAATATCGAAAGACGCTTTGATGAATATAGATAATCGTCAGGGTTTAATATTCGTTCATAAATATAGGGTTCAGACAATTCAAATTGGTTATTTTCCATTATTTCTTTAATCTTTAGCGCTGACTCTTCTTGATAAGGATTTACTTCGTAATAAAACTGCGTCGTATCAAAACCAAAATAGCTTGTGTTAACGAAGTAATTTAATTGATTTTCTACTTGTAGAGCGATGCTAACAGGATATATTTGATCATCAATCAGTTTATATTTAATAATCTTATCTTTCACAATCACTTTCAGCCCTTTAATCATTTCATCTGAATTATTCAGCGCCACACATATATTTTTGTTTGGTTCTATATTGTATTCATATACAGTCACTGGTTCTATATACTCTTTTTTAACCTCATTATTTGATTTAGTAATCATATTACTTAGGATTTCTAATTGATTTATTGCTTGATTGGCAGCTTTTACTTTATTCATTTCCAAGTGAAGCTTTTCATCTATTAAATTATTTATCTCTTCATTTGACAATTTTTCATTAATGATTTCACGAATTTCATTCAATGTAAATCCAGCTTGTTTTAATAAATTTATTCGTTTAGCAGCTAGTAGCTGATTTTGATCATAATATCGATAATCATTATCTGGATGAATAAATATAGGGTTCAAAATATTATGTTTATCATAAATATACAAAGCTTTCCGTGATAAGCCAGTTAACTTGCTAAACTCTTTTATCCGAAGCAAATTATTATTCACTAATGAATCACACCTACTATCCATTCAATTTAAATTTTTCTTAGACAATTACTGGATTACCGCTAAACCATTCATTATTCGACGCGACTTTTTTCAATACAGTTCATCTTTGTTTTAAAGCAACAAATACTTAGCTTGTTGCTGTTAATAAAGCTGATAACAATAACGCAATTACACCTTTCGTATAAGTTCGATTTTCAGAAATATTCGCTTTAATCTCCATTTATATTCCTCTATTTCCTATGTCTATATTAGATAAATTATTCTAATTTTAAAATAGATATCCAATTATCCTTAGAGTGTTGTTTAACAATCTGGCCCAATTGTTGAACAAAGATCAAACAGCACTCTTCAACTATCCTGCCCCGATAGTTGCATAAGAAAAGGAGCTGCTGATCAGCTCCTAAAAATGAAGTAAAGCACCCATTAGCTTAACAAGATATGTATAAGTTTTTATCTGTTCACTCACTCGAATACAGGGCGCATAAAGCTTCTCTCATAACTTAAAATACATTTAGTTTCTTCTGCAAATTTATAAGCTTCCTGACACTCTGCATCTAATGCCATTTTTACTCGGTACTCTTCATATGCTGCTAAACTTGGGAAAGTAAATAAGGCATAAGCAATGTTATTAGCGCCCTCATGTGGAAGAAAATAACCTTGATGTGTACCGCCTAATTTATTAACTAATCGAATCCATATCTTACCGTATTCCTCGAATTCCTTTACTTTATAAGGGTCAATAACATATTTCAGATAGCATGTAACCATTTTAATCCTCCTAAAAATCTAAAAAAGTAATGATTCTCTAAACGAAGCATATCCCTATTTTTAATCACAACGTTTTTCTAAATGAATAGCACCATTTATCATAATCTAATTTCTCTTCATAAAAACGGTGAGCATTGTTTCGCTGAATTCCAGATTCTAATGCCACATATGCAGCTCCATTTTCTTTTGCCCAGTTATGTATATAACTTAATAGTTTCTCTCCAAGCAGTATCTGTTACCAGATCATAAATAAAAACGTGACGTTTATTATAAAAGTTAACTCTCCAACTTAAACCAGCTAAGGATACAATCCTATTATCCTTATATAAAGCATACAAAGAATACCCATCTTTCCTCATTTCTTCAAGTAACTCCAGGTATGTCTTTTGAGTTAACTCTGTACGTAACTGATTCATAATTGGAAAGGCTTCTAACCATTGTTCTTTATCTGTTAATTCTTGTATTGTTTCTACCGTAGAATTCACATTAACACTCCTAAAAAGTTTTATTAATATTAAATTCAATTTTGAACACCGTAATTCCTTCTTCAACTAACCTGCCCCTTTAGTTCCATAAGAAAAAGAGCTGCCAAAGCAACTCCCTTATTGAAGTAAGGCACCTGTTAGGATATTATTTCCTGTCATCGAGCTCTTCCATATCACTCATTATTTTTTTGTTCTTACTAAAATGAATAGCTATATATAAAAGTAAACCAAAACACCCACCAATTAGTACCTTAAAACCTGAACCAACAGCTGCCCATTCCAAGGCGTAGAAAATTATCACACCGAGAAGAACATATGAAAAAACTGTATTAATCAATATCATTCAGCCTTCTTCCTTAATTGACGTACTATATAAATTCTATTTCAAATGCATTATTCCTTGTTGAACTAACCTGCCCCGTTAGTTCCATAAGAAAGAAGCTGCTGATCAACTCCTGGTAATGAAGTAAAGCACCCGTTGTGATTAGTGCCGTAAAATTTATTTATTTATTTATTTCACCGTTTTTTGTTTTTATTTGTTTAAAAAAAAACACCTACACCTACTATGAATAATACCAATCCAAATCCAAAGGTGAAATTTGTTATGCCCCAAATGTATGTGGGCGTTAAATCAAGAATAGCTTGCATTTGATGTATGTCACCATTATAAGCTAAAAAAATAAGTACCTTTTCTAAACCACTTAATCCCATTAAATTTATCCCTGAAAATAAAAGTGCCACACCAAATAGTTTCATAGTCCCCCTCCCTATACATTTAAATTTAACACTTTCCCAATTTATTTATTGGATTAACCTGCCCCGATAGTTAATTAAGGGTTCTTTTTTTACAATCAAAAGTCCACCATTTGGCGGCCATCCAAAACTAAAAACAGTTAAAAGGCTCTAAAAAGAACGGAATTTGCCCAGTATGCCACTAGAATAATAATAATTGTAGTAACAATAACAAGCATTTTTTTACTGTGATTTCCAACTTCTTTCTTTTCCCTTATTTCCTCTCTGTATTTCATTTGTACCTTTTTCTTTTTATCATCTAAATTCATAGCAAGTAAACCCCTTATGAAAATAATTTAAGTTTATTTTACCATAAAAACCCTATTCCTTCTTCAACTAACCTGCCCCTATAGTTGCATAAGAAAAGGAGCTGTTGATCAGCTCCTGATGAAGTAAAGCACCCTTATGCTGAACAAGTTTACTTTAAACCTTTAGGAAAACAGTTTATATAAAACATATCCAACAATTAAAACAATAATTAATATTCCTGTTCCTTTCCAACCTAAACCACCAGCTAAATCTGCTAAATTTCCATTTTCAGCTCGATCAATTCCATCTCTTAATGCAACGTTCGGGTTCTTTTTAAGTTCTTCTTGGCTTAACCTCTCTCTTTTTTCTTCTGGAGTTTCTTGTCGAGTATTCAAGTCAAACACCCCCTATGATTACCGTATTCTCTAATTTCTTGGTAATACCTTCTTCCATAAAACTTCCTCTTTAGTTGCATAAAGAAAAAGCTGCCTTAAAGACAGCTCTGATCTTAAGCTAACGCACCCGTTAGTTCAACAAGGTTAATTTTTAATTCCGTTCGTGTTACGTTTTAAAATTTGAAAATAAGTTATTACAGCAGTTACAATGCTCAATACCCCACTCACTAACCAAATATAGAAAAAAATTTGACCACCAAATGTGGGAGAATTAAAAATAAAATAACTAAGTAAGAATAATACTCCACCCAAAAAGGACAAGTAATAAGCAAAACGTTTATGCTGTGGCTTTAAGAAATGGTATCCAATAAGAATTGATAAATATAAACTGCTTATTACCATAATGACAGGAAAAGTGGGTTGAAATTTAACTGCGTATACCAAGTAGTCAAGTTGTGATATAGAGCTATTACTATTTACCTCGCCGTATAAAAATTGAGAAAACGGTGTTGAGTACTTCCATTCCCAAGGATTATCTACGATTGCACTCCCTTCATAGAAAGCAGCAACAGTAGAAATTAAAAGTAAAATAGAGGCTATACCAAACTGAAACAAAAACCTAAACATATTAAACACCCTCGAATGTATTATTTTAAAATTACTCTTCACACCTAATTTAACATTGTTTTCAATTATTAACATTAAAAACCTTTTATCTTATTCAATTAACCTACCCTTTAGTCCCATATGAAAAAGGCTGCCTCAGCAACCTTCCTTATTGAAGTAAAGCACCTGTTAGTTTAAGTACAATGCTTCACAAATTGATATCTATCCTTGGAATTTAATACAACAAAAAGGTTCTAGAACCAATGACTTTTTTAGTTTAATTTACCTTTTAAATCCACCTTCTGAATGAATAATCTGACCTGTAATCCAATCTGCTTCATCGCTCACTAGAAATTTAATAGTTTTTGCAACATCTCTTGGTTTTCCTATTCTACCGAAAGGAAACATCGGTTTTAATTCATTTTTTATTTCCTCTGTCATCCACCCTGTATCAGTTGGACCTGGATTTAATGCATTAACCGTTATTCCTAAAGGGGCTAGTTCAGCCGACAATGTAATAGTTAGAGCATCAACTGCTCCTTTTGTTGTTGCATATGCTAATTCGCCAGGCATTGGTCCTCGAAACTGACCTGAAGTAATATTGACTATTCTTCCACCTGATTTCTTATCAAACCTTTGAGCAAATTTACTACTTAATAGTGTCGTTGCACGAACATTTACCATGTAATGTTTATCTAATTCTTCGGCAGTTAAATTAGAAAAATCGTTGTTAGTTGAGTATGCTGCGTTATTAATCAAGATATCAGGATAACCAAGTTGTTCAGAAACTTTATTTATAAGTTGTTCAGGTGCATCATATGAAGTTAAATCTAACTCCATACATGATACCTTAACACCTTTTTTTATTAATTCTTCTTTTAATTTCATGGGCTCATCTAATTCAATACTCCAAGGCATTTTTTTATCATAATCTGTCCAATAAGTAAAAAATATATGGTAACCCGTTTCAGCTAACTCCTTACAAATAGCAGCTCCAATCCCTTTCAGACGGCTTACTCCCGTAATAATTGCAATTTTCCCTTTTAATTGGTCCATTATGATATTCCTCCATTACAAAAGTAAGTTTAAGTCTTAATACTTCACTAACCTGCCCCGTTAATAAAGAAAAAGCTGCCTTAAAGACAGCTCCATCTTAAACTATCGCACCCTTAGCTTAACAAGATATGTATAAGTTTTTATCTGTTCACTCACTCGAATACAGGGCGCATAAAGCTTCTCTCATAACTTAAAATACATTTAGTTTCTTCTGCTAATTTATAAGCTTCCTGACACTCTGCATCTAATGCCATTTTTACTCGGTACTCTTCATATGCTGCTAAACTTGGGAAAGTGAATAAGGCATAAGCAATGTTATTAGCGCCCTCATGTGGAAGAAAATAACCTTGATGTGTACCGCCCAATTTATTAACTAATCGGATCCATATCTTACCGTATTCCTCGAATTCCTTTACTTTATAAGGGTCAATAACATATTTCAGATAGCATGTAACCATTTTAATCCTCCTGAAAATCTATTTTTTTCCATCATAACATGCAATTGAACTAACCTTCCCCTTTAGTGCCATAAGTAAAAGAGCTGCTGATCAGCTCTTAGCATTGAAGTAAAGCATACGTTGGTTCAACAAGATTTTTTTATTTATGTTCTTTAATTGGCATAAAATTAGAAGGGGTTAATTCTTCAGATTCAATTACAATTGCAGTTAGTCCAGTGGCAGTTGCTGTTTCGTGTCCTTCACCCTTTTCCCAAAAGACCACATCGTTAGCTTTTATATTTACTTTTAATTCATCATCACCACGAACCCATCCTTCCCCATCTACAACAATGAGCAATTGTGGGATAACAGCTTGATGGAAACCTACAATTCCGTTAGCTTCTAAATGCATACAACCAATTTGTGTAGGTTTTTCTGTTTTTACAATTCGAGACATAATGAAATTTGAATTAAAATGAGAAACGTTTTTTCCTACTTCTTTGTCAAATCTATAAAATTCCAAAAAGATTCCCCCCTCTTTTTACATTCACTTTTTAAATACTACGTACTTAATCAATAGTCCTGTTTAAAATTTATTCTTTCACTAATCTGCCCCGTTAGTTCCATAAGAAAAAGCTGCCTTAGAGACAGCTCTGATCTTCAGCTAACGCATCGTTCATTAGGGATAAAACCTCATCCTCCTGTTAAAATCTCTATAAAAATAATGGTAAAAACAAAAGCTATCAAAGAAAGTAAAACTCTATTAAATAAATGAATAGGCATTAGACGTTCCTTTAGCTTAAAGTATCCATTTAACACGACGATTAGTATAGCAAAATGAATAATCATTGCTATTAAATCAGTGTAAGTAAAGGGCTTGCTTATGTAACTATCTGAGTAAAACCCTGTTAGGATTATTACAGTAAAAAGAATAAATTGGATTCCAAAATATTTAATAAGATTCAATCTGCATAAGCTCCTTCTCAATTTCACATTGTGTTTCACCATTATTGTAGCTGTAAGAAATAACTTTGGGAAACAGTACATATCGAGAAAACTTCTTCAACTAACCTGCCCCTTTAGTTCCATAAGAAAAGAGCTGCCTTAAAGACAGCTCTGATCTTTAGCTAACGCACCCGTTCGTATTATAAGGTCATCCAGAAAATATTTCTGGTTGACCATTTTTTATATCGATATATGAT
>NZ_JBHZPD010000021.1:0-24743 GCF_042787955.1 Peribacillus sp. YIM B13477
TTTATTGCCGGTATCGACCGTATTCTTGATATGGGACGTACAGTGGTAAACGTTATTGGTAATTCACTTGCGGCAATCGTTATCTCTAAATGGGAAGGTCAATTCAACCCTCCTTCCAAAAAAGAACTAGAACAACAAGTTTCTTAATACACAAAATCCAGAGTGAAATGTCACTCTGGATTTTTTTTATTTATTTTTTGAATGAAAAAGCGCTTTCTTATTTCTCGATGACTGTAAACTCTGCTTCCTTCAGATACTCAAGCACTTCAAGTTGAATTGTTTTATGGAGGAAACTACCTTCAGGCTTTAAAATACGGTTGATTTGTTTTCAAAGCTAATGTCGGTCATTTTGAGCTGGGGAAGCATCAGCAAAAAGGGAAGCGGCCCTATGAAATGAGTGAATGAATGATAAAACCATTTATGATCCATTCTTCGAATCCTATATTTTTTCCTATTGGTTAATATGGATTTTGGTTCATGTTATTTACCTGATGCAGATGATGATGATTAATATTGGGGTTATATAACTTACGTGAAACTCCAAAAGTTTGATAAAATAACATTATTGATTGAGAGCTCGGAGGGGGTCAGGTTATGAAGAATGAAAGTAATGATATCTTATACATGTATATGCAGGCTTCCGAACGGTTTGTCCTTTTTAATGGACTCAATTTTCGTGAATTCGTCAATTCGCTTCCGTATACCTTGGATTCGATCTTATTATTGAAACATCAATTCGATGGTGGGGAATACAATTTGAATGTCCTGCTTGAGAGCGCTTCATCCGAAGCTATTGCGAAACTCGTTAAAGAAAATGTCCGGGCATATGGAGATTTCTGTTGGATCGATTTTGAAGAAGCGGAAGGGCTGGATGAATTGGATGGAAGGGAAATAGCGGAACTTTTATATTTAGGACACGCTAAAACCCATCTGGATCCCCCGTTTTTCCGTAAATTGAATAACCAATTTGTGTACCTTGCCCAGGATGATGGCTGGTTCAATAAAATTTATTTTCGTTCTCTTTCGACATATTATATGATGTTAGGAAGTCTGATTCCGCTAAAGCTGGAGCCGTTAAAAGTAGAGAGGACGTGGCTTGGAATCAGAAAGAAAAAAGAGCTGACGGCGATTCCTGCAGAAATCATCGTTTCCTTGGCTCATATTCTGGCAGAGGGGCTCGTTTTTTCCTTTCGGGATGTTAAGTATACTAGAACGAAAATTGAGATACCGGCATGGGTCGTAGGGGATTATTTAAACATGGATGAAATGCATGATTCCTTTTCGGATAGAGATATTAAGGAGCCTGATGCATTTATTATCTTCAATCGAAAAGAGAAGATTTGGGAAAGCGTTATTAAAAATACACCATCTTCCTGATTTTGTTTGAAGTCTTTGAACTTTTTAGGTGTAAGACTTACCGTCTCGTGCATAAAAGATAAGAGAGGGAAACGTAGAGGTGTTCACAGGATGTGGCGGTTTTATCCTGTGTTCCGCTGAATAGTAATCATTGGAAAAGCCTCAATGATGGAAGTTTCGCTTTATCCCGCATTAACAGGCTGTAANACAGGATGTGGCGGTTTTATCCTGTGTTCCGCTGAATAGTAATCATTGGAAAAGCCTCAATGATGGAAGTTTCGCTTTATCCCGCATTAACAGGCTGTAAGAAGGCCTGTTGATAAATGTAATGAAAAATAAATGTGGTGAGCCAACAGCCTGTAAATGCCCGATTGCGACGCACAGGAGTTGCCAAAGGATGTGGCGGTTTTATCCTGTGTTCCGCTGAATAGTAATCATTGGAAAAGCCTCAATGATGGAAGTTTCGCTTTATCCGTTTTAGTGTAAAGTGATACAATGAACATGGTTAAAAGAATATTGGAGGGTAATAACTCATGAAAACTAAACTTGGTTTGCTTTATGGTGGAAAATCTGCGGAGCATGAGGTTTCTATGCAGACGGCTTTAGCAGTCATTAAAGCTCTCGATTTAGCAAAGTTTGATATATATCCGATTTACATAACAAAAGATGGTTCATGGATTAATGGACCAAAGTTAACAGGTCCTGCCGAGAACGTGGAGGCTTTGACATTTTCACCAGAAAAATCGAGCTCGCCTCTGGCCTTGCAAGCACATTCAACTGATGAAAATAGTGAATCAACAGGGTATGACGTAATTTTCCCATTGCTTCACGGACCGAATGGAGAAGATGGAACCGTACAAGGGATGCTGGAACTGTTGAACCTTCCTTATGTAGGGAATGGCGTTTTAGCTTCTTCAGCAGGAATGGATAAGGTCATCATGAAAAACATTTTTGCCCAGGCGGGACTTCCTCAAGTGAAATACACTTGGTTCATTCGTTCTGAATGGGAGAAGAATACTGAAAGTGCCATCAAAAAGGTAGCGGATGAATTGGGGTACCCTTGTTTTGTCAAACCTGCCAATTTAGGTTCAAGTGTCGGTATCAGCAAATGTAATGATGCTGATGAACTGGAAAAAGCGGTAGCGGAAGCTTTTCAATTCGATCGGAAGATCATCATTGAAGAAGGGGTCATTGCTCGTGAACTCGAGTTTGGTATTCTTGGTAATGATGAACCGTCTTGTTCAGTGGCAGGCGAAATCATCCCTAAAAAAGATTTTGCCTTCTATGATTATTCAGCAAAATATGTAGACGGTAATTCAGCGATGGTCATTCCGGCGGATATAACGGAAAGCGAGTATGCAGCTTTATCCGAAATGGCCATTACTGCCTTTAAGTCATTGGATTGCTCTGGATTGGTCCGCGCAGATTTCTTCTTGACGCATGAGGGGCAAATCTATATTAATGAAGTGAATACAATGCCTGGGTTTACTCCTTTCAGCATGTTTCCGTTATTGTGGAAGCACACAGGTGTCGACTATCCAGCGTTAATTGAAACACTCGTGAAACTTGCCTTGGAACGTCATCAGGAAAAACAACAAATCAAATATACAGTTTGATCATGCAGGTAAAGTATCAGTAAACTCCACAATCCATCATGCCTTGATTTGATGGATTCCAATCAGCAGGAACCGGTGCGATTTAAACTGGTTTCTGCTTCGTTTGGTTAACGGAGAGCGATTAACGGTTCGATGAATGTAGGAGGAACAAAATGATAAAGAGAACGTTAAAACAAGTACATGAAATGGCAGAGGGATTGAATGATATCAGTCCATTCCAGTCCAAAGGAATTAAAGGGGTTACCATCGATTCAAGAACGGTTAAGGAAGGATGTTTGTTCATTCCGCTTAAGGGTGAGCAGGTTGACGGCCATGAGTATGTCAAGCAGGCTTTAGCGCAAGGGGCTGCAGCTTCCTTTTGGCAAAGGGATGTTCCGAATCCTCCTGATGATTTACCGATAATCATTGTCGAAAACACTGAGAAAGCACTTCAGCAATTGGCGCGTTCTTACCGCCAGGAGTTGAATATAAAAGTCATTGGGATAACAGGGAGCAATGGTAAGACCACTACGAAAGATATGACCGCTGCGCTGCTGGCCACTGCCTATAAGGTTCATAAAACCAATGGAAACTTCAATAATCATTTAGGTTTGCCGCTAACGATACTTTCTATGGCACAGGATACGGAAGCGGCTGTTTTGGAAATGGGGATGAGCAGCCGCGGTGAAATCGAGTTCTTATCCAAAATGGCAAAGCCTGATGTAGCGATCATTACCAATATCGGTGAGTCACACTTATTGGATTTAGGATCACGCGAGGAAATCGCGAATGCGAAGTTGGAAATTGTCGAAGGTTTGGCGAAAGATGGAACGCTGATATATCATGGTGATGAACCATTGCTTCGCAATCGGATCAAAAAGGATTTTCCTGATTTAAACGTAATATCTTTTGGACGTACGGAAGAAAATGATTTATATCCACAGTCCATTAGCCAAGGGGCAGACAGTACCACGTTTACAATCGCAAGCGGTGATAAGGAGATCGGTTATGAGATACCTGTGTTAGGTCATCATAATGTTCTTAATGCGTTGGCGGCCATCTTGGTTGCAAAAGAATTCAATGTGGATGATTCTTCGATCCGTAAAGGCCTATCGACCATTCAGTTAACTAATATGAGGATGGAATTGGTTGAAGGCGCAAAAGGGCAGAAAATCATCAATGATGCATATAATGCCAGTCCAACTTCAGTCAAGGCGGCAGTGGAGTTGGTTGAGGGCTTATCTGGATTCGAGAATAAGATCCTTGTATTGGGAGATATGTTGGAATTAGGGCCGCAGGAAAAAGACTTTCATACGAAAATTGGTGAATTGATTTCCAATGAGCGGATTGATAAGATTTTCACATATGGTCCTTTAGCCGAGTTTATTGCCAAGGGAGCGAGTAAGTCTTTTTCATCGGAGCAGGTTCGCCCTTTTCAAAATAAGCAGGAGCTTATAGAGGAACTTAAGTCGTCCACACAGGAAAATGACATCATACTTGTTAAAGCTTCCAGGGGCATGAAGCTGGAGGAAGTCGTTCAAGCTCTACAAAAATAAAAAATAAAGAAAAGGCCGTTTCTTTTTTGAAACGGCCTTTTTTATTGTCTTTAAAACAGTGTCCCGGCTATAATGCAGATGTCATCGTTAATCACTGAATGCCTCATCCTTGAGACCAACAGCTCCTGAAGAAGGTCATTTGTATCGAGATGGACATTTTCAATGAATTCCCTCTCGATATTGTCAGATCGGTCGATGGCGGAAGGTGTGGGCGTTTTAGACAGTCCGTCTGTATAGATGATGAAACGGCTTCCTGGTTCATAATGAAAGACTATTTTTTTTATGGGCAATTCGGGGATCAGTCCGCTTGGGGCGGCCCCTTCGTTTAAGTTGAGAATTTGATTGGTGCATGGGGAATACAAAAAGGCCGAAGGAAGTCCGGAGTTCACATATTCGATGAGTCGATCCTTTGTATTCACGTATGCGATGAAGGCTGTAATACGAGCATGTTTTTTGTTTTCCCGATTAACTCCTTGAAATAGTTCCCGGATATGTTTGCCCAGTTCCTCCGTTATGTATATGGGGTCTTTGACCCGTTTGATAAGGTCGGGCATCAAAGTCCTTATGGACATGTTTATAAGTGCTGTGTGGATGCCTTTTCCAAATACATCGATCATGATGAAGCCGTATATCCTGTCGCCGACCTCCGCCCAGTAAAATAAATCCCCAGAAAGCTCACTCGAAGGCTGACAAAGGCCTTTGACCTCTATATCTTCATTATTGATCGACAAAGGTAAACTTGAAAGTTGAATCCCCTTTGCAATTCGCAGGCTCCTTGCTGATTTTTGGTGTATCTTTTCAAGCTCTTGCCCCTTCATTTTTGCCGAAAACAATTGCATGCTGATGTTTTTGAGTGACTTTAATTTAATCCGGACTTCTACTGAATCGGCAGGGACTGCCATGGTTTCATAAAAGGTCTTTTCCGGTAAGGTCTGTGGGGGCTCCATTCCTAAAGCGCGTTTGTAAATGAATAAGATAGGGATTTCGTGAGATTCAGCTAAGGCAAATAAAGAAGTTTGCTGCCAAGAATCTGTTGATATGTGCAAAGGCAAAATAAATAATGATTTCATTAAGTCCGATGAATCTTCGAATAGATGACTTTGATTGAGTGGATCCTCCAAAAAAGTGACTTTCTTGTTCATTTTCTTTAAGATTCGACCAAAATCCTTACATAAAGGAACATCTATTGTGAATATGTTCATATAACCCCCCGTTGATTTGTTGATAGGTCAATCATACTGCATTTAGACTTATTTACTATAATTTTTACACAAAAAGATGAAATTTTCGAAAAATGAATGATCCCATATACCTGGAAATTCATTCATGATAAGCCCTTTCTTCCTATGGGGGTAATCGTGGAAGGGTGTTATCATTAGATTTAATCCTTCCTGAAAAAGGTTTCTTGAAACTATTTGATTTAAACTCATATCATATATAAATGGATGTTCGTTTTGTGAAAAATTCACATGTATATAGTTAGTGGTTTGGAATGGTTAATCCCGAACCGTTATTTTAAAACAGGAATAGGTTACTGAAATCCTCCCAACTGGATTCCTTAAGCTAACTGTCGTTACAGTCTGAATCCACTTACGCATGATAGGTTATAGTAACTAAGGTAATTCTGTTGAATAAATCAGCTGCACAATTATCAGGTGGAGATATCCAATTTAACCGTTTTTAAAACGATCTAAAGTTTTAGTAACTCTGAATGGGACGATATCCTTTATTGCATTAACAGTTTGAAAATGGTAATATGAGTATGAGTTTAAATGTCTTATCATTGATGATTATTTAAATTAATCAGGTTGAGGCAACAAAATTGTATGTTCTTACATGTTTCATGAGTTCATTCTTGAGATTATTTTAGATTAAATAGGCCGCGCGTCTGGTCATATATAAAAGCTGCATCTCTTGGCGGCTTTAGTAGCTATTAGGGAATCAAGCCGCATTTTTAGCGCTTTTCCACTTCTGCAAATCCTCAACGCACCGGGCCTGTTTTGTATAAGAATCTTGGCTCTCGTCAAGTTTTGTTCATCCAGCCTTTTTAAGTTTGATGAATAATAGGTGCAGCAGCCCTCACCTGAATAAAACGGTCAAACACCGTTTATGCTACTTTTAATTTTCCATATTGAATTTAATTTTGGTTACATGTACTTTTAAAAAGATGAGCGTAGGTTAATGATAAGTTTACACGTGCGCGAAATTAAAAATGCCAGTGAATGTCCGTACTGGTATATTTCCTTTTTAAAAAATCATATTGAGTTCATTTGAACTAAAAGGCAGACATACTTTTAGGTGATAATGATAAACTTTTTATTAAGAGATAAAGAAGAACATCCGTCATGATGATGAGGATTTGAACTAAAACATCTGTGCATGATTCATGAATGCACGTGTAAATTTACGATATAAAAAGGAGTACGAAAACATTGACATTGTTTAGCGAATTAGGATTAGATAGAACGTCCATGAAATCAATAGAAAAAATGGGATTTGAGGAAGCGAGCCCGATTCAATCCCAAACGATACCTCTAGCACTTGAAGGTAAAGATATAATCGGTCAAGCACAAACAGGAACAGGTAAAACAGCAGCATTCGGTATTCCATTGATGGAAAACATCGATATCAATAACGAAAACGTGCAAGGGATCGTCATCGCACCTACACGTGAGCTTGCCATTCAAGTTTCCGAGGAACTTTTCAAGCTTGGTTACGGAAAACGTGCTCGTGTACTTGCAGTTTATGGTGGACAAGACATCGACCGTCAAATCCGTGCTTTAAAGAAAAAACCACATATTATCGTTGGTACGCCTGGTCGTCTTTTAGACCATATCAAACGTAAAAATATTAAATTAGGCGGAGTTCACACTGTAGTTCTTGATGAAGCGGATGAAATGCTTAACATGGGATTCATTGAGGATATTGAATTAATCCTTTCAACGGTTCCTGATGAAAGGCAAACATTGCTTTTCTCAGCTACAATGCCTGATCCGATCCGTAAAATTGCTGAAAGATTCATGCAAGAACCAGTTCTTGTACGTGTAAAAGCTAAAGAAATGACAGTGGATCGTATCGAACAATATTACTTGGAGTTAAAAGAAAGTGAAAAATTCGATACACTTGCACGCCTTTTCGATATTCAAACACCGGATCTTGCGATCGTCTTCGGACGTACGAAACGCCGTGTAGATGAATTGGCATCTGCATTGAATATCCGCGGTTATATGGCTGAAGGCATTCATGGTGACCTTAGCCAGGCAAAACGCCTTTCTGTATTGAAAAAGTTCAAAGACCGCAGCATCGATGTGCTCGTTGCTACTGACGTTGCTGCACGTGGACTTGATATTTCCGGCGTTACTCACGTATACAACTTTGATATCCCTCAAGATCCGGAAAGCTACGTTCACCGTATTGGACGTACAGGACGTGCGGGTAAACATGGTATAGCCATTACGTTTGTAACACCAAGAGAAAGAGGCCAACTGCATGCAGTTGAACATACAACGAAAAAACGTATGGAGAAACTTAAGACTCCTACGTTAACTGAAGCGTTGGAAGGTCAACAAAAAGCAGTAACGGAAAAAATCCTTAATACAATCGAGAATGAGGATTTAACTTTATATCTTGGTCAAGCGGAAGAGTTATTGCAAAAACATAGCGCAGCGGATTTAGTTGCAGCCATGCTTAAATCAATGACAAAAGAACCGGATCAAACGCCTATCAAGTTAACGGAAGAATCTCCATCTCCAATGCGTCGCAATCGCGGAGGAAGCGGATCTTCTGGCAACAGACAGCGCAATGGCCGCAGTTCTTCAGGCAGAAAAGATTACGGCAGCGGATCAGGGAAACGCCCAAGCACGAACCGTAAATCGAATGGTTACGGAAATCGCAGCACGAGCCAAAAAAGAGAAAAAACTAATAAGATTTAATTGAATTGGGAATGCCGCTCATTTGAGCGGCATTTTTTTTATGTGCATCTCCAACTCTTCATGAAAGGTGTCCTCGGTTTTTGGATGGAATGCTCAAAGCCTTTGTTTGAAAAGGGGTTAATTTCCAGTATTTAAATATAGTATAATGGATGAAAGCAAGGATGGATGATGATGATTCGATTAGCATTACCTGTCCGGAAGAGGAGAAACACATGGAACCTGAAAATCGTATATCGAATAAGGCCTTAACCGTATGGAAAATCAGTGGTCTTATTAGCTGTTCAATAACCTGGATTATAAGCATCGCCGTACTCGTGCTTACAATCATTTTTGATTGGACATATTGGGTGATTGGCGCGTTGGTCCTAATTTCGACAATCCAATCCTTTCTTGCCATCTTTCTGATTCCGTCGGTTAAATGGAAGAGGTGGCGTTACGAGGTAAGAAATACTGAAATTGATATCCAAAGTGGTATTTTCATCATTAAAAGAACACTCATTCCAATGATAAGGGTTCAGCATGTTGAAACGAAGCAAGGGCCATTATTAAGAAAATACGATTTAGCCTCCGTTGAAATTTCCACTGCAGCGACTCTTCATGTTATCCCTGCCTTGGACCTTGCAGAGGCAGATGAATTGCGGCATTATATTTCGAGAATGGCAAGTGTGGAGGAAGAAGATGTCTGATCCTAAAAGGCTTCACCCCATAGCTGTATTGCTTAACATCATTAAATCGATTAAGGAGTTAGTCATCCCTTTTTTATTAGTGGTCGTCATTCCTGGGAAGAATGAAGGAATTCCCGGATGGATACAACCGCTGGTCATTGCCATTATTATACTTTTGATTATAGGGAATGCATTCTTGCAATGGTTACGCTTTACATATCGGATAGAAGAGGGAGAATTCAGAATTGAGTCCGGGGTATTCGTAAGGAAGAAACGGTATATAAAGTTTGATCGGATTCATAGCATGGATATATCAGAGGGCATCATCCAGAGGGTATTCAGCCTTGTGAAGCTGAATATTGAAACGGCAGGCGGGTCTCAGGCGGATGCCGTATTATCAGCCATAAGGAAAAGTGATGCGGATCGAATCAATGCTTATATAAGCGAGGAAAAAAATGCGTATAACCCATTTGATAGGGATAAAGATGAAGTCGCGGATAATGAAATTGTTGCAAAATCATCTTCCGTTTTTAAGCAGACGCTGCCGCAGTTATTCGCTATGGCTGCCACTTCGGGAGCGGTAGGTGTTTTCCTATCCGGGGCAGTCGCTTTTATTTCACAGTTCGATGAAATGATACCTTTTCAGAGAATATTTAAGGATTATGAAAATTTTATTGAAATGGGGACCTTCATTCTGACCTTGTTTGCCCTTGTGGCTTTATTGGCGGTTTATGTGCTGGCCACATTAAGTATGGTAATTAAATACGCTTCCTTTACCGTGATAAAAACGGATGAGGAGATCGTTATTTCCAGGGGGCTTCTCGAGAAAAGACGGCTGACAATCCCTATCCATAAAATTCAAGGTATCCGGATCATGGAGAATTTAATTCGAAAGCCATTGGGATTGGCGACGGTTTATATTGAATATGCGGGAGGGAGCATGGAAGATAAAGAAAGTCTTTCCATCATGCTGTTCCCTTTAATCAGAAAGAAGCATTTACAGAAGAAAATCATGGAAATTTTACCGGTTTATGAAACGGATACGGAGATGACACCAATACCCAAGCGTGCACTTTCCAGGTATGTGTTTCGAAAGTTTCTATACCTCATCCCGATCATCGGTGCTTTGGTATGGTTTTTCAGACCTTGGGGTTATCTTTCCTTCTTGCTTGTACCGTTGGCGATTCTTTGGGCATACATGCAATATAGAGATGCAGGTTGGAGCATAGAAGGGAATTTATTGCTATTGAGCAGCCGTTTTTTCTCGAAGCAAACATTGATCATGCAGAGAAGCAGAATTCAATCAATCACATATAAAAAAAGCTGGTTTCAGAATCGAAAAGAATTAGCCACCATTACAGCATCGATTAAATCAGGAATTACCTCCCGGGTCGGTATGGTTGCTGATGTGGAAGAAAAGGATTGCCTAATAATTAAATCATGGTATTCACCTAAAAAAACAGTCGACTCCCAATGATTGAAAGGAAGAGTCGGCTGTTTGGCCTACCATTTTTTTCTTAAGAATAATGGAGCTGTTAAAAAGCCGGTTGCCATTCCAGCCAAATGACCGACAACGTTGATCTGCGGCTGGATGAAAGTCATGATAATGGCAATTCCGGTCAATGTATATACTGTATTTCTTTCGTTGTTAGTAAAATTGGTTTTATTGAACAGCACAAGATATAGAAAGAATCCGAGTAAACCAAAAATTGCTCCGCTAGCACCTACGTGGTTATATGTCAGTGGGTTAATCAGGAAGGTTGCGATATTGGCAAGGATCCCTGTCGATAAAAAGAAGATTGAAAACTTGAAGGCTCCAAGTAATTTCTCCAGGAATGGACCAAAGATGGCAAGTGAGAATCCATTAAACAGTAAATGTGTAAACGTGCTATGTAGAAAGATGGGGGTGATCAAACGCCACCATTGTCCATCAGCGATATATAAATTCACACCTGTGCCATAATAAAAGAGTGCATTGCCGGGAAGTACGGGGAAAAGGACGAGAACGAATACAAGCATCATAATGAGTATGAGCACAGTTACAGCTCGATAAGAATTTGCATATTCACGGAAGCTTTCTGTTCTTGTAAACATAAATTCCTCCTTATATCGTTTTTAATTAGATACAATATTATCATTTTCAGGTAAAAGAGTCCTCCTAATGATATGCAACTTATTAAATTAATAGAAGAGGTGTCAAAGTGATTAAAGGTATAGGCGTGGACATTACTGAGTTGGATAGAATGGAAACATTGATTAATCGGCAACCCCGTTTAAAGGAGCGTATATTGACGGAAAGTGAAATCTTGATTTTCGAAAAGTTAAATGGAAGAAGGAAGGTCGAGTATTTTGCTGGCCGTTTTGCGGCAAAGGAGGCTTTTTCAAAAGCGTACGGTACAGGGATCGGTAAGCACTTATCCTTTTTGGATATTGAAATCATCTCGGATGATAAAGGGAAGCCGGTGATTTCAAAGCCGTTTTCTAAAGGGGTCCACCTTTCGATTAGCCATAGCAGGGATTATGCGGTTGCTCAAGTCGTAATTGAAGGGTGAGTGGAGTTTTGTCCAATCGGGTCATAAACCTTAAGGTTGTCTCATATACATTTAGTGCTATAGGGAGACAAGGCCCGGTAAAAGGTACATGGCAGAGTAGGTGCTCTCGAAAAGTTTTTAGCCGGATCGAGAAATGGTCCTGTCTAAAATACTGAGGAATTTAAAACATCAGTCGAGCCAATGTCCGAATCCTGCCTTTTCCTCTCCCTTTTACGTTCAAATGACAAAAAGGGGTTGAAAAGATGAAGAAGATGGTAATGCTTTTTGCAGGGATCATGCTCTTGCTTGCTCTTTCTGCTTGCGGCCAAAAATCGCAGAGTGACGTAGTGAGTGAATTGAATGAGAAGCTTGGTGAAATGAAAGGATATAAAGCTAACGCGAAGATGACATTAAAGATGGGGACGGAACCTCAAGTGTATAATGTGGAGATTTGGCATAAGGACCCTTCTTTTTACCGCGTGAATCTGAAAAATGAAGAGAAAGATCAAAGCCAGATGATTTTGAAAAATGATGATGGTGTATACGTTTTGACGCCTGCTTTGAATAAAAGTTTTAAATTTCAAAGCGAGTGGCCGGAGAACAGCAGTCAGGCCTATTTGTTCGAGTCGTTGGTGAAAGACATTACGGAAGATAAAAGTGCGACATATAAAGAAACGGATAAACACTATGTCTTTGAAACGAAAACGCGCTACCAAAACAATAAAATGTTGCCATATCAAGAGATTACTATAAACAAAAAGGATTTATCCCCAGTCAGTGTAAAAGTCATGGACCCTGATAGGACCGCTTTGGTTCTTGTTGAATTCTCAAAAGTAAAATTCGATACGAGTTTTGATAAAGATTCATTTGACATGAAGAAAAACATGACAAGTGCACAACTTGAAGCTCCCGTTATGGCAGAAGTCCAAAATGAGGGGTTTGCAGTGAAATACCCTGAAAATATTGGCGATATGAATTTAACGGAAGAAAAAGAAATTACGACGGAAAAGGGAGAACGTGTCGTTTTGACCTATGAGGGTACAAAAAGTTTTACATTAGTTCAGGAAAAAGCTGAGGTAGTCCAAACTTCCGTTTCGACGAATGTGAATGGAGAACCTGTTGATTTGGGTTATACTGTCGGGGCCATGACGGGAAATACGATTGCATGGACTTTTGAAGGTGTCGATTACATGATAGCGTCAAAGGATTTGTCACAGGAAGAGATGATAGAAGTCGCCCGTTCGGTTGGGGAAGATCCAGTCAAATAGGATTACATAACAAGCTGATGTTTCCCGTCTCCTTACGAAGGTTTCTTCTAGGTAGGATAGGCGGGGAAGCGGCTTGTTGACCTTTTTTAACCCATTATTTGATTTAGGCTGGCAGCCGGGAAATGAGGATCAAGGTGAAAAAGCACTTTATCTTTCTAGCGGTTGGTTATAGAATGGTCCTATAATGAAACGAAAACTTCGCTACTGGGAAGAATCTTATGGTGAGTGTAGGAAAGAAGGAAAAGGTCTTGGAAACGAAAGTATTTCATCGAGATACGTGGGCAGAAGTAAATTTGGATAATATTTTTGAAAATATCTCTTCAATGAAAAAAAGTCTGAAAAAGGGCGTTAGTCTTTTCGCTGTCGTCAAAGCCAATGCTTATGGCCACGGGGACTATGAAGTGGCTAAAACGGCGCTTGATGCGGGGGCGGATTTTTTAAGTGTAGCTTTTTTGGATGAAGCTCTTGCCTTACGGAAAAAAGGTATATTGGCCCCGATTCTTGTCCTTGGGGCTTCTAGGCCTGAAAGTGCAGCGCTTGCTGCCGAGCATGGTATTTCCGTGACGGTTTTCGATGAAGCATGGTTGGAGAAGGCAAAGGATTTGTTGAAACCGGGACAAGTTTTGCAAATCCATGTAAAAGTGGATAGCGGCATGGGGAGAATCGGCATTCGAGATAAAGGTCAACTCATGAAAGTGGAAAGTTTGCTTAAGAGGGAAACTTGTTTCAATTTCCAAGGGATATTCACTCATTTCGCGACTGCGGATGAAATGAAGACGGACTTATATGAAAAGCAGCTTGCCTTTTTTAAAGGGATGCTTTCCGAATTGACGGGAAAGCCGGAATATGTTCATGCAGCCAATAGTGCAGCTTCTTTAAGGTTCACCGATTCAGAATGGAATGCAGTAAGAATGGGGATTTCCATGTATGGTTTGAGTCCTTCCATGGAGATGAAGCCGATATTGCCATTTCCATTAAAACAGGCTATATCATTGAGAACGGAGATGGTCGCGGTTAAACAGCTTGCTAAGGGTGAAAGCGTTAGCTATGGAGCGACTTATACGGCTGAAGGTGATGAATGGATTGGAACTTTGCCAATCGGATATGCTGACGGCTGGATCCGTAAGCTGCAAGGTCAGGAAGTTCTTGTGGATGGAAAAAGAGTGCCCATAGTCGGAAGGATTTGCATGGATCAATGCATGATCAAGCTGCCTGGACCATACCCTGTAGGAACTGTGGTCACATTAATCGGGAATGATGGGGATGAATCGATTACTGTCGATGAGATAGCGGCAAAACTGGAAACGATCAACTATGAGGTGACATGCATGATAGGAGCAAGAGTGCCCCGCATATATTTGAAAGACAATCAGGTGAATCATGTACGTAACTTCATTTTGGAATGAGCGGATTGTAAAAAAATCCTAAGATTGTGAATAAGATTTCCTTTATTATGCTGATAATAGGATTGAGAATAGAATATACTCTTTGCAGATAGGCATTTTAATGGTAATATTGAAAAGGATATATAATAAAGGTGTGTAGTGATGGTGGAGGTGTATGTTTGTGTCTGAATCCAGCGCAACAAGAGAGATATTAATTCGATTACCTCAAAATTTTTTAACAGAGTTAGACGGGTATGCGAGTGAGGAAAATGTGAATCGCAGTGAATTTATTTATCGTGCCACAAAAATGTATCTTCGCGAACGTAAAAAGAAAGAGTTTCGTGAATCGATGAAACGCGGTTATATTGAAATGGCGGCCATTAATTTAACGATTGCTTCTGAAGCCTTCCAGGCTGAATTCGAGGCTGGTCATTGCGTTGAACGATTAGTTAGCGGAGGCTGAGCCATTGATTGTTGTTAAGCGTGGTGACGTATACTTCGCAGACCTTTCCCCGGTAGTCGGTTCAGAGCAGGGTGGAACCCGTCCGGTACTAATTTTACAAAACGATATTGGTAATCGCTTTAGTCCGACTGTGATCGTGGCAGCCATTACAGCTCAAATTCAAAAAGCGAAATTGCCTACACATGTTGAGATTAATGCAAAAAAGTACGGATTCGAACGGGATTCCGTCATTTTATTAGAACAGATCCGGACAATCGATAAGCAGCGTTTAACTGATAAAATTACGCATCTTGACGAACCGATGATGCAAAAAGTCAATGAAGCTTTGCAAATAAGTTTAGGCCTCATTGAGTTTTAAAGAAAATTTTTCCCGTTAAACCGGGCGTTATTATAATACAAATCATTCTTGATATTATTTAGATGGCACGATTCCTGTACTGTGGGAATCGTGTTTTTTTTTATGAAATAACATAAACATGTGTCCAAAAAGTAAACAGGGAGGAAATATGAAAAATTTGACGAATAAAAACATTATACAGTTAGATATTGGATGGAATGTCATTGTTTTTTTTGGTATCTCCCTAACTTTTCATTTATTTATGTTTTTCTTACCTGAATTTCGGGTATGTAGTTATGTTGTAAATACCTAAAAAAAGCAAAAGTGCAGTGGAGAAACTCGAAGGAAATCCAAATGGAAATAACATTACAGTTAGTTAACATCCTTGTGACGTGGACAGGGAAACATAGCAATTGTGTTAGAATGGGAGGATATTATGAATCAATTGGTTTACGATTTTATTAAGCAAAATCAAGATTACATCCTTACTGAGTGGATGGGCATCATGAAGGAAAGTACGGACGAAAGATTAATTAAAGTTGTCTCAGATCGAATGTTCACGCAAACGAGCAGTGAATTTATAGATATGATCATCACGAACGTTGATAGTAAAAACAAGGAATTCACATTGAAGCTTTCAGATTTTGCCGAGAAAGTCGTCCAATTGGGATGGCCTCTTACTTTCGTCAATGAAGGACTTCATAAGTTCACGTTAATTGTCATTAATGGAATGGTGGAAAAGGGTCTCGTTACTCCTGATAATCAAGTCAATCTCGTTAACCATTTGGATAAATGGGCGACACCGATAAATAATGAAATAGTCAATATATATACTCAAACTTGGGAAAGAACCGTTTCCATGCAAAAAATAGCGTTGCAAGAACTTTCGGCACCGCTCATTCCTGTATTGGAAGGAATTACGGTAATGCCGCTGATTGGTACGATTGATACGGAACGAGCCAAACAGATAATGGAAAACCTGTTGACTGGCGTGGTTAAGCATAGATCTGAAGTCGTTCTTATTGATATTACGGGCGTGCCGGTCGTGGATACCATGGTTGCCCACCATATCATTCAAGCAGCGGAAGCAGTCCGATTAGTGGGCGCCAAATGTATACTATGCGGCATCCGTCCTGAAATAGCTCAAACCATCGTTAATCTTGGCATTAATTTAAATGAAGTGATTACAAAGAATACGTTGAAAAAAGGGATAGAAGTTGCGTTGGAATTAACGAGCCGTAAGATCGTAAAGGTGGAGGGATAAGTATGAGGATTCCGATATTAAAGCTTTATGACTGCTTGTTAGTCTCTATACAGTGGGAATTGGATGATGTGACAGCCCTTCAATTTCAAGAGGATTTACTGCATAAGATTCATGAAACAAGCGCGAATGGCGTTGTTATAGATATTACCTCAATAGATTTTATTGATTCTTTTATCGCAAAGGTATTAGGCGATGTCTTTAGCATGTCTAAGCTTATGGGGGCCAAAGTTGTAATTACGGGAATCCAGCCTGCTGTTGCAATAACATTGATTGAACTAGGAATTAGTCTCGATGATGTTCTGACAGCATTAGACTTAGAGAAAGGCCTGGAGAAATTACAACAGGAATTGGGGGATTAAAGAATGGAGTTCCAATCCTGCGTAAAAATCATAAATGAATGGGACATCGTAGCTGCAAGGCAGCTCGGAAGAAATGTCGCTAAAGAGTTGGGGTTCGGTACTGTAGACCAGGCCAGAATCACAACGGCCATTAGCGAATTGGCCCGAAACATATACCTATATGCTGGACAAGGCAGTGTTAGCATAGAAAAGCTAAATATAAATGGGAAGTCAGGATTGAAAATCATTGCAGAAGACCAAGGGCCGGGAATTGAGGATATCCGCAGAGTCATGGAAGATGGATATACCACCTCAGGGGGGCTGGGGGCAGGCCTTCCTGGAGCCAAACGTTTAATGGATGACTTTGATATTGAATCGATACCAGGTGAAGGGACTAAGATTATCGCGACGAAATGGCTCCGTTAGGGGGGGACTATGGATATTAGGGAGAACATGGAGAAAAAGTATCATGAGGCGCTTTCTACTTATCTTAAAGACCAAAATGAGCAGGCACTCTATCAAGGGCAGAAGATTAGCCGCCTACATATCAAATACAATATATCTCCAGAAGAAATCATAAGTATGCATAAAAATAACTTAATGGAACTTTACCCGGAATTACCGGGGAAAGTATTGGATTCTTTCGATTTTCTGCTAGAAGTCATGATGGGCTACGGCATTGCATACCGTGAACATCAAAGCCTCAGACATCAACAGCAGGAATTGAAAACGGAAATCGAGATAGCGGCAAACGTTCAACATACTCTTTTGGAAACGGAAATTCCTGATATCAAAGCTCTTGAAATTGGGGCGATCAGTGTTCCTGCGAGGCAGATGAACGGGGATTACTATCACTTCGTCCAGGATGAAAATGAGCGTATAGGTGTTGGGATAGCCGATGTCATAGGAAAAGGGATCCCTGCTGCGCTGTGCATGTCGATGATCAAATATGCGATGGACAGTCTTCCGGAGCATCGACATGAACCGAAAAGTGTACTTGAGAGTTTGAACCGGGTTGTGGAGCATAATGTTGATCCAAGCATGTTCATAACCATGTTCTATGGTTTATATGATCCGCATGACAGGCAATTTTCCTATGCTTCAGCTGGACATGAACCTGGATTTTACTATGACGCAGCTACAGGTGCTTTTAGCGATTTGGATGCAAAGGGCTTGTTGCTTGGCGTTGATAAAAAAACAAGGTATCGCCAATATGAAAAAACGGTGAATCGTGGCGACATGATCATTTTATTATCTGACGGAGTAACGGAGTGCCGTACGAATGATGGGTTCATAGAAAGGGAAACGCTTATTGGTTTGATTAAAAAAAATATGCATTTGCAAGCCCAGGAAATGGTGAATAATATATATAAACAATTGGAGAAAATGCAGAACTTCCAACTGAGGGATGATTTTACATTAATAATTTTAAAATCAAATGTTTAGTATTGTTTCTGCTGGGTATAGATATAGGAATGAAGAGGATTTGAAGAGGTGGGTCAAGGATGAATATAACAGTAGATGTTAATGAGTTGAATACTGAATTTAATGTAAAACTAAAAGGTGAAATCGATGCTTATACTGCGCCGAAACTAAGAGAATCACTATTTCCAATTTCAGAGCAGGAAAATGTTTCGATTACTATTGATCTAACTGAAGTTTCGTATATGGATAGTACGGGACTTGGGGTATTTGTAGGTGCTTTTAAAAGTGTTAGGGCACATAATGGCGAGTTCACGTTAGTTGGATTATCGGAAAGGTTACGACGTTTATTTGATATAACAGGTCTTGCAGATATCATTGATATAAAAAGTGGTACAGAGGGTGGGTTAGAATGAGTCAAGTATATGATTACATCGAAATGAAAATACCTGCAAAACCAGAATTCATCGGTGTCATTCGTTTAACGCTTTCTGGAATTGGAAGCCGGATGGGATTTGCGTATGATGAAATAGAGGATTTGAAAATCGCTACCAGTGAGGCTTGTACAAATGCGGTACAGCATGCATACAAGGATTCTGAAAAAGGTGAAGTGAAAGTAAGTTTCGGCCTTTATCCTGACCGTTTGGAGGTCATGGTTTCCGATAGTGGCAAGAGCTGTAATTTCGAGGAGGTTCGTCAAGGGCTAGGTCCATACGAAAATGGACAAAAAGTCGAACTTTTGAGAGAAGGAGGCTTGGGTCTTTACCTTATTGAAACTCTGATGGATGATGTGAAAATTCATCAGCATGATGGGGTTACTGTATTTATGACTAAGTTTTTAGAAGGAGAGCAGGTGGAGATGGATGCAAAAACAGTCTCAACCTAATCAGGCACAAAGAGAACAGGTAAATGAATGGATCAGAGCTTACCAGCAGAATCAAGATGAAGAAGCGCAGAGTAATCTCGTCATCCATTATAAAAGTTTGGTTGAAACAATCTCCCGTAAGTATGCGAAAGGGAAATCATTTCAGGAGGATATCTCCCAAGTCGGCATGATTGGTCTATTAGGTGCCATTCGACGATATGATGAATCTTTCGGTAAGAGCTTTGAGGCATTTGCCGTCCCCACTATTATCGGGGAAATCAAAAGGTTCCTTCGTGACAAAACATGGAGTGTCCATGTGCCAAGGAGAATTAAGGAACTAGGTCCGAAAATCAGGGTGACTGTCGAGGAGTTAACGACAACTCTGCACCGTTCACCAAGAATAGATGAAATAGCCGATAGTATTGGCGTGACCGAGGAAGAAGTTTTAGAGGCGATGGAAATGGGAAAAAGCTATCAAGCTTTATCCGTGGATCATTCTATTGAGGCGGATTCTGATGGCGGCACTGTCACATTGCTTGATATATTCGGAAATGTCGATGAAGGTTTTGAAAAGGTCAATCAGCGTCTTGTGCTTGAAAAGGTGCTTCATGTGCTGAGTGACCGTGAAAAGATGATCATTCAACATACTTATTTAGAGAATTTAAGCCAGAAAGAAGCTGGCGATAAGCTTGGGATTTCCCAAATGCATGTGTCAAGGCTCCAACGCCGCGCGATCAAGAAACTTCAAGAAGCCATTAATGCTGAAAACTCGGAGTTAATTCAGTGATCAAAGATATTCTAAGGGGAGAAAAAATAGAAGTCCTTGTCTCACAATCGTCTAAAAACGGGATGGTTTACTGTGGTGATGATTACTTTTTTCTTCATACGGAAGAATACTTTGTATGTGTCCTGGCAGATGGGCTAGGCAGCGGGAAAAATGCATACGATTCCTCCCATGCCGTCATCGAGGAAGTTAAACGTAATCATGAGTTGGATGTGGAAGCACTAATGGCAGTGTGCAATCAAGTTTTAGTCGATAAACGGGGGGCAGCCGTTTCCATTTTGAAAATCTTTTATGATAAGAATGAATTTGTATACAGTTCAGTGGGCAATATCCGCTTTTTCCTGTATAATCCAAACGACGATAAACTCGTTTACCCTTTACCTGTTACAGGGTATTTATCCGGCAGGAAACAAAAATACAGGACGCAAAGATACAAATACGAACCAAATGCTAAATTCATTCTTCATTCCGATGGTTTGGAACTTAAGGGAGCTAAGTCTTTTTTAAAAAGGCTGGTCCCTATCGATAAGAACGCCCAATGCATATTAAAAAGCAGTCCATTAACTGCAGATGATACAACTTTCATTTTAGGAAGCTTACTTTCGCCATAATTCGGAAGTGAGCTTTTTTGTATGGAATTCGCAACTTCATCGCTCATTTGCTAGACTATATATATTAGAGCAAAAGGTTGGAGGTAAACAAAATGATCGTTGTAGAAGATACATTAAAAGAATTGATAAAACAAATATCCAATGAGCTGACTTTGAAAAATCATCAAGTTCAAAACGTCATACAGATGCTGCAAGAGGGGAATACTGTCCCTTTTATTGCACGGTATAGAAAAGAAATGACGGGTTCACTTGATGAAGTGCAGATTCGTTCCATTATGGAAAGATGGAACTATCTAGAAAACCTTGGCCAGAGGAAAGCGGAAGTTACTCGTTCAATTGGTGAACAGGGGAAATTGACGGAAGAATTAACAAAACAAATCGAAAAGGCCACAAAACTGCAGGAAGTCGAGGATTTATACAGGCCATTCAAACAAAAAAGGAGAACGAAAGCGACAGTTGCTAAAGAAAAGGGGCTTGAACCACTGGCCAATTGGCTTTTGGAATGTCAAATGCATCCTCGAGTCAGCGAAAAAGCAGCTGAATTCATATCGGCAGAAAAAGAAGTTCCTTCTATTGAAGAGGCTATTGCAGGTGCGCAGGATATCATAGCTGAACATATTTCCGATGATGCAGAATTAAGGAAGTGGATAAGGGCCGAAATTTTCAAAGCTGGAAAAGTGATTTCAACTGTGAAAAATGAAGAGAAGGACGAGAAAAAAATCTTCGAAATGTACTATGAGTATGAGGAGCCGGTTCAAAGAATCGTACCTCATCGGGTGTTGGCGCTGAATAGAGGTGAAAAGGAGGAGGTTTTGCGAATCTCCATTCAGCCCCGGAATGAAGTCATCGTTGGTCATCTGGAACGTAAAATCATTAAAAATAACAAATCTGAAGCCCAAGTTGTTCTTAAATCTGCGATAGAGGATGGACTTAAGCGTTTGATCATGCCTTCTGTAGAGCGGGAGATCAGAAAAGAGCTGACGGAAAAAGCTGAGGATCAAGCTATCCACATTTTCTCTGAAAACCTCCGGAACCTGCTCTTGCAGCCCCCGCTTAAAGGAAAAGTGGTCCTCGCCTTAGATCCGGCATATAGGACTGGCTGTAAGCTCGCTGTCATTGATGAAACCGGAAAGGTACTTGATATAAGTGTAATCTATCCGCATCCTCCTGCTGCGAAACTTCATGCTGCACGTGAAAAAACGATCGATATACTTCAGCGGTTCTCGGTTGAGATCGTGGCAATCGGCAATGGAACGGCATCACGTGAATCAGAGCAATTCATTGCAGATATTTTAAAAGAAGTGAAAGGGAACATTTCATATATCATTGTTAATGAAGCGGGAGCCAGTGTGTATTCAGCTTCGGATATAGCACGTGAAGAGTTTCCGGATCTTCAAGTTGAACAGAGAAGCGCAGTTTCGATAGGCAGAAGGCTTCAAGATCCCCTTGCTGAACTTGTTAAAATTGATCCGCAATCTGTGGGGGTAGGCCAGTATCAACATGATGTGTCTCAGAAAAAGTTAACGGAATCCCTCACCTTTGTAGTGGAAACAGCTGTTAACCAGGTGGGTGTTAATGTCAATACCGCTTCATCGTCTCTCTTACAATATGTAGCAGGTTTATCAAAATCTGTTGCTCAAAATATCGTGAAGAAAAGAGAAGTGGAAGGGAAATTTCAAAGCAGGAAGGAATTAAAGAAGATTCCCCGGCTTGGTGCCAAAACATATGAACAATGTATAGGATTCTTACGTATCATTAATGGAGATGAACCTTTAGATCAAACCGCGATACATCCTGAGAACTACAGTGCCGTGAATAAATTATTGAAGAAAATGGGATTCACATCTGTGGATTTAGGCAGTGATGCACTGAATGAAGAGTTAGGTAAGCTAAATCCAGCTGATTTGGTCAATGAATTGGAAATTGGGGAAATTACGATCAAAGATATCATCGATGATTTAATGAAACCGGGAAGAGATCCTCGGGATGAGTTATCAAAACCGCTGCTTAAGCAGGATGTACTAAAAATGGAGGATCTGCAAACTGGGATGGAGTTACAAGGTACAGTGAGGAATGTTGTGGATTTTGGTGCGTTTGTGGACATCGGTGTTAAACAGGATGGACTGGTGCATATTTCTAAACTGAGCAACCGGTTTGTAAAGCACCCATTGGATGTAGTTGCCGTTGGGGATGTTGTCACAGTCTGGGTCGAACTAGTTGACTCCCAAAAGCAAAGGGTATCTTTAACGATGCTCGAGCCAAAGGATCAAAACTAGCCTAAGGTAAGCTCCTTCTATATTAGAAGGGGTTTTTTTGAAATGATGTATTTATATTTGGAACAATGTCGAATCTATAATCTGAGACTTTCTTTCTTTTGATAAAAAAACCAACATTGATTCAACATCTTCACTTGATAATAATCCTTTTCATAAAAGGCTTTGCGGATTTGATTCTGGAACCAATTAGGCATAGCTTTTCCTCCCTTAGTTTCCTATTGTATTATTAGTCTATGTTATAATGGGTTGTCATGTTACCAAGGAAAGGGAGGGGGAAATGGATAATCGTCAATTGCAAAAACTAGTAGAAGAAATTTCGTTGAAAGACTTTAAAAAGGCCTTTAGTCATCAAGCGAGTTTTAATCCGCGTCTCCGGACAACAGGAGGACGATACTTGCTCCGTTCACACAATATAGAAATAAATAAGAAGTATCTTGATGAACGCGGTGTGGAAGAAATGATTGGAATCATTAAGCATGAATTGTGCCATTACCATCTGCACATCGAGAAGAAGGGGTACCAGCATCGTGATGCGGACTTTAAGCATTTACTCAAAAAAGTGGGGGCACCGAGATTTTGCGAGCCGCTGCCATCTAACCAATTAAAGAAAAAGATGAATACAATTCAATATAAATGTGAAGACTGTCAGCAGGTATATATAAGAAAAAAACGAATCGACACTACCCGTTTCGTTTGTGGTAAATGTCGTGGAACATTGATTTACCAAGGGTTTAAGGAGCAAAAAACAAAAAAATAAAAAAACACAAAAGAACTCTTGACTTTAGGTTGCAACCTCTTTATAATCATAAGAGTCGACAAGATAACAACTTGTCCTTAACGACAAACACTAAGGTCCTTGAGCGTGAAAAAGGAACCCAATCTTCATTATTCCGCAGTAGCTCAGTGGTAGAGCATTCGGCTGTTAACCGAACGGTCGTAGGTTCGAGTCCTACCTGCGGAGCCATTTTTTTTGGGGAAGTACTCAAGAGGCTGAAGAGGCGCCCCTGCTAAGGGTGTAGGTCGCGTAAGCGGCGCGAGGGTTCAAATCCCTCCTTCTCCGCCAGTTACACATTTTTATATCAAGGCCCATTGGTCAAGCGGTTAAGACACCGCCCTTTCACGGCGGTAACACGGGTTCGAATCCCGTATGGGTCACTTTCTTATGCACAATCAAAATACTGGTCCCGTGGTGTAGCGGTTAACATGCCTGCCTGTCACGCAGGAGATCGCGGGTTCGATTCCCGTCGGGACCGCCATTTTTTCTAAAAAAACACTTGCCAAATAAATATTATCGTGATATAATATTATCCTGGCTGTTAATTAGTATTTGATTATTGGGCTATAGCCAAGCGGTAAGGCAACGGATTTTGATTCCGTCATGCGAAGGTTCGATCCCTTCTAGCCCAGCCATTTTATTTAGAGCCATTAGCTCAGTTGGTAGAGCATCTGACTTTTAATCAGAGGGTCGAAGGTTCGAATCCTTCATGGCTCACCATTTATTTTCGCGGGTGTGGCGGAATTGGCAGACGCACCAGACTTAGGATCTGGCGCCGCAAGGCGTGGGGGTTCAAGTCCCTTCACCCGCACTGATATTTTTCTTCTTGACATCAAGTTGAAAAGGTGTTAAAATTACAAAGTCGCTTTCGCGGTCGTGGCGGAATGGCAGACGCGCTAGGTTGAGGGCCTAGTGGGGGAAACCCCGTGGAGGTTCGACTCCTCTCGGCCGCACCAATAACATCATAGGAATTAGCGCCCGTAGCTCAATTGGATAGAGCATCTGACTACGAATCAGAAGGTTGTAGGTTCGACTCCCGCCGGGCGCACCATATTTTACGGGAAGTAGCTCAGCTTGGTAGAGCACTTGGTTTGGGACCAAGGGGTCGCAGGTTCGAATCCTGTCTTCCCGACCATTCTTTCTTTCTGAAAATAATTTAAAATTAAATGCGGGTGTAGTTTAGTGGTAAAACCTCAGCCTTCCAAGCTGATGATGAGAGTTCGATTCTCTTCACCCGCTCCATTATTGCTCTTTGAAAACTGAACAAAACAAAGCGCCAACGTTAAATTTTAAGTGAGCACACACTATCAAAAAAGCAAA
>NZ_JBHZPD010000022.1:0-19413 GCF_042787955.1 Peribacillus sp. YIM B13477
TATATAGCCAGGGGTCTTACTTATATCTAACAATCGTTTGTAAGATGTTTGAAAAATCCAAGGTTCGTTCCAAGGATTGGAGCTAAAAACATTGGTGAAAATCTTTGATACTTCTTCTAAATCTTTTTCTGACAATTCACGAATTGTATTCTGCATTAATAATTCCTCCTTCCAATCAACCCTATCACAAATTTTTGTTTAACATACTAACCATACTAACTAATGAACTAAACTGCCGCGATAGTTGCATAAAGAAAGAGCTACCTTAAAGACAGCTCAATATTCAGCTAACGCACCGTTAGTTCATTCAAAAGTTGGTAGTTAGGATTCAATAGTTGCCATTGATGTAATTCGTAAATAATATCCATCTGGGTCAATTAATCTAAAATCCTCTAATCCCCACGACCTTTTGGTTAACTTAGTCTGTATAGAGTACCCTTTTTCAACTACTTTGTTATAAATACCATTTATATCTTCAACTTCTAATACTATTTCAACCCCTAATCCTGTTTGTTGACTATTATTAGAAACTTTAAGAGGATGGTTTTCAGGTAAACTTTTCATTTCCCCCAACCCTAATGTAACACTTCCTTTTTTAACCGGAACGTAAGTATGTATAATCTCTTTTGGTGCATTAAATTCTAGTATATCTCTATAAAATCCCACTGATTTTTCTATACTTTCAACAAATAATTCAAGTCTTAAATTCACTTGTACATCTCTCCTTTTAAGAATTATTACATAAATAATTCTGGTTTTTTATGCAACTATCCTGCCCCGTTAGTGCCATAAGAAAAAAAGGCTGCCTCAGCAACCTTTCTTTTTAGGGTAAGAGACCCATTAGTTGAAGAGCAAAGTATCATTATACAAAGCATTTTAATCCAGAAATACCCAAACGGAATTGTAGCTATGAGACATGGGATTAATGCTACTTTCGTCCTGAAGATTAGACTTTTTGTTTTTTCTGAATGAAAATTTGCTCTTTGTTGTTGTCCACCTGTCCATGCTCCGATAAAGACCCTGAAATAACAATACTTACTATCCCAACAATAAGAATCCTTTTATATAATATTTTTTGTCCAGTTTAAGTGAATTTTACTATTTAAATAATTTGACTATCTTCTGAACTTTTAACATTTCTTCTCCATATATTCTCCATCTGTTCAAGAGTCTTGCCTTTGGTTTCAGGAACCATTTTCCAAACAAATAAGGCAGAAAGCACGCTCATTGAACCATAGAAACCGTATGTTAGTCCCCCACTATATTCCATCATCATAGGATATGTAGAAGAAATAAAATAGTTAGCCGCCCATTGGGCAGCTACAGCAATAGCTACAGCCCGACCTCGAATTTTATTAGGGAAAATCTCTGAAATTAGCACCCAGCAGATTGGACCCCACGACATCATAAATGAAGCTGTATAAATAATGATAAATACAAGCGTCCCTATTCCAATTATATTAGAAAAGGCCATGCTTGCTACACCAAACATACCAATTGCCATTCCAATGGAACCTACTATTAATAATGGTTTTCTTCCCCATCGATCAACTGTTAAAATCGCGATAACTGTAAAGATAACATTTACTAATCCCATAATTATGGTTTGCAGCATGGAAGAATCTTTAGCTGCTCCCATGCTTTCAAAGATACGCGGTGCGTAGTATAGGGCTACATTTATACCTACAAATTGTTGAAATACAGAAAGCAGTACACCTACAATAATAACTAATTTTCCATAAGCGAATAATTTTTCGGATGAAATATTGATAGTGGTCGTTTGTTTAATATCACTCAAAATCGCTTTCGCTTCTGAAGATCCATTGATTTTTGTAAGTATAGCTAAAGCTTTTTGATCTTGATTCTGTATTGCCAAATAGCGAGGCGTTTCTGGAACTAATAACAAAAGTACAGCAAAGATTAAAGCTGGTATCGCTCCTGAAGCAAACATGTACCTCCATCCTACATCATTTATCCATTCTAACGTTTCACCATTTGCAATACCCCAGTTTACAAAGTAAACGACTAACATACCAAAAATAATCATAAACTGATTAAATGATACCAATCTGCCGCGAATATCAGCCGGAGCAATTTCCCCTATATAGATTGGACAAATGGCAGACGCTAATCCAACACCAATCCCCCCTATAATTCGATAAAAGTTAAAAGCTAGTAATAAAGAAAGTGTTGGTTCACCTTTTGTAAAAAATAAAAATTCAGGATAAGAAGCACCCAATGCTGATACTATAAAAAGAATCGCTGCAAGTATAAGTGATTTTTTACGTCCTAGTCTTGATCCAAAATAGCCGGAAATTAATCCTCCGATAATACATCCTATTAAAGCACTTGATACGGTGACGCCATGTGCCAAAGGGCCTAAGCCTAAGCTGTCGATTAAATAAACCTTTAAAGATTCTTCTGCTCCAGAAATTACAGCTGTATCATATCCAAACAGTAATCCTCCAATTGCGGCGACTAATGTAATCGAAAAGATATATAATGAGTTTCGTTTTTGCTTCATGTTTTACTAAAAACAGTTATGAATGAAGTCCATTTAATATTAAAGCGCATACTTTTCGTTGCGCTTTCAAAATTAATGAACAAGAAGGACCTCTCTTCCCTCACCCATTCTACTAACTGCTTTTATCCTCCCTTCCATTGTAGATTTTCATTTCACTAAAACAACATTAGACCATTGAATACCAAAGGTTTTTACTCGACGGTAAACGTAAAACGAGTTTTAGAATGATACTCTTTATTTTTTTCTAATAAAATAGAAGGTAATTGCTGATTATGAATGGCATTTGGCGGATGTTGAGTTTCGAGACATAAGCCAAGGTGTTTTTGACAAGGAATTCCTCTAATTAGAAAAGTATCTTCTAACATATTTCCCGTATATAAAACAACATATGGCTCATCTGTTTCCACTATCATTTTCCGTCCGTTAGAAGGATTAACCAAACAAATTTCTTTTTGATGATTTTCACTTAATAAGAATGGATGGTCATACCCATTTCCAACTATTTCATTTTGTTGATGTTTGGAATTTACTCCTTCAATAATTCGCTTTCCCGCTCTAAAATCAAAAGGTGTATGTTCAACGTCTATTAAATTGCCTGTAGGCAGTAAGGACTGATCAAGCTCTAAAAACTTATCACTTTTCATAGTTAATTCATGCTGTAAGATATCTTCTTTTAAATTGCCACTCAGATTAAAGTAAGTATGATTGGTTAAATTTAATAACGTATTTTTATCTGAAATACCATGATAGGTTATTATAAGATCATTATTTTCAGTGAGAGTGTAAACGACGCTTACCTCAAGATTTCCAGGATAACCAGCTTCTCCATCAGGACTCATATAAGTAAATGTCACACTAGCCTCATCTACACTCTCACTAGTAGAGGATTTCCAGATTACGTTATGGAATCCCTCAGGTCCACCGTGTAAATGAGTTCTCCCTTCATTCTCAGCGAGGAGGTATGTAAACCCTTCCATATTAACGCTTGGTGGATTAACTCTCCCTGCCACTCGACCGATTACTGCACCAAAATAAGGGGAATAATGTAAATAATCTTCTGCAGAATCAAATCCTAACACGATATTTTCTATATTCCCTTCTTTGTCTGGTACATCAATTCTAGTAATCGTACATCCATAATCAATACAGGTTACTTTTATGTTTTGATTGTTCATGATTGTATAAGACTTTACCAATTCTCTATTTATTTCACCGAAAATTCCCTCTTCTATTTTCATATTAATCTCCTTTTCGAAGAAAGGGATGCATGATTCAAATCCAACCAGTTACTTTCTGCTAAATTGATTCAGCTTTTTGTTTAAGTCTTTTGTTTGGTAATATACCTCTTTATATAAAGCATAAAGTTGTTTATACACTGGAACATTTTCTAATTTAGGTTGATACGTTTTTGAAGAAGATATGAATAAATCTGCGCATTCTTCTAATGAGTTGTACCACCCACAACCATAAGCGGCTAACATGGCTGCCCCTAGCGCCGGTCCTTGCTCAGTAGATAGTTTTATAACTTTTGTGTTAAAAACGTCTGCTTGAATCTGAAGCCAACTATCGTTTTTTGCTCCCCCGCCAATTGATACAATAGACGTAATTTCTTTTCCATTTTCTCGAATAATTTCTATTGATTCATTTAATGAGAAGGTAATTCCTTCAATGACTGCCCTTGTAAAATCCCTCTTTTTATGAGAAGCATCCATTCCTATAAAGCTTCCACGTATAGTAGCATCTGCATGTGGTGTTCGTTCCCCAACTAAGTATGGAGTAAATAGAAGCCCATTTGAACCAATTGGAACATTGTTTATATCAGCCAGTAGTTCTTCAAATGACTCATTTTCAGCAAAATTGTCTCTAAACCAACTTAAACTGTGGCCAGCAGATAATGTAACTCCCATCGTATAAAAAGCATTTTCTTTTCCATGATTGAAATAATGCACCTTCCCAGCAAAGTCCCTATCATTTCGCTCCTCATAAGAAAGTACGACACCAGATGTACCGATGCTGCATAACGTTTCTCCTGATGATAGAATACCAGCTCCAATTGCTCCACAAGCATTATCAGCTCCACCTGCAAATACCTTAGTCGCTAATGTTAGCCCTGTTTTTTGAGAGAATTCTTCATTAATTGTTCCGACACATTCACTGGATTCCACTAACGATGGGCAAATGCTGATATCAATGCCCACTAATTTACAAAGCTCTTCGCTCCATTTTTTCTCGCCCACGTTCAACAATAATGTACCGGCAGCATCTGAATATTCACTATGAATTAAGCCAGTCATTTTGAAGCGTAAATAGTCTTTAGGCAGCATAAATACAGCTGCTTGATCAAATATCTCCGGTTCATGCTCTTTAACCCATAGCAGCTTAGGTAGTGTAAACCCTTCCAAAGCTTGATTTTTTGTTATTTCTAAAAGACGTTTCTCTCCAATCATTTCATATAGCTGATGACACTGTGCTGTCGTCCTTGTATCGTTCCATAAAATAGCATGACGTAAGAGATTATGATTCTTATCCAACAGTACTAGACCGTGCATTTGTCCAGAATAACTTATTCCTTCTATATCTTCTGGTCTTACATCGGATTTGGAGATTAGCTCATTTAAAGCACTAGCAGTCTGCTGAATCCACTCCTCTGGATTTTGTTCACTATATCCTGTTTTTTCATGCAGAAGAGGGTAATTTTTAGAAGCTTCTGCACAGATCTCACCTTTTGTATTAACTAAAACAGTTTTGACAGCGCTCGTTCCTAGATCAATTCCTATAATATATTTCATCTTGATTCCTCCACTTTTATAAAAGAGAGCAGAATTTGTTTCTACTCTCTTTTATCCGTTAAACTTCTAAAATATATTGATTTAAGGTGGCTTTTAATCGTTCCTGTCTTCCTGAATTATTCGTAATGTTCGGATTTTGTAATGCATACTGCTCTAGTGTTTGGAAGTTGGCCCTTCCTTCAACAATCTCAAGACCAATTCCTTTTTTGAAACTGCTGTAGCGTTCATCAATGATGTTTTCAAAAACACGATCTTCCAATAATTTATGAGCCACTTTTAAACCTCTAGCGAACGCATCCATCCCAGCCACATGGGCATATACTAAATCTTCTTGTTCAAAGGAACCTCTGCGCACTTTAGCATCAAAATTTAACCCTCCACTGCCTAATCCTCCATTTTGCAGGATCTCATACATTGCTAAAGTTGTAGAATATAGATCTGTTGGGAACTCATCGGTATCCCATCCTAAAAGAGGATCACCTTGATTTGCATCCACTGATCCCAAGAAGCCTTGAACTCTAGCTACGCGTAATTCATGTTCAAACGTATGCCCAGCTAAAGTAGCATGGTTAGCTTCAAGATTTAATTTAAAATGGTTATCTAATCCGTATTGTCTTAGGAACGAAATGGTCGTAGCTGCATCGGTGTCATACTGATGCGTCGTTGGTTCCTTTGGTTTTGGCTCAATTAAGAATTGACCTTTAAATTCAATTTCCTTAGCATAATCTACAGCCATATGCATAAATCTAGCCAAGTTATCTAACTCTAACTTTAAATTTGTATTGAGCAGTGTTTCATAGCCTTCACGGCCGCCCCAGAACACATAGTTTTCTGCTCCTAACTCTTTTGCCGTTTCGAGTCCTTTCTTTACTTGGGCTGCTGCATAAGCAAATACATCTGCATTACAAGAAGTTGCTGCACCGTGAACGAAGCGAGGATTTGTAAACATATTAGCTGTGTTCCACAATAACTTTACGTTACTTGTTTTCATATATTCTTTCATCATGCTAACGATTACATCAAGATTTTCATTTGTTTCTTTCAATGTGTTTCCTTCAGGTGCGATGTCTCGGTCATGAAACGCAAAGAAAGGAACCCCTAATTTTTCGAAAAGTTGAAAAGCTGCCTCTACTCTAGCTTTTGCTAAGTCCATTCCATCATATTTATTCCATGATCTTTGCATCGTAGCTGCACCAAAAGGATCTGTCCCATCAGCTGTGAATGTATGCCAGTAAGCAACTGAGAAACGTAGTTGTTCCTTCATTGTTTTACCGCCTACTACTTCTTCTGGGTTATAGTATTTAAAAGCTAAAGGATTTTTAGAATCTTTTCCCTCATATGAGACTTTGTTTACGCTTTCAAAATAATTAATTTTATTAGTATCAGTTTGAATCATGTGTTACTTCCCCCTTTAATTAAAGTGAAAAACTTTCTTCAGAAATATCAATCAAGAAAGTTTGTTGTGTCAATAAACTAACTTTATTTCATGATATACAAAATAATTAGTTATTTCAATGTTTTTTTAAGAAAATTAACGTTATAATAAGAAATATACTATGTCCATACTAAATTTTAATTTTTTAAAAAAAACACTTAGTTCAATGGTAAAACAAAGGAGCGATTATCATTCCGATAGCAGATCAAGCATTAGTAAAGAAAATGAATCAAAAGTTGATTTTAAATGAAATTTTAAAAAACTCACCAATCTCAAGGGCAGCCCTTTCTGAGATTACAGGGTTAAATAAATCCACTGTTTCTTCCCAAGTAAATGAGTTAATTGAAAAAAATGTTATTTTTGAAATTGGAGCAGGACAATCTAGTGGTGGCAGAAGACCTGTGATGCTTGTTTTTAATAAAAATGCAGGCTATTCAATAGGTATCGATATAGGTGTTGATTACCTTAATGGAATTCTAACCGATTTAGAAGGCAATATTATCCTTGAGAAGGCTTCTGACTTGTCTAGCCCTTCAGCTGGTGAAGTGAAAGAAATTCTGTTTGCACTTATACATGATTTTATCATTCATATGCCCGACTCTCCTTACGGTTTGGTGGGAATAGGTATTTGTGTACCAGGTCTTGTGGATAGCAATCAAAAAATCATTTTCATGCCCAACTTGGATTGGGATATTGAAGATTTGCAACTCTTAATTGAAAGCGAGTTCAATGTACCTGTTTTTGTTGAAAATGAGGCTAATGCAGGCGCATGCGGTGAAAAAGTGTTTGGGGTTACTAAAAACCATGAAAACATCATTTACATCAGTATTAACGTTGGAATTGGAGTCGGAATTATCATTAATAATGAATTATATAAAGGAGTAAATGGCTTTTCTGGAGAAATGGGCCATATGACGATAGATTTTAACGGTCCCAAATGCAGCTGCGGGAACCGAGGATGCTGGGAATTATATGCATCAGAAAAAGCATTACTGGATTCTTTTTCTAATGACAAAAAGAATATGTCACGAAAAGAAATTGTTGAACGTGCAAATAAAAATGATGTAGCCGTCTTAAATGCACTCCAGAACTTTGGCTTCTATGTCAGTATTGGCTTAACAAATATTCTCAATACATTTGACGCACAAGCTATTATTTTGAGAAATAACATTATCGAATCTCACCCGATTGTGTTAAATACCATTAAGAATGAGGTTTCTTCTAGGGTAAATTCTCATTTGGAAAGTATGTGTGAACTATTGCCCTCTTCATTAGGAAGAAATGCACCTGCATTAGGAGCTGTTTCAATTGTGATCGAACATTTTTTAAATGTCACTACTAGCTAATCTATTTCAGAGTATAGATGATAGATGTCTGAATATCTTTCTTAACATAACAAGAGAGGTCTTTCTCTACCTAGAGTAAGACCTCTCTTGTTTATTTTCGCCGCTACATCCAGAAAGGATATTCAAATGAGTTAGGTTCTAGATAAAACAATTTGTTGTAGTCCATCATTTGGATATCACTCTCTACCTTCATTAATAATGATTCTTTTTATTTGGCTCCAGACACAGTTCCTCATCTATATCCTAAGGAGGAATATAATTTCTTTCATTCTTCTACGGAGAATAAGAAGTACCACCACTGCTATTAGAATTGGAAAGGGAGCAGATTTCTGAAATCAAATGAATATTTTTCAAGAAATAACTGCAGGCAAACTCGCTTTTCTTCAAGTTATCCTTCAGTCAAGCGCGATTCCTAAAGGATTGTGCAACAACTGTTTAAGATTAAGATTTTTTTAGAATGCATTAAAAAAAGAAAAGTGGAATATGATTAAAATGTCAATCTAAGGGAGGGAATGTGAATAAATGAAAAAAACAAAAATTATATATTGGATTTTCACAGGACTTTTAGTGGCCCTGATGGTTTTGGGTTCTATTCCGGATATAATGTCTGTTCCCGATGCAGTCGCATTATTCAATCATTTAGGTTATCCTACTTACCTCCTACCTTTTATTGGGATTGCCAAATTATTAGGTGTAGTGGCAATACTTATTCCAGGCTTTCCAAGAATCAAGGAATGGGCTTATGCCGGTTTTGTATTTGATTTGACGGGGGCTATGTATTCAAGCATTTCAGTAGGCGACCCTGCCAGTGGATGGCTGATCTTCATTATCGGGTATATATTAATAGCCGGCTCTTATATTTACCATCATAAAATATTAAAATCCGCTTCATCTGGCAAATCGAGCAATAAGAATAGTTTAACAGTATAAATAAATTGGCCATGAAAAAACACCGTGAACGGTGTTTTTTCTAATTGGTTTAAAAGTGGAGAAAGTGATATCATCTTCGCTTTTCTTTCTAAAAAGAAATAAAATCAAAAGCGTCCCAATAGGTTTCCTTATTGGGACGCTTTTTTTAGTACATTTGATTAACTTACTGTTTTTGAAGTTAAATACGCGACAAGGATATAGCGTTCAGGTGCTGACCCAATATAATCAAAAGGGTAACAGGTACTGACGGTTAGCGTTGCCCGTGGCTTTGGTACGATTACGGTTCGATCATCCTCATCCACAATTCGAACTTTGTTGACTTTGTATGTGAACTCTCCTGCCGATGTTCTTACTATCAACAAATCTCCTTCGCCCACTTGCCCGAGTTTACGGAATACCGTATCTCTATGACCGGAAAGTACGGAATTGTCATTTTCACCAGGTAACACACTTCCTGCAAAGTGACCAACTCCTTTTTCCAATTCATCCTCATTTGTGCCATGGAAAATAGGAAGTTTTGTTTTTAGTTTGGGTATATAAAGCTCCCCGATTTCTTCACCCGTTTTAGGGCGGACAGGATATAGCTCTTTCTTTGTTGTGTCATTACTTGGTGTTTTATCAATTGTTGGTTTATCATTTGGTGGTTTCTGTACAGTTTCATTCACTTGGCTACTTGGAGTATCAGTCTTGTAAAGAAAGTAGCCTTTTGCAAACTTATACATATTGGATGTGGAAAACCAAACCCCAAATAAAATGATGGCAATTGTACAAGAAAGCAGCAGTAACCGCTTTTTCTTTAATTTTTTCATATTAAGCTTTCCTGATTTTTCGATACATCAAGCTTCCGAACAAGACAATAAATAGTCCTAAAAGGGCACTAGGCAAATAACCGGAAGCCGTATTTGGCAGTTTAGCACCTTTTACGGTTTGATGTTCTGAATTAGTATGGGCACTGATCTTTTGTTTTACTGGTTTAGCAACTGGTGCCTTTTCAATGGTCTTTTGTACCTCTTTAGCAGATTCCTTTATTTGTCCGCCTGCATTAGTAAGATTATCAGAATCGACCATATCACCTGTTATTAACAGATCCGCCAAGAACTTCCCGTCAATATTATAAATTGATATTTTCAGGTTAGCACCCTTCAATTCTTCCAATTTCATTAAATCCAAAAGGGATACAGGTGATTCCGAGCCACTTTTCACAAGGGAATAGGAAACATTAAGCTTAAAGATGGAAAGTAATTCTTCATAGATTGAGGCCATTTCAGCTATCTGTTCAGCTGTAAGCTCGGTTGCTACATCAAATTCCTCGAAAGCCATCATGCGGTTGCCCAATTCTTCAAGTTGCTTGACTGTTTCCGGGTTGGAAAGATGGTCTTCCAAAGACATCAAGTGGTCTTCAAGCCGCTGTAATTCCTCTTCCGTTAGACCGAGTTCCTGCTCGAAAATCGGAAGAAAATCTTCAGCAACTTCGCCATCCATCCCGCCGCCAGTAAGGTTCCAAACAGTTTCTTCAAGATTATCTATGTATATATAATCGTTAATATCTTCACCATTTTCTTCTAACATTTGAAGCAAGTCTTGTTTATCCAATCCATAATTCTCATTAAAATAATCTAAGTTGCTTAGGTCTGCCTTTATGACGTCACCCAGGAATTCGCTAAGCTCTTCGACAGATTCAAATTCTTCCGTGCTAAAATCATAGGGTTTCAATGACGCTTCGATATCTTCTAGGGTTACTTGGAAGCCTCTTTCCTTGCTAACCTTGGCCAAATAATTGACTAATTCTTTGTCAAAGTTCGGATCGCGTTCAAAATCGCCCTCTTCTGTCTCTTCTGTATAGAAATAAACAGTTTCATCGAGGTCCCAGATAAAGATATAATCGTCTAGTTCTTCGCCATTTTCGTGTAATAGATTAATTAGGCTCTCATTAGTTAGATTATAATCTTCATAAATGGCATCTAAATTACTCAAATCAGCCTTAATAACTTCGCCCAAGGCTTCTTTTAGATCACCAATAGATTCAAAGTTCTCAATACTTTCATCGTAAAAAGAAAGAGATGTTTCAATATCATCCTTCGTCACTTCAAAACCCCTGACAATGCTTACCTCTTTTAAATACTTTGTAAGTTCTTTCTCAAAATTCTTGCTTGGTGCCGCCGATGCTAATTGCGGGAATAAACTAATCAACAACGTAAATGAAACTAAAATGGTCCACAGTTTTTTCATACTTTTCTCCTATTCATAACATTTCATATGTTTCTAGAAAATTATAAGGTAATAACAATAATTTAACAATGAAGTTATTTTTTCCAATAAGGAAAAATTGCTATATTACTTACTTTACAAACAAACTTCTTAACAGTATTTACATTTGTTTACGTAAATCTATCCGTATTTCTTCCTATTAATATATTGAATACAAAAAGAGGGATTAAAGCACTCCCTCTACTGTGACTCCAGATAAAAGAATTATTAATATTTTAGGGGAAACATAACTTAGCTCAAGCAAAATGAATATAAATTCACCATCGGGCTACATCAATTTCAAGTAAAGTAGTCAGTCTATAAGTATCAGACCTCATATCCTATAAAGTTTACGCTTAGACAAAGCGAAAAAAGACATACTCGACCCTGGAATGGGTAGAGTATGTCAGAAACAGCTATCCAGCTTCACCGGTATTAACTACTGATACTATACCGCTTGAGAGATTTAAAATGAGTGTTTATTTAATGAGGTCCCCGTATCATATCTAAGACTACATAAATATAAAAATGAATCAGGAAGTTAAGCAGTATTACCTGATCCATTATTATTATTTTATTTCCTTTATTGAATTCCTTTTACCTTGTTAAATAAAGAATATAGATATTTTACGCAAAGATAAATTGTTTACCATCTCCCACTCCTTTTAAAATTATTTAGGTGTACTCACCCGAACAAACCTCCTAGGGCCGATACGTCGTTTAAAACATAAAAGGAGAACGAGCCCCCTTTGCAAGTTAATTAGTTTGTTCGCTAATCCAATCATTTAACTTCATCTATAATGATTCCTGATTAATTAATCCATATCCAGCTTGTGAATTATAAGAGTAGTCACTATTTTTAATCGGCTAAAAAACTACTTATTGTCCTTCAGGGTTTTTGCAACAGATAATTTAAAAGTAATGAGTTCAGAGCAAGCGTTCAGCATTTTTTAAATTACCAAAGCCGAATTCATTGCTGAATCCGGCTTTGGCTAATTCCACTATTTTTCGAAAATTGCATTAGATAGAAGACGGAACAAGTAATCCGGGTGGTCGCGGAAACCTGCTTCTAACCCAATAAGAGTTACATCTTTATTCTGTTCTTTTACGATTACGGCTTGGCCCTTGGCGGTTATGTTATTTTTCCAGTGACCAGCTACGAAGAAATTATCTGAATCTGCAAGGGTCGCGACAATTTCATCATTATCAGTAGCCGTGAACCATGTTGGACGATAGACAAATCCGATATCATTTTCTCCATAACCTGCTGTTAAACCAGTTCCCTCATAATCGACTTTTACGATACCATTACTGTTGGAACCTCCTACATTAATGATGTCGTCTGTAAGACCGAGTGTTTTAGTTGCTCTAGATGCACCAGCACCTACAGCTATATATTTGCCTCCTTCATTTAAGAAGCTTGTCACATTGTCTTTAAATGCATTAAGTTGCCCGGCGTTCTGTAATCCAAATTCTTTATTAGCTTCGGAAAGGTTAGTAGAAATGAGACTTTCCGTTCCACTATAGACAAAAATATCAAAACCGTTAAGGGGATTTTTAGCCACTTCGACTGGCGTAACTTCTGTCACATCAAAACCTAGTCTTTTCAAAGCAAGCTTTGTTCCTGCGTGTGATTTCTGTTTACCCATACCTCCATCCTTTAATATAGCCACTTTTACAGACGTAATAGCCACTGCATCTGCTGGTACATCGGCAGTTCCAACCTGTAACCCAGATTCTTTCACCGCTGCTGATACCTGATTAGCTACTGTTTTTGCAAAGAAGTTACCTTGTGCATCACGTACAATAGGTATTCCTTGCTTAAGCAATCTATTTACTAAATTTACCGATTGGACAGAGCTGTTCGGAATCATAAACGGTCCTTTTCCTGAAACCTTGCCTTGACCTGTAATCTGGTTTACTTTCGTTGCATTGACTTTAATAGGATTTTGTGTGGCTACTGCCTCGAATCCCCAAAGCTCCGGTAAGCTCCATGCGGAAATGTCGTACATTGCTGGGGTATCGTTCGTGATGTCTTCCCCATCCCAGAGCATCGTGTTTGCTAATCCGGCTTTCGCCTGGTCCATCTCAACGAGATAAGTTCCTTTTGGATATAACACTCCATCCGCTTCAAATGCATTCACAGCTTGAACAACTTCAATATCATTATTGATCAAATGATTTACAGCCTTATTCGTAACAGTCGGATCCTTAGGGTCTAGTGGAAGTATGTAGGCTTTTGGAAATAACCCTTCCTTATGAAAAGGATGGTCAAAGTTAATTCCTCTTTTAAAAACTTCAATTTGATCAGTAATCATGGATTGCTTGTTAGCTGTTGCAAATTTCAGTGCTCCCATAATCGAATTATACATCCATCGTACGCCGTCCCAATCATTTGTTGGAGCTTCTAAGGTATGACCGTAAGCACCATGATACATCGCATACATCGGTGTGAAAATTGGTGGGTAATCATCCCAGCCAGCGGAGTCATCGCGCAGCGGAATATAGGTACCTTTCATGTTTTGATACAAGGATCCTGAATAGTTCTCATGATCCTTCATTATTTCCGCTTCCATCGCTTCTGCCTGTTTATAGGCCCATTTTCCGTATAAGTCATACTCGTAATTAGGATTATGCGGTGGCGTACAAGGCTCAATTAACCCCTGCAGATTTGGCTGATAATTCTTCACATAACCATGAGTATCAAGGAACACCATCGGGTTCCATTCTTTAATGAGCTCAACCATCTCTTTTGTTTCTGGCTGCGATTGGGTGATAAAGTCACGATTTATGTCAATTCCTTCGCCATTAAAGCGGGTGGCATCAATACGTCCATCAGGGTTTTGTACGACATTGAAAATAAGAATATTATTCTCTAAAACGTCTTTGGTTGTTGCATCATTTTGGGTAGCAAAACGTTCAATTAATTGAAGGATTGCATCGCTTCCGACAAATTCAGTCCCATGAATAGAACCATTAATCATGATTGGAACTTTAAAGTCAGGATTATTGGCAACCCATTCTTGAGCTTTGCCTGGATTCTTAAACATTTGCTTTCTAAGTGCCTTCACTTTTCCGAACTTTCCTTGTGTTGTTGGGTCGGCAATCGTGACAACATAGAGTGGGTTTCCATCAGCTGATGTTCCACGGACTTCAACTTTCACACGGTTTGAAAGTTTTTCAATCTCTTTTAATTTGGAACCAATTTGTGAAAATTTCACAAAGTCATAGTTTTCGCTATTAAACTTACTTCCGTCCTGTTCCTCATATGTATTCACATTTGTCCATTGAGGTTTCTCAGCATGTCCAGAACTCCACGGTATTACTGTTAGTAAACTCACAGCCATCAGGCCGGATAATGCTTTTTTCTTTTTCATTCTAAAACCTCCAGTATGTATATAGTGATTTTTTTGTATATATCAAACCAAGTCGTTCAATGTTTATTTTATTGGGATTCGCTCTCCTATTGCAGCACTAGTTTCGGAAGGTCAAATTTATGTAGTGTTACTTGCTGGGGGACCTTATCAAATTTTATAAAGAATATTTTTAACGATGTGGTTGTTCAACGTTATAAAATTAAACCGCTTTCAACAGGGGTTGTTCAGCCATTTAGCGAGTCATTTCGTGTTGTATTCAATTAAAATATGTATTAGTTAATTAACGCAATACCTAAACCCGCATTGGCTACTGTAGCTGATTTTCTAGACTAATAAATTTCTCCTTTTCTGCTCCCTACTAATTTTTTAAGTTTACATGTTTAAGAGTATCGCCTCCTTATTAAGAAATAGTAACTACAAACTTAGATAACTGTTTTATAATATTATACACTTATTTTTGTGCGAATTAGGAATTTTCAGTTAATAATAATTGAATTTTTTATCCTTTTTTCATACATCAGAAACATAATATTATTTACAAATAATTTCCATTTGCTAAAAATCTGTATAACTGTTTTGAAGTTTGTCCCCAACGGTCAAGTTACATGGGAAATCCCTCGAATCCTATGAAATTCATGTGCTTTTTGATTTCCTCTAATCAGTATTATGAAAACTAAAATGAGCTCACTTTTCTGATAACCTTATATTGAGCATAGTAAATAGAGCCAACCACAAATGTTGAACTTCCGTACTTGGGCCTTTAAAACATATCAGTATTGCACCCTGCGAAGGAATTCCGAGAGGACTATTATAAAACTCCTAGGCTACAGTTGATAAAAAAGCAACCGTTTTATATCCATACGGTTGCTTTTTTTCATTATAAACGTTTCCAAATTCTCTTTAAATCTATTGGTACGAATACTTTATCCCCATGTATTTCCTTATGAATGATGAGATGTGAAAAGTATGGTTCTAAACTTAATCCTTCTGTGTCTATCTGGATTTTATTGATAATAGGAGCCCATTCATTGCACTTACACCATTAGATTTAAATAAATCTCCACACACATAACTGACAAAGAACTTGAATATCATTTACAGGCATCGTACTCCATGAAACTTAATTGATTGAAGTAGCAATACAGAATAGGATGGAGCATTCGCTCCTTCCTTTTCTGTATTATGGCACATAAATCGAAGAATAGTCTTGGTCTACGACTATCAGATGAATTTTTCCACCTTATTTAAGGGCAGTTTTTATAACAATGTGATCATCCTACTTATACCTTGGCTAAAAGCTCCAAAGGTTTACTGAGCTTACTTGAAAAGATTGCCTAATCAAAAAGGAGATAGAGCAACATTTTGGTCTAGATCATATTTAAGCAAAAGTTGCAGTATTAAAATACTTGCTTTATTATTTAGGGTATAGTATATTAATTGATGCATCAACTATTGAGCTATCAACTATTGAGCTATCAATTTTGTCTAACGTATGAAAAGAGGGTGTTTCTTGACGAATTCATGGTGTAATGAATCATTAATTTTATATAAAATGAACTGCCTTAACAAACAGATAAGTTCAAAATTTGAAAGTTGTACAGGCATTAGTCAATCAAGACATGATATCTTATATCAGCTTTATCAAGTTGATGAAATTAGTCAAACAGCACTTCAAAAAGAGGTTAACATTGACAGTGCAGCGATTACCCGGCATTTAAAACAACTTGAAGCGACTGGGATGATTTTAAGACGCAAAGATCCGGAGGATAATCGATTTACTCTTGTCTGTCTTTCAGATTATGGTCGCAAACAGATTATTCTCTACCAAGCTGAAAAGGCTCGTTTTGTCACTTTAATGCTTAAAGATTTTAAAGAAGAAGAACGTCAAGAATTAACAGATATGCTGACACGCATTCAAAAAAATATAAGCCAAGTCTAACACTTGCTTAAATTAAACTACTAAAGTTAAAAAGAGGAGACTATCAACTATGACTACTACAGCACAATTAACAAATGATTTCAAAGAAATTGTCACAGGACGCCGCTCCATAAAAAATTACGACAAATCTGTAAAAATCAGTAGGGAAGAAATGGAGAAAATACTTACCTTAGCGACACTTGCTCCTTCTTCAGTAAATATGCAACCATGGCGCTTCCTTGTAATTGATAGTCCTGAGGGAAAAGCAACACTTGCACCTCTTGCTCGCTTTAACCAAAATCAAGTCGAAACATCTTCCGCAGTAATTGCCGTATTTGGTGATATGAACAATTTTGATAACGCCGAAGAGATCTACGGTAAAGCTGTAGATTTAGGGCTTATGCCTTTAGAAGTAAAAGAAAACATATTAGCTTCATTTGCTGGATATTTCGAAAAAATCACTAGAGAAGAGATGAAAGAGGTCGTTCTAGTCGATGGTGGTCTTGTATCCATGCAACTGATGCTTGCGGCACGTGCTTATGGCTATGATACAAATCCAATCGGTGGCTATGAAAAAGACCAGATCGCAGAAGCTTTTGGATTAGAAAAAGATCGGTATGTACCAGTTATGCTAATTTCAATCGGTAAAGCAGCAGATAATGGCCATCAATCAGTTCGTCTTCCAATTGATAAAGTCGCACAATGGAAGTAAAGAATCCATTCATTTCAACCGAGATGTTATTTTTACTTTAATTATATATTTAGTTTATTATGCTTAACAAATGAGAGGATGACGTTTAATGATTATCATTCATGCCGTATTCAATATTAATCCAGCAAAACAAGATGCATTTCTAGAGGAGATTCAACCGCTTATCGCAGCTTCAAGAGCGGAAAGTGGAAATGTTTCTTACAATCTTCACAAAGCTACAGAAAAAGACAATGAGTTTACAATGGTTGAAGTTTGGCAAGATCATCTAGCGGTTGCAGGCCATAATTCAAGTGAGCACTTTACCTCGTTTGTTGGTAAAGCTAAAGAATTCCTCTCTTCACCTTTAATTGTTAACGCATTTGAAGGACAACCATTAAAATAATGAGTTAAAATGTATGGGATTTCCTATATACCATCTTATAAAACAAAGAGTTGCTGCTTCAGTAAAACAAGCTGCAACTCTTTTTCATTTCTATTCCATTTTCTCGAACATCACGCGCTTATTTGGCGTACATAATCTGTGTGACAATTTCCATGGAAAGAGGAATGCAAATAGTTCCATTTATTTATCGAATTTCAGTTTTTCCAAAGCATCCGCCAATGCTGTATCAATCGGTTCTTCTTTATTTTGATTCTTCATGAAATTGGAGATTTCTTTATTCGACACTTTTTGATTTTTGTTTTGTTAATTATTTTTATGTTCATACGAATTCTAAAAGGAGGGCTGAAAGTGTATATGCTTCCTTCACCCAGGATGGATATCCCCCATAATAAAGCGAAATATCTAGGGATGGCCGGCTAATTTTTTGACGAGTTTCTTCTATTACTTGAGCTTTCGGTCGCCCGAAAGGCACATCGTTTTGCAAAGCCACATCAATTGCTTCACGCTGCCGTTTCCGGACCCTATCCCGTTCTTCTTCCTCCATCCAGGAAAGAATTTGCAAAACTAAATCTGCAATGAATGTACCGAGACTATCTTTAAATTGAGTTGTATCGAGTAATGACATATCCAAAACGACGATATCCGCCTGGATATTTTTTGTAATGTCATTCCACTCTTTTAGAATCTCCTCTTTGTTCCGACCAAAACGATCAAGAGAATAAATGTATAGAATATCTCCTTTAAGTACCACACGTTTTAGTAATTGGTATTGAGCCCTATTGAAATCTTTTCACATTATTTGTCCAAAATATCACGTGGATCAACGCCTAATTTTTTTATCGCTTCTAACTGCCGACCTTCATTTTAATCTATGTTTACGAACATCCATTTTTCCACTCTGCTTTCTTCCCTCTTATTCTGCCAAAATCGTTCGTAAAAGTGTGTTCAAAACTAAGCACGTTCGTAAAATGTTTTTCAACTTTAACGAACGTAAAACAGGGTGAATTTATAGAAAAAAGAACCGTTCATTAAAGTGTCCTTTTACGAACGGGTGTAACAATGCTATACCGAACATTCCGGGAATTTTTAAGCTTTAAACGGCGCTCAACCATTTTTGAGAAATACAACATTTTCTTTTTTGGATATTATTAAAATAATAGATTTGCTGATTTTGTTAATTTTAGTCCCTTCATTATTATCAGCCTTTGAACCTTTTATCATACCAAGAGGTTTTTGCTTGTATTTCCAATGAAATTCTTGACAATGTAAGCGCTTTCTTTTATGATGATAATAGGTTGGATGGCATGCGTGGCCGTCATAGTATCTGGCGTAGGTGGGGCCAATACCCGGAACAGTACATAGAAGAAATCCCCTATTTTATGCAACAGCTATCTTCTTCCGAATAGGAAACAGTGATTAATCAAATCATGTTATTAAATTCAATAAAACTCTGTATTCGGTCAAATTCAGGGTTTCCCTAGCTTGAAAGCTCCCCTTAAAATCCCTTATGTTTTTTCACAAAATATGTATGTTAGTTTTATTGTAGAATGAGGAGGTGCTTTATGGAGAACAAAAAAAGTTCCCTTTACGATGAATTACCGTTAGAATTATTGGCAGGATTTTATTATGAAATAAATAAGAACATTGAAAAAGGAATCTTGTCTGGTGCTATGTATCATGAAATTAGATTAATGGAACAAACAGCATTAAAAAGGGGTATCTCACTTGAATACCTACATGACAGGGGTGCTTG
>NZ_JBHZPD010000023.1:0-13055 GCF_042787955.1 Peribacillus sp. YIM B13477
CCGAAGAAATGTTTGACTTGCTCATTTGCTTTTTTGATAGTGTGTGCTCACTTAAAATTTAACGTTGGCGCTTTGTTCTGTTCAGTTTTCAAAGAGCGATTATCGTCGTTACTTCGTAAGCGACTTTATTATCTTATCATTTACCAAACCTGATGTCAACAACTATTTTCATATTGTTTTTCGGTTAAGCAATGTATGATGTCGTCATTGGCGACTCCTAATATATTATCAGGTTGTTTAGTAATCGTCAATGGTTAAATTAGTTTTTTTTAAAAAAACTATAGCATGATAAAAACCCCAAGGAGATATCCATGAGGTTTTCATAAGATGACTTCGACGCACTATCCTTTAAATGATCCAATAACCAATGGCCGCCAATGCGGCAACTCCCGGTATTCCAAGCAGGCCGGCGACTGCCGAGGTAACAGGGTTGATGGGGACATGAATGCCCGCCTGATTCCCAAGTGTATTCAAAAAGAACAAAAATGCTGCACCGATAATGACCTTTATAATGCCCTGCCCTATGAACCGGACAGGTCTTAATGGGGCCCCGATAATGAGGAGCATTAAAATCAAGCCGCCAACTATGGCAACAAAGACAACTGGTTCCAAACTCATTCCTCCCCGCAAGCTTGTACTAAACTTATATGAAGGAAACGCTGGATTAAGAACCGAAAAAAATGGCCATGAGGAACAAACAATCCTTCACAGCCATTTCCTTATCATCTTTTTAAGCGAACATTCCTTCTTTTAACTTCCCTGAATAAGTAGAAATATTTCACTTCCGCCAGTCTCGTTTGGGCGATTACTTCCTCAGATGGATCAACGCTTTTTTCAAGTAATGATTTTTGATTATGCCAATTCCATTTCAATTGTTCAAGCTCTTCGATTAATGAATCATTGAATTCATTCCGAAGTTTCTTTTTTTTACGAAAGAACAAGTGAAGTCCTCCCAGCTATCTTATATTTCTCTTCTTCCTTCTATTGCTTTTGATAGCGTCACTTCATCCGCATACTCCAAATCTCCGCCAACAGGAAGTCCGTGGGCAATTCGGGTCACTTTGATGCCTGATGGTCTAAGCAACCGGGAAATATACATGGCTGTCGCTTCACCTTCAATGTTAGGATTAGTAGCCAAAATTACCTCCAGCACTGTTTCATCTTGCAGGCGCTTTAATAAATCAGGAATATTTATATCTTCCGGACCGATTCCGTCCATCGGGGAAATACTGCCATGCAGTACATGGTATAAACCATTGAACTCTCTCATCTTTTCCATAGCTATAACATCTTTCGGGTCCTGAACCACACAGATCAAACTTCTGTCCCTCTTTTGATCTTCGCAAATATAGCAGGGATCTTGATCTGTAATATGACCACAGACTGAGCAATACATAAGATTCCGCTTAGCATTAACAAGTGCTTTTGCAAAATCCAAAACAGTATCTTCCTTCATGCTTAATACATGAAAGGCTAATCGAGCAGCCGTTTTAGGACCAATCCCCGGCAATTTCATAAAACTGTCAATGAGCTTGGAAATTGGTTCTGGATAATGCATCGAATTCCTCCTAAAAATTTCAAAAGAAACCCCCTGAAAGGAAGTTTCTTTTGAACTTGCTTAAAACATACCCGGAAGGTTCATTCCCTTAGTGAATTGTCCCATCGTTTGGTTTGTCAGTTCTTCCGCCTTTTTCAAAGCATCGTTAGTGGCAGCCAACACTAAATCCTGAAGCATATCGATATCGTCCGGATCGACAACTTCCGGTTTGATGACTACATCGACTATTTCTTTATGTCCAGTCACGATGACCGTTACCATTCCGCCACCGGCAGTTCCTTCAACCCTTTTTTCACCTAATTCTTCTTGTGCCTCTGCCATCTTCTTTTGCATCTTTTGCATTTGTTTCATCATGTTCTGCATATTACCGCCGCGCATACCCATTTTCCTTACCTCCAATTATTCTTTAATTTCAAGTAAATCATCGCCGACTAATTTTCTAGCCTCTGCTATAAAGGGGTCTTCTTCTTTTGATTCCGTTTCTTCTGGACCGTCGAACTGCTGTGTTGAGATGAAGTCCTCCCGCAACCTTTGCCACTGGCTTTCCGGAACTCCAGCTATCTCCATTCGGTGTCCGGTCAATTGCTGCATGATCGAGGCTATCACTTCCACGAAACGGTTATTTTCCATTGCCATTTGACAATGAATATCATATTTGAATTTTACCACAAAAGCTTCAGTTGACGCAGCAACAGGTTCCGCCTCCGTTAATAAAGCTGCCAATGACTTTTGGTTTTGCAGACCTAACTGTTCAAGCACTTCCCCCCACTTACTTTTCACAGCATTAAGACCTGGCTTTGTAGCTTGTTTCAAAACTTGATTGATCTTTCCGGCAGGTGCTTTATATGACTTTTTAACGGCCCTTTGCGCCTTAGCCTGCTCTGCAGGTTTTTCTGCCATGGCTGCCGGAATGCCGTTTTTCTGCATTTCGAGTAATTTCTTCTCTAAATCTTCTATTTTCTGCTGCAGCTGTTGAAGCTGCCCGTTATCAATTTGATTTGGCCTTTGCTCATTACATAACTTCACAAGTGCCACCTCAAGGAAAATCCTTGGATGATTTGTCCATTTCATATCCTGCTGTGTTTGATTGAAGCTTTCAATTATGGAGTAAATCGTTTCAGAAGAAATCACTTCTGCCAATTCCTTGAATTGGGGATCTATCAAAACACGCTCGAAGGATTCTGCCAGTGCCGGTGCCGTTTGAAACAACAGCATGTCACGGAAGTAATAAATCATGTCTTCTATGAACCTAGCCGGGTCTTTTCCCATGGCCAGCAATTCTTCAAGGACTTCAAGTGCCACCGCTACTTCTTTATCATATATAGCTTTTGCCAGCCGGCTTAAAAACGCTTGCGAAACAGATCCGGTGACAGTCAATGCATCTTCCACTGAAACCGTCTCCGAACTGAAGGATATCGCTTGATCAAGAAGGCTTAGTGCATCCCGCATCCCGCCTTCGGCTGCCCTCGCAATGATATGCAGGGCTTGTTCATCACAAGAAACACCTGTTTCTGCAATGATTTGTGACATCCGGCCAACTATATCTTGAGGCTGGATCCGTTTAAAATCAAACCTTTGGCAACGGGAAATGATCGTTAGTGGAATCTTATGAGGCTCAGTCGTCGCCAATATGAAAATCACATGCTTCGGAGGTTCTTCCAATGTCTTTAAAAGCGCATTGAACGCCCCTTGTGAAAGCATATGTACTTCATCAATGATGTAAACTTTATATGTAACCGCGTTAGGTGCATATTTGACCTTATCACGAATGTCACGGATTTCCTCGACACCATTATTGGATGCTGCATCAATTTCTATAACATCTGATATGGAGCCATCGGTGATTCCGCGGCAGGTAGCACATTCGTTACAGGGCTCACTTGTCGGGGCATGCTCACAATTCACTGCTTTTGCTAAAATTTTGGCAGCACTTGTTTTCCCTGTTCCACGTGGACCGGAAAATAAATAGGCATGTGAAACCTTTTGCCCAACCAAAGCATTCTGCAACGTTTTCGTCACATGTTCCTGCCCGACTACATCAATGAATTGTTGCGGCCGCCATACCCGGTATAATGCTTGATACCCCACGGAAATCCCTCCTTCTTTTCTCCATCTTGTTTATTATACATTACTGATTTCCTTAATATCAAAGTCTAAAATGAAATTTCATCATTGCCTCATTTTTTTCAAAAACACCAAGCACTTTACCTTCTTGGCATAAAAAAAAACCCACCCGATACGAATGAGTTTTTTGTTTATGTAAAATAACTGCCGTGCACCTTCTGTCGATTAGCAACCATAAGCGTTACTTAAGCAGTTAGCTCGGCCCAGGCAACCCTGCGGCACATGAGAACTTCCACTTAATGCTGCTTCCTTCCGGACCTGACATGGTTCATGGAGTCCCATTGCGCAGGACCCGGGCGTCAACACCACTTACTTAAGGCAGGCCCTACAGAATGCTAACCTCGAGAAGGGATTCAACCTCGCTAGAGCGGATTGCGAGTACAGGGCACCGCTACCTCCCCGTCTAGCACGGCAAAAGTAATACCAATTTCATAGCGTCATGTCGACGCATAATTCATTATACTAAGGTAACAAAAAAAACGCAAGTGTTGTTCTTGGACAGTTCAATTCCAAATTTACCAAATGAAGCAAAGACTCTTCTTCAACGTTCGTTTTTCACTTATTTATTTTCTTCGGCAAGCTTGAGTGCCTGCTCTCTTTTCAACGTTTTCTTTCTATCCCTTAGCTCTTTAAAAAAAGAAGTCAATATCCAGCCGCACTCTTCCCCCAATACACCGCTGGTTACATCACATTGATGGTTGAAGCGTTCATCTTGGAGTAAATCCATGAATGTGCCTGCACAGCCAGCCTTTGGGTCATGCGCTCCAAAAACAACCCTTTTCACCCTTGATTGCAAGATGGCACCGGCACACATCGGGCAAGGTTCCAGCGTTACATATAATGTCGCATCTTCAAGACGCCAACTGCCAGTAGCACGGCAAGCCTCATTGATTGCAAGGAGCTCCGCATGTGCTGTCGCATTCTGTTCCGTTTCCCTCAGGTTATGCCCCGTCGAAATAACTTGATCATCTATTACGATTAAAGCGCCAATCGGCACTTCATTCAATTGCCGCGCCTTTTTTGCTTCCTCTAAGGCTAAATTCATGTAATGAACATCATCCTTCAAAAAAAAACCCCCTCATATTAAATAGGAGTAAACAGACAAATATAAGCCAAAATAAAGGTCATACTACTTGTTCTAATGAATAGTAACGCATTCGGCATATGTGCTGCAAGTAAATTCTCACAATACAGGAGGATATACCATGAATCGACCTGAATCGCCTTCCTTTGCATTGCTTATCATTGATATGATCAATGACTTTGACTTCAAATACGGGAATATGCTCCTTGCACATACGAAACTTATCGTCGATCCGATCTTGAAATTAAAGAAGCAAATGAAAGAAAAAGGTTTTCCAATCATTTATATCAATGATCATTATGATTTATGGCAGGCAGACTTCGATAAAATCATTGATAAATGTAAAAATGAAGGTAATGCCTCATTAATTGAAAGAATAAAACCTCAACAGGACGAATTTTTTCTCATCAAGCCGAAGCATTCAGCATTTTATGGGACGGCACTCAATACACTGCTTAAACGATTAAACGTGGATACCCTGATCATTACTGGCATAGCTGGCAACATCTGCGTGCTATTCACTGCCAATGATGCCTATATGCGGGAATATAAATTATGGATTCCGAAGGATTGCATAGCTTCTGCATCAAAGGAAGATAATCATTACGCATTAAAAATGATGAACCATGTTCTCAAGGCATCCATAAAACAAGGTGAAGACATGTAAGCATTCAATCGAACAAGGCATTAACCTACATACCTCCCCAATTAACACTCTTTCATTCTCTTTCTTTATCAACCTGACAAAAATGTCACTAAAGTCCCAAGTCTGTGATACAATATCTCTTGGCGAAAATCCTATGACCGGGAATTTTAGCTTGATACCTCATGAAGGAGGACAGATTGGATGAAATCCACCCCATTTATCACTGTCGAAGGTCCAATCGGCGTGGGAAAAACATCACTCGCAAAAGTTATCGCTGATCATTTTCAAATTTCATTATTAAGGGAAATTGTCGATGAAAATCCATTTCTCGGGAAATTCTATAAAGATATTGATGAGTGGAGCTTTCAAACAGAAATGTTTTTTCTGTGTAACCGTTATAAACAATTGGAAGATATCGAAAAAAAGTATCTTACTAATGACCAAGCCGTAGTGGCTGATTATCATATATTCAAGAACTTGATATTTGCTGAAAGAACGTTAAAGAACGAACAATACAATAAATACCTTGAGATATTCAATATTTTAACACGGGATATGCCTGAACCTAATATGGTGATTTATTTAAACGCAAGCCTTGATACTCTCCTCTCCCGAATCGGTAAAAGAGGTCGTGAAATCGAAGAAAATATATCCTCCATTTATTTAGAGCAGTTATCCGCGGATTATCGAACATTCATGGAAACATTCGAGAAACAGCACCCTGACATCCCTGTTCTTACATTCAACGGAGATGAGCTGGATTTTGTCGGGAACAAGGATGATTTGAAAACGATAATCAGCCAAATAGAGAATGCCCTGCACAAAGGAGTAAAGTCAAATGAACTTACGAAAGAAATATAATATTCCAAACAACGCCGTCATTACGATAGCAGGGACGGTTGGCGTAGGAAAATCGACCATGACCAATGCGTTAGCCGATGCCCTTCAATTCAGGACATCATTTGAGAAGGTTGATACGAACCCCTACCTGGATAAGTTTTACGATGATTTTAATCGTTGGAGTTTCCACCTGCAAATCTATTTCCTCGCTGAACGTTTTAAAGAGCAAAAAAAAATCTTTGAATATGGCGGCGGTTTTATCCAAGACCGTTCCATTTATGAAGACACCGGGATATTTGCAAAAATGCATTATGAAAAAGGCACGATGAATGACGTGGACTACGAAACGTATACAAGCCTTTTCAATGCCATGGTAATGACGCCATACTTCCCGCACCCTGATTTACTTATCTATCTCGAAGGTTCACTCGATGATATCCTCAACCGGATCCAAGAGCGCGGCCGTCCAATGGAACAGCATACCCCAATTGAATATTGGCAGGAAATGCACGGCCGTTACGAAGAATGGATTGATCAATTCAACGCCTGCCCTGTCCTTCGATTAAATATAAACGAATATGATCTTATGCAGGATGAAGCAAGTATCGAACCTCTTATAAAACGGATTGCCGAATATATGGAGCAAACCAAGTTGTTGCGAAATGTGTAAAACAAAAAAACCACCGGTTATCCGGTGGTTTTTTAATATATTAGAAAACAAAAATTCCGTTACGTAACTGTAACGGAATTCATCGATATCCAATTTATGCGCTGTGGTTATTAATAAGTTATGGAGGAGGTAGAGGGATTCGAACCCCCGCGGGATTTGACTCCCCTGTCGGTTTTCAAGACCGATCCCTTCAGCCGGACTTGGGTATACCTCCGTATCAACATTTATTATATTACATGGAATCAAAATCAAAGTCAAGCCCTCTATAAAGTTTTTTAAAATAATTTTCAAACTTTGATAAAAAGGGGAATCAGCCTCTTTAACCAGAAGCTGATTCCCTTTGACTTACGGTTTAATGACTTCCGCACCGCGCATATATGGACGTAATACTTCAGGAATGATAACACTGCCATCTTCCTGCTGGTAATTCTCCAAAAGGGCAGCGACTGTACGGCCGATTGCCAAACCTGATCCATTTAGGGTATGGACGTGTTCCGGTTTGCCTTTTGCATCACGTCTGAAGCGAATATTGGCCCGTCTAGCCTGGAATGCTTCAAAGTTACTGCAAGAAGAAATTTCGCGGTACGTTCCATAGCTCGGGATCCAAACCTCGATATCATACTTTTTAGCAGCTGTGAAACCAAGATCTCCTGTACACATGCTTAGCACTCGGTATGGAAGACCCAGCAATTGGAGGACCTTTTCGGCATGACCTGTGAGATTTTCCAACTCTGCATAGGAATCTTCCGGCTTCACGAACTTCACTAGTTCAACTTTATTGAACTGGTGCTGACGTATTAGCCCTCGCGTATCACGACCCGCAGATCCTGCCTCTGAACGGAATGAAGCACTATATGCCGCATAGCTAATCGGCAGATCGTCCGTGCTCATGATTTCATCACGATGGAAATTTGTCACCGGCACTTCAGCTGTAGGAATCAAGAAGTAATCATCACTTTCAATACGGAAAGCATCCTCTTCGAATTTTGGCAATTGACCTGTCCCGGTCATGCTTGCACGGTTCACCATATATGGTGGCAGCATTTCTTCATATCCGTGTTCCTCAACATGAAGGTCTAACATAAAGCTAATTAGTGCACGCTCTAATCGAGCACCAAGACCCCGATAAAATACAAATCGGCTTCCGGTCACTTTTGCTGCCCGTTCAAAATCCAGGATGCCTAGATCTCCAGCTACATCCCAGTGTGGTTTCGGTTCAAACTTGAATTCAGGTAACTCCCCCCATTTACGGATTTCGACATTATCGTCTTCCGTCTCACCAACAGGCACGCTTTCATGCGGTATATTAGGAATGGAAAGAAGTAATGTTTCTAATTGTGCTTCCACTTCACGAAGCTCATCATCGAAACCTTTTATACGGTCACCGACTTCACGCATTTCCGCAATCAACTGATCTGCATCTTTTTTCTCCCGTTTCAATATGGCCACTTGCTGTGAAACTTCATTTCTTTGGCTTTTTAACTTTTCCGTTTCAGCAATCAGGGTCCGGCGCTTTACATCAAGTTCCTCGAATTTTCCTAAATCAGTTAAATCTTCCCCTCTGAATTGCAATACACGCTTCACTTCTTCAAAATTATTTCTTACATATTTCAAATCCAACATTTCAGTTCCTCCTTAATGTTTTTGATGATTTATCAAAGAACGCAAAAAACTCCCGTCCCCTGAAGAAGGGACGAGAGTTAACCCGCGTTGCCACCCTAGTTGAAGGCGTATGAAAAACGCCTACCACTTATCACGATAACGGCTTTTAACCGAAAGTATTTACTGACCCAAAAGGCTTTCCATACTCTGCTCCAGGAGGGATTCACAAAACTCTCACACCGATTTCCACCAGCCATCGGCTCTCTGTAGAAAGAAATACTTGTTACTATTTCCTGTCATTGCTTTCTTATATAATCAAATTGTTTTCCATAATGTACTATAATTTTATACATTTCGCAACCGTTTTATACGCGAAACTTAAAACCAGCCTTTAACAGTGGAAGCCACACTGCTCCAAACGTCTCCAAAGAATCCGCCAACCGCCCGCATTGATAATACGAACCAGTTTGCCTTTTCAACGGATTCGGCAGCTACGACGTTAACCTTAACTGGATCGCCGTTGATGTACCCGTAATCTTCTCCTTTTTTAGGAGTGACTGTGATGTAGCCTAGCTTTTCACCTTTTTTGATTGGTGCAGTCAGCTTACCATCATCATTCAATTTGTTTTTATCGATCACTAAATCTGTTTTATAGTTGTCTTTCCCACCATTTTCAACAAGTAGCTCGATTGCTTTTTCAGATTGAATCTTAACGTCTTTTTCCTTGCCTTTCACTACTGAAAGTGTTTCTTTCCCTTTCACCTGGTAGTTGGCTGGAAGGACTTTTTCCTTTTTAAATGTAGCATAAGCATAGTTCATAAGCTTAGTGCTATCTGCAAAACGTTCGTTTTTATTAGTGGACTTCATGACCACCGTGATATAGCGCTGACCGTCCCGGATAACCGTCCCTGTATGGCCATAACCGGCAAAGTCGGTAGATCCCGTCTTTAGTCCATCTACGCCTTTATATTCAAAAATCAGGCCAGGCAGCATCCAGTTGAAGTTCGGATATTCTTTTCCGTCACGGAACTTCAATTTAGGAATGCTGGCGATTTTTAAAACTTCCGGATAATCATTTATTAAACGATAAGCAAGAAGTGCAGTATCTTTTGCTGTCATGATATTTTCATCATCTTCATCACCTGAAGGATGTTGCCCTAATAAATCGGAGTTATTCAAACCGCTGGCGTTAACGAATTTATGATTTTTCAAGCCTAATTCCTTTGCTTTTTCGTTCATTAACTTAACGAAGCTCTTTTCACTTCCGGAAACTAGCTGTGCTAAAGCTACTGTTGCCGCATTTCCTGAATAGACGGCCATAGCTTGATATAGTTCCTTAACTGTATAATCTTCACCTTCCGTTAACCCAACATTCGACAAATTGGGTGCTTTTGAAAGGTCATGTACATATTTATTTATTTTTACTTTTTGATCCCAACTGATTTTCCCATTTTCAATTGACTCCATTATGATGTACTCGGTCATCATTTTAGACATGGATGCAATCCCTAATACTTTATCGGCATTTTTTTCATACACGATTTGTCCCGTTTCACCATCGATTATGATGGCTGCCTCTGCTTTTAAACCTAAATTATCAGATTCAGCAACAGCTTCCCCCGGTTGATAGGCAAATTGCGACATAACAAGAACAAAAACAAAAGAGAAAATGAGGGTCATCTTGCTGATTTTTTTCAATTTCCAATACCTCCAACTTTTAAGCTAATCTCTATAACAAAGAAGAAACTTTATGTAAATCCCTTGACACCTTGTCTAGTTTATCACAGAAAAAATAAAAAAAATAGACAGAGTAATCGCAGACTCTGTCTATTTTAACAATAAATTTTAATGACGATTATATGTTAAATTCATTACATTGAGTAGTTCGGTGCTTCTTTAGTGATTTGGACATCATGAGGATGGCTCTCCCTTAATCCGGCACCGGTCATTTTGACAAATTGAGAGTTTTCTCTCAACTCTTCCAATGTGCCTGTACCGCAATATCCCATACCTGAACGAATGCCGCCAATCAGTTGGAAAATGGTATCTGATAGAGGTCCTTTGTATGGAAGGCGCCCTTCGATGCCTTCTGGAACAAATTTCTTGTTATCTTCCTGGAAGTAACGATCTTTAGATCCTTTTTCCATTGCAGCAACAGATCCCATACCCCGATATACTTTAAAACGGCGACCTTGGAAAATTTCCGTTTCGCCAGGGCTTTCAGTTACACCTGCAAGCATACTGCCGAGCATTACTGCATGTCCGCCTGCAGCCAGGGCTTTAACGATATCACCTGAATATTTAATTCCGCCATCAGCGATAATCGTTTTACCATGCTTTCTTGCTTCTGTTGCACAATCGAAGACTGCCGTGATTTGTGGAACACCTACACCGGCTACAACCCTAGTCGTACAGATTGACCCTGGTCCGATTCCCACTTTCACTACATCGGCTCCCGCTTCAATCAATGCTTTCGTCCCTTCAGCTGTTGCCACATTACCGGCAATGATCGTCAATTCAGGATAAGTCACGCGGATTTCCTTCACCATTTCAAGGACGCCTTCTGAATGACCATGAGCAGTATCAAGTACAATTGCATCGACATGGGACTTAACAAGCATTTCAACACGCTTCATTGTATCCTTAGTGACTCCGACTGCAGCACCTGCAAGCAATCTCCCTTGCTTATCTTTCGCCGAATTCGGGAACTCAATGACTTTCTCGATATCCTTGATCGTAATAAGTCCTTTAAGAACTCCATTATCGTCTACAAGAGGAAGCTTTTCGATTTTGTACTTTTGAAGAATTTTCTCTGCTTGTTCCAAGTTAGTTCCTACTGGTGCTGTGACGAGATTCTCAACAGTCATGACACTGGAAATCTTCAAGGAAAAATCGGAAATAAATCGCAAATCACGGTTTGTAATGATACCCACAAGTTTTTGATCCTCAATATTGTTGACTACAGGAACACCCGAAATGCGATATTTACCCATTAAATGCTCTGCATCGAATACCTGGTGATCTGGCGTCAAGAAAAATGGATCGGTAATTACACCGCTTTCTGAACGTTTTACTTTATCCACCAGTTCAGCTTGTGCTTCAATGGACATATTTTTATGAATGATACCCAATCCGCCTTGACGAGCCATGGCAATCGCCATCTCTGCTTCCGTCACGGTATCCATTCCCGCACTGATGATAGGAAGGTTGAGCTTTAAGTTTTCAGCTAAGTTGACTTGAAGGTTGACATCTTTCGGCAAAACCTCTGATTTCGCTGGAATTAATAGGACATCATCAAAGGTTAAACCTTCTTTTGCAAATTTATTTTCCCACATTATTTTCCCCTCCTGCTTAAAAATATTATTTGTAGGTTATCAATAGGACATACTACTGTCAAGAAGAGAAATAAATGTTTGATTATTCTATTAATTCGGAGGACAGCTGCAATGCCTGAAAACAATGATAATTTCGATAAATATACACCTTTTTTTTCCGCATCTTCCTCTCAACTTTTTTTACAAAAATGTTACACACAAGAAAAAATAGCAGAAGCGGAAATCAAAAGTTATGATAATTGTTATCCATTTATTTACCATCTTGAACATGCTAAAACTTATTATAATCAGGCAGCCATTGCACCACTTTCCATTCAACCAATCCTTACATTTTATGGATTTGCCCAATTATTAAAGGCTTGTCTGCTCACGATTGATCCTAACTATCCGGAATCGACTTCGATGCTTGCCCATGGGGTAACTACGAGGAAAAAGAAAAAGCAACAATATGAATTTCTGAAGGATGAAGTAAAAACGCAAAAAAATGGACTTTTCACCTGCATCGCCGAGAAGTTATTTCATATCAAGCATCTGGAAGGTGAAAAGTTTTCCATGGGTACACTTATGAAAGAAATCCCGGATATGCAAAACTTTACATGGTCCATTTCCAAGAAGAATTTCGTCGCCCTGCTACCCTCTCCAAATGGTTTTCAATTGCCTTCAACCATATTGGATAGCTATCAAATGTCCAGCAGTCGATTGGAAGAATTTTTGAAAGCTAAAACGAATCAAATTTACAGTATTTCGGAAGCTCCCGGAACACTGCACTTAAAAACAGAGGGTGTTCCCATTCATAATGCCACATCTCCAATACGGTATAATTTAGCAGAAGGACAATTCATGCTATCTCTAAATAAAGATTCGTCCGCTTTTTCATTACCTGAACTTTTGATTCACTATTTGATTTCTTATAACCTTAGCATAATAGCTCGTTATGAAACAGAATGGTGGGCAGAGCTGATGAAAACCATGCCTAATGACGATTACCCTTGCATTGTGCAATTCCTTAAAATAAGCCAAGCTAAGGTGCCATTTTTAATATTTGAATGGATTAAGTCGGAAAGGTTCCACATCTGATCCTTCCAACACCCTATTGGTGAAATGATCTGACCTGAAACGACAAAAAAAGACCAGCCGGATGGCTGATCTTTTTAAATGGCTTGGCGGCGTCCTACTCTCACAGGGGGAAACCCCCA
>NZ_JBHZPD010000024.1:0-9246 GCF_042787955.1 Peribacillus sp. YIM B13477
GTTAAGCTCTTCAGCGCCGATGGTAGTTGGGGGTTTCCCCCTGTGAGAGTAGGACGCCGCCAAGCCATTTGAAAAGACCAGCCATCCGGCTGGTCTTTTTTGAGGTCGTTATCTTCAGTACTTATTATTTAAACCTGTTATAGACCATAAAGAAAGTTATATGCAGGATAAATGGTAGTACATACTATTAATGCATCTGAATATCTATAGTTATCTGTCTTATCCATATCAGTTTAAGACAAAGGGACAGAATTCTTCGTTTCTGTAGGGATATATGTTAAACTTAACATAGTTTTGAAACTGTCATTGGGGGAATAGCCGATGGATACCTCTGCTAAAGATGAAATGATTTTTTCGTTTGCTGAATGGTTGAGAGACCAAGGCAAATCAGCTAATACGATCAAAACGTATACTGGTGTCCTTTCACAGTTTTGTGACCAGACACAAAAGATATTGATGGAGATCCATTCTGAAGATGTTCAGGGTTATCTTGATAATTTAGAAAATTGCAAGAAAAGCCCAGGGACAATCGAAAAACACTATATCGCATTAAATGTCTTCTTTAAATTTTTAGGTAAACCGCAAGTGATGCTTTCTGTGGAACGTAAAGTTAAGGAGCACAAGCTTGAGGTACCTGAAACTTTAAGCCTCAATGAGCAGCAGATACTGTTAAGAGATATAGAAGCAGAAGGGAATCTAAGGAACATTGCCATCGTCTACCTTTTGTTACATACTGGAATTCGTGTCTCCGAATTATGTGACTTAAATGGCCGTGACGTCATCATGGAAACAGAGCGGAATTATATACTTGTCCGGAACGCAAAAGGTGAAATCGACAGATCCGTACCCCTTACGATATCGGCCATTCAACATGTACAAAATTATCTTTTTTCTTTAAAAGAAAAAGCAGATCCGTTATTCATCTCAAGCTATAATCAAAGGATCACTCCGAGGTCAGTTCAATATATATTGAAAAAATACAATGTGCATCCGCATAAACTGCGACATACTTTTTGTCAAAGGTTAGTGGATAATGGAATAGATATACAAACGATATCAAAGCTTGCCGGTCATAAAGATTTAAACGTAACGAAGCGTTATCTAAAAGAAAAATCGCTGGATCTGGCAAATGCGATAGATCAAACTTTCACGAAACACTAATATAAAGAAATGAAAAAGGGAAGAGAGATCTTTCCTTTTTTTGTTTAAACAAACAGATTCCTTGGAAATGACGAATAGGACGTTTTGTCTTAAGAGATGGACGGGTTGAAAGAAGAGCAATATAGTTCAGTCAAAAGGGCCGAACATGTTGATGCATTGTTGAATCAAAAAAGAGGGGATTCCTTATTTCAGGAATCCCCTCTTTTTTTTCTTAGTTACTTAACTGTTTTTTCTTCCTTTTACCTATTTTCATTATAAATTCATATACTACCGGCACTATTACAAGTGTTAGCAATGTAGAACTCACCAGTCCGCCGATAACGGTAATTCCCAAACCTTGTGATATTAATCCACTGCCTTCCGCACCGATTGCCAGTGGTATTAAAGCGCCGATTGTGGCAAGGGCAGTCATCAGGATAGGGCGTAGACGGGTGGATCCTGCCTCGAGTAAAGATTCCCTGGTAGATAGCCCGGATTCTTCATTCTTGATAACACGGTCCACTAATACGATGGCATTGGTCACGACGATACCTATAAGCATCAGGACACCCATCATTGCCGAAACGCTGATGGTCTCACCTGCAATGAATAGCCCTGCCAATGCCCCGATTACCGTAAATGGTAAGGAGAAGAGAATGGCTATTGGTGCTAAACCACCATGGAAAGTAACCACTAGGACAAAGTATACGATAGCAACGGCCGCTAACATAGCGATACCAAGTTGAGTGAATGATTCTTGGATATCTTCCGTCACTCCGCCGTAGTCTATTGAGACGCTTGCAGGAAGGTCTAATTTATCAACTTCCTTCTGTACCTCAGCTGTCACTGCGGCCACATCATCCGATTTGATTGTTGCAGACACGTCGGCATAAATTTTTCCATCGCGGCGGCTGATTGTATCGGAAGCTTTGCCTTCTTCGATTTTCACAAGCTCTTTCAATGGGATTTCCATTCCCATTGGAGAAGAAATTTTAGTATTCTCTAGATCTTTTTTGTCTTCGAATGTCGTTTCTTTTGTCTCGACATATACCTTGACTTCTTCTCCATCTTTCTTAATGGTAGTTAAAGCATCATCCTTATTCGTATTGGCGATGGACATGCCAATTTGTGCAGCTGTCAGTCCAAGGGCACTTAGCTTTTCTTGGTCTGCAACTAGAGTGTATTGCTCATAAGCATCTAAAAGACTTGTATCAACATCTTTTAAATCTTTATTTTTCTTCATGATATTTTGAATATCATCAATTACCGGTTCAATATCTTTTTGTGTATTTCCGTAAACAAACAGAGTGGTCTCGTTGCTTGATGTTGATGTGAAATCTTGTTGTTTCCATGTTCCAGGTGAATCAAGTTCAGTTAACTCTTTTATGACGGTTTCTTTTTTGTCCCCGAAATTTTCGGTGTCTTCGTCATAGAGTACATAGAAGAGAGCCGAGTTACTCGAGCCGCCCATCATGCCTCCGCCCATCATGCTTTCGCCAAGTGTGTATTGAACGGTCTTCACATCGTCTTTATCCATGAAGTATTTTTCCACTTTTTCTGTTTGCTTTTCAATATCCTCTTTTAACTCTCCAGGTGCGGGAGTGTAAGTGACGATGATCGTTTTTTCTTCATCTGCAGGCATGAAGCTTACACCGATGCTTGGGATTAGGAATAAACTTCCAACTAATAATACAATGGCTGTGCCGAAAGTGATTAGTTTATGGTTTAATGACCAATCCAGTGATTTTCGATAGAATGCTGATAGTTTGCTTGGTTTTTCTTCATGTGATTTTAATTCTTTTTTAGATAGTCCCTTTTTAAATAAAGAGTCTGCCATTGCCGGAACAAGTGTGATGGCGATTATTAATGAAGCGACTAATGCAAACACCATTGTTAAGGCGAATGGCGTGAATAGTTCCCCGACAGGTCCTGTAACGCTTGCTAAAGGCAGGTATACGGCTACAGTAACGATTGTCGATGAAAGGATGGGGATGAACATTTCCTTAGTGGCAGATCGTATTAATTCGCCGCCTTTTAATTGTTCGCCTTTTAAAGCCATTCTTCTATAAATATTTTCTATGACGACAATGGAGTCATCGACGACTCGGCCAATCGCAACGGTCATGGCCCCAAGTGTCATGACATTCAATGAAATATCCATTTGTTTGAGCACCAAAAGGGCTGCTAACAGGGATAATGGAATCGAAATGACGGAAATGAGAGTCGTTTTAAAGTTCCTAAGGAACAGCATGATGACAATGACTGCAAACAGACAGCCGAAGAGTGCCTTGCTGATCATGGTTTCAACGGAATCTTTAATCGGTTTAGCTTGATCGAGAGTAGTGTGTACACTTACCCCATTAAACTCTTCTTTGAAATTCGATGCTTCTTCATTTACTTCGTCGACGATTGCAACTGTATCGGCATCAGGTGATCTTGTAACCTGGATTCCAATCGATTCGCTACCGTTTGTTCTTGAAATCGATTCAGCCTTACCGGTAATTTTAACATCGGCAATATCTGATAATTTCACATTTTGCAGTTGGGCAGGACCTGTTTCCATTTCAGGAGATATTTGATTGGTTTCCTGTCCAGTTTGTGCTGGCGCACCTGTTTTCGGGCCGCCGGTTAAAGGTATCTTTATATTTTTCAGGTCCTTTAATGTGGAAATGTTTCCATCCACAACGATCGTTTTCTCTTTATCATCAAAGTTATATATGCCAAGCGGCATACTGACGTTTGCAGACTGGACAACCTTCTTTACGGTTTCTTCATCGAGCCCGTATTGAGCCATCTTGTCCTGGTCGAATACAAGGCTTCCTTCATTTACTTGCTGTCCGGAAATGGATACGGATGTCACGCCGTCAATTCCTTCAAGTTTAGGCACTAACACCTCTTCGACATTTTTTGTAAGGGCTGGTAAATCAGAAGCCTTATCTGTTACACTGAGTGCGACGACAGGAAAAGCGTTTAATTCTAATTTAGATACGCTCGGGTCATCTACTCCCTCTGGAAGTTCCAATTTCTCTAAAGCTTCTTTCACTTCTTTTACTGCATCATCCATATCCGTATCATAATCATATTGTAATTGGATGGAAGAGGCATTGGCCATGGACGAAGAACTGACTAATTCCACTCCTGGCAAATTTGTTACTTTTAGCTCAATCTGGTCGGTGAGCTTATCTGCTACTTCTTCAGGTGCAGCTCCAGGATAAACAGTGGAGATGCTTATTAAAGGAGTGGAGATGCTTGGTATGGTTTCTTGTTTCATGTTTAAACCGGAGTATAAACCAGCTGCAACGATGATGATGGTAAGCAACCAGATTGCCAATTTATTCTTTAATGAAAATTTAATTATTGAATTCAAGCTTGTACCCTCCATACATAAAATTGTGACCAGTCGGTCACAAACTCAAATATATAGTATATGGATTATGAATGCAACAGATAATATCCGTTAGGGCTAACGTTGTGATTTCAGGGTTTTGGGATACAATTTGGGAGATGTGACCCGTTGGTCACCGACGGATAATTTTAAGAGATAGGATGTATATGATGAAAGAAAAAAATAAGATGATCATAGATAAGTCTGTAGAGCTTTTCGCGGAAAAAGGCTATCATGCAACTTCGGTTCAGGAAATTGTTGAAAAATGCGGGATAGCAAAAGGGTCCTTTTATAATTATTTTAAATCGAAGGAGGAATTACTAGTCTCCATTTTTAAATTTTACTATGAAGCGTTGACAGACTCATTACTTGATCTTGAACTGGATGCTTCATTGTCCAGTAAAGACAAATTCATGAGGCAGATCACTGTTCACATTGAGCATATGACGGGAAATACCAACTTGATTCAAATGATGATGCAGGAACAAATGGTTCATATCAGCAAGGAACTAGATGGATTTTTACATTATATCCATGAAGAGGGCTTGATTTGGTTCAAGCGTAAAATCATTGAGTTATACCCGGGACTTTCATCTGATCTTCTGCCCGATTGCACCATTATTTTAGATTCGCTTTTCAAAGGATATATCGGAATATTGATCAGGAAACAAAATGCTTTCGATGTAGAATTGTTACCTAGCTTCATATTGAACCGGATGGATTCCATTGTCGCAAGTCTGGAGAACATGGAAGATCCATTATTGAAACAATTTCCCCTACCAGGTTGCTCGATGCGGGATATGAGCCCAAAAGAAGAAATCCATTCGATTATCGCCAGGATGCTGGAAGTGGAAACGCGTAAAGAAGAGGGAATGGAAACACGTAAAATTACGGAAGCCTTAAAGGCACTCCAGGAAGAATTTTCAAAAGTTAGGCCAAGCTCAATCATCTTGGAAAGCCTTTTGTTATTTTTGGAAAAAAATGAAAAAAGGAGCCCCTTGTGTTCAAAGCTTATCTTATTGATGAAGGATTATTTGCTGTATATATGAAGGCTTTACTGAAAGGGGCGAAAGCCTCTTTTTCATTTAAATTTTTAATGAGATTTAAAACGGAGATTTAGGAAAAAGTAAAAAGTGATGGGAAGAAGACAATTCTTTCAATAATATGGGGGCTGGAATCATGCGATGGAAAAAGGGAATGCTGATTTATAATAAAAATGCAGGGAATGATAAACTCGAAAGGAATCTAGGAGGGTGTCTTCCGGTATTAGCTCCACATATTGATGAGTTTCTCATTCTACAAACAAAGCAAAAAGGCGATGCATGCCGTTATTGTTTTGAATATGGTGAAGAAATGGATGTAGTTTTCGTATTGGGAGGAGATGGAACGGTACATGAGTGTATAAATGGCCTTTCACCCCTTCAGAAGCGGCCGTTGTTTGGGATTTTACCTGGAGGGACTTGCAATGACTTCTCCAGGACATTAAAGATTCCTCAAAATGTTCGTCAAGCTGCGGAAGCATTAGTAAACGGTAAGGTTCGTCCAATTGATATTGGTAAGTCCAATAACGATTATTTTTCCAATTTCTGGGGAGTTGGGCTTATTTCAGATGCTTCAAATAATATTGATGAGCAGGAAAAAAGCAGGTTCGGAAAGATAGGATATTTATTAAGCGCTGTAAGGACGATTGGTGGGAATGCTCCCTTTTCCTATAAAGTGGAATATGATGGGAATTTCATTGAAGGGGAAGCGGTTATGATTTTGGTCTTGAATGGTTGTTTTATCGGCACTAATTTATTGCCCTTTCCCATGATTAGACCAGACGATGGGCTCTTTGGCGTTGCCATCCTGGAAAATGCAAACCTTGGTGCATTTTTAGAAATAATAGCGATGAAACGTTCATGGACTCAAAGTATGAGTTCTGACTCTGGGTTGACTTATTTACAAGCAGGTACCTTGACTATTGAATCCAAGAGGCCGCTTGATGTGGATATGGATGGAGAGAACTATAGGCAAACTCCTTCACGCATTAAAGTCCTTGCCCACCATTTGTCAGTATTAACACCAAATTAGTGTGGGGATTCTATTTAAAGGGAAAGGCTTATGTGTTTTTTTTGTATATTCATTCCTTATTTCTGCAATTGTTTCCAAAATAGGATAAAATGTATGATGATATATCATTTTTTGCAGGAGGACCAATTATGGTGTACCAGGTCGGATTGTTAAAGGGCATTTTACAGCCTTATCGGAGTCGCTATCAGCTGCAAAATGCAGAGGCAGTCACAAAGCTTGGATTGAAATTAATATTTATATATTTTCTTAGTCTTATAGTATTCGCCGTTGGGGGATATTTTGGCATTGGTTCAGAATCATTCTCCAAAGAAATCACGAAGATGAGCGCCAATGAATTCGAAGCAGCAAAGTTGCTGATTTTGAGCGGCAATATAATAACAGGAATAATTCACCCTTCCATATACATATTTTTAGCAGCTCTATTCTTTTGGATCGTTACTGATATCCCCTATATAAAATTAGTTATCGTTCAAATGATTCTTTTTGGCCTGCAATTAGTGGAAAAAACATTATTGATTCCCTTATTCGTTTTAATGGATATAGGCAGTGATGCCAATCCTTTTTCATTGGGGATCATCAGTCAGTATTTTCTCAGAAGTGATTATTTCATTCATTTTTTCAGTGAAATTACCATTTTTCAATTTCTCATTATTGCTCTGCAATATTTTTATTTAAAGGAATTTACAGAACGTAATAATTATTTGGTCCTTTTAATGATTGTTCTATTCTATTTGGCCACATGGTTTGTTAAAGCCTTTTTAGGATACATCCAAGTAGGCGTATTTGTATAAAGCGGGTGAAATGAATGAGCGGTAACTGGAAAATAGCGGCGGTCTCCATTGCTTCGATAGTGTTAATAACCGTTAACTTATACCTTATTGAAAAAAAAGAAAGCAAAGTGGAACGGACGGTTTTCGTTGAAAACTGGACTAAGGTAAAAAAAGATACAATTACGGATACTATCCAAACAAATGGGGTAATTAAACCAGTAGAAGAGTATGATATCTATTTTGATGCCAAGAAAAATGATTTTAAGAAATTCCTTGTAAAAGAAGGTGATTCGATTACGGCTGGCTCCTCGTTGTTTGAGTATACGGCGACCGAACGTGATGCGCTTAAAGCGAGTTTGGAAGCGGAGAAAACGGCAGCTGAGGGGGAAATGGCAGGGATTGAGGAATACATAGGGAAGTTGAGGTCTTATCAGGGGACCGTGACCAGTGAACCTGAAGCGGCAATTGATGAATCGGTGGAAAAAAACTTGAATATTGATATAACGACAAGCTCTTCAGATCTTATTAAAAGTAACATTGAGCAAGAAATGTACAAGCAGGAACTAGAAAAAAACAGGTTGGATGAAAAAGTGAATATGCTTGACGCTAAATTAAGTTCGATTGAAGAGCAGTCCAGTGCAATTGTGACGACGAGCGAGGCTGATGGTGTCGTTAAAAATATCAATAAAAACCTTGATAATCCCATTATATCCATCGTTTCGACAAATTTGGCAATTGAAGGGTATTTCTCCGGAGAGGAAATGAAAAAGGCTGAAGTGGGCATGACTATAAAAGCAAGTTCCTCTGATTCAAAAAAGGCATTGAAAGGGACGATAGGCCGTATCCATTCCTATCCCGCTGAAGAGCCATCATTAAAAAAAGATAACAGATTTCCATTTCAGGCTTTAATCGAACCGGAAGGCGAAGAAACGGAACCTCTGTTGGTGGGATCGAAAGTGAATCTTACTGTAATAACCAATGAGAAAGCCGGTGTACCCTCCATACCGATAGGGGCGGTACAATACCAAAAAAATCCTTATATTTACAAGTTGACGAATAAAGGCCATGTAGATAAACATTACATTACAAAAGGTCTTAAGGCTGAAGGGAAGCAAGAAATCATAAAGGGACCGTCTGTAGGTGACATCATCCTCCTGAAGCCGAATGTGGCAGTGAAGAACCATTCTTATTTTATTACCCCGATTCAATTTGAAAAAGTGAAAGCTGGAACTTATAAAAAATTCACCTCTAGGGAAAAAGTAAGATACCTGTTACTTGGCATTCTGGAAAAATAACCGCTTTTTTCACAAGAGAGGTGATGTCAAATTATTTATTAATTATATCAATATAACTTAAGTGATTAAAAATCGGGAAGCGTAATTATAGATAGAATAGCTATTAATACAGAATATTCAGACATATTTAAAGACCTTTTTCTAGAACGGATGCGAATAAATATTTACAGATTATCATTTTTAGTATAATATTTTATTATAAGTTAACTCGCTTAATCTTATTCCAAGAACGGGGGACCCATTTTTGTGGATTTTATCCGCTAGGGGTGAATTCAGAAATGAAAGGGCTTTTTGTGTTTCCAATCCTAACCCGACAGCTAACCTCGTCAGCGTCTTCAAGGGAACATGTGTGAATATTCACGCCTATAAGAAATCGACACATGAAGTGTCTTTTTTTTCGGCGTAAAGACAGAGTTTTTCAAAAAAAGAAAAATTACTTTCTTTTATTAGTATCTTGTTTCCCTTACCGAGACAAAAATGTTTTTGCATCAAAGACTTTATGGAAGGTGAGGAAAGTAAATGAAGAAATTCAAACTAAGTTTAGCTAGCCAAATTTTCATTGGTTTAATTCTAGGGATTATCG
>NZ_JBHZPD010000025.1:0-8018 GCF_042787955.1 Peribacillus sp. YIM B13477
TTGATAGTGTGTGCTCACTTAAAATTTAACGTTGGCGCTTTGTTTTGTTCAGTTTTCAAAGAGCAATTTCCACAATCGTTCTTTCGAACAGCTGTTTATTCATCATAACATCTTATTGATTAGTTGTCAACTTCTACGAAGTTTTTAACTTATTTTAAATCGCTGTGTTTTTCAGCGACCATTTCATCTTATCATTTTCACAGTAAGAAGTCAATAGTTATTATTTCTTTCAGCAACCTGCCAAAAGCGATGAAGTTTTGCGTTTGTCTTAGTTGGTGCTTATTTATATTAATCCTTTCCCACCATTAAGTCAACCCATTTCATACATTTTCTTTTCTAATGAATTAATCACTTATTATGAAGGAATAAATGTGCCTGTCACACCTTGTCTTCCTCTTAAAATATATAAACCAGGAAAACCATTTATCCCAACCATTTGAACTACCGCTTCCCCTTCAGCTAAGTAATGCCTTTGGCAAAATCCATAAACCAGGCACGTGATAGGTTATCGCAATAACAATTTAAATAGATGAGGAAACGAATAATTAGTTGCATCAATCGAATACTGAAAACGGATTGCTCCTTCCGGGTAGAGTTATTAAACATTAAACCGCTAAAACACAGGGTTCCATTGTCCAAATATTAAAAAACTTTTTTACAATTTTACTTACTTATACTATAATAAATATATTTTAAAAATTTCAGAAGAGACTTTTAATCATTATAAAAAATAGTTGGGAGAGGGATTTATAAATGATTAATAAAAACACATCTTTGAGGATGCAAAGTATCGTTTTTATTGGCTTTATGGGGGTAGGAAAGACGACGATCGGACAGAAGGTAGCCAGGAAATTATATAGGGACTTTATTGATATAGATCAAGAAATTGAAAAGGAATTCAATATGCCCACTACGGAAATCTTCAAGAAGTTTGGGGAAAAAGCTTTTCGCGAAAAAGAAAAAAGTGTGATTGAAAGCCTTAGTCAACAACAATTGAAAATCATTTCAGTTGGGGGCGGGGCCTTTTTACAAGAGGATATACGGAATATCTGTTTAACCAACTGCATCGTCTTTTACCTGGACTTATCTTGGGAGTACTGGAAAGAGAGAATAGGCTTGCTTATTGATAGTAGACCTGTTTTACAAAGCCGGTCCCTTGAGGAAATCGAAGAACTCTTTTACACGAGACAGGAAATATACTCCTATCATCATTCAAAAGTGAATACCAATGATCTAGATGTTGATGAAGTGGCAGACTTTATAGTCGATTCATTGAAAGTGGCCTGGGATATTTATGAACCGCTTAAGTAAGGCAAACCTTTTTGATATGTAATCAATGTTCCCAATAAAAGAATAATAGAAAAGATGAAAAGGGCACAGCGGTACCTAACCTCCTGTGAACTAATCACCTTTTTATTTTTCTTTTTTAGGAAGACTCTCTAATAATCAGTTCTGGATTCAATATGATTCGCTGTTGTTCCCGTTCTATTTTCTCCATTTGCTGATACAAGAGATTCGCTGCCTCTTTCCCAATACGTCTAGGGAATGAGGAAATGGTCGTTAGCGGAGGATGATAGATTTCTGCGACTGGAACGTTATCGAACCCAACGATATCTATATCTTTTCCAGGAGTAATTCCTTTCATCATTAACCCTTGCATAACACCAAAGGCAATTAAGTCGCTAAAGCAAAAAATTGCGGTAGGCGGATTAGGATTCTCAAGTACTTTCAAAACAGCCTCAAGCCCCCCCTCCCGTGTAGGGGCACTATCTATCACCAACGATTCATCCACTTCCAATCCCGCTCTTGAAAGAGCTTCACGGTATCCCTCCATTCTCTCGATCCAAGTAGAAGACTCCTTAATGCCACCAAGGAGCGCAATTCTTTTATGCCCCTTTCCAAGGAGATGATCAACGGCGATCCTGGCTCCTTCTGGATAGTCTATGCCTACATAGTCGCAATTCACTCCAGGCAGTTCCCTGACAGCAAGCACCATCGGCGTATCAATTTCATTTAACCGTTCAATTGTATCTTGTGAGCTTTCAGAGACAGGACAAAGAATCAGGCCACCCACCCTGTGTTCCATCATGGTTGAAAGGAGATGATCTTGCTTGGCAACCGAGTCAAATGTAGTCCCCAGCAACACTGTATACCCGACCTCATCCAATGCATCGTGAACACCTATCAGGAATTCAGAAAAAAAGGTATTTGATATGTCGGTAATAATGATTCCTACAGTATCAGAACTCTGCGACCTTAGGTTTGCTGCAATTCTATCGTACACATAACCCAATTCATGCATGGATTTTAGCACCTTTTTTCGCGTCGCTTCCGATATTCGAGGGTTATTGCGAACGATAAGGGAAGCAGTGGATGTAGATACCCCAGCATGTTTTGCTACCTGTTGCAGCGTGACCCGCCCTTTTTTGGATTGTTTCATAGTTCAATCACCATCTTGAATGTATTTTTGATGTACTTATTATTATCATGTTCTTACTATAATAATAATATAGTTACTGTCATTATTACACCTTTGCTTTTGGAACATGAGAATCTCAACGATCATTAATCACGCCAAAACATCTATATCCACTATTCATTAGTCAAAAAAAAACGCCATCCTAGTTCCGGAAGATGGAGTTTTAAGTAAATCCTTCAATATTTTCAGCCATGGTTAAATATGGTCTGGCGCTGTGTCAATTTCTTATACCGGTAATATACAAAAGCTGCAGCCAGGATTCCTATAGTAGCAATAAAGCAATCAAAAAGAAATATATGCGATATATCCCCACTCTTAGCGATCAAGCCCGTTGCAATTGGTAAAATGACGCTCGCCAAACTGGATGCCGTCGCAACGATCCCTGTTACAGTTCCTTTTTTTCTCCAGAAAAGTTCAGTCATTATTGCAATGGTTAATTGAAAGATCCCAGCTGTCGAGGCTCCAAGGAAAAAGGAGCTAATACTTAAGACAATAGGTGAATGAATCGTTAGTATGATGATTACCGTAAGTAAAGTAATCATTGGATAAAGCAATATCACCGTCACGGGCTTAATCCATTTGTTTAATAAGATGGATAATAGCAGGACGGAAATAAGTGACCCCACACTATAATAGCTCAATAATTTAATTGCACTTGAAGATTGCATCCCTGCAACTTCCTGGCCGAAACTCGGTAACCAGATTTGCGAAACTGTAAATAACGCAGTTGATGTAAACCCAATTATGATTAGTGCGACTCCTTCGCTCCAAAATTCAGGTTCCGTTATGAACCTGTGACTATGCAAATCCTCTTCTTTACTGACAGCTTCGGATTTGCTTGGAAATGAAGCGGACATCACCAAAAACATATTCATGAAATAGATGACAGCCGGTACTAAAAATGCAAACCCGTAAAATAATTGGTTCGTAGTAAGAAACAAGATGATGAATGGCAGGATTGTAGCACCGAGCGAACCAAAAGCCTTAACCATAACACTCGCGGAACCAGCAGATTCAGGAAACATTTCAGTTAGCGCCGGATATGTACCTGCATCCATGGCTGAGTTGGAAATTCCCGCAAGTAAGGCAAATACAAAGGCCATTTCATATGTGGGGGAAAATGGAATCCCAATTAAAAAAACGCCCATTATAACCGAAGAGACCATGATCAATGGTTTTCTTCCAAATTTATCTGATAATACTCCCGAGAGCCCATACGTGAGTAATCTGCCTATTCCTATTGCTGCAATAAGATAACTAATGCCAGTAGAGTCCGTATCCCATTGTTCTGTTAAAGAGGGCATGTTTGAGGCGAGAATAATATTAACCATCCCCAGCAGAAAATAGTTAATATACATGCCAGATGCCGCTTTAAAATACTGATTTTTCATTATTACACCCCTATAATAAATCACGTTGTGTTACTCCCATATAACACCTTAATGCACAATGTAATTACATTAAAGTCTCCCCTTTATGTTATCCATTTACATGAAAACCACTTTTCAAAAAAAAACGCTAAGAAAAACAAGGGACTTCACTCCCTGAATTTCTTAGCTCCGAGGTTTGGTGCACCCAATTTTTTTTAATCATTTAATAAATGATGCACATCGAGTATGAAAAAAACCTCTATTTGGAGAACAATCTCCAGAGTGGAATCATTTTATTCTGCAAACAATTGCTCTTTGATGAAATCAACAGGCATTTGTTGACCTGTCCATAATTCAAAAGCTAGTGCACCTTGCCAAAGCATCATCCCAAGACCATTAATAGCGGTAGCACCTACAGCTTCAGCTTGTTCCATTAGTTTAGATTTTCGTGGGATGTACACAACATCGGTTACGATTAAATCAGGACGCAGCATTGATTCGTCTTGAATGACACTTAAGCCTTCAAGTGGTTTCATGCCAACGCCGGTTCCATTTGCCAAAATATCACTAGTTGCGATTTCAGCCTTTAATTGTTCAACATTTTCAAGAGGGTATACATTGGCTTTCACATTTAAATGCTTCATATCCTCATTGATGATTCGCACATTCTCTTCTGCTTGCGGGAAGAATGCATCATCACGAGCAAAAATGCTGATTTCCGCCACCCCTTCCAGCGCAGATTGAATGGCAATTGGGGTAGCAGCCCCACCAGAACCGATAAGAGTCATTTTCTTGCCTTTAATATCAATACCATGTTCTTTTAGGTTCCGGGTATATCCCATTCCATCAGTGCTGTGCCCTACGAACTTTCCATCGACATTGACAACTGTATTAACGGCTCCTGAAAATTTAGCACTGTCCGCCAATTCATCAAGATATGGAAGGATCTTCATTTTATTAGGCATGGATACGTTAAATCCTTTTACATTTAATGCACGCATCCCTTTGACTGCATCTTCCAGCTCTTCATTTCCAACCTCAAATGCTAAATAGGCGCAATTCAAGCCTAATTTATCGAAAGCTAAATTATGCATGGCAGGTGATAATGAATGTCCGATAGGTGTTGCCAGCAATCCTACTAATTCTGTTTTCCCATTAATTCGTCCTAGATTTTCCATGTTCTATTCCCCCTGATTTTTTAAACTTTATATAAATTCCTTCTTGGAAGGAATTATGAATTAAATATTTTGATCAATGATTTCCAATACATTTCTTAATTGCTTAACAGGAATTTGTCCTGGTGCAGATGCTTCTTTTCCGGCACCGAATGTACAAGCAGATCCAAACACCGCACCTGATAATCTACTGACCAGGCCTGTACCCGACATTGACATCGTAATGAATGGGCGATCGGCATACTTTGTTTTCATCGTGTAAGTTGCATCTAATAATACGAGTAAGTCACCTACTGTTTGGGGCATTACAGCGATTTTGGGAATATGGGCGCCAAATTCCTGCATCTTACGCAATCGGTAAATGATTTCTTCTTTTGCTGGTGTCTTATCGAAATCATGGTTACACATCACTACGTATACCCCATTTTCCTCAGCTACCTTCACAGTCTCCTTCACTGATGATTCCTCAAAAAACAACTCCACATCGACAAGATCAATATTCTTCGTTTTAATTGCTGTATGAAGAAGTTCGAAATAATAATCATCGCTGATTTCCTTGTTTCCGCCTTCTTTATTGCTTCTAAAAGTGAAAAGCAGCAAAGTACTAGGAACAGCACTTCTAAGTTTTGAAATCATATCCGAAACGGCTTCTAAGCTTTCGACTTGTTCAAAGACATCTACTCGCCATTCAATGATATCCGGCCGTAACACATTTACCGTTTCAACTTCTTTAAGCAGTTCTTCTTCCGTTTTCCCCATTAGTGGAACGATGATTTTTGGAACCCCTTCTCCGATCGTTACGTCTTTGATCGTGATTGTTTGCATGATGTTTCCCCCTTTTATCAATATCATCAGTAGGGTTCATGCCCCACTGATGTTCGGTTAGACCGTTTAATTGGAAACTTTAATTACCTTCTTGTATCGATAGGCAACGAAAACGGCCAACAAAATACTAATTGCCGCAATTGCCACATCAAACAAGAAGACCGCAGTTAACCCAGCATTCTTGGAAATGATACCTGTAATGAAAGGTATGATGATAAAGGCTGAACTACCTGCAATGTTTACATATGAAGTGATCGTACCTTTATTAGCAGGGAAGAATTCTGTGATTATTGTCATTGCTAATTGGAATACCCCTGCAGTTGAAAGCCCTATGAAGAAAGCGCTCAAAACGGTTATAAATGGTTGCTGGATGTAGATGAGTGACAATAAAGATAATGCTGCAATGACCGGATAGATAATCATGACGGTAATGGGCTTAATTACTTTATTCAATAGAACAGCTAGTAAAATGACAGAAACAAGGGAGCCAATACTATAGTAACTAAGCAATTGAACAGCCTTAGCTTGGGTTAGCCCCAATACATCTTGTCCGAAGTTCGGAAGCCAGACTTGAACCAACATGAATAAAGCAGTTGATGTGAAGCCTAATAGTATGACGGCCAAACCTTCCTGAGCAAACTTCGGTTTTGAGAGGAATTGCTGTTGAACCGGCACAGCTTGTTCATCATTCCGAGTTTGGCTTTGGGCTTTATGATCCGGGAATGAAACCTTAAGCAGGAAAAACCCATTAACAAGATATACAGCAGCCATCAAGAAGAATGTATACCCGTAAAACATATCTCTAGCTATAAAGAACGCCATGATAAATGGAAGAAGTGCGGCACCGATTGAAACGAATGCTTTTACTAATACGGTAGCGGAACCAGCTTTCTTTTGAAAAGCCTCAATAAGTGCTGGATACGTACCTGCATCCAAAAATGAATTGGCAATACCAGCACATACAGCAAATATAAATGCCAATGTATAGTTAGGAGCCAAAGGTATCCCTATAAGGAAGATCAGGTAGATAAAAGATGCTGAAACAACAAATGGTTTCCTTCCTAATTTATCCGACAGTCTACCGGCGAAAAACAAAGAAACTAACTTACCGATTCCTATGGCTGAGACCAAGTAACTTATCCCTGATGCACTTGTATTTAATTGATTTGACAAATTTTCCATATTTGATCCAATGATAATATTGATCATGCCTAAAATAAAATAGCTAATATATAAACCTGCGGCCATTTTTATAAATGGATTTTTCATGAAACACACCCCTATTTAAAAAGTTATCGAAATGCAATTGGATTCTTAAGCCTCTCAGATGTTGCCCCCTTGCCCATACCATAAATTCAAAAAAAATAATTACGTACTAAATAAAACAATAAACATCATAAATTAACCGGCTAAGTTAGTACATCGTTCTACCAACTTAGCATTACTAGTATATCGTTCTACTAATCGTGCTTGTTGTTAGTATATCGTTCTACTAAATTCAAGCGATTAGAAAAGTATTGAAAAAACATTTATGTTACCGTAAATTAGTTAAATTTATTTAGTATATCGTTCTACTGGATTATTATACTGCGCTAATTTAGTTGTGTCAAACTCATGAAGCAGTCCTTAATGACCATAGAGCAAATCCTCATACTCATTATTTTTAAATTCCGAAGGTCTCATTTCGAATCTCATTTACCTTAAAAGTTCAGCCCTGCCTTGTATTTGTTAGTGTTCATACAAGTTGGAAGAGTACCTTTTATTTGCAGAGGCACCAATTATTTTATCCTTTATGAGGGCTTCCTTCTATTTTGATATTCCCCACATTTTTAGTTACCAGTTTCTGAATTAATTTCTTTTTAGCTAAAATATATGTACTGCTGTTTATTTATATCAATTATCCAGTTATTTGCAATCAATTTTAATAACCCATTTTTTAAGCAGGCAGTACTAATATCTCGCTTATATCCTAAGTTACGGATAGTCGAAACGGTTTAAATTTAAAAGGATGAACAATTTTCGATTTCAGCCCCTTTCAATGGTGATGTAACAGCTTCTATATATAACAGGGCTCCATAATTTGTTCTTAACGCAAAAAAGACCAGCCGGATGGCTGATCTTTTCAAATGGCTTGGCGGCGTCCTACTCTCACAGGGGGAAACCCCCAAC
>NZ_JBHZPD010000026.1:0-3014 GCF_042787955.1 Peribacillus sp. YIM B13477
TTGTTCCTTGAAAACTAGATAATAGATAGAAGGCAATTAATTTTTTTCAAAGCATCTGTAAGATCTTTTTTAACGGTTAAGTTAGAAAGGGCGCACGGTGGATGCCTTGGCACTAGGAGCCGATGAAGGACGGGACTAACACCGATATGCTTCGGGGAGCTGTAAGTAAGCTTTGATCCGGAGATTTCCGAATGGGGAAACCCACTGTTCGTAATGGAACAGTATCTTTACCTGAATACATAGGGTACTGAAGGCAGACCCGGGGAACTGAAACATCTAAGTACCCGGAGGAAGAGAAAGCAAACGCGATTTCCTGAGTAGCGGCGAGCGAAACGGAATTAGCCCAAACCAAGAGGCTTGCCTCTTGGGGTTGTAGGACACTCAACATGGAGTTACAAAGGAACGGGGTAAATGAAGCGACCTGGAAAGGTCCGTCGAAGAAGGTAAAAACCCTGTAGTTGAAACTTCGTTCCCTCCTGAGTGGATCCTGAGTACGGCGGGACACGAGAAATCCCGTCGGAAGCAGGGAGGACCATCTCCCAAGGCTAAATACTCCCTAGTGACCGATAGTGAACCAGTACCGTGAGGGAAAGGTGAAAAGCACCCCGGAAGGGGAGTGAAATAGATCCTGAAACCGTGTGCCTACAAGTAGTCAAAGCCCGTTAATGGGTAATGGCGTGCCTTTTGTAGAATGAACCGGCGAGTTACGATTTCATGCGAGGTTAAGTTGATGAGACGGAGCCGCAGCGAAAGCGAGTCTGAATAGGGCGAATGAGTATGAGGTCGTAGACCCGAAACCAGGTGATCTACCCATGTCCAGGGTGAAGTTCAGGTAACACTGAATGGAGGCCCGAACCCACGCACGTTGAAAAGTGCGGGGATGAGGTGTGGGTAGCGGAGAAATTCCAATCGAACCTGGAGATAGCTGGTTCTCTCCGAAATAGCTTTAGGGCTAGCCTCAAGATGAGAGTATTGGAGGTAGAGCACTGATTGGACTAGGGGCCCCCAACGGGTTACCGAATTCAGTCAAACTCCGAATGCCAAATACTTATTCTTGGGAGTCAGACTGCGAGTGATAAGATCCGTAGTCGAAAGGGAAACAGCCCAGACCACCAGCTAAGGTCCCAAAGTATACGTTAAGTGGAAAAGGATGTGGAGTTGCTTAGACAACCAGGATGTTGGCTTAGAAGCAGCCACCATTTAAAGAGTGCGTAATAGCTCACTGGTCGAGTGACTCCGCGCCGAAAATGTACCGGGGCTAAACGTATCACCGAAGCTGTGGATTGACACCGTATGGTGTCGATGGTAGGAGAGCGTTCTAAGGGCGTTGAAGTCAGACCGGAAGGACTGGTGGAGCGCTTAGAAGTGAGAATGCCGGTATGAGTAGCGAAAGAAGGGTGAGAATCCCTTCCACCGAATGCCTAAGGTTTCCTGAGGAAGGCTCGTCCGCTCAGGGTTAGTCGGGACCTAAGCCGAGGCCGAAAGGCGTAGGCGATGGACAACAGGTTGATATTCCTGTACCACCTATACATCGTTTGAACGATGGGGGGACGCAGAAGGATAGGGTAAGCGCGCTGTTGGATATGCGCGTCCAAGCAGTTAGGCCGGAAACGAGGCAAATCCCGTTTCCATTAAGGCGGAGCTGTGATGGCGAGGGAAATATAGTACCGAAGTTCCTGATTCCACGCTGCCAAGAAAAGCCTCTAGTGAGATGTAAGGTGCCCGTACCGCAAACCGACACAGGTAGGCGAGGAGAGAATCCTAAGGTGTGCGAGAGAACTCTCGTTAAGGAACTCGGCAAAATGACCCCGTAACTTCGGGAGAAGGGGTGCTTTTTAGGGTGAATAGCCCAGAAAAGCCGCAGTGAATAGGCCCAGGCGACTGTTTAGCAAAAACACAGGTCTCTGCGAAGCCGCAAGGCGAAGTATAGGGGCTGACACCTGCCCGGTGCTGGAAGGTTAAGGGGAGAGGTTAGCGCAAGCGAAGCTTTGAACCGAAGCCCCAGTAAACGGCGGCCGTAACTATAACGGTCCTAAGGTAGCGAAATTCCTTGTCGGGTAAGTTCCGACCCGCACGAAAGGTGTAACGATCTGGGCACTGTCTCAACGAGAGACTCGGTGAAATTATAGTACCTGTGAAGATGCAGGTTACCCGCGACAGGACGGAAAGACCCCGTGGAGCTTTACTGCAGCCTGATATTGAATTTTGGTACAGCTTGTACAGGATAGGTAGGAGCCTGAGAAGCCGGAGCGCCAGCTTCGGTGGAGGCGTTGGTGGGATACTACCCTGGCTGTATTGAAATTCTAACCCGCGCCCCTTATCGGGGTGGGAGACAGTGTCAGGTGGGCAGTTTGACTGGGGCGGTCGCCTCCTAAAGAGTAACGGAGGCGCCCAAAGGTTCCCTCAGAATGGTTGGAAATCATTCGTAGAGTGTAAAGGCACAAGGGAGCTTGACTGCGAGACCTACAAGTCGAGCAGGGACGAAAGTCGGGCTTAGTGATCCGGTGGTTCCGCATGGAAGGGCCATCGCTCAACGGATAAAAGCTACCCCGGGGATAACAGGCTTATCTCCCCCAAGAGTCCACATCGACGGGGAGGTTTGGCACCTCGATGTCGGCTCATCGCATCCTGGGGCTGTAGTCGGTCCCAAGGGTTGGGCTGTTCGCCCATTAAAGCGGTACGCGAGCTGGGTTCAGAACGTCGTGAGACAGTTCGGTCCCTATCCGTCGCGGGCGCAGGAAATTTGAGAGGAGCTGTCCTTAGTACGAGAGGACCGGGATGGACGCACCGCTGGTGTACCAGTTGTCTTGCCAAAGGCATAGCTGGGTAGCTACGTGCGGACGGGATAAGTGCTGAAAGCATCTAAGCATGAAGCCCCCCTCAAGATGAGATTTCCCATGGCGCAAGCTAGTAAGATCCCTGAAAGATGATCAGGTTGATAGGTCAGAGGTGGAAGCATGGTGACATGTGGAGCTGACTGATACTAATAGATCGAGGACTTAACCAACGCTTTT